>NZ_JACBZR010000001.1:3987500-4587500 GCF_013408335.1 Nocardioides panzhihuensis | reverse complement strand
CGGCGACGTGCAGGTAGGCGACCGCGTCGAGCGGGAAGCGGGCGAGATCGGCGACCGGGTCGGAGCCGCGGGCGGTCGCGGAGGCGTAGAGGTTGGCGACGTCCAGAACGAGACGTACGCCGGTGCGCTCGACGAGCTCGGTGAGGAAGTCGGGCTCGTTGAAGGTGTCCTCGGGCCAGGTGAAGGTGGCGGCGATGTTCTCGACCGCGAGCGGCACGGGCAGCTGGTCCTGCGCGATCCGGATGTTGTCGACGAGCACGTCGAGCGAGTCGGGCGTACGCGGCGGCGGCAGCAGATGGCCGGCCTCGAGGACGTCGCCATGGAGCGGGTCGGGGGAGTCGCTCGCCCGCACGAAGGCGACGTGCTCGGACACGAACGGGCTGCAGAGGGCCTCGGCGAGCTCGGCCAGCCGGGTGAGGCGGTCCGTGGCGGGGCGGTCGGCGCCGGCCAGGCCCAGCGTGACGCCGTGGGCGACGACCGGGACGCCGAGTTCCAGGACGGCCCGCGGGATCTGCATCGGCGCGGTGTTCTCTGCGATCACCTCGGTGAACCCGAGACGGCCGGCCGCGGCGTACGTCTGGAGGAGGTCGGCGATTCCGGGTCGCCATGCCACGGCGACGCCGGAGACCGAGGGATTCACAGGCAGAAGTGTGGCGCATCGACCGTGGGCGGTGTTGGCCTTTCCGGTATCCTGAAAGACCTGTTCTCCGATCGTTTCGCAACCCTCGCCGGTCCTGGCTCGAGGCCCGGGTAGGAGCCCCCATCTTGGCGCGCAAAGTCGTCCGTTCCCTGCCGTTCCATCGCGTCGTGATGCGGTTCGCGGCCTTCATCGGTGTCGCGGCGGCGACGGGCCTGGTCGCCTCCGGGATGGCGATCCCGTTCGTCCACCTGACCGGGGTCGCGGCCAAGTCGGGGGTCGAGGCGATGAACGACCTGCCGCTCGACATCGACATGGGCGAGCTGTCGCAGACGACTCGCATCCTCGACGCGCACGGCAAGGTGATCACCACCCTCTACGACCAGAACCGGTCCTACAAGGTGCTCGACCAGATCTCGGCCAACATGCCGAAGGCGCTGCTCGCGATCGAGGACACCCGCTTCTACGAGCACGGCGCGATGGACCTCAAGGGCACGCTGCGGGCGCTGCTGCGCAACTCGGCCTCGGAGTCGGGTTCGGTGCAGGGTGGTTCGTCCATCACCCAGCAGCTGGTCAAGACCACGCTCGTCTACGGCGCCGACACCGACGAGGAGCGTGCCGCCGCGACCGAGAAGTCCACGGCGCGCAAGATCCGCGAGCTCCGCTACGCCATCTGGCTCGAGGAGCACCACGACAAGGACTGGATCCTCGAGCGCTACCTCAACGCGGCGTACTTCGGTGACTCCGCCTACGGTGTGCAGGCGGCCGCGAAGCACTACTTCGGCGTCGACGCCGCCGACCTGACCTGGGGTCAGGCCTCGATGCTCGCCGGCATGGTGAAGAACCCCACCGGCTACGACCCGACCGACTACCCCGACGCGACCGTGGCTCGACGCAACCTGGTGCTCGAGCGGCTGGCCCAGGTCGGCGACCTCCCGCGCGCCGAGGCCGAGAAGCTCAAGGAGAGCGAGCTCGGGCTCAATGTGCAGGACAGCCGCAACGGCTGCTTCGGGTCGTCGGCGGAGTTCTTCTGCGACTACGCGCTGCAGTGGCTGCTCGCCGACGAGTCGCTCGGCGAGACCGAGGCCGAGCGCTGGCGGCTGCTGCAGACCGGCGGTCTGACGATCAAGACGTCCCTGGACTCGAGCTTCCAGAAGGCGGCGCAGCGGTCGGTGAGCGGTCGTGTCTCGCCGACCGACAACGCGGTCGGTGCGCTGGCGATGGTCGAGCCCGGCACCGGCAACGTCAAGGCGCTCGCGCAGTCGCGGCCGATGGGGGAGAACCGGAGGAAGGGCGAGTCCTACCTCAACTACCTGGTGCCGAAGGAGTACGGCGACGCCAACGGCTTCCAAGCGGGCTCGACGTTCAAGGTCTTCGTCGGCGCCGCGGCGATCGAGAAGGGCTTCCCGCTCCGGCAGGAGATCCCGTCGCCGCCCAAGAAGACGTTCAACCAGGCGTCCTTCGCCAACTGCCCCGGCCAGGGCAACTTCAGCCCGAACCCCTACCCGGTCGGCAACTCGACCACCTCGGGCAACAAGAACCTCTACACCGGCACCCGGGAGTCGGTGAACACCTTCTACGTCCGGCTCGAGCAGTTCACCGGCGTCTGCGCCCCCTACACGCTCGCGAAGAAGATGGGCATCAGCCTGACCGATCCCGCCCACGAGCGGGTGCCGTCGTTCACCCTCGGACCGGTCGATGTGTCCCCGCTGGAGATGGCCGAGGCGTACGCGACGTTCGGCGCCCGCGGCAAGCACTGCGACTCGCGCCCGGTGACCGCGATCATCGGCCCTGACGGGAAGACGATGAAGGAGTACGCCTCCTCCTGCGAGCAGGTGATGCGGCCGAGCACGGCAGACGCCATGAACGACATCCTCCGCGGTGTGCTGCAGCCGGGCGGCTTCGGGCAGAAGCTCGCGCTGAGCGTGCCGTCGGCCGGCAAGACCGGCACCACCAACAGCAACCGCGCGGTGTGGTTCAACGGCTACACCCCGAAGCTCGCCACCGCGTCGATGATCGCCGGTGCCAACTACGAGGGCAACTGGGTCACCCTCAACGGGCAGCGCCTCCGTGGCGGCTACGTCGCCTCGGCCTCGGGCTCCACCGTCGCCGGCCCGATGTGGGCCGACGCGATGCGGGCGGTCGACAACAAGCTGGGCTCCGCCAACTTCGTACGTCCTGGTGCCGCTGTCGTCAACGGCAAGGGCATCAAGATCCCGAAGGTCGAGGGTCTCTCGGTCGCCAAGGCCACCGCCCGGCTCAAGTCGGCCGGGTTCAAGCCCGTCGTCGGCAAGCGGGTGCGGTCGCACTGGAAGAAGGGCACGGTCGTCGGCACCGTTCCCGGCAGCCGGGCGATCAAGGGCGCGACGGTCGAGATGCTCGTGTCGAGGTGGCGCAGGTGACGGGTGGATGTTCACCGAGGCTCAGGACATCGCCTCGGTGAGCATTCAGGCAGCCGCGCGCGCCCGGGCCGCCTCGACGGCATCGCGGAAGGCGCTGGTGACGTAGTCGGGGACGGGGAGGCCGCGGTCGCGGGCCCAGAGGAGCTCCTGCTCGACGCGGGCGACGTCGGCGGCGAGGTCACGGCCTGCGTGGTCGACGCCGAGGGTCTCCATGACGTCGCCGAAGTCGGCGAGCTGGGTCGCGTTGTTGACCCCGACCGGCGCGAAGGAGATCCGGCGCATGCGTCGGACCAGCCACTTCTGCCAGGCCGAGAGCGTGGCCCAGTGGGCGCGGGCGGAGAGCTGGTAGAAGGCGTAGTGGCCCGGCTCCTGACGCTTGATCGGCGCGATGACCGTCTCGGCGACGGCCCGCTCTCCGGTCTCGATGACTCCGTCGTGGAGCAGGTTGTAGGCGATCACGGCCGAGCGCTCGGTGGCCATGCCGGTCAGGTAGTAGAGCATCCGGCAGACGTCTTGGAACGGCTCCAGATGGGCCAGCAGGCCGAGCACCTTCAGCTTCAGACCGACATGGTCGAGGTCGGTGGTCGCCGGCGGGCGGCCGAGGATCTGCTGCAGTCGGTCGAGGATCAGGCCGTGCTGGATCTCCTGCGGCTGCCACACCTCGGCGTAGAACCGCTTGTCCACCTCGGGCGGGTTGGGGAGCATCGTGGAGATCTCGAGTACGTTGCGGTCGACCTCGAGCTCGACGCGCGCCATGTAGTCGAGGACGTGACCGAAACGGGCCCCGAAGCCGGCCGGGTCGTTGACGGTGAAGTCGACGGAGTCCATCGGGATCGGCGGGTGTTCCTCGCCGAGGCGCGCGACATGAGCGACGAGCCGGTCGTTATCGGTCAGCATGGAGACACTCCTGGTGGTGGGTCCGGCCGCGCCACCAGTGTGCCTGTACCGGGTGAAGTTGTAACGCGATTTAGTCCAATCGAGAAGTGTTGGCCTCGACACGTTCCGCGGGGGCTGCTCCGACGGCTCGACCGGCAGAGGAGGGATGGTCGAGCCGACCGCGGACGGGCGTGCCGAGGCCAACACGCTGGGGGCCGAGTCTCAGGAGGCGCCTGCGGAGCCCTCCGGGCCGGCGGACTCGGTGGCGGACTCGGTCTCGCTAGGCGTCTCGGTAGGTGTCTCGGTCGGTGTCTCGGTCGGGGTCGGGTCCTCGGTTGGCGTGTCCGTGGGGGTCTCGGTGGGTGTCTCGGTCGGGTCTTCCGTCGGAGGATCCGTGGGCGAGCCGGACGGATCCGGGCCCGAGGTGGGCGACGGGCCGCCGGACCCGCCGCCGGGGGAGGGTGAGCTCGACGGCGCGGGTGCGGAAGGCGTGGTCGTGCCGCCGCCGGGAGTACCGGTGCCCTTCTCTCCCGAGGACGAGCCACCCGGAGAACGTCGGGGCGGCTGGGCGCTGGGCGAGGCGCCGGAGCGCGGCTCGTGATCGGAGGAGGGGATCTGCGCGGCGGGCAGGACGACACCGGTCGGTGTCTCGAAGGTGCCGAGCCGATAGCCGTCGGCGATCTGCAGGACGGCCGAGGCGTACGCACCGCTGCGGTTGTAGCGCAGCACCGCCGAGCGCTTCCCGGCCTCGGTGGACAGGTCTGCCGAGCCCGAGCAGAGGTAGACCGCGGCCGCGAGCGCGGCATCGTCGACGTCCTGCGGGTCCCGGCGGCCGTCGGAGTCGGCGTCGACCCCGACCTCGGACCAGGTCGAGGGAATGAACTGCATCGGCCCGACGGCGCGGTCGTAGGTCAGGTCACGGTCGTACGCCCCACCGTCGGTGTCCATGATCCGGGCCGTCCCGGAGGCCCCGGTGAGCGGGACACCGTAGATACCCGGCGTCGCGACCCCGGAGGTGGACAGCGTGCTGCCCCCGGCGCGGCCGTGGTCGGACTCGACCCGGCCGATGGCGGCCACGAGCGACCAGTCGAGCCCACAGGCCGAGTCGGCGTCGGCGAGCACGGAGGCCGACCGCTGGTAGGCCGCGAGCGCGACGTCGGGGATGACGCCGGCCGCAGCGTCCGCGGCGAACCCGGCGGGCTTGGCCGCGAGCGTCGGGGTGACCTTCGGAAGAGGCTTGACCGCGGAGACGCTCACCGGTGGCCGCAGCTCGTGCTCCGGCACGTCGACGACGGGCACCTGGGCCACCTCTGCCGAGGCGTCGAGGGGTCGTGGGTCCTGGATCGCATGGATCGTCCAGGCGGCGGTCGCGGCGGCCACGGGCACTGCCGCGACCTTTACGAACAGACCGGCTCGTGGGGTCATCCTCGGTCACATCCTCGGGTGGGGCACAGATCGACGACATCGATCCAGCCACGGATGTGAGCCCCGCCACAATGCTTTCAGCGAGGTCGGGGCAGACTTGGGCCGAAATTACTCACGTAGGTGACAAGTTTCCGGCCCGCATCACGCTGATCGTCCCCACCGCGGCGGCCGTCACCAGGCACAGCAGCGCACAGATCGCCGCGACGACCACCGACCCGAGACCGAGCACCGCCAACCCCAGGCCGACCAGCGCGGGCACCGGTCCGAGCGGCCGGGCGAGCCGAGACCCCGCGACCACCCCGCGTGCCGTCGAGAGCAGGGCGGTGACCCGGCTGACGTCGAGATCCTGCAGGCGTACGCCGCCATCCCCGCCCACCGCCAGGTCGGCCGCTGCCTGCGCCTCGGCGTCCTCCGGGCGAGAGCTCACGACGGCCACCACGTGCCCCTGCTCCTGGAGCTCGGCGACGAGCCGGGCGCGCTTCTCGGGCGCGATCTCGGGATGAGAGCGCTCGATCCCGCACGCCTCGGCCAGATGCTCGGTGTTGCGGGCGGTGTCGTCGGAGACCAGCACCGGGGTGACTCCGAGCGCGGAGAGCCGGGAGATCGCCGTCCGCGCGTTCTCGCGGGGCTCGTCGCCGACGACGAGGTAGCCCAAGGGTCGCCCGTCCAGCTCGACCCCGACGACCACACCGAGGTCGTTGCGCTCGGCCATGCCGACCCAGGCGGGCCGTCCGACGCGTACCGGATGCCTGTCGACCGATCCCTGCACGCCACAGCCCGGCACCTCCTCGAAGCCGCTCACCTTGCCCCGGGGCGAGAGCCGGGCGATCGCCCGGGCCAGCCGGCCCTCGGCCTCGTGCTCCAGCGCACCCGCGAACCAGCGCAGGTTGCGGACATGGTCGGGGTCCAACGGGTCGACCGTGGTCACCTTCAGCCTGCCGGTCGTCACCGTGCCCCACCGGTCGAGCACCACCGCATCGACCTTCGCGGCCGACGCCCACGCGGGTCCGGGCACCGCCTCGATCCCGGACTGGCGCCCGACCCAGCCTGCGACGACGCGCGGAAACCGCGCTCCCAGGACGTACGCCGCCAACGCCCCGACCGCGAGAACGACCAGCTCCAGCATCACCACGATCACCCCGAGGTCATCCGGTCTGCTGCTGGTAGCGGTCGAAGTCGCTCTGGTCACCGGCGACCCAGAGCGGCACGCTCGCCTTGAGCAGCAGGAGGAGCTGGGTGACGAACTCGGGGTCGCGCAGAGACTCACCGAAGAGCTCGTTGATCCGCTTCCAGCGATAGCGGATCGTCTGCGGGTGCACCCCGAGCACGGCCGCGATCGCCGGCGCGCTCTCCCGGGTCTCGAGCCAGACCAGCAGGGTCTCGGTGAGGATCTCGCGGGAGTTCTCCGACTCCGCCAGAAGCGGCTCGAGCAGCTCCTGGGCGAGCTGACGGCGCATCACCGGCTCGGCGTGGAGCCAGATCTCGGTGCGGTAGGCGAGGCAGTCGATGACCGGTTTGGCCGGGATGACCCGTGCGTTGACCAGCGCCAGGGCACGGTTGGCCCAGCGCCAGGCGGCGGGGACATCCTCGGGCGGCACCGGCCAGCAGACCGAGACCCGGGACTTCGGCCCGGCTGCTGCCCGCACCTGTTTGGTGATGGCTGCGGCGTCGTGAGGCGGGCAGATCACCACCTGGGTGGGCTCACGACGGCGGGTGAGGGCGGTGGCGGACAGGGCGTCGGCGGCGATCCGGCCGCCGTCTCGCAGCTCGACCGCCATGACCGTCACCTTCTCGGGCAGGTCCCACTCGCCCAGCGCCGCCTGCACCTCCATCTCGGCGGCGGAGGCGCCCGACAGCATGCGATCGATCAGCCGCGCTCGGGCGACGTCGTTGTCCTGGTCGCGCGCCTCGGTGCCGGCCTCGAAACCGGCCGTGACCTGAGCGGTCAGGTGGTCGACGTACGCCGTCATCATCTCGTTGAGCGCGTTCAGCGCCGCCGCGGAGAGCTCGTTCTCGACCGCCCGGCGGCGCAGCTCGTCCCAGAGCTCGGTGGTGGCCATGTCGATGCCCCCGTCGACGATGGCCCGGGCCTCACCGAGAGCGGCGACCCGGAAGCCGACCTTGCGGAAGTGGTCGTCGATCGCGGTGTAGGGCGCGGCTCGCCCGAGGCCGAGGTCGATGAAGTGCGACATCGCGCCGTGCACGGCGGTGAAGATGATCTCCTCGAAGCCCTCGGTCTCAGCGGGCAGGCTCTCGCGCAGGTGACGGGTGATCTGGAGAGCGATCGGCCGCACCTCGCTCTCCAGGCTCTTCAGCATCCACACGGCCGACCCAGGAAGACCGGGAGACCGCTGGGTCTGCGTCATATCGTGCTCCGCTGCACGTCATGCTCCTTCGTCCAACAAGCCCGAGAAGGTATCGACCACCATGGCACGCCTTTGCCTTGCCTGCCCCTGAAATTCGGTACGACTGTGCCGCCGTGCGGCCGAACGGGGTAGGTGCACCGGGTTTCGGCCGGGCTGATTTGTCATGCGCATGACAAAACACGGCACTGATTTGACCCTCGATCGATTTATCTCTCCCCTGTGACCGGGGCCACACGTACTGTCCGATCGTTGACGCACCCCACAACGGCAGAAACAGGGAGGTCCCGCGATGGGCGGCACCGTGGAGGTCACCGGACTCACCAAGAGCTTCGGGTCCCAGAACATCTGGAGCGACGTGACCCTCACGCTGCCCCAGGGCGAGATCACCGCACTGCTGGGCCCCTCGGGCACCGGCAAGTCGGTATTCCTGAAATCGCTGATGGGGCTGTTGCGGCCCGAGGCCGGAATCTGCCTGGTCGACGGTGTCGACATGGTCAAGGCGCGCGAGTCCCAGCGCCAAGAGCTGCGCAAGCGGTTCGGCGTGCTCTTCCAGGACGGCGCGCTGTTCGGTTCGATGAGCGTCTTCGACAACGTCGCCTTCCCGCTGCGCGCCCACACTCGAAAGCGCGAGTCGGAGATCAAGCAGATCGCATGCGACAAGCTCGACCTGGTCGGCCTGATGGGCCAGGAGCACAAGCTGCCCGGCGAGATCTCCGGCGGGATGCGGAAGCGTGCGGGCCTGGCCCGCTCGCTGGTCACCGAGCCCTCGATCATCCTGTGCGACGAGCCCGACTCGGGGCTCGACCCGGTGCGTACCGCCAACCTCGCTCAGCTCCTCGTCGACGTCAACGCGGCCACCGACGCCACGATGCTGGTGGTCACCCACAACATCGAGCTGGCGCGTACGCTCCCGGACAACCTCGGCATGCTCTATCGGCGCCGGCTGGTGATGTACGGCCCGCGGGAGGAGTTCCTGCTCACCGACCACCCGGTCGTCTCGCAGTTCATGAGCGGTGACCCGATCGGGCCGATCGGGATGAGCGAGGAGACCGACCACGGCGTCAACGACGACTACGTCGAGGGCCAGGCCTACTACCCCGCCGGGGGAGTGGCGACCGTGCGCGCCGGTGCCCGCGCCATCGAGGTGCTGCCCCGCCAGCTCGCCCCGGCCAGCGGCGCGCCTCGCGAGGGGGCGGCGCGACACGCGGACCGGGTCGCGAGCGGAGCCGCGGCGCTCTACACCGCCGATGACGACGAGGTTGACCGAGCCCCGGCGGCGGTCAAGACCAAGGACCCGGTCAGCCGGGGCCTCGACAAGGTCGGGGCGCTCTTCGCGCTGGGTCTGGACACCTTCCGAGCCGCCTTCCGGCGACCCTTCGCAGCCCGCGAGCTGCTCGACCAGTTCTGGTTCGTCACCTCCGTCTCCTGGATCCCGGCGATGCTGGTCGCGATCCCCTTCGGAGCGGTGATCGCGCTGCAGCTCGGCACGCTGACGGTGCAGATCGGGGCACAGTCCTTCACCGGAGCCGCCTCCGTCCTCGCCGTCGTGCAACAGGCCGCGCCGATCGTGACGTCGCTGGTCATCGCGGGGGCCGGCGGGGCGGCGATCTGTGCCGACCTGGGATCACGGACGATCCGAGACGAGATCGACGCGATGCGAGTGATCGCGGTCGACCCGATCCAGGCGCTCGTCGTGCCACGCGTGCTCGCCTGCGTGCTCGCGGCGGTGCTGCTCAACGGTCTGGTCAGCGTCGTCGGCGTCCTGGGCGGCTACTTCTTCAACGTCATCATCCAGGGCGGTACGCCCGGGGCGTACCTCTCCTCCTTCACCGCCCTCGCTCAGCTCTCTGACCTATGGGTGGGCGAGATCAAGGCGGTCCTCTTCGGGCTGATCGCCGGTCTCGTCGCCGCGTTCTGTGGGCTCAACACCAAGCCCGGGCCGAAGGGGGTGGGTGAAGCGGTCAACCAGTCGGTCGTCGTCACCTTCATGCTGCTCTTCTTCGTCAACACCGTGATCACCATGCTCTATCTCGAGCTCGTTCCTGGGAAGGGTGCCTGATGGCGACCGTCGATGTGGTGAAGAAGCGGTCGCGGTTGGACCGCTCGCTCGACGGGCTCGTCCAGAGCGGCCGGGACATCCGGTTCTACGGCAAGGTGCTGGTCGGCATCCCGTCGGCGATCAGGAACTACCCGCGCGAGATCCTCCGGATCCTCTCCGAGGTCTCCTTCGGCACCGGCGCGCTCGCGGTCATCGGCGGCACGATCGGGGTGATGACGGGGATGAGCATCTTCGTCGGCACGGTCGTCGGCATGCAGGGGTACGCAGCGCTCGACCAGATCGGCACCTCGACCCTCAACGGGTTCATCTCCGCCTACTTCAACACCCGTGAGATCGCCCCGCTGGTGGCGGCACTGGCGATGTCGGCCACCGTCGGAGCCGGGTTCACCGCCCAGCTCGGCGCGATGCGGATCAACGAGGAGATCGACGCGGTCAAGGTGATGGGGCTCGGCACGATCCCCTACCTGGTCTCCACCCGGGTGGTCGCCGGCTTCGTCGCGATCATCCCGCTCTACGTCGTCGGGTTGCTGACGTCCTACGCCGGCTCGCGACTGGTGACGGTCTACTTCCACGGGCAGTCGGCCGGGACGTACGACCACTACTTCCAGCTCTTCCTGCCGCCCATCGACATCCTGCTCTCGTTCGGGAAGGTGCTGATCTTCTCGATCCTGATCATCCTGATCCACTGCCGGCTGGGCTTCTACGCCAGCGGCGGACCCTCCGGGGTCGGGATCGCGGTCGGGCGCTCGGTGCGACGGACCATCGTGGTCGTCGCGCTGCTCGACCTGGCGCTGTCGATGGCGATGTGGGGCGCGACGACGACGGTGAGGATCGCGGGATGAGCCTCTCGAGAGTTCGTGATGCGTTCCTCGGCCTGTGCTACCTGGCTGTGGTGGCCGCGGTGGGGCTCGGCGCCTGGCTCGCCTACGACCAGACCTTCGTGGACCGCTCCGAGGTCACGCTGACCACCGGCACCCTCGGCAACGCCCTCCAGGAGGGCTCCGACGTCAAGCTGCGCGGGGTGCCGGTCGGCACCGTTCGCACCGTCTCGGCGCGCGAGGGCGGCGCCGAGCTGACGCTGGCGCTGGAGCCGGCGGCCCTCTCCGACCTGACGACCGACACCACCGCCCGGCTGCTGCCCAAGACCCTCTTCGGCGAGCGCTACGTCGCCCTGCAGCCCACGGCGGGCGGGCCGGAGCTGGAGGCCGGCGACGTCATCGAGCAGGACCGTTCCGACGAGGCGGTCGAGCTGGAGCAGGTGCTCGACGAGCTGCTCCCCGTCCTGAAGGCGATCCAGCCGCACAAGCTCAACGCGACGCTGAGCGAGCTGGCCACGATGCTGCGCGACAACGGCGACGACATCGGCGAGGCCTTCTCGGCGTGGGCCGACTACCTGCAGAGGCTCAACCCGCTGGTGCCGCAGCTGACCGACGACCTGGCCTCACTGGGACGGGTCGCGGGCCACTTCGAGGAGGCGGCGCCGGACCTGCTGGACGCGCTGGACACCATGACGATCACCGCGAGCACCCTGGTCGACCAGCAGAGACAGCTCGCCGAGACGTTCCGGTCGGTGACCACGACGGCGTCGGACACCGACCGGTGGCTCGAGCGCAACCGCGAGACGATCGTGGTGCTCTCCGACACCTCGCGCGACGCGCTGCGCGCGGTCAGTCCGTACGCCTCGTCCTTCCCCTGCCTGTTCAGCGCGCTGCGCGACTACGCGCCGGCGATGGCCAAGAACCTCGGCAAGGGGACCGACGAACACGGCGTCCACGCGCTGGTCAGCGTCTCCGACATCCGGCAGCCCTATCGCCCCGGCTACGTCCCGAAGCTGCGCACCGGCGGCCCGCGTTGCCCGTACGTCACCGGCCGGACCGGCACCCAGCCGGCGGTCACCGGAACGGCGGACACGGCGGACACGGTCGAGCAGATCGAGGCGCCGCCGACGGACCGGGTGCGCACCTTCGGTGCGACCACGGGGCTGGGGGAGCAGAACTCCAAGGGCGAGAACCAGCTGATCGCCGAGGTGATGGCACCAGCGGAAGGCATGGCACCTGATGAGTATCCGACCTGGTCGAGCCTGCTGCTCGGCCCGGCCCTGCGAGGCACGGAGGTGATCGTGCGATGAGAAGCGGCACTGGCGGCTCGGTTGCGGTGACACTCACCAAGTCGGTGGTCTTCGCGCTGGTGACGGTCCTGGCGATGGCGGCGCTGGCGACGACGATCTCCAACGGGACGACCTCGTCGGGGCGTACGTTCACGGCGCTGTTCACCGACGCGACCAGCCTCAACAAGGGCGACGACGTGCGCATGGCAGGGGTGAAGATCGGCACCGTGCAGTCCATCGGGCTGCGGCACAACGACACCGCCGAGGTCGTCTTCACCGCGGCCGAGTCGGCGCCGATGGTCGAAGGGACCCGGGCGGAGCTGCGGTTCCGCAACCTGATCGGGCAGCGCTACATCGCCCTCGAGCCAGGCTCTCAAGGCGGCGACCCGTTGCGGGCCGGTTACACGTTCTCGCTCGACGAGACCCGGCCGGCGCTGGACCTGACGATGCTCTTCAACGGCTTCCAGCCGCTGTTCAAGTTCCTCGACCCCGAGGACGTCAACAACCTCAGCGCCCAGATCATCGCGGTCTTCCAGGGCGAGGGAGCGACGGTCGAGTCGCTGCTCTCCTCGACGGCCTCGCTGACCTCGACCCTCGCCGACCGGGACCAGGTGATCGGCGACCTGATCACCAACCTCAACTCGGTCCTCGAGGTGGTCAGTGAGCGCACCGGGATGCTCGACACCACCCTGGTGACGCTGCAGCGTCTGGTCTCCGGGCTGGCCGCGGACCGCAAGACCCTCGGCTCGACCATCGAGGGGATGGGGGAGCTCTCCCAGAGCGTGACCGGGCTGCTGGAGGAGGGGCGCAAACCGCTGCGCGACTCGATCGACTCCCTCGGCGACCTCTCGGGGAACCTCGCCGAGAACGAGGAGGTCTTGACGAAGTTCATGACCACGATGCCCCGGAAGACCGACGAGATCGGCCGAATGGCCACCTACGGCGGCTGGCTCAACTTCTACATCTGCTCCATCGACGGGCGGATCCCGAAACCCGAGGGCTACTACGGCGACCTCGGTGTGGACTCGCCGGCAGGAAGGTGCCAATGATGGCCCGCTATCCGAAGTCGTTCGCCGAACGCAACAAGATCGTCATCGCGGTGATCGGGATCGTCGCCATGACCGGCGTCTTCCTCGCCACGTTCAACGCCGAGGATCTTCCCGTCATCGGCGGTGGCGAGACCTACGAGGCCTACTTCGCCGAGGCCGCCGGGCTGCGTCCCGGCGACGAGGCGCGGGTCGCCGGGGTGAAGGTCGGCGAGGTGTCCTCCCTCGAGCTCGACGGTGACAAGGTGCTGATCAGGTTCCGCGCCAAGGACGTCACGCTCGGCTCGCAGACCACCGCGTCGATCAAGGTGAAGACGCTGCTCGGGCGCAAGTTCCTCTCCCTGGACCCGGGCGGCTCGGGAGATCTCCGCGAGCCGATCCCGGTCTCCCGGACCACCACCCCCTACGACGTCAACGCCGCCTTCTCCGATCTGTCCACGACCGTCGGAGAGATCGACATGGCCCAGGTCGAGGAGTCGATGGAGGCCCTCTCGGAGGTCTTCGAGGACACCCCCGAGGACGTACGCGGCATGGTCTCCGGTCTCACCCGGCTCTCCCGCACGATCTCGTCGCGGGACCAGGAGCTGGCCGAGCTGATGAAGACCACGACCACGGTCACCGACACCCTCGCCGAGCGCAACCAGGAGATCGGGCTCCTGATCGAGGACGGCGACAAGCTGCTCGAGGAGCTGGCCGCGCGCCGGCAGGCGATCCACCAGATGCTCACCTACACCGACGACCTCGCCAAGCAGGTCTCCGGGCTGGTCGAGGACAACCAGAAGCGGCTCCGGCCGGCGCTCGAGAAGCTCGACCAGGTGGCGGTGATCCTGCAGCGCAACCAGGACCACCTCGACAAGGCGCTCTCCCAGATCGGCGCCTACTACCGCGTCGTCGGCGCCTCGATGAGCAACGGCCCCTGGATCGACGTCTACGGCTGCGGCCTCTTCGACGAGAACAACGCGCCGGTGCTCGACAACGACGTCACCCGCGACTGTGTGCCGGGAGGGAAGCGATGAGACTCCGTCGGTTCATCTCAGGGTTCCTCGTGGTCGCCGTCGTCGGCGTGATCGGGTGGGCTGCGGCGTACGGGGTCCGGGAGGGAGGCAAGGGCACCACCTTCTCCGCGCTCTTCGAGGCCTCTGTGGGGCTCTATCCCGGCTCGGACGTGCAGATCCTCGGCGTGCCGGTGGGGAAGGTGACCTCGGTGACCCCGGTCGGCGAGCACGTGAAGGTCTCGATGACGCTCGACCCCGGCCAGACCGCCGCGGCCGACACCGAGGCCGTGATCGTCGCCCCGACGCTCGTCTCCGACCGCTTCGTGCAGCTCACCGAGCCGTACGTCGACGGCCCCGAGCTCCGCGGCGGCACCGTCATCGAGGAGACCGCCGTGCCGGTCGAGATCGACGACCTCTACGCCTCGCTGACCGAGACCGGCAAGCAGCTCGGTCCCGACGGGGCCAACCAGAACGGCGCGCTGTCGCGGTTCCTGGAGGTGATCGCGGCCAACCTCGACGGGCAGGGCGCCGACATCAACCAGGTGATCCGGGAAGGTGCCGACGCCTCCGCGACTCTGGCCGACGTCGACCAGGACTTCTTCGCCACCGTCGAGAACCTCGACACCTTCAACAAGACGCTGCTCGAGCACGACGACGGGGTCGAGGACGCCAACCGCCGGTTCGCGCAGGTCACCGAGTATCTCGCCGAGGACCGCGACGACCTCGCCTCCGCGGTCAGCAACCTCGGCGAGGCGCTGGCGCTGCTGGAGTCGTTCATCGAGGACAACCGGGGCGTGATGCAGACGAGCGTCGAGAACCTGCACGGGCCGACCCAGGTCCTCGTCGACCAGAACGAGTCGCTCGAGGAGGCGGTCGCCACGATCCCGCAGGTGCTGCAGAAGTTCGTCAACGCCTACGACCCGGGATCCAACACCCTGGTCGGCCGCACCAACCTGAACGAGCTGAGCGTCTGGTCCGGTGACGGCCTCACCGGTCAGACCTCCGAGGACGCGCCGCCGGTCCTGCTGCCCGGTGTCGGCTCCGCAGCTGGAGAGGAGCAGTGATGACGAACCTGGCCAGAACCGCAGCGGTCGTCGCGGCCGCCGCCCTGACCCTGTCGGGCTGCGGGCTGGGTGCCGTCAGCGGGGGCGTCTATGAGGCGCCGCTCCCCGGTGGCGCCGACGTGGGGAAGGACCCGATCACGCTGAGCGCCGAGTTCAGCGACGTACTGGACCTGGTCCCGCAGTCCAGCGTCAAGATCGACAACGTCGCCGTGGGCCGGGTCTCCAAGATCCGGCTGACCGAGAACGGCCGCAGCGCGCGGGTGTCGCTGGTGGTCAGGGACGACGTCCCGCTCCCCGCCGGCACCACGGCACGACTGCAGCAGACCTCGCTGCTCGGCGAGAAGTACATCGCGCTGATCCCGCCCGCCACGCCGGTCGCGGGCTCGCCGCTGGGTGATGGCGCGGTCCTCGGGCGGGGCGACACCGAGGCGGCCGCGCAGGTCGAGGAGGTGCTCGGAGCGCTGTCGATGGTTCTCAACAGCGGCGGGATCGCGCAGTTCCAGGAGATCTCTCGCGAGATGCAGAAGATCTCCGACGGTCGACCGGAGGAGATCAAGGCGTTCCTGACGGAGATCAACCGCTTCGTCTCGGTCCTCGACTCGAGGTCGACCTCGATCACGTCGGCGATCGAGTCGCTCAACGAGCTCGCGGTCACCCTGGAGAAGGACAAGGACAAGATCTCCAGTGCGTTGGAGGGGCTCTCGCCCGGGATGCAGGTGCTCGTCGACCAGCGTCCGCAGCTGATCGCGATGCTGAAGGCGCTCGACAAGCTGTCCAAGGTCACCATCCGCACCCTCGACCAGGCCCAGGACGACATCGTCGCCGACCTGAAGCTGCTCGACCCGATCCTCGACCAGCTCGCCAAGGCCGGCTCCGACCTGCCCTATGCGCTGGAGATCCTCTTCACCTACCCGTTCCCCGACGAGGTGCTCAATGCGATCCGCGGCGACTACATGAACCTGTTCATGGTCACGAACTTCCGCACCCCCGCCGGCTGTCAGTCCAAGGGCTGCGAGTGGCTGCAGCCGGGGTCCGACGGCGCGTCCGGCGGCTCGGTCTCCTCCCAGTCCGGGTCGTCGGACGCACCGCCTGGATTGCTGCCGTCGACCAGCTCACCGGTGCCGGGCTCGTCCTCGCCGTCGATCCCGGGGGAGTCGATCCTGCCCTCCGACGGCTCGTCGTCCTCGGACCCGTCCTCAGGCGATCCGTCGCCGTCGGGCTCCGGGTCGACGTCGCCTTCGACCTCGCCCTCCTCGCCGTCCGAGTCGCCGGCCGGCCCGGAGTCGGCGACCTCCGAGTCCTCACCCGACGGAACCGGCTCGGGCCCTGACGCCGGCTCCGTGGAAGGGAGCGAATGATGCAACGGCTCACCGGAGGCGTACGCGTCAAGCTCGGCCTCTTCGTCGCCCTCGCCCTCGTCGGCACGAGCTATGTCGGGGCCCGCTACGTCGGCCTGGACCTGCTCGACGACCCCTATCGCGTGGACGTCTCGCTGCCCGAGGGCGGCGGGCTCTTCGTGAACTCGGAGGTGACCTACCGCGGGGTGCCCGTGGGCGAGGTGACCGACCTGAAGGCAGGGGCCGACGGCGTACGTGCGGTCCTGGAGATCGACGGCGACGCTCCCGCGATCCCGAAGGACGCGACGGTCAAGGTCGCCAACCGGTCGGCCATCGGCGAGCAGTATCTCGACCTCCGCGGCGGCGCGGTGAGCTCTGACCGGCTCTCCGACGGTGACCGGCTCTCCGCCGGGAAGGAGGCGCTGCCGTACGACGCCTCCCAGGTCATCGAGACCGGCCGTGACTTCGTCGCCTCGGTGCCCGAGGAGGCCCTGGTGACGACCATCGACGAGTCCTACCTGCTGTCCCAGGGGGCCGGCTCCGACCTGCGGAAGCTGGTCGACACGTCGCTGTCGTTCCAGAAGGAGGCCGACCGCAACTTCCTGGTCACTGCAAGCCTGATCCGCAACTCAGACCAGGTGCTCGAGACCCAGGAGGAGTCGGCGACCAGCATCAAGGCCTGGAGCAACGACCTCGCGCTCTTCTCCGAGACGCTCGCCTCCTCCGACCAGGACCTGCGCGACCTGATCGGGGCGGCCCCCGGCGCGGCGACCGAGATATCGCTGCTGGTCAAGGAGGTCGGCCAGCCGCTCGGCATCCTGATGAGCAACCTGGTCACTCCCGCGACCCTCTTCGGCACCAACGCCGCCGCGCTCGAGTCGACCTTCGTGACCGTGCCGGAGGCGGTCAGCATCGGCTGGGCGATCAACACCTCCAACGGGGCGCGGCTGAGCCTGATGCCGTCGTTCTTCAACCCGCCGCCCTGCGTCTTCGGATACGAGGGCACCGATCTGCGCGCCGGCACCGATGTGAGCAAGGGCAAGCCGTTCAACACCGCGGCGGGCTGCAAGGCCGTACCGAAAACCACGAAGACCGAGACAGTCGAGCCGGAGACGGTTAGCGTCCCCACCACGCTCGCCGGGCTGATGGGGGAGCGATGAGCGAGCGTCAGCGAGCGAACCTTGGACCTTTCAGCGGGCCGCGTCCGTATTCTGGCGCTTGCGCTACGGAGGTGGCCCGATGAGCACGACAGTAGAGAGACGAAGGGAGGCGAAGGTGGTCGAGCTTGTCGAGACCACAGAAGAGCCGAGGTCGACCCGTGACCGGGTGCTCGCCTGGGCCCTCCCGCTGGTGGCCCTGTGCGTGCTGGTCGCGGGTGCGCTGACCTGGTGGCGGGCGAGCGGCCACGACCAGGAGATGGTCGACGAGGCCGCCCTTCGTGACCGGGTTCTCATCGTCGCGACCAGCCACATCGAGACCCTCAACTCGCTCGACCACCGCAAGGTCGACGAGGGGCTGAAGGGCTGGGCCGCGGTCACCACCGGCACCCTGCACGACCAGCTGACCAGTGTCACCGAGGAGGACCGCAAGGTCCTCGCCGAGCAGAAGAAGATCTCGACCGGCTCGGTGATGGACGCCGCGGTCACCGAGCTCGACGACGACAGCGCGACCGTGATCGCCGCGGTCGAGATCACGGTCCGCGACGGGTCGGGCTCTGCAGAGGACGCCGAGCCGACCGTCAAGCGCAACAGGTTCGCGGCCGACCTGGTCAAGGTCGGGGACGACTGGCTCCTGGAGAGCCTCGAGCAGGTAGCGGTGAACATGTCATGACCACCTACGTACGCCGCTGGGCTCCGTTCCTCGCCGCGCTCGCCCTGATCCTGGGTCTGGGTGCGTTCTGGCAGGCCGACCGGGAGCGGAAGACCGACCACGTCGGCAACCGTGCCGTCGTCGACGCCGAGGCCACCACCGAGGTGCAGTCGGCCGTCTCGACCGGGCTGCTCCAGGTCTTCTCCTACGACTTCTCCGACCCCGGCCCGACCGCCGCTGCCGCCGACGAGTTCCTGGCGGGCGACGCCCGCAAGGAGTACGACCTCCTCTTCAAGCAGCTCCAGGAGAAGGCGCCGGGTCAGAAGCTCACGCTCAGCGCCGAGGTCCAGGTCGCCGCGGTCAAGTCCCTCGATGCCGACTCCGCCGAGCTCCTGGTCTTCCTCGACCAGGCCTCCCAGCGCTCCACCGACAAGGAGTCCTCCATCTCGGCTGCCCAGATCGCGGTGGAAGCGGCCAAGGTGGACGGCCAGTGGAAGGTCACCGCCCTGGACCTCTTCTGACGCCAGCGCCTTCCGCCAGCGCGCGCGGGCCGCGGCCGCGGCCCGCACGCTCATGCCGGTCAGATCGCAGCGTCGGCGAAGATCAGAACGACAGCTTCGCGCACCCGTAGGCCTTGCTGTAGTGCCTCATTGCGTTCCGAGTCTGTGGGCCGTACGTCCCGTCGATGCCGAGGTTGTACTTGTCTTGAACGGCTTCGACAGCTGAGAACGTCTGAACGCCGTAGTAGCCGTCGGGCTCGTCCATCCACGACATCTTCTCGCAGTACTTCAGGCTTGCCTGGAGAACCTTGACGGCGTTGCTGTACGAGCCGGTGTTGTAGACCAGATTGCACTTCACGGAACCGTTGTAGGCGGGCACGTTGTAGTACATGCTGCCGATGAACATTCGCACCGACCCGTTGCACGTGTTGTACGCGCCGGCGGCGCTCGCGGGGGTGGCGGTCGCGAACGTGGCTGCTGAGACCAGGATGCTGGTCATTGCGGCCGCGCTCGCGAGCAGTCGTTTGAGGGATCGATTCATGTCAGAACTACCTTCTGGTGTGGGGGCCGGCAGAACGTGCCTGTCGTTGGTGTCCCCCAACTTCTACAGTGCACCCGGCTCGCCTTGAACCCGTACGTTTCCCGTACCTCCCGACCTGCGGGGTCAACCACTTGTCAGCGGATCTGCCAAGGTCGACGGCCGACGGAAGGTCACCGTCCTAGACCTCTTCTGATGCCGAGTCGGCTCGTTCTGACGAGCTGACTCGGCGCGGATCCTGGTCAGGATGAGCCGAGTCGGCGGGGAGGGGTCAGTCGCCGCCTCCGCCTCCGCCGCAGCTGGAGCCGCCGGATGAGCTGCTGCAGGAGGAGCTACTGCACGAGTGGCGGTTGTCGCCGGAGTCGTAGGAGGAGCCCGACGAGCCCGAGCTGCAGTTGCTGCCGCCGTGGCTCCGGGGGCCTCGGCGGCGCCGGTTGCCGCGGCCGACGCCGACGGCTGCCTTGGTCAGCGCGAAGACGAGCAGACCGAGGATCGCGATGATGATCAGGGATTTCATGTGGAGCTCCGTTTCCAGGTGCGACGTCTGAGGTGCCAGATCTGCGAGCCGAGGCCGACGGTGAGCACCCGGCGGCCGGAGATGTGGGTGAGCGCGATCCGGCGCCGGCCCTCGTAGACCTCGTGCAGGCGGAGCCAGCCGGGGCCGATGGTGGCCAGGAACGTGCGTACGTCGTCGTGGGCGCAGCCCTGCTGCGGGTGCTGCGCTGCCCAGGCGTGGAAGCGGGCGCGCCAGTCCGGGAGCAGGTCGAGCTCGGGGGCGGCATGATGGGCGGCCGAGGAGCGCTTGTGGTGCAGCACCCGCGTCGTCGCGGTCGTCCCGGCGGGATCGAACCCCGGCGGCGTACGTCCGGCCAGCAGGTCGTCGAGGACCTCGCGCTGGCGCGCGGCGAGCTGCTCGCGCACGGCGCCTCGGGAGTCCACGGGAGGAGTGTGCCCGATCGCCGGCACAGTCGGCAGGGCAATGGAAAAAGCCAAACTTGAGTGGAATAGACTCAACTTTGATGTGTTGAGATAGATGCGGGTGACGGGCATCCGCGACAGACTCAGGTGCATCCCCAGGAGGAGAGCAGACACAGATGAGCCAGTTTTCGGCAGAGAAGTTCACCACCAAGGCTCGCGAGGCGATCGAGGCCGCGCAGCTGTCCGCCACGACGGCGGGCAACACCACGACCGAGCCGATCCACCTGCTCGTCGCGCTGCTGCAGCAGGACGAGGGCACCGCCACGTCGATGGTCACCAAGTCCGGTGTGGACGCCGAGGAGCTGTCACGCACGGCGGCCACCGCCCTCGCCGGGCTTCCGCGTGCCAGCGGGTCCACGGTGCAGCAGCCCGCTGCCTCGGGTTCGCTGACCCGTGTCCTGGCCGGGGCGATCACGCTGGCCACGTCCCTGAAGGACGACTATGCCGCCACCGAGCATCTGCTGATCTCGCTGGCCACGGTCGAGTCGTCGGCGCAGAAGGTGCTCAAGGGCGCCGGGCTGAGCGAGAAGGGGCTGCGCGATTCGCTGAAAGCGGTCCGCGGCAACCGCCGGGTGACCAGCCAGGATGCCGAGGACTCCTACGAGGCCCTCGAGAAGTACTCCCAGGACCTCACCGAGGCCGCCGAGCGCGGCAAGCTCGACCCGGTCATCGGCCGTGACTCCGAGATCCGTCGCGTCATCCAGGTGCTCTCCCGGCGCACCAAGAACAACCCGGTCCTCATCGGCGAGCCCGGCGTCGGCAAGACCGCCGTCGTCGAAGGGCTCGCGCAGCGGATCATCGCCGGCGACGTACCCGACTCCCTCAAGGGCCGCCGTGTCCTCTCGCTCGACCTGGCGGCGATGGTCGCCGGAGCGCAGTTCCGCGGCCAGTTCGAGGAGCGACTCAAGGCCGTCCTGGAGGAGATCAAGGCCGCCGAGGGCCAGGTCATCACCTTCATCGACGAGCTGCACACCGTCGTCGGCGCCGGCGCCGGCGGCGACTCCGCGATGGACGCCGGCAACATGCTCAAGCCGATGCTCGCGCGCGGCGAGCTCCACATGATCGGTGCCACGACGCTCGACGAGTACCGCGAGCGCATCGAGAAGGACCCGGCGCTGGAGCGCCGCTTCCAGCAGGTCTTCGTCGGTGAGCCGTCGGTGGAGGACACCGTGCAGATCCTGCGCGGGATCCAGGAGAAGTACGAGGCGCACCACGGTGTCCGCATCACCGATGCCGCTCTGGTGGCTGCCGCGTCCCTGTCCGACCGCTACATCACCGGCCGCCAGCTGCCCGACAAGGCGATCGACCTCATCGACGAGGCGGCGTCCCGGCTGCGGATGGAGATCGAGTCGTCTCCCGAGGAGATCGACCAGCTGCGGCGCGCCGTCGACCGGCTGAAGATGGAGGAGTTCGCGCTCTCCAAGGAGTCCGACGACGCCTCGCTGGAGCGCCACGCCGCGCTGCGCAAGGAGCTCGCCGACAAGGAGGAGCAGCTGCGCGGCCTGGAGGCTCGCTGGGAGCGGGAGAAGGCCTCTCTCGAGGGAGAGGGCGCGCTGCGCAAGCAGCTCGACGCCCTGCGCAGCGAGGCCGAGCGGCTCCAGCGCGAGGGGTCGCTGGGGGAGGCCTCGGAGATCCTCTACGGCAAGATCCCGGCGCTCGAGCAGCAGATCGCCGAGGCGGCCTCGGAGTCGGAGGAGGAGCAGGTCACCGAACGGCTGGTCGGCGAGGAGGTCGCCGCCCAGCAGATCGCCGAGGTGGTCGAGGCCTGGACCGGCATCCCGACCGGCAAGATGCTCCAGGGCGAGCAGGCCAAGCTGCTCGAGATGGAGTCCGTCGTCGGGCAGCGGCTGATCGGGCAGAAGGCAGCGGTCACCGCGGTCGCCGACGCGGTGCGGCGCTCGCGCGCCGGGATCGCCGACCCCAACCGGCCCACCGGCTCGTTCCTGTTCCTCGGCCCGACCGGCACCGGTAAGACCGAGCTCGCCAAGTCGCTGGCCGACTTCCTCTTCGACGACGAGCGTGCCATCGTACGCATCGACATGTCGGAGTACTCCGAGAAGCACTCCGTCGCGCGGCTGGTCGGAGCGCCTCCGGGCTATGTCGGCTACGACGAGGGTGGCCAGCTGACCGAGGCGGTGCGGCGCCGGCCCTACTCGGTGGTGTTGCTCGACGAGGTGGAGAAGGCTCACCCCGAGGTCTTCGACATCCTGCTGCAGGTGCTCGACGACGGCCGGCTGACCGACGGTCAGGGCCGCACCGTCGACTTCCGCAACACGCTCCTCATCCTCACCTCCAACCTCGGCTCGGCCTTCCTGGTCGACCCGGTCATGGATCAGCACGAGAAGCACGAGTCGGTCATGGCGGTGGTCCGGTCGTCGTTCAAGCCGGAGTTCCTCAACCGTCTCGACGAGGTCGTCATGTTCGACGCCCTCTCCCTGGCCGACCTGACCAAGATCGTCGACATCCAGCTCGCCCAGCTGGAGAAGCGTCTGGCCGTACGCCGCATCTCGATCTCCGTCACCCCCGAGGCTCGGGAGTGGCTTGCCGAGACCGGCTACGACCCGGCGTACGGTGCCCGGCCGCTGCGTCGCCTCATCCAGTCCGCCATCGGTGACCCGCTCGCCCGGATGCTCATCGGTGGCAAGGTCACCGACGGTGGCGAGGTCACCGTCGACCGCGACGGCGACGCTCTCACCCTGAAGGTCTGAGGCCGAGACGTCACTCCGGTCGGCCGAGTGGGCACCTAGGTGCCCACTCGGCCGACCTACGTGACGCCTCGGCGAATAGTCTCCTCGCATGCGAAGCGGTCGGATCATCCTGCTCAACGGGGCGTCGAGCTCGGGAAAGAGCAGCATCGGCCGCGAGCTGCTGCCATTGCTCGAGGACCCGTGGTTCTTCGTCCCGGTCGACGAGTTCAGCGGGATGCGGTCGACGGTGCACACGCGCGATCTCGACCAGACCGAGATCGGCGAGATGCTGCGGCGGACCAGGCTCGGCTACCACCGCGCGGTCGCGGCCCTGGCCTCGGTCGGTAACGACGTGATCATGGACTACCCGCTCAGCGAGACCTGGCGTCTCGACGACCTGCTCGAGGTGCTCGACGGCTACGACGTCACCCTCGTCGAGGTCTGGTGCGCGCCCGAGGAGCTCGAACGCCGTGAGGCCGCTCGTGGCGACCGTCCCGCCGGCCTCGCTCGCTCGCAGACGCTCGTCTATTCGCACGGTGCGTACGACATCCGGGTCGACACCACCACCGCCACTCCCGCCGCCTGCGCCAAGGAGATCGCCGAGGCGATCCCCGCGGTCGAGACCCCCAAGGCCCTCGACCGCCTCCGGAAGCGACCCCAAGCCGAGACGTCACCTACGTCGGTCGAGTAGTCACTGCGGTCGGTCGAGAAGTCACGTACGTCGGCCGAGGTGTCATCCACGTGCCAACTCGGCCAGCGGGAGTGACGTCTCGGCCGACGCGGGTGACGTCTCGGCGGAGTCTGGGCGGGCGGAATGGGTGGAAGGTTGGAGGGGATGAGAAAATGGTTCTCAACATGTCTGAAACGAAGCTTCCTCGCCCCGGTCAGGCCACCCTCGCCGGGTGGCTCATCGTGCTCGGCTCCCTACTCACGGTGGTGGGGGCCTGGGATCAGATCTCCGGGCTGCGCAGCCTGGACACCCGGGAGCGGGTGGAGGAGGTGCTGGCCGAGCCGCCGCTGGCCGGCTCGGGGATCGGGCTCGACGGCATCCTCGACCTCATGCACATCATGGCGCTGGTCACCGGCGCGATGGCGGCGGCAGCGGTGATCCTCGGCTGGCACGTGCTGCAGCGCAACAAGCAGGCCCGGCTCGCGCTCACGATCATCGCGGCGCCGCTCTTCTTCACCGGGATGTTCGGCGGAGGGTTCTGGTCGACGCTGGCGGCTGTCGCCGTCGTACTCCTGTGGATGTCGCCCACCCGCGACTGGTTTGACGGCGTGTCGCCGGCCAAGCGGGAAGCCGGCGGCGGTGACCCCAACCAGAAGTCGTACGTCGCCCCGGCCCGCCCGGACACCGCGACCGACTCGACCGGCTCAACAGGCTCGACGGCCCCGACCATCCCGGCAGGATCACCAGACGCGACCACCGGCACGGTACGGCTCTCCGAGAAGCAGCCGCCGCCGTGGACCGGCGCGGTCGCCCAGACCGCCAACACGGCGCCCAAGCGGCGCCCGGGCGCGGTGACGGCGGCTGCCGTGCTCACCTGGGTCGGCTCGGGGTTCACCGCGCTGATGATGCTCGCCTCGGCGGTGACGGCGACCGCCAACCCCGACCTGATCCTCGACCAGGTGCGCAAGCAGGCAGAGAGCGACCCCAGGATGCGGGAGGTGGCCGGTCTCTACACCACCGACGTCATCGTCGCCTCCGCATGGATCGGGGCTGCGCTGGTGGCACTCGTCTGCATCGCCGCGGCCGCGTTCGCCGTGTTCGCGATGCGTCGTCACCCCTGGGCTCGGGTCGCGTTGATGATCTCGGCCGGGGTCTCGGGGCTCTCGCTCCTGCTCTTCGCTCTCGCCTTCCCGCCGGCCGTGGTCCTCTTCGGCGCCGCGGTCGCGACGTTCTCGTTCCTGCTGCGGCCCGAGGTCGGCGCGTGGTTCCGCTCACGGTGATAAACCAGGGCCGGTGACCCCGCCGGCCGGATAGGCTCCGCGCATGTCAGATCAGTACGGCTCCTTCGACAACCCCTACGGCGGCAAGCCCCCGTTCGAGGGGCAGGAGCCGCCGGCCCAGCCGAGCAGCCAGCCCCCGCCCACGCCGTACGCCACACCCCAGCCGCAGGGATGGGGCCACCCTCCTCAGGCGTACGGCCAGTACCCGATGGCCCAGCAGCTCCCGCCGTACCTGCCGCATTATCCGCAGCCCGACCCCGACAGCCGGCCCGGCACCGTGGTCGGCGCTTCGGTCATGACGATCGTCGGGTCGGTGATCGCGCTGCTGATCGCGGTGTTCATGGTGCCGACGGGGATCGCGGACTACAACGACCCGACGTCCTCGGACAAGGGCGTCACGATGTTCATGATCATCTGGTTCGCCATCTGCGGCGTGCTGAGCCTGGCCGCGATCCCGCTCGGGATCATGGTGCTGTTCCGCTCCAACCTGGCCCGGATCCTGCTCACCGTCGTCGGCTCGATCGCCGCGCTGCTCTCGCTCTTCGTGGTGCTCTACCCCGCGCTGATCATCGCCGCGCTGGTGATGCTGTACGTCGGCAGAGCAGGCCGCTGGTTCTCCCGTCGCAAGCCCGGCGACCCCTGGCAGCAGCCGGCGGCGACACCGAACAGCGGGACACCGAACGGCGGGACACCGAACGGCGGGACACCGAACGGCGCCCCGCCGACCCACCAGCAGTTCTAGGAGACGAGCGAGTCGTCCTTGGCCCCGTTGTCGGAGCCGCGGACCATCTTGTAGACCCGCACGGCGATCCAGGCGACGACCGCGACGGCCACGACCACGATCACGACGTTCTGGAAGCGCCCGACGATCGGCTCGACCTTCTCCCAGTTGTCACCGAGCTGGTAGCCGGCGACGACGAAGATCGTGTTCCAGATCGCCGAGCCGACGGTGGTGAGGAGCAGGAACTTCCAGATCGGCATCCGGGTGACTCCGGCCGGCACCGAGATCAGCGACCGGAAGATCGGGATGAAGCGGCCGAAGAAGACCGTCCAGGCGCCGTACTTCTCGAAGAACGCCTCGGTCTTCTCCAGGTCGGAGGTCTTGATGAGCGGCAGCTTCTCGCCGATCCAGTAGACCCGGTCGCGGCCGATCAGCGCACCGACGAGATAGAGCGCGAGCGCGCCGACGACCGAGCCGAGCGTGGTCCAGATCAGCGCCTCGGCGAGGGTGAACCGGCCCTGCGCGGCGGTGAAGCCGGCCAGCGGCAGGATGATCTCCGAGGGCAGCGGCGGGAAGAGGTTCTCCAGCGCGATGCCGAGCCCCGCACCCACCGGGCCGAGCTTGTCCATCAGGTCGACCGCCCAGCCGGCGACGCCGGTGAGCTCCTCGGGCTGGCTGGCGGTGAGGATCATGAGGCTCTCTTCGAAGGTGTTTGGGGTGGGCCGGGCGGCCGAAGCCTAGCGACCGAACCTGAAATCGACGTGGTGGCCCTAGGAGGCCGCGTGGACCGCGTCCAGGTCGGCCCGGGTCAGCACCGACCGGATCTCCAGCTCGACATCACGCAGGGACTCGCCAGGCGTCGGCGACCGGTCGATCGCACACACCACAGTGTCCACGACCGCACCAAGCGGACGGAGCGCGTTCACCGCGTCGCGTACGGCGCCACCGGAGGTGATCACGTCCTCGATCAAGGTCACGCGCTTCCCGTCGAAGGAGGGACCCTCGGCGAGCTTGGCGGTGCCGTACTCCTTGGCCTTCTTCCGGATGAAGATCGCCGGGATGCCGGTCTTGGCCGACACCATGGTCACGATCGGGATGCCGCCGAGCTCGAGGCCGCCGAGCAGCTCGGTCCCCTCGGGGAGCAGCTCGACCATCCTCGCCGCGACGCGGTCCAGCAGCGCCGGCGAGGCCTCGAAGAGGTACTTGTCGAAGTACGTGTCGCTGACCTGACCCGAGCGGAGCGTGAACTCCCCATGCAGGCGGCAGGTGGCGTCGATGTCGGCAGCGAGGGTCTGATCCGTGGTCACGACCCCTAGCCTAAGTGTCATGACTGCAGCACGACTTCACGGCATCCCACCGACGATCTTCGCCGAGATGTCGGCGCTGGCCGTCGCCACCGGCGCGGTCAACCTCGGCCAGGGCTTCCCCGACGTGGACGGCCCCGAGGAGCTCATCGAAGAGGCCGTCTCCGCGTTGCGGAGCGGACGCAACCAGTACGCCCCGGGCCCCGGCATCCCGGCGCTGCGGGAAGCGGTCGCAGCCCACCAGGAGCGTCACTACGGCCTGGCCTTCGACCCCGCACGCGAGGTCGCGGCGACCACCGGCGCGACCGAGGGCATCGCCGCGGCGATCCTCGCCCTGGTCGACCCGGGCGACGAGGTGATCCTCGTGGAGCCCTACTACGACAGCTACCCGGCCATGGTGCAGTTCGCCGGCGGCGTACGTCGCCCGGTGACCCTCAGCCTGGACCCGACCGCGCCCGGCGGCAGGCTGCCGCGAGCCGCCCTCGAGGCCCAGATCTCCTCGAAGTCCAAGGTGCTCATCCTCAACTCCCCGCACAACCCGACCGGCACCGTGCTCACCCGCGAGGAGCTGGAGACGGTCGCCGCCTTCGCGAGGGACCACGACCTGACGGTGGTCTCCGACGAGGTCTACGAGCACCTCACCTTCGACGGGATCCCGCACATCCCGATCGCCACCCTCCCCGGGATGCGAGAGCGCACGCTGACCCTGTCCAGCATCGGCAAGTCCTACTCGTTCACCGGCTGGAAGATCGGATGGGCGACCGGCCCCGAGCACCTGGTCCAGGCGCTGCTGGGAGCCAAGCAGTGGCTGACGTACACCTCCGGAGCGCCGCTGCAGCCCGCCGCCGCGTACGCGCTCGAGCATCTCGACCACTGGCCCCAGGAGCTCGCCCTCGATCTGCAGGGGAGGCGCGACCTCCTCTGTGCCGGGCTGAAGGAGATCGGCCTGGACGTCACGATCCCCGAGGGCACCTACTTCGCCGTCTCCGACATCACCGACCTCGGCTGGAGTGACGGGCTCGAGTTCTGCCGGGCGCTGCCCGAGCGTGCCGGGGTCGTGGCGATCCCGCTGCAGGGCTTCTACGACGGCGACGCCGGCAAGCACCTGGTCCGCTGGACGTTCACCAAGCAGCGCGACGTGATCGAGGAGGCGCTGGACCGGCTCGCTCAGGGGCGTCTGGCGCGATAGGGCGTCAGCGGTCGGCCGGACTCTCGGCGTCGTCGTCGGCCGGCGTGCGCGGCCGGACCGGCATCCCGAGGACGTCGCGGTCGGGCCGGCCGTCGTGGTCCAGGTCGGCGGCGAGCCGGGAGGTCGTCCGCCGTCGACGCCACCACTCCACCATGGCCGGCGCCAGCGCGAGCGCGAAGAGCAGCAGGATCAGGTAGTCGATGTTGTCGGCCAGCCAGGGCCAGCGGGCCCCGACGAAGAACCCGAACAGCGTCACCGCGAGCACCCACAGCACGCCACCGACGAGGCTCCAGAAGTAGAACCGCCGCCGATCCATGTGGGTGACCCCGGCGACGACGGTGACATAGGTGCGTACGAACGCGATGAACCGCCCGATCACCAAGGCCTTGTTGCCGTGCTTGTCGAAGAACGCGCGGGTCTGATCGAGATGCCGCTTCTTGATGAACCGGCCTTCGCGTTCGTAGAGCCGTGGCCCGATCTTCCGGCCGATCTCGTAGCCGGTCACGTTGCCGGCGAAGGCGGCCGCGACGAAGAAGAGCATCGCGATCACCACCTCGACGCCGGGAGGCCCCGGGAAGATGTCGATCTTGCCGGTCGCGATGAAGATCCCGAGCGCGATCAGCAGGCTGTCGCCGGGAAGGAACGGAAAGAAGAGGCCGCACTCGACGAAGATGATGATCAGGCTGATCCAGAAGAGCGGCTCGCCGAATGTGGTCAGCAGAAAGTCGGGACTCAGCCACTCCAGACCGACCATCAGCGGCGCAAAGTTCCCGGCACCTGTCACGCCGCTTAGCCTACCTATAGGTAACAAAATCTTGTTGTCGAATAGTGTTATCCGCCGATGAAAGAGACACCACCCGCGGAGGGCGAATCCCGAGCGCCGTACGACCCGATGCCCCACGGGCAGCCGGAGGTCGGCGTGGGCCCGTGGCAAGGCGAGTGGCCCGAGGGGGAGCACTGGGATCCGGAGCTGCTGGCCGGCGGCGACCGCCGCAACGTGGTCGACCGTTACCGCTACTGGACCCTCGAGGCCATCGTCGCCGACCTCGACCAGCGCCGCCACGGCTTCCACGTCGCGATCGAGAACTGGCAGCACGACTTCAACATCGGCACCATCGTCCGCACCGCCAACGCTTTCCTCGCCGCCGAGGTCCACATCGTCGGCAACCGCCGCTGGAACCGTCGCGGCGCGATGGTCACCGACCGCTACCAGCACGTCCATCATCACCCCGACGTGCCGGCGCTCGCGGCGTACCTCCACGACCGGGACGTACGCCTCCTCGGCATCGACAACCTGCCCGGCTCGCTCCACCTGGAGACCATGGAGCTCCCCAGATCCGTCTGCTTCCTGTTCGGGCAGGAGGGCCCGGGACTCTCCGAGCAGGCTCGCGTCAGCGTCGACGGCACCTTCTCGATCGCCCAGTTCGGCTCGACGAGGTCGATCAACGCCTCCGCCGCGGCGGCGATCGCGATGCACTCCTGGGTAGTCCAGCACGCCGACCTGGGCTCCGACGAGGCTTGGCGCGGCTGACCGGATCGCTTGAACGAATCACTCGAAAACGTACGATCCCCCGGGGTGTCCGCCCGGGGGATCGACCGTTGTGACTGATCAGCCGATCAGTTGGTGTTCCGCTCGTAGCAGACGACCCAGCGGTCGCCGGTCTGCCACTCGTACCTGGACGGCGTGCTGTAGGCCCTGGTCCGGGCCGGGCAGTTGGCGCCAACGGCCCGCTCGAACGAGGCGAGGGTCGGGTAGGTCGTACCCGCCTTCTTGAAGGCCGAGATCGACTTGTAGGTGTGCGAGCTCAGGCACGAGTACGACCCGTTGGTCTTCGCACTCATGCAGGCACGGGTGCGCTTGGTCAGCGAGACGCCCTCGAGGAACCTCGCCCGGTTGGTCGGCAGGCTCTTGAGGGAGTCCTTGCCCGGGAGCACGACGTCGCAGCGGAACCAGCGCTGGCCGGCCCTGAACTGCTCGACGTTCGGCACGAAGAACGCAGTGGTGTACGCCGACTGGTTCCGCTTCGAGTAGGTGCTGCCCAGCTTGTTCCTGAGCGCACGGACACACGTCTTGACCATGTGAGAGTAGTTGGCCTCGCGGGTGATGGACGCCTCGGTGCGCGTCGTACCGGAGACGAGGGTGCCCAGCGCGATGGTCTTCGCGGTGTGGGCGCTGCCGCACGAGACCTTCTTGCCGGTCTGGGACCAGGCGCCGTATGCGCTCCAGCCGTAGTTGTAGCAGGTGCCGATCGTGGGCTTGGGCGGCACCGCCGCCTCGGCTTTGGTGGTGGTGAGTCCGATGAAGGAGAAGACGCCGAGGATGAGGCCGAGTGCAAGGGCCACCATCATCGGCTTCTGCGCGGGCGCGATGGCGCCGGCACGAAGACGAGACATGATCGTGCTTTCGATGAGGGGGATAGAGCGGCCTGATCATCGCAGCGAAATACAGGTCTCGGCATAGTTATTTCGGGTGGTTGTAAATTCGGTTACGGGCCGGTGTCAGGGGTCCGGACCGGGCCCGCTAGAGTTGATCCCGGGTCGCCCGGATGTGTCACCCTTTCACAGGGTGCGTGGCCTCGGGGCCGGGCGACAGCGGGGGCTTTCAGCGCCTCGTGATCCGGTATCGGATCTGCACCTGATCGCCGGTCTGCAGGACGTCGATGACGCGCATCCGTCTGCACGAAGCGCACCTGCGTGCCCCGGACCTCCGGCAGGTCGGTCGCGTGCGTGAACACCCACACCGGCCGTTCGTCGTAGTACTCCCGCCATTTCTCCGGACCGGTCAGCATCTCCGGATCATGGTCGATCATCCAGCGGTACGTCGTGCCGCCCATCACCAGCGCCGCCGACTCCGCCATCAGTCGTTTCCAGGAGATCTCGTCGTCGCCGTGCGGCGTCTCGAAGAGCCAGTCCAGCAGCTGTTCTCATCGGCGATGTAACCGTCCAGCGACGTTGCGGTGAAGTAGGTGACCTTGGGCATGCCCCTGACACTGGGCGCGTCAGGGGCATGCCCGCCCGACCGTTCTTGCTCTATCGGGTCACGTTCGGGAGGCGTTCCCCGCCTCCAGGCAGGTACGCAGGGCGGCGAGGCCGCGCGAGGAGTGGCTCTTGACCGTGCCCTCGCTGATCCGCAGCTCGCGCGCGGTCTCGGCGACCGAGAGCTGCAGCCAGTGGCGCAGGACGACCACCTTGCGCTGCATCTCCGGCAGCCCCTGGAGCGCCGCGAAGAGCTCGGACCGCTCCTCGACCTGATCCACCGGCCCCGGCCGTTCCGGCAGGTCACCCGAGCGCTCCCGCTTCCACCACGGCCGCCGGGTCTGGTCGATGTGGGCGCGAACCAGGATCGTCCGGACGTACGCCTCCTCCGACCCCGACTCGACCCGGCGCCACGAGGCGTACAGCTTCAGCAGCGACGTCTGCACCAGGTCGTCCGCCCGGTGCCAGTCGCCGCACAACGCGTACGCCACCCGCACGAGGTGCGGCCGCCTGGCCGCGACGAACGCGGTGAATGCCTCGTCGTGCGCGCTCATCACCACAGCCCCGATCCGGGAGTCATGCGACGGTCGACCATTTCCGCGAACTCGTCGAGCGTGAGCGGTCTGCGGTCCTCTGCTCGCGGCGCCGGGAGCACGGAGAAGGAGTAGGCCTGCGTGACGCCGTCCTTCTCGCGGACCAGCACGTATCGCTCCTTGCTGCCGACCGTGATCCGAGCGGCCGCGGTTCGCGATGTCCCCGTGGCGAACGAGTGACCGATGTCCGGGTCGTCGACCTGCTCGACGATCTTCACCCGGTCCTCGGTGGAGACGACCTCGGAGCCTGATCCGAACGCGACCGCCTCGGTCGGTTCGATGCTGAAATCCACGTTGCCGGGACGGTAGTCCTTGCGGTCTGTCGCGACCTGGACGGCCAGCCATTCCTCGATGGTCTGGCCGGGGATGGCATAGACCGCGTCCAGCCCGCTCGACTCACCGCCATCTTTCGGACGGTTGCCGCTGTAGAGGATCCACTGCTCGACGCCCTCCCGCTCGACGATTGCGCCGACCGAGTCCCAGGGTGCTGCGTAGCCGAGCGGGTTGGGAATCTCGCGGACGATCTCCCAGCCGTTCTGCTTCACGCGGAGATTCCCACCTGCGTTCCAGGTGGCGCTCAGGTGATGGGCTCGCACGTCGTCGACCCAAGCGCGGAGGCTCGTGGCGCTCGTGCGGGAGGCATCGGCGTAGGAGATCTCGGTCGGATTCATGAAGTGCACGTAGACGGTCCTGTTGCCCTTGGTCGCCGCGACCGCCAGCGCGTTCCCAGAATCGAGCGGACCGACCTGGTCGGTCTCCTTCCAGCCTCGATGGAGGGTCACCTCGCCGGTGCCGTGGTCGTACGCGACGGGCGCGAGGTCGCTCAACGGGATGTCGGCCTCGGGCGGCCACTCGTCCTCGGCCGTCGACTGCGTCGCGATCGGTGGGTTCGGGGTGGCGCTGTCACGCGAGGGAACGACCGTGCCGATCCCGACCACCGCGGCCACTGCGGCGACAGTGCCGGCGACCACGGCGAGCCGCCGGCGGCGTACGAGCTTCTTTCCGTCTGCCACCAGGGCAGCCGGGTCCGAGCGTGTCGGCGGGGGGTGAGGGATCGCCCGCTCGAGGGTTTCCTGCCAGTCCATGATGGCCTCCAAGTTCAGTCTCACCCGTGGATACGGCTCCCGCGGCAGATCGGTTGTCCTGGTTGATCGATCCAACCGCGAGCGTTGGGCGAGGTGGCCAGAGGTCCCATTACGCTGGCCACCAGCGCACCGGCCGACAACGGATCTTCAAGGAGACCCCCAGATGCCCATCGCCACCCCCGAGAAGTACGCCGAGATGCTCGCGACCGCGAAGGAGAAGGGGTTCGCCTTCCCCGCGATCAACGTCTCCTCGTCGCAGACCCTCAACGCGGCACTGGCCGGCTTCGCGGAGGCCGGCTCGGACGGCATCATCCAGATCTCCACGGGCGGCGCGGAATACTTCTCCGGCCCCACGGTCAAGAACATGGTCACCGGTTCGGTGGCCTTCGCGGCGTACGCGACCGAGGTCGCCAAGTCCTACGACGTCAACATCGCGCTGCACACCGACCACTGCCCCAAGGACAAGCTCGACGGCTTCGTACGCCCCCTTCTCGAGCTCTCCGCCGAGCGCGTCCAGCGCGGCGAGGCGCCGCTGTTCCAGAGCCACATGTGGGACGGCTCCGCGGTTCCGCTGGCCGAGAACCTGCAGATCGCCGAGGAGCTGCTGGCGCTCGCCAAGGCGGCCCACATCGTGCTCGAGATCGAGGTCGGTGTGGTCGGCGGCGAGGAGGACGGCATCGTCGGGGCGATCGACGACAAGCTCTACTCGACCCCCGAGGACGCCATCGCGACCGCCGACGCGCTGGGCATCGAGGGCTACCTGACCGCGCTCACCTTCGGCAACGTGCACGGCGTCTACAAGCCCGGCAACGTCAAGCTCCGTCCCTCGATCCTGCGTGACGCGCAGGACGCGGTCGCCGCCAAGCTCGGCCTTCCGGCCGGCGCGAGGCCGTTCGACCTCGTCTTCCACGGCGGCTCCGGCTCGAGCGCCGAGGAGATCGCCGAGGCCGTCTCCTACGGCGTGGTCAAGATGAACATCGACACCGACACCCAGTACGCCTACACCCGCGCGGTCGCCGGCCACATGCTCGCCAACTACGACGGCGTTCTCAAGGTCGATGGTGAGGTGGGCAACAAGAAGCAGTACGATCCTCGCGTCTGGGGCAAGCTCGCGGAGGCCGGTATGGCTGCTCGGGTGGTCGAGGGTGCCTCGCATCTCGGTTCTGCAGGCAACTCCATCGGCTAGAGACACGCCGGGGATATGCCAATGGTCCCGATTCAGAAAACGTTGTGGCGAACGGCATAGCAAATTCGGGTTTATGTCGTTGTGCCGGTCATTGGTAAAGCGATTCAATGCCCTGGCTGGACGGCGACCCTCGGGTGACCTGGTCGAACCGTCCCCTCGGCGTTGATTCTTGGGAGGGACATCCTCGGTATGGAAACCACTGCGCGAAACCGCACAATCGGCGGGATCGTCATAGGCGCGATCATCTTGATCCTGCTTCTCGTCTTGTTCTCTTGCACTGTCAGCGGCGACCCAAAGGGTTCGCCGACGAATGATCCGACGCCAGGGGAGTCTTCTTCGCTTCCCAGCGACCCGGACACGATCGAGCCCGACGATGACCCGTCGGAGTCCGAGTCGGACGACCCGGAGGAGATCGACGGCGACGACATCGTGCCGGCGGCCAACACCGGCGTGACCTTCATCCCGGCGGGCAACGTCCCCTCGGGCAGCACCCCGACCTGCGACCTCGACCCGAGCGCCTGCGAGCCCAACCGCCCGCCGGGTGCCGGTGTCGACATCTGTGAGATCCGCCCGGACCTGGCCCAGTGCCAGGAGCCCGAGCCGACGCCGACTCTCCCACCGGACGATGGCGAGACGACGCCTCCGGACGACGGTGACGACGACTGCTTCCTCGGCATCGGCCTGCTGTGCCCTCCGGATAACGGTGATGGTGATGGTGACGGTGATGGAGAGACCTCGCCGACGCCAGTTATGCGTGATGTGAACTGCAAGGACGTGAGCACGACCGCGCTCAAGCTGTCGTGGCAGGCAGCAAAGGACGACAAGAAGGACGACATCGCGTACTACACGATCCGCGGAAATCGCGGCATCGGCGAGTACCAGACCACATCTCTCGGCGGTGAGTTCACCGGGCTGGAGCCTGACACGGAGTACCGGTTCGATGTCTGGGCGACAGATGGCGACGGCAACGAATCCGAACGGGTCGAGAAGCAGTGCACGACGGACGCTGACACTCAAGGCCCAACGATGCCGTCCGACCTGAAGGTCGTACACATCACCAGCACTACTGCTGATCTGGCGTGGGAGCCGTCGAAGGACAACTCTCGGGTCGACCACTACGAGGTGACCTGGACATCCCCGAACGGTGACTCGGAGGGCTCCGCCGAGACGGATGGAACCACCTTCTATGTCACCGATCTTGACCCTGAGACGAACTACACGTTCAGTGTCGTCGCAGTCGATATCGTGGGCAACCCGTCCCCCTCCGCTTCGGTAGATGGCACGACCCTCGTTGACGACACGGACCCGCCGGAGGTGCCGGCGAATGTCGAGGTCGTCAAGGTCGGCGACAGCACGCTTCGTGTTTCGTGGAACGCTAGCGCTGACAATCAGTCGCGGGCATCGGCCATCGAGTACGACATCAGGATCAGTGGCGTGGCCTTGGCGAACGGCTCCGTGACCGGAGAAACGAGCTATACGACTGACTACCTCGACCTGCTTCCGGGAACGATCACTGCCGAGGTCACTGCCACCGATGAAGCGGGCAACACCTCGGAGGCTGGGTCAGGCGAGCTGACGCTGGAAGAGCAGCGTCAGGCGCAGCGTCAGGCTCCGGGGGTCCGCTCGCAGACGCAGGACCCGTCGAAGTCCGGTGCCCCGTCTGGGGAAGCCCCTGCTGAGAAGCCGACCGACGAGAAGTCGCCGGAGCTGCCTGGTCTGGGCGACATCCTCCCGGGCGGCGAGGACTCCGCTGAGGCTCCTGCCGAGAAGCCGGCGGAGCCCGAGGCGGAGCCGAGCGAGTCGGAGACCCCGGCTGCGCGTCCGACGACCGAGGAGCCTGCCGAGGAGCCTACGGAGAAGTCGACCGAAGACGCTCCGGCCGAGGAGGACAAGGGGCTGCTGGAGAGCATCGGTGACGCGGTGACCACTGCCGTAGCCGCGGTGTTCTAGCCGACACACGCCGAGACAACAGGGCGGGGAGAGCCGAGAGGCTCTCCCCGCCCTGTCGTATTCAGAGGCAGTCGTCCCCAAAACCAAGGAGTCGGATGCCCAGCGCCCCCCACAAGCCCTGGACATCCGACGATCTTGGGTGACCGACACCAAGTCTGCGTCAGCCGTGCGCTCAGGTTATGCATAGAAACGCCCGTAGATCCAGATAGTTAAGACGAAATTCACGAAGTTCCTGCGCGGATTCGAACAGATTCGAACAGATCTGGGACTCAAATCATCTGGAGCCATACATTAGGATTTCGCTGTGCGTGTGATGACCTCCCGAGCTCGCGCGGCCATCTTCGCCCCGATCGGCGACGAGGGCCGCGCAGCGCGTGTGGAGAGTCGGCTCGCCGAGGCGATCCGATCCGGCGTACTCGCACACGGCGAGCGGCTCCCCAGCGAGCCCGAGCTCGCCCAGATGCTCGGCGTCGCGACGGTCACCGCGCGGGAGGCGCTCGTCGCGCTGCGCGCCAAGGGCCTGGTGGTGACGACGCGCGGACGTGGCGGCGGATCGTTCGTACGGGCCCCGGAGAGCGCCGGCCTCGTCGAGGACCGGCTCGCCGCGATGTCACGAGTCGAGCTGCGTGACCGGGCCACGGTCTACCTCGTGGTGCTGACCGGCTGCGCGGAGATCGCTGCGGAGCGCACCGACCCGGACGAGGTCGAGGACCTGCGCGACCTGCTGATCCCCCTCAACGTCAGCGACGTCGCCCGCTGGCGCAGCGCCGACAGCGAGCTCTACCTGTCGGTGGCCGCGCTGACCCAGTCGGCCCGGATGACCCGGGAGGTGGTCCGCCAGGAGGCCGAGTTCGGTGCGCTGCTCCGAATCCCGCTCAGCGAGCCGGGCTTCCGAGAAGCCACCGCGACCCGCCATCAGGAGCTTGTCGAAGCCCTCGCATCGGGAGATGCTGTCAGGGCCCGGGAGAGCGTGCGCGAGCACGTCACCCACTCTCTTGAACGCTTGGCCGAGATCCATGAGGCGGTGCGACGATGAAGACCATGTCTCCCCTCGACTGTGTGGCTCAGGTCGAAGAGCATTTCGGGCCGATCGTGGCCCATCTCGAGCGCGTACGCAGCGATGTGGCCGCCCTCTTCGAGGCCGGCCCGGTCATCTCCGCCTCTCTGCGGGAGCGGCTCGAGCCGGGGGCCTTGGAGTTCCTGCGCAACCCCAACCTCGTCGGCGGCGGCTTCGTGGTCGCACCGGACGTACTCAGTGACCGCCGGCTCTATCTGGTCTGGTGGCAGGGCGAGGAGCGCGACTTCCTCGGTGACGCCGACGCTCCGGCCACCGGCGAGGCGATCGACTACACCCGCCAGCCCTGGTATCGGAACCCGGAGCGCACCGGGGAGCTGACGCTCGTCGGGCCGTACGTCGACTTCGTCTGCACCGACGAATACGTCATGACCACGACGATGCCGGTCTACGTGCAAGGCCGCATGGTCGGCGTCGCGGGGGCGGACACGCTCGTCGAGACGCTCGAGACGATGCTCCTGCCCGGGCTGCGCGAGGCCGGTGCCACGCTGGTCAACGGTCACGGCAAGGCGATCGTCTCGGCCGACCCCCAGCTGGCCACCGGCGACCCGCTGACCACCGCCCGCGACATGATCCCGGTCCGGGGCCTGCCGCTCTCTGTGGCGCTCTCCTGAACGTCTTCTAGGGCGACGGCTTCACCATGTGCCGCGGCGTGGTGAAGAAGAGCACCGCCACGAAACCGATCGCGAGCGCGGCAGCCGGCAGCAGCATCACCTCGGACATCGCCTCGGCGAACTGGGAGACGACCGCGGGCGGGACCGAGGAGCCGGACGCGGTCTCGTGGTTGCCTGACAGCGACTCGCCGAGCCCGTGGGCGTTGAGCCGGAGGTCGATGAGCACGGCGACCGCGGCGGAGCCGACCACGGACCCGACCAGCCGGGTGGCGTTGTAGATGCCCGACCCGGCGCCGGCCTGCCGCATCGGCAGGTTGCGGGTGGCGGTGGCGGCCAGGGGCGACCAGACGGCCGCCGAACCGAGGCCGAAGAAGGCCATCGGCACGAGCAGCTGCCACAGCGGGGACTCGACGGTCATCGGCACCGAGACCCAGAAGAGCGAGACGGAGCAGAGCAGGAACGCCACCCCGGTCAGCAGCCGAGGGTGCATCCGGTCGGTCAGCCTGCCGACCAGCGGCGCGGCGACGAACGAGACCAGCGCCATCGGCACCAGCAGCATCGAGGCCTCGAGCGCGGTGTAGCCGCGGACCAGCTGGGCGTACAGCATCAGCGGGAAGCCCATGGCGACCGCCGCGAAGCCCATGCAGGAGATCGCCAGGCTGGAGACGGAGAAGTTGCGGTCGGCGAACATGGGCAACGGCACCAGCGGCTCTACGCGGTTGCGCGCCTGCCACCAGACGAAGAGGCCCATGATCGCGATCCCGCCGACCACGAGGGCCCAGGTGAGGGCGTCCCAGCCCCGTTGCTCGCCGTTCTGCAGGCCGAAGACCACGCAGAACATCCCGACGCCGCTGAGCACCACGCCGAGCCAGTCGAAGGAGTGCGAGTGGGTCTCCAGGACCGGCACGAGCCACCAGTTGAGGGCGATCGCGACGATGCCGATCGGCACGTTGACGAAGAAGATCCACTCCCAGCCGCCGAGCGCGACCAGCGCCCCGCCCGCGAGCGGGCCGATGAGCGTCGCCAGGCCCGCGGTCGCGCCCCACAGCGCCATCGCCGAACCGCGACGCTCGGAAGGGAAGATCCGGGTGATGGTCGCCATCGTCTGCGGCGTCATCATCGCCGCGCCGAGGCCCTGCACCGCCCGCGCTGCCACCAGCGACTCGATGCTCCCGGCGAGCCCGCACCACAGCGACGAGCCTGTGAAGACGGCGAGGCCGACGAGGTAGACCCACTTGGGCCCGAAGCGGTCACCGAGCCGGCCCATGATGAGGATGGGTACGGCGTAGGTCAGCAGGTAGGCGCTGGTCACCCACAGCACCGCGTTGGCGCTGGCGTCGAGGTCGGCCATGATGTCGGGCGTCGCGACGGTCACGATCGTCATGTCGATCAGCAGCATGAAGAAGCCGATGCACAGCGCGAACAGCGCCCGCCACGGGTGCTCGGTCGGGACTGCCGAGGACGTGGCGGTGGTCTGGCTCATGACACACAGTGAACACCTGTCGGTGCAGGCAGGCACAATGGCTCACATGACACATCAGGACCTGCTCGCCGGACCTCCTCCCACCCACCTTCCGGTCGACCCGGCCAGGGCCGAGCTGGCCGCCGGCGCTGAGCCCGCCGACGTCGTCCGCCGCCACCCGGCATCCCCCGTCGCCTGGGCAGCCCTGGCCACTGGTGCGAAGGAGACCGGCGCGGACGATGTGACCATCTACGCCTACGCCCGCGTCGGCTACCACCGCTCGCTCGACATGCTGCGCCGCAACGGCTGGAAGGGCCACGGTCCGGTGCCGTGGGAGCACGAGCCCAACCGCGGCTTCCTGATCAGCCTCGCGGTCCTCGCCCAGCAGGCCAAGGCGATCGGTGAGACCGAGGAGTGGGAACGCTGCTCGGAGTTCCTGCGCGACAGCAGTCCGACGGCGTACGACACGCTTCTGGGCTGAATTACCGAATCGCGTCGGACCAGCGATTTCGCCTAGCCTTGCCCTGTGACTGAGCAGACCACCAACGCGCCAGAGCCGGACCTCAACGAGCAGATGTTGGTCCGGCGCGAGAAGCGCGAGCGACTGCTGGCCGAGAAGAAGAAGGCGTACGCCATCGGGGTCGGCCGCACCCACACGCTCGCCGAGGTGCGCGAGGCCTACGAGGACAAGCTCGAGGCCGGCGACGAGACCCAGGACGTGGTCACCGTCGCCGGTCGGGTCATGTTCGTCCGCAACACGGGCAAGCTGGCCTTCGCGACGCTGCAGGAGGGCATCGGCACCCGCCTCCAGGTGATGCTCTCGCTCGCCGAGGTGGGCGAGGAGTCGCTGGCCGAGTGGAAGGCGCTCGTCGACCTGGGCGACCACGTCGCCGTCACCGGCCGGGTGATCTCCTCGCGCCGCGGCGAGCTCTCCATCATGGCCTCCAGCTGGGAGATGGCGTCCAAGGCGCTGCGGCCCCTCCCGGTGCTCCACAAGGACCTCTCCGAGGAGGCCCGCGTGCGGCAGCGCTACGCCGACCTGATCGTGCGCCAGGAGGCGCGCGACATGGTGCGTACGCGCGCGAAGATCACCCAGGCGATCCGCCGCTGCCTGGAGGACGACGGCTACCTCGAGGTCGAGACGCCGGTCCTGCAGCTCATCCACGGTGGAGCGCACGCGCGGCCGTTCAACACCCACATGAACGCCTTCGACCAGCCGATGACGCTGCGGATCGCGCTCGAGCTCAACCTCAAGAAGGCCGTCGTCGGCGGCATCGACAAGGTCTACGAGATCGGCCGGATCTTCCGCAACGAGGGCGTCGACTCCACCCACAGCCCCGAGTTCACGATGATCGAGGCCTACCAGGCCTACGGCGACCAGTTCACCATCGCCGAGCTGATGCGGCAGATGTATCTCGCCGCCGCCGACGCGGTCGGCTCGCGCCAGATCGAGGTCTCGACGGGCTCGGACGACGAGACGCAGGTCATCGACCTCGACGGTGAGTGGAAGTGGCTCCCGGTCTACGACGGCGTCTCCGAGGCCGTCGGCGTGGAGGTCACCCCCGACACCGATGTCGACACGCTCAAGGCACTGGCCGAGAAGCACGATGTCGATCTCGACCCGGCCTGGGGGGCGGACAAGATCGTCATGGAGCTGTGCGGCGAGCTGGTGGAGCCCAACCTCATCCAGCCCACCTTCCTGTGCGACTTCCCGTCGATCGCCCAGCCGCTGGCGCGGATCAACGACGAGGAGCCGAGCAAGGTCCTCGCCTGGGACCTGATCATCGGCGGTGTGGAGCGCGGCACGGGGTTCACCGAGCTGATCGACCCGGTCGTGCAGCGTGAGGTGCTCACCTCCCAGTCCCTCCTCGCCGCGGGCGGCGACCCCGAGGCGATGCAGCTCGACGAGGACTTCCTGCGGGCGCTGGAGTACGGCGCCCCGCCGATGGGCGGCCTCGGCCTCGGCCTGGACCGGGCGATCATGCTCTTCACCGGTGCCGGCATCCGCGAGACGATCCTCTTCCCGCTGCTCAAGCCGGAGGCCTGATCGGTGGCTTGCTCCTTCGGCAAGGTATGCAGCCGAAGGCACGCTTCCCGGGCGGAGCTCCGCGAGGGATGTGAGACCTCGTCTGCATACCCTTCGACAGGCTCAGGACACCGCCTTGATCAAGGTCCACGCCGGTTACTGGCACTAAGGTGCCACGTATGGAGAACGGCCGGTCGCAGACGCTGATGACCGCGCTCGGGTTCGACCTGGGCGCGGCGCAGCTCTACAGCCGTCTCCTCCCGCTCAACGGGTGGCCGCTGGTGGTCGTGGCGGCGACGCTGTCGACCTCCGAGGAGGAGCTACGGGAGGTGGCCGCGCCGCTGATCGACAGCGGGGTCATCTGCATCGGCGAGACCTTGACCGTGCGCGGCCCCACGGCGGTGGTGGCGCACATGCTGGAGCGGGCCGCCACCCGGGCCCAGGACGCCCACGACCATCTTCTCAAGATCTCCCAGTCGGTGCCGTACGTCGCCGGCACGGCCGCACGGCTCCCCGCGACCATCGGCGAGGAGCAGCCGATCGACGGCGAGGTGATCGCGACCGAGTTCACGCCGGAGACCTTCGAGCGGCTCGTCTCGACCACCTCGGGCGAGATGGTGTGGCTGCGCCCGGTGGTGACCGTGCACCCCTCGGAGATGCGGTTCATCTCGGCCATCGAGTCCGCGATCAGATCGGGCCGCCGGTGTCGTGGCATCTACCCGGTGGCAGCGCTGAAGCACTCGCCCGACGTGCTCCGGATGCGGATCGAGGTCGGTGAGGAGATCCGGATCCTGCCGAGCGTCGCCACCCACCTGATGGTGGTCGGGAGCACGCACGCGATGTTCCCGGACCCGCTCGGCCAGGTCGAGCAGCCGATGGTCAACGTCCGCCAGCGGGGCATCGTCGAGGTGGTCACCAACTACTTCGAGGAGCTGTGGCGCCGGGCGCTGCCGGCGGCCGAGCTCGAGGACCTGCCGAGTGCCGAGCGCCGCCTGCTGCTCGCCGAGCTGGCCAGTGGAGCCCAGGACGAGCAGATCGCCCGGAGGCTGGGTGTCTCGCTGCGTACGGTCCGGCGCCGGGTCGCCGAGCTGCTCGAGGAGCTCGGTGCGACCTCACGGTTCGAGGCGGGTGTCGAGGCGGCGCGGCGCGGCTGGCTGTGACGTACGGCCTCGGATTTGCTAGCGTGTGGTCGCAAGAGCCCTGGTCTTGCCAGGGCTTTTCGCATTTCTGACTGATTCAGCGATGGATCCAGCGGTGGATCAACACACTAGATATTGGTGCGTCGAGCAGCCGGGCCCCGCCCGGAGGGACTCCGTCCGGAGCGAAGGAGCAACACATGCCCGCGATCACGATCATCGGTGCCCAATGGGGCGACGAAGGCAAGGGCAAGGCGACCGACCTTCTCGGTGAGCACGTCGACTATGTCGTGAAGTTCAACGGCGGCAACAACGCCGGCCACACCGTCGTCATCCGCCAGGAAGACGGACAGAGCGAGAAGTACGCCCTCCACCTGCTGCCCAGCGGCATCCTGACCGCCGGCGTGACGCCGGTGATCGGCAACGGCGTCGTCGTCGACCTCGCCGTCCTCTTCGAGGAGCTGACCGGCCTGGAGGAGCGCGGCGTCGACATCTCCAAGCTGAAGCTGTCCGCCAGCGCCCACGTCATCGCCGACTACAACCGCCAGCTCGACAAGGTCACGGAGCGGTTCCTCGGCTCGCGCAAGATCGGCACCACCGGTCGTGGGATCGGCCCGACCTACGCCGACAAGGTCAACCGCATCGGCATCCGCGTCCAGGACCTCTTCGACGAGTCGATCCTGCGCAGCAAGGTCGAGGGGGCGCTGGAGCTGAAGAACCAGCTGCTCTCGAAGGTCTACAACCGTCGTGGCTTCACCGTCGACGCGGTCGTCGAGGACCTGCTGTCCTACGCGGACCGGATCGCGCCGATGGTCTGCGACACCGGCCTGCTGCTCAACCAGGCGCTCGACCGGGGCGAGACCGTGCTGCTCGAGGGCGGCCAGGCGACGCTGCTCGACGTCGACCACGGCACCTATCCGTTCGTGACCTCCTCCAACGCCACCTCGGGCGGCGCCTGCACCGGCTCCGGGATCCCGCCGACGCGGATCGACCGCGTCGTGGCCATCGTGAAGGCCTACACCACCCGCGTGGGGGAGGGGCCGTTCCCGACCGAGCTCTTCGACGCCTCCGGCGCCTACCTGCGTGACAACGGCCACGAGTTCGGCACCACCACCGGCCGGCCGCGTCGCTGCGGTTGGTACGACGCGGTCATCGCCCGCTACGCCGCCCGTGTCAACGGTGTCACCGACTTCGTCCTCACCAAGCTCGACGTGCTGGACGGTCTCGACGAGATCCCGGTCTGCGTGGCCTACGACGTCGACGGCGTGCGCCACGACGAGATGCCCGTCAACCAGACCGACTTCCACCACGCCAAGCCCATCTACGAGATGCTGCCGGGCTGGAAGGAAGACATCTCGGGAGCGCGGTCGTTCGACGACCTCCCGGCCAACGCGCAGGCGTACGTGAAGTACGTCGAGGAGATCTCCGGCGCCCGGATGTCCGTCATCGGGGTCGGCCCGGCCCGCGACGAGACGGTCATCATCAACTCGCTGACCTGACCTGACGCGACGAGCTGGGAGTGGTCCTGTGGGCCGCTCTCAGCCTGTCAGGAGCGGGCCTGTCAGGAGCGCCGGATCGTGACCCGTCCGGCCTTCAGGTCCACCCCGTGGGGCGGATCGTCGCCGTCGGGCGACGGGACGACATGACCGACGTTGTCCTGATCCTTCAGGTCGCGCGCGGCGCGCGCGTTCCCGGGGTCGAAGACGTCGATGAAGCTGCCGAGGCCGTCGCCGATCCCGGAGGAGACGCCGCGTCGCGAGGAGCGCAGCGCCTTGTTGCAGGCCGCGATGATGAGGCCGAGAACGACGACGACGGCTACGCCGAACACGACCCAGGTCATGCTCGGCAGAATACGCCCAGGCTCAAAGCAGCGAGGCGCCTTCGACCACTCCGAGCGGCTCGGCCGCGATGTCGGAGCGTCGCTGGAGACCGTCGAAGGTGACCAGGTCGGCGGCGGCGTACGCCCGCGAGCGCGCGTCGTCGATGTCGTAGCCCTTGGCCCGGACCGCCAGCACGCGGCCGCCCGCGGTGACCAGATGGCGGTGGTCGGGCTCCTCGGCCGTGGATGCGTCCACGATCGCCGTGCCGGCGTGGATCACGTCCACGTCGTTGATCGAGTTGGCGTTGCCGGCGCCGGTGATGACGTCGCCCTTCGAGGAGGACTCCGGGTAACCGGCCGAGGCCAGCACGACGGTCACCGAGGCGCCGTCGGAGAAGGTCGGCTCACTGACGGTGTCCAGCGAGCCCGTCGCGGCTGCCAGGAGCAGCTCGCCGAGGGAGGACTCCAGAAGAGCCAGGACCGGCTGCACGTCGGGGTCACCGAAGCGGCAGTTGAACTCGATCACCTTCGGGCCCTTGGCGGTCAGCGACAGCCCGACGTAGAGGCACCCGACGAACGGCGCACCGCGCTCGGTCATCTCCGCGAGAGTCGGCTCGACGACCGTCTCGAGCACGACCGCCGCCAGGTCGGGCTGAGCCCACGGGAGCGGGGAGTAGGCACCCATCCCGCCGGTGTTGCCGCCCTTGCCGCCGTCGAAGATCCGCTTGAAGTCCTGCGCCGGCTGCAGGGCGTAGGCGCGGGAACCGTCGCAGATCGCGAACAGCGAGACCTCGGGGCCGTCGAGGAACTCCTCGATGACGACCCGGTCGCAGGCGGCCGCGTGGGCCAGGGCCTCGTCGCGGTCACGCGTCACCACCACCCCCTTGCCAGCGGCCAGAGCGTCGTCCTTCACGACGTACGGAGCGCCGAACTCGTCCAGCGCAGCGGCCGCCTCCTCGGGGGTGGTCGCGACCCGCGAGCCCGCGGTCGGGACGCCGGCCACCGCCATCACGTCCTTGGAGAACGCCTTCGATCCCTCGAGCTGCGCGGCCGCCTGCGACGGCCCGAAGACGGCGATCCCGTTGTCGCGGACGGCGTCGGCGACCCCGGCCACCAGCGGCGCCTCGGGCCCGACGACGACCAGGTCCACGCCCAGCTCGCCCGCCAGCGAGGCGATCGCGGGACCGGACATGATGTCGACGTCCCGGAGCGTGGCGAACTGCGCGATCCCGGGGTTCCCGGGTGCGGCGTACACCTCGTTCCCCTCCTGGGAGAGCTTCAGAGCGAGCGCGTGCTCACGACCACCGGTGCCGACGACGAGGATCTTCACGGGGCCACCTTATGCAACCCGGCGCTCATTCCGCGGCGGGCGGGGTGACGGCCTCGTCGGGACGGCTGTGGAGGACGTCCTCGTAGTAGGACTCGGCGGCGTTGATGAGCTTGACCCACTCGCCCGCGAACTGGGAGAGCACCCAGCGGTGCTCGAGGATCTCGTGGAACATCTGCGCCGGGGTGAGCTTGGCGGTGGCGTCGGGCGGGCGCATCGCGACGATCGGCTCGTAGACCTCGCGCAACCAGCGGCCCGCGGCGACCTCGATCGGCAGGTCGCCGAGCTCGCGGGTGGCACGGAAGGCGGAGATGTCGTTGAGGATCCGCCTCGCCTGGGCGTCCTGGACGTCCAGCCCGGTCAGCGTACGCAGCTCGCGACGGTGGTGGCCGAGCTCGACCACCCGCGGGCGGAGGGCCACGGTGTCGCCGTCCTCGCTGGTGGTGATGTCGAGCTCCTCGACGTCGAAGCCGAGGTCGTGGAGGCGCTCGATGCGCTGCTCGATGTGCCACATCTCCTCGGCGGAGAAGACCTGCTCCTCGGTGAGCTCGCGCCACAGCACGTCGTAGCGGCTCTGCAGCCGCTCGACGATCGCGTCGATCGGGAAGGCCTCCGGCAGCGCCTCGCTCGCCTGCAGGTCGAGCAGCTCGCCGAAGATGTTCTGGCAGGCGACCTCGATGTCGTACTCGCGCAGCCGGTCGGAGAGCTCAGCCTTCAGCTCCCCGGTCTCGGCGTCGACCAGGTAGGCGGCGAACCCGGCCGCGTCGCGGACGAAGAGGACGTTCGACAAGGACACGTCGCCCCAGTAGAAGCCGGCCAGATGGAGGCGTACGAGCAGGACCACGAGGGCATCGATCAGGCTCGGGAGCCGGTCGGCGGCCATGCCCCGCTCGAACAGCGCGCGATAGGGGAGCGAGTAGGTGAGGTGCTCGGTCATCAGCGCGGCGCCGAGCTCGTTGCCGTCGTGGTCCGTGCGACCGGTGACGACGCTCTTGGCGACCACCGTCGGCAGGCCGATGCGCTGCAGCTCGCGCAACATGTCGTACTCGCGTCGCGCGATGTCGGCCTGGGTCTCCTTGACGGCGTAGAGGTGGTTGCGCACGCGGACGATGCGTACGACGTGGCGGCTCAGGCCACGCGTCAGCGGCACCACGACGTCGTCCGGCCAGTCCTCCAAGGCCCGAGACCAGGGCAAGGTGTAGATCGCCGGGTCGGGCCGCCTGGCGAGGATCTGCAGAGCCATACCGCCACGTTAGTGGGGTGGGCCCCGACATGGGAGGATGGCGACCGTGACTGTGGTGCCCAACGTCCTCGCCAACCGCTACGCCGCTGCCGACCTCGCTGCGATCTGGAGCCCCGAGCACAAGATCGTGCTCGAGCGACAGCTCTGGATCGCGGTGCTCAAGGCCCAGAAGGATCTCGGCATCGAGGTCCCCGACGGCGTCGTGGAGGCGTACGAGAAGGTCGTCTCCCAAGGTGAGGCCGGCGTCGACCTCGACTCGATCGCGGCCCGTGAGCGGGTGACGCGCCACGACGTGAAGGCGCGGATCGAGGAGTTCGCCGCGCTGGCCGGTCACGAGCACATCCACAAGGGCATGACGTCGCGGGATCTGACCGAGAACGTCGAGCAGCTCCAGGTGCTCTCGTCGCTGAAGCTGATCCGCGACCGCGCCGTCGCGACGCTGGCGCGCCTGGCCCGGCTGGCGACCGAGCACGAGACCACCGTGATGGCGGGCCGCAGCCACAACGTCGCGGCCCAGGCGACCACGCTCGGCAAGCGGTTCGCGACCGTCGCCGACGAGATGCTCGTCGGGATCCAGCGGGTCGAGGAGCTCATCGCCCGCTACCCCCTGCGCGGGATCAAGGGCCCGATGGGCACTGCCCAGGACATGCTCGACCTGCTCGACGGCGACGCCTCGAAGCTGGCCGCTCTGGAGGAGCGGGTCGCGGCCCACCTCGGCTTCGACAACGTCTTCACCTCGGTCGGCCAGGTCTACCCGCGCTCCCTCGACTTCGACGCGGTCTCGGCGCTGGTCCAGCTGGTCTCCGGCCCCTCCAACCTGTCGACCACGATCCGGCTGATGGCCGGCAACGAGCTGGTCACCGAGGGCTTCAAGGAGGGCCAGGTCGGCTCGAGCGCGATGCCGCACAAGATGAACTCGCGCTCCACCGAGCGGGTCAACGGCCTCTCGGTCGTGCTGCGCGGCTACCTCTCGATGATCTCCGAGCTGGCCGGCGACCAGTGGAACGAGGGCGACGTCTCCGACTCGGTCGTGCGCCGCGTCGCGCTCCCGGACGCGTTCTTCGCCGCCGACGGCCTCTTCCAGACCTTCCTGACGGTGCTCGACGAGCTCGGTGCCTTCCCGGCCGTGATCCAGCGCGAGCTCGACCGCTACCTGCCGTTCCTGGCGACCACCAAGGTGCTGATGGCCGCCGTCCGCAACGGGGTCGGGCGCGAGGAGGCGCACGAGGCGATCAAGGAGGCCGCCGTCGGCACCGCGCTGTCGATGCGCAAGGGGCAGGTCGAGAACGACGTCTTCGCCAAGCTCGGCGCCGACCCGCGCCTCGGGCTGACCCAGGAGCAGATCACCTCGCTGGTCGCGGCTCCGATCGAGTTCACCGGTGCCGCCGTCGCGCAGGTGCAGGAGGTCGTACGCCGCGTGGAGGCCGTCACCGCCCGCTACCCCGAGGCCGCCGCCTACGCTCCTGGCGAGATTCTCTAGAGCTCATGTGTGACGCCCGGTGACGAGCCGGACATGGTAGGGCGTGAGCCGTCTCGCCGATCCGTCCGCCGTGCGTTTCCGGGCGCTCTACGACGCCAACTTCCAGGCGGTCCTCGGCTACGCGCTGCGCCGCGTCGACCAGCCGGCCGATGCCGCGGACGTGGTCAGCGAGACCTTCCTGGTCGCGTGGCGGCGGCTCGACGACGCCCCGCCGGGTGACTTCCGGCCGTGGCTGTTCGGGATCGCCCGCAACGTGCTCCTCAACCAGCATCGCTCGACCCGGCGTCGGGCGCGGCTGGGGGAGCGGCTGCGTACGCTCCTGGCGGGTTCAGCCGCCCCTGACCCGGCCGACGGCGTGGCCGAGCAGGATCGCGTACGCCGCGCCCTGGCGGTCCTGTCGGAGGCCGACCGCGAGCTGCTCACACTGATCGCCTGGGACGATCTGAGCCCCAGCGAGGCGGCGGCCGTTCTCGGGATCGCGGCGGGGACCGCGCGGATGCGGCTCGCGCGGGCGCGGGCGCGCTTCGCCGAGGCGTTGGGTGACGCTGCGTCGGGTGACGCTGCGTCGACGGCCGGACATGTGCGGGGCGTACCCCACGACTTCGCGACCGAGGAGGGCCGATGACCGACCCGATCGAGAGACTGCGCCGCCACAACCCCGTCGATGCAGACCGGGTTCGCCGCGCTGTGCCTTCTCGGGAGCGACAACTGCTCCTGGAGGAGATCATGTCCGACGAGACCACCACCCACGGGCGCCATCGAGGTTGGCTGGTGCCTGCCGCCGCAGCCGCGGCGGTTGCCGCCATCACCCTCGGTGTCTGGGCGGCCACCCAGACACCGGAGACCACCGCTGTGCCGGCGGCCGGTTCGCCGCCCGCCGCTGACGAGTCGAGCCAGGCCCCCACGTCGGGCGAGAGCCTGGGCGGGACCCCCTCCCTCGGTCCGGCCGAGCCCGAGAGGGAGGTGGAAGATCCGTGCCCGGCGTACGAGCCCACGACCGTCTCCGTCCCACAGGTGGCTCAGGGCAAGCAGCTGATCGTCGATGCCCCCGGCTGGACGGGTGTGGACCATGAAGGGGCCGAGCGCTGGACCGGCCCCGGTGGCGAGGTCTACGTGACCGGCACCGGCGGGGACCCGCGCGGGAACGACAAGTACTGCACCCGTTTCACCGGTGAGCTCCGTGTCGCAGGTGTCGAGGCGCTGTCCGGCGCCGTGCCGGAGGAAGCGTTCGTCTTCGCGGTGACGCCGCCGATCGACGAGCTGAGCGGCGCCGGCATGCCCACGAGCATCCTCATCGAGTCGACGACCCTGAACCCGGACGAGTTCGCCGCGGTCCTGAAGAGCCTGAAGTGGGTCGATGCCGCGGAGTTCGACCGAGTCGTGAAGCGATGACATCCTTGCTCGCATGAGTCTGGTCATCACCGTCGCGGCGGTCGTCTTCCGTGACCGTGACGGGCGGATGCTGACCGTCCGCAAGAGCGGCACCACGAAGTTCATGCTTCCCGGCGGGAAGCTGGAGCCGGCGGAGTCGGCCGCGGAGGCGGCCGTCCGCGAGGTGGCGGAGGAGCTCGGCGTACGGCTCGGGGTCGAGGACCTCACGCTGCTCGGCGAGTTCGAGGCGGACGCCGCCAACGAACCGGGCCATCTGGTGCGTTCGACCGTCTTCACCTGGGCCGGCGAGGTGACGCCGGATGCCGCCGCCGAGATCGCGGAGCTGCGCTGGGCGAGCCTGGCCGAGATCACCGAGGGCGCGGAGTTCGCGCCGCTGACCAGGGAGTACGTCGTTCCTGCGCTCGAGCCCGCCTGAACCACCGGTCGTCGGACCCGGACGGTGGCAGACTGTCGGTATGCCCGGGTACTTCGCCGCAGACTCGATGGTGGTCCGTGCGATGCGTCAGCGCGCCGTCGGCCTGACCTGGGGCCAGCGGGCGCTGATGCTCGGTGGGCTGCACCCGCGGCTCTTCGTCGGCACCGCCCAGCACACGGCCCACCGGACAACGCCCTACACCCGGCTCGCGCTGACCGCTCGGCTGATGGAGACGGTCTTCCTCGGCAGCAAGGAGGAGGCCGACCGGGCGCTCGCGTTCACGGCGAAGCGGCATGTGCCCGTCGAAGGAGCGATGGCGGTCGACGGTGGTCCCGCTCATCCCGCGGGCTCGCCCTACTCCGCTGTCGACCCCGGGCTGATGTGGTGGACGGCGGCGTTCGCGCTGGACTCGACCGAGTTCATGTACGACGCCCTGGTCCGCCCGCTCCGTCCGGCCGAGCGTGAGGAGCTCTTCGACGACTTCGTGACCTGGGCCGGCCTCTTCGGCATGCCGGCCTCGGCCGCGCCGGCGTCCTATCCCGACTTCCGCCGTCGTTTCGACTCCTGGCTCGCGTCGGACGAGCCGCACCTGGTCGAGGAGGCCCGCCTGGTCGGGCGCCACATCGCCGGCACCGCGGGCTACCACCTCCCGGGTGGGTCACTGACCTCCGAGACGCTCCGGACCGTCGTCCAGGGGAGCCTCCCGCCGCTCGTCCGCGAGCGCTACGGCATCCCGTGGTCGCCCGTCCACGAGACGAGATGGCGTGCCGTACGCACCGCCAGCCGCCTGGCTCACGGCCGTCTCTCGCTCCTCGGGCCGACACCGCTGCTGCGCGGGAGGAGCGAGCGCTTCTACAAGGTCGTCCAGCGGGGCGAGCAGGCTCTGGTGCGACGTGGCGGCGTCAGCATCCCGGGGGTCTCCGACGTCGCCGTCTGACTCCTCAGGAGCCAGATCGGTTTGATCTTCGCCACAGAATGCCCGCAAACCCACGCGACGGATCGGAAAGTGGCGGATCTGCCTGCGACGATGACGGCATGTCCGATCCGGTAACCGTGACCATCGCCCGACGAGTCTCTGTGGAGCGTCGCGACGAGATGGTCGCGTGGATGCAGGCCGGGATCCGCCTGGCCAGCGAGTTCCCCGGCTTCCTCGGCGCGGGCTGGGTGCGGCCGTCGCCGGAGTCCGATCAGTGGCACCTGCTCTACCGCTTCGACTCCCACGAGACCCTGGGCAGCTGGGACACCAGCCGTCAGCGCGACTGGTGGCTGGGTGCGGGCGAGCCGTTCGTCGAGGAGACCACGATCGAGCGGCGTACCGGCATCGAGGGCTGGTTCGACCCGCCGAGCACCTACGACGTCGAGCAGGTCTCCGGGGTCGCGACCGCGCCGGCACGGTGGAAGCAGACGATCACGATCTTCTTGATGTTCTATCCGGTCAGCCTGCTCGCCAACTGGCTGATCGGGCCGCTCACCACGGACTGGGAGCTGCCGCTGAAGGTGCTCTCCGTGATGGTCGTGACGGTGCCGTTCATGACCTACTTCGGGCTGCCGTGGATCACCCGCAACATGGAGTGGTTCCTGCACGGCCGCCCGGCGCCCTGGCGCCGGTCCTAGGGGCCTAGGGCTTCGGTCCGTCGTCCTCGGCGGAGAGCACGGCGTCGAGCAGCCCCGGGAAGCGCGCGTCGAGATCCTCGCGCCGCAGCGAGAGGCGCCGGGCGCGGCCGTTGGCCTCGTTGCGCACCACACCGGCCGTACGCAGCACCTTCATCAGGTGCGACTTGGTCGACTTCGGCACGTCCGGGTTGCTCAGGTGGCACTCCGCCATGTCGAGGGGACCGTCGACCAGCTGGCGGGCGATCGCCAGGCGCTCCGGATCACTGAGCGCGAAGAGCACGGTCGTCAGTGAGATCTCGGAGCGCTCGGGATGCGGCAGGTCCGGGGAAGTGCTCATGGTTCGATAATAGTTGCACAATCAGTGGAACGGCACGTACGCTCCTAAAAGGTTCGAAATAGTTCGAACCATGGATGGAGTGGTGATGTCGGCAGAAGCAGTGAGCGGGACGACGACGGACACCGTCGCCGGGCGGAGACTCGGCGCGGGAGTGACGCTCGGGGCGGTCGTGCTGATGATGGCCGGCGCCAGTGCTCCCTCGCCCTTCTACCCCGACCTCCAGGTGAGCCTCGGGCTCCAGCCCTGGGTGATGACGGCGGTCTTCGCCGTCTATGCCGTGGCGCTGCTGGGCACGCTGCTGGTGTTCGGGTCGGTCTCCGATCACGTCGGCCGGCGACCGGTGGTGACCGTCGGGTTCCTCCTGCTGGCGGCCAGCTTCGCCCTGTTCCGGGTCGCGGACTCCGCCGCCGTCCTCTTCGAGGCGCGGATCCTGCAGGGGATCGCCAGCGGACTGCTGCTCTCGACCCTGTCGGCCGCCATCGCCGACTTCGAGCGGCCGTCGCGGCCGGGCTCGGCGGCCGTGGTCAACGCGATCGCGCCGATGGTCGGTCTGGCGGTCGGTGCCGTCGTGGCCGGTGTGGCCATGCAGGTGACGGGCGACGCGCGGCTCATCGTGTTCGACGCCCTCGTCGTGCTGTCCCTGCTGCTCGCGGCGGTCGTATGGCTCGCCCCGGAGACCGCGCCACGTCACGACGGCCTGGTCGCCTCGCTGCGTCCGCGGGTGTCCGTGCCGCCCGCCATCCGGGGCCTGCTCGCCCGCAGCGCCCCGGCGATCTTCGCCGGCTGGGCGACCGGTGGGCTGTTCCTCTCCCTCGGCGCTGCGATCGTACGCACCGAGCTGGGCGCCACCAGCCATGTCCTCCAGGGGCTGGCCATCGGTGCCCTCGCCGGGTCCGGTGCGGTGGCGGCGTACGTCTTCCGGAACCGCTCGGCCCGGGCGACGACGCTCTACGGCACGGCCGCGCTGGCCGGCGGCACGGTGCTCAGCCTGCTCGCGCTCCCGACCGGTTCGGCGGCGGCGTACCTCATCGCGGTGGTCATCGCGGGCACCGGCTTCGGCACGGCCTTCTTCGGCATCCTGCGCACGATCATGCCGCTCCTGCCTCCCCATGAGCGGGCGGAGGTCTTCGCGGTGATCTTCATCGTGTCCTACCTGGCGTTCGGTGTCCCGGCGGTCGTCGCCGGGGTGCTGACGCCGCAGATCGGTCTCGCGGCCACGACCTACTCCTACGGCGCAGTCGTCGTGGTGCTGTCCGTGGTGGCCGGGGTGCTTCGCTGGCGCAGCAACGACTGATCCGCCAGACGAGGGTTCACACGAGGGCTTCGCCGCAATGGGTGGCGAGCTTGCGGGCGACCTCGGCGAGGTCGGCGCGCCAGACGTCCTCGGGTCCGGGCGGAAGGATGTCGTCCCAGTCGGGTGAGAAGCTGCCGCGTACGGAGGGCAGGTCCTCCGGGCGGGCCAGGAACCACATGTGCAGGTGCTCGGCGCCGTCGCCGATGCGCATCGCGTGACAGCGGGCGATGTTCGGCAGGCTCTCCACGATCCGGGCGATCCGCACGGTGAGGACCCCGAACTCGGCCGCCTGGTGCTCGTCGAGATCGGGCAGGTCGTAGTGCTCGAGCGGCTCCAGGATCAGCACCAGCGGCAGCCCGGACTGCACCAGGTGCTTGACCCGCCAGCTCTCGTCCTGCCAGATCATACCCGGAAGCTCGGTGCCGCACAGGTTGCAGTCCACCCCGTCCTCACCGCTGCGAGGCTCCTCGGGGGCCGGGGGAGCGAGCGGCTTGGGGGAGATCTCCCCGTCGCGTACGACCCACGGGAAGACGTCCCACTCGGTCACGCTCGGTGCGGGCAGCTCGCCAGCGGCCTGGACCCGGGCGTAGATCTGTTCAGCTGTCTCGGCCATGGCTCGAACGATGCCACAGCGGGCGGAGGTGTAACACGCCCCGGTCCGCCCATCTCTTAGGCTGAGTACGTGGCTGAACTCAACATCCCGCCGGCGCCGGCGATCCCGGGCGCGAAGCACCTTCACTCCGGCAAGGTGCGCGACCTCTACGAGCTCGAGGCGGGTCCGCACGCGGGCCAGCTCCTGATGGTCGCCAGCGACCGCATCTCGGCGTTCGACCACGTCTTCGACACGGTCATCCCGGACAAGGGCGAGATCCTCACCAGGCTCTCGCTGTGGTGGTTCGAGCAGTTCGAGGACCTGGTGCCGACCCACGTCCTCTCCACCGACGTGCCGGAGTCGGTGGCCGGTCGCGCGGTGGTCGCACAGAAGCTCCACATGCTCCCCGTCGAGTGCGTCGCGCGCGGCTACCTGACCGGTTCGGGCCTGCGCGAGTACGAGACCACCGGCGAGGTCTGCGGCATCCGTCTGCCGGACGGCCTGGTCGACGGCTCCCGGCTGACCCCGCCGATCTTCACCCCGGCGACCAAGGCCGAGCTCGGCGACCACGACGAGAACGTCACCTACGAGTACGTCTCGAAGCTGATCGGCGAGGACGACGCCGCCGCGGTGCGCCGACTGACCCTGGCGGTCTACCAGCGGGCCGACGAGATCGCCCGCGGCTGCGGCCTCATCCTGGCAGACACGAAGTTCGAGTTCGGCGTACGCCAGGACGACCTGGGCATCCGCACGATCGTGCTCGCCGACGAGGTGCTCACGCCGGACTCGTCCCGCTACTGGGACGCGAGCCAGTGGCACCCCGGTTCTGCGATCCCGAGCTTCGACAAGGACGTCATCCGCCGCTGGCTGCTCTCGCCCGAGTCCGGCTGGGACCGCGCCGCCGGCGGCCCGCCGCCGGAGCTGCCCGAGGAGATCGTCGCCCGCACGCGGGCGAAGTACGTGGAGGCGTACGAGAAGCTCACCGGCCACCGCTTCTGAGCGGTCCGGGTAAAGGTTCGATGACACGTGTCGCACTAAATCGAGACGTGGTTCACGGAAACGCTACGCGCGGGTAGGTTGTGACGCGTAGCACGCACACCACTGGAGGCCAAGTGTCCACGTACAACCTTGCTTCGCTGCTGGAAGACTCCGCGGCGAACCATCCCGAGCGCACCGCGATCGTCCTGGGCGACACCCGTCTGAGCTATGCCCAGGTCAACGGCGCTGCGAACCAGGTCGCGAACCTGCTGGCGAGCAAGGGCATCGGCGCAGGCGACCGGGTTGCCCTGATGAGCCCGAACCTGCCCTACTTCACGATGGTCTACTTCGGCATCCTCAAGGCCGGCGCCACCGTCGTACCGCTCAACGTGCTCCTCAAGGGCCGCGAGGTGGCCTACCACCTCAAGGACTCCGACGCGAAGGCTCTCTTCGCGTTCCAGGGCACTCCTGAGCTGGCCATCGGCGCCGAGGCCCACGCCGGTGCGCAGGAGGCCGGGGTCGAGGACTTCTTCCTGATCACCGCCGACCCGGCCGCCCCGTCGCCGATCGAGGGCGTCACCACGCTCGGCCAGGGGATCGCGGCCCAGCCGCCGACCTTCGAAACGGCGGCCACCGACGAGGACGACACCGCGGTCATCCTCTACACCTCCGGCACCACGGGGCAGCCCAAGGGCGCCGAGCTGCGTCACCGCAACATGCGTGACAACGCGCTGGCCGGTGCCGAGCTCTTCGCCGCCGACGCCGACCGGCCGGACACCTATCTCGCCGTGCTGCCGCTCTTCCACGCGTTCGGCCAGTCCGTCGTGCAGAACGGCGCGTTCGCCTTCGGTGGCACCGTCGTGCTGCTGCCGCGCTTCGACGCCGCGGCTGCGCTGGCGACCATGATCAAGGAGAAGGTGACCTTCTTCGCGGGCGTCCCGACGATGTACTGGGGCCTCCTCGGTGCGCTGTCCGAGGACACCGACGTCGCCACCCTCGCCAAGAACCTCCGGCTCGCTGCCGCCGGTGGCTCCGCGCTCCCGGTCGAGATCCACAAGGAGTTCGAGAAGCGCTTCGGGGTCTCCATCCTCGAGGGCTACGGCCTCTCCGAGACGTCGCCGGTGGCGTCCTTCTCGGTCTACGGCCAGCCGGTGCGACCCGGCTCGATCGGTGTCCCGATTCCCGGCGTCGAGATGAAGCTCATCGACCCCGCGTCCTGGGACGAGGTCGAGTGGACCCCCGACACCATCGGTGAGATCGCGATCAAGGGCCACGCCATCTTCAAGGGCTACTACAACCGCCCCGAGGCCACCGCGGAGGTGCTCACCGAGGACGGCTGGTTCCGCTCCGGTGACCTCGCCAAGCGTGACGAGGACGGGTGGTACTACATCGTCGACCGCGCCAAGGAGCTCATCATCCGCGGCGGCTTCAACGTCTACCCGCGTGAGATCGAAGAGGTCCTGCTGACCCACCCGGCGATCTCGCTCGCGGCCGTGATCGGCGTCCCGCACGACTCCCACGGCGAGGAGATCAAGGCCGTCCTCGTGCTCAAGCCCGGCGCCTCGGCGACCCCCGAGGAGATCATCGCCTGGGCCAAGGAGCAGATGGCGAGCTACAAGTACCCGCGCATCGTCGAGATCGTCGACGCCCTGCCGATGACCGCCACCGGCAAGATCCTCAAGCGCGAGCTCAAATAGGACATCCCGTACGCCGGCAGCAGCCGTAGCTCGAAGATCGCAGTCATCTGGTGGCTGCGATCTTCGAGCTAAACGGCGTCCCGATCCGTACGAAACGCGAGCATCTGGCGCGAGGTGGCGCCGACGGCGGCCAGGGCGAGGAGGCAGGCGATGCCCCCGCTGACCAGGGCGAACGAGCCAGAGGTCAGCTGGGCTACCGCGCCGCCGCGCAGGTTGCCGACCTCCGGGCCGCCGGCACCGACGATCATCTCGACCGCGGCGGTGCGGCCGCGTAGGTCGTCGGGCACGGCGAGCTGGATCAGGGCCCCGCGGGTGACCACGCTGACAGAGTCGGCGGCACCCGCGACGGCGAGGAGGGCGAGGCACAGCCAGGCAGAGGTGGCCAGCCCGACGGCACCGAGGCTGGCGCCCCACACGGCGGCGGCACAGATCATGATCAGGCCGGGCCGGCTGCGCCTCGTGAAGGAGCCGGACACGAGCGAGGCGGCGACACCGCCGACGGCGATAGCGGTCAGGAACAGCCCGAGCGTACGCGGGTCGCCGCCGAACCGCTCCTCGTTGATCAGCGGGAAGAGGCTCACCGGCATCGCCAGCACGGTGGCTGCCAGGTCGACGAGGAGCACGCCCCGGACGACCGGTTGAGTGGCCGCGAAGCGCAGCCCTTCGAGGATGCCGCCGCCGTTCGTCCTGGTCACGGGGGTGAGGCGGGGGAGTCCGATGATGCCGAGGAACCCGACGGTGAAGGAGAGCGCGTCGGCGGCGTACGCGATCTCGAGACCCGCGTAGCCGATGATCAGCCCACCCAACGCCGGACCCACCAGCATCGACCCTTGGAAGCTCAGCCGGTTGAGGGCGAGCCCGGCAGCGACCTGGTTGGTGGGGAGCAGCCGGGGGATCACGCCCATGCCCGCAGGTGCCGCGACCGCGCCGGCGGCGGCCATGAGCGCGACCAGCACGAGGACCAGCCCGAGCGACGACGGCGAGGCGCCCAGCCACAGCGCCTGCGTCATCAGCAGCAGCGCCAGTACGACCTGGGTGAGAGTGGTGGCCATCAGGATCGATCGCCGATCTGCCCGGTCCGCCACCGCGCCACCCCAGAGCCCGGCGACGAGCATCGGAACGAGCTGGGCGAGCGCGACGCTGCCCGACCAGAGTGGGCTGTGGGTCGCCTCCCAGACCTGGTACATCACCGCGACGACCGAGATCTGCCCACCGAGCTCCGACACCGCTCGCCCGAGGAAGAAGCGGCGGAAAGCGGGAGACGTGCGCAGCGGTGTGAGGTCGATCAGCAGATGGCGCACGAGGACCGACAGTAAATCCCGGCGTCGCCGATAGCGATCGGTTTAGGTGAGCAGCGTATGGCCCACCTAGACTGCAGCCATGCCTCGCGTTGTCGTCGACGTCATGCCCAAGCCCGAGATTCTCGACCCGCAGGGGAAGGCCGTTCTCGGCGCCCTGCCGCGGCTCGGGTTCACCGGGGTCACCGAGGTCCGTCAGGGCAAGCGGTTCGAGCTGGAGATCCCTGAGGTCACCGACGACGCGCTCGCCCAGATCGAGAAGCTCGCCGAGACCTTCCTCGCCAACACGGTGATCGAGAACTTCGTCGTCCGCGTGGAAGAGCCGGCCAAGTGAAGATCGGCGTCATCACCTTCCCGGGCACTCTCGACGACGTCGACGCGCAGCGCGCGGTCCGTGTCGGTGGCAACGAGGCCGTCGCGCTCTGGCACGGCGACCACGACCTGCAGGGCGTCGACGCGGTGATCCTGCCGGGCGGCTTCTCCTACGGCGACTACCTGCGCTGCGGCGCCATCTCCCGCTTCGCGCCGATCATGACCGAGGTCATCGAGGGCGCGCAGAAGGGTCTGCCGGTGCTCGGCATCTGCAACGGCTTCCAGATGCTCGTCGAGTCCCACCTGCTCCCCGGCGGCCTGCTGCGCAACGACCACCTCAAGTTCATCTGCCGTGACCAGAAGCTCCGCATCGAGAACACCTCGACCGCCTGGACCTCCGCGTTCACGCAGAACCAGGAGATCGTGGTCCCGCTGAAGAACGGCGAGGGCCAGTACGTCGCCGACGCCGACACCATCAAGCGGCTCGAGGACGAGGGCCGCGTCGTCGCGCGCTACCTCGACGTCAACCCCAACGGCTCGGTCAACGACATCGCCGGCATCACCAACGCGGCCGGCAACGTCGTCGGCCTGATGCCCCACCCCGAGCACGCCGTGGAGACCCTCACCGGCTCCGGCACCGACGGCCTCGGCTTCTTCACGTCGCTGGCCGAGAAGGTCCTGGCTCGCTGACCGACCAGGGGTGACCGGGCTGCACCGAGGCGATCAGCTCGTCCCAGGCTCTGCTCGCGGCCAGGGTGAGCGCGCCGGCCAGCACAGCACGGTCGGCTGGGACCAGCAGGGCCAGCTCCGGTGGGACCAGTGTGAACCTGGGCAGAAGCCGGCGAAGCTGGTCCACCAGGAACTCGCCGGCGTTGGCGATGCCGCCAGTGAGGACCACGACATCCGGGTCGATCGTCAGAAAGACCGGGGCCAGCCGCTCCACCATCTTCTTGGCGACCGCCGACACGGCCGCGACGGCCGCTTGGTCACCCTCCGCGGCGGCGGCAAAGACCTGCTGAGCCGTCAGCGGCCGATCGGCAGGTAGCGCCCCGCCGGGGCGACGGGTCGCCTCCGTTCTGGCCAGCTCGGCGATCCCGGCAGCGCCGAGGGCATGCTCCAGCGGCCCCCGGCCGTGCTCGTCGAACTGCACGCCATCGGCGGAGACCGGGATCAGTCCGACCTCGCCGGCCGCTCGGTGCGCCCCTCGATGGAGGGTGCCGTCGATCACCACGCCAGCCCCGAGTCGCTCACCCCAATGGATCACGACCAGCGTCTGGCCCGGGTGCTCGACGCTGGCCGCGATGGCGGCGAGGTTCGCGTCGTTCTCCACCAGCAGCCGCCCCGGGAATCGCTCGGCGAGGTCGGCAAACAGCCCAGCATCGGTGTTGCCGGGGGCGGACGGCGCGATGGTCACCCGGCTCAGCTCGGGGCCGACGACGCCGGGTGAACCGGCGACCACCGCGCCGATCCGGTCGGCCGGTAGTCCAGCTGCCCGCAGTACGCCGTCGACCAGCGCACCGACCTGACCTCGGACGGAGCCGGGAGCGGAGCCCGGCAGGACCTCGATCGCCTCGTGTGCCAGTGACTCGCCCTGGACGTTGACGATGGTCGCCGCGACCCGGTGGGGCCCGATGTCGAGACCGAGGACGGGCAGCAGGCCGCTGCGCAGGACGTATCGAGTGGCGGGCCGGCCGGCCCCGGACGGCTCCGACGGTGCCAGCGGCTCGACGACGGCAGCGGAGGCCAGCTCGTCGATCGCCTGGGAGACGGTCGGCCGGGTCAACCGGGTGTCTGCCGCCAGCTCGGTGATGCGAGCCCCGGCCGCCCCCGCGGCGCGGACGCCCTCGAGGACCGCGGTGGTGTTGAGGCGCCGCAGCACGCCGTTCCCGCTCGACTCTCCCCTCATCGCGCGTCCCGATCTTCGCCCATGAACCACAAGTTACCGGCTCCCTCTGTTCGCCTGACATCCACAGATCCCTTGACCGCCACGAGGTCCGAGAGGAGGATGTGGCCCACATTACGAAAATGTTCTTCATAATTCTGGAGGCACGATGCCGTTACGCCAGCGACGCAGTCAACAGGCTCATCCGACGAGCGATCGTCGGCAGAGCCCGCTGCGGGCCAGAGGAACCACCGTCGGCATCGTCATGGCGATGCTGCTCGGCCTGCTCGCAGCCACCGGATCGGCTACCGTCGCGGCGGCCGGCCCATCGAAGCAGACGCCCGGGTTCGCGGCGTCGTCGCACCCGGCCGACACCCGCCCGGCCCGGGATGCCCTGGTCAGACTCCTCGGCAGCCGGCACGCGGCCAGGTTCCAGCTGTCGCTGCGCCCGGACAGCACGGACCGGTATCGGGTCAGCTCCCGGGGGAGCCGGATCCTGGTCGAGGGGACGAGCACCCCCGCACTCCTGATGGGGGTCAACGCCTACCTGAAGAAGGTCGCGAAGGCGGACCTCTCCTGGACCGGGAACCAGGTGCCGATCCGCGGCTCCCTGCCTCTGCCCACGGGGCCGATCGAAGGCACATCTCTGGTGTCGCACCGGTTCTCCGGCAACGACACCGAGGACGGCTACTCGGGGCCGTTCCGGACGTTCGACGACTGGCGGCAGCTCGTCGACATCAACGCCATGCACGGCGTCAACGAGATGTTCCTCCCGGTCGGGTCCGAGATGGTCTACTACCGGTTGCTGCAGGAGTACGGGTACTCCGAGAGCGAGGCGCGGGGCTGGATCCCGTCGCCGGTCTATCAGCAGTGGTGGCTGATGCAGAACATGTGGAACTTCACCGATCCGGTCACTCTCGCCCTGCTGGAAGAGCGCGCCGACCTCGGCCGACGCATCGCAGACTACATGCGCTCGATGGGGATCACGCCGGTACTCCCGGGCTACTTCGGCACGGTGCCGACCGACTTCGCCGACCGAAATCCGGGCGCCATCACCGTCCCGCAGGGCACCTGGTCCGGGCTGCGTCGGCCGGACTGGCTGGCCCCTACCCAGGAGCTCTTCGGTCAGGTGGCCGATCGCTTCTACCAGATCCAGGACGAGGTCGTCGGAGCGTCGACTATGTACAAGATGGACCTGCTGCACGAGGGCGGGTCGGCGGGTTCCGTCCCGGTCGGGAAGGCGTCGGTCGCCGTCCAGGACGCCCTGGACGCTGCGCACCCCGGTGCCATCTGGGTTGCCCTCGGCTGGCAGAGCAACCCGCGCCAGGAGACCCTCGAGGCGGTGGACCGCAGCCGGATGCTGATCGTGGACGGGCTCTCCGACCGGAACCTCGACCCGCAGCGAGACACCCAGTGGAAGGGCACGCCGTACGCCTTCGGCTCGATCTGGAACTTCGGCGGGAACTCAACCGTCGGTGCACCGATCAAGGCATGGAACGAACGGTTCTTCGAGTTCCGGGCTCGCCCGAACAGCGCGCTGAACGGTATCGCCATCCTTCCGGAGGCCAGCTACAACAACGCGGTCGCGATGGAGTTCCTCGCCGAGCTGCCCTGGCAGACCGGGCCGGTCGACCTGGACGCCTGGTTCGCCGAATACGCCGACGCGCGCTACGGCGCGACTGACCCGGCAGCACGCGCAGCCTGGAAGACCTTGCAGGACACCGCCTACTCGATCGCTCCGAACAACAACCGCTCAGCCGGAACCAGCGGTCTGTTCGCCGCCGTACCGTCGCTGACGGCCACCCGGCCCAGCAGCTACACCGCTCCCGGGAACCGCTACGACCCGGCGGCCTTCGCGGCGGCGCTGCCGTCGCTGTTGCAGGTGAAGTCGTCGCTGCGCGCCAGCGACACCTACCGACACGACCTCGCCGAGATCGCTCGGCAGGTGGTCGTCGAATACTCCCACCCGTTGCTGGCCCAGATCCGGCAGGCGTACGCCGAGCATGACGCCGCGGAGTTCGACCGACTCACCACCGCGTGGATCGATGCCATCGACACCGCCGACCGGATCAGCGCCACCCGGGCCGATCAGATGGTGGGCCCCTGGCTGGCGAGTGCTCGCGCCTTCGCCTCGTCCCCCGAGGAGGCCGCCGCCCTCGAGCACGACGCCCGCCGCATCCTCGCCTCCTGGACGCTGAACCTGTCGCTGACCGACTATGCCTATCGCGACTGGTCCGGCCTGCTCAACGGCTACTACGCACCTCGCTGGGAACGCTATTTCGCCGCGCTGCGCGAGTCCCTGCGGACAGGTGAAGCGCCGGCGGCGATCAGCTGGCAATCGGTCGCCGACGAGTGGGCGCGGGCAACGGATCGCTACCCGACGAGGCCCGAGGGTGAGACCTACGCCGAAGCCACCCGTGCTCTGCAACAGCTGTCTGCGGCCGACCTCGGTGCGGCTGTGTCGGTCCGTCCGGCCGGAACCATCGGCGAGGACCCGGGCACGGTCGCGTTGACGGTGACCAACAACAACCCGTTCGCCGCGCTGGAGAACCTGGCGGCCCGGGTCGCCGCTCCGGACGGCATCGTGGCCACAGCGGCCGGCGAGCTGCCTTCGCGGCTCGCGCCGGGAGCCACTGCGACGATGAGCTGGACGGTCGCTTCCGGTGCCGATCTGCCGTCGGCGGCAACCGAGGCCGAGGTCGATGTCGAGGTGACCTACGGCCAGCAGGCCGGGACGAAGCAGAAGACGGCCAGAGCGGTGCTGCCGGTCGACGGGCCTGGCCGGACCCAGCTGAGCGACGTGCCGTTCTCCTCCTCGCGCAACCACGACGGGGAGCATCCGATCGCCCGCGACACGGTGACTCCGGCGACCCCCTCCGGCGCCGGCGCGCCGATCCTGCTGGACGGCGTCGCCTACTCGAAGGGCCTCGGCACCAATGCCGCCGGCGAAGCCCGGTTCGAGCTGGGCCAGTCGTGTCAGCGGTTCACCACCGTTGTCGGCATCGATGATGCGATGAATCATGCTGCCGACGGCGACGTGGTGGTGGAGGTGTGGGGCGACGGCCGGCGGATCCACGCCACCCCGGTGCTGCGCAGCGGGTTGGCCGCCACCGGCACCGAGGCGGTCCGCCTAGACGTGGACATCAGCGGAGTGCGCCAGCTTCGGATCGTGATCGATCGGTCCGACGGCAACCGTTCCTTCGATGCGGCCTCGTTCGGGGCGCCGACCCTGGCCTGCAGCGGCGAGCTTCCCACTCCGCTCAGCGAGGGCAAGCCGGCCACAGCGTCCAGCAGCGAGGGTGCGGCGACGCCGGCCCGGGCCGTCGACGCCAAGCTGCACACCAACTGGCTGTGCAACCCGGCACAGTGCGCCGGCAAGCCGGCGTGGCTGCGGGTCGATCTCGGTGCGTCACACGCCATCTCCGGGGTCAGGGTGACGCCCTACTACGCGGATCGACGGTCCTACCGCTACACCGTGGAGGGCAGTGCCGACGGCATCACCTACACGCCGATCGCAGCCAAGACGGCAGACTCCCCGCAGACTGACGTGGGGGACTGGTACGCAGTGAGCGGGAGCTTCCGGTACGTCCGGGTGACCGGCACCGGCAACACCAGCAACGCCAACACCTTGCACCTGCAGGAGCTGGCCGTCTACGGCGGCTGACCCCGGCGTACGAATCGGCCCCGGCTCGCGATCGCGAGCCGGGGCCGAACCTCGGTGTGACTCAGTCGACCTCGACCGCCGCCGGCCCGGTGACGTACGAAGGCGTTCTGGACGGCCGCCGGAGCACGACGGTCAGTGCGGCGATGATCCCGATTGCGCCGAGGGCGGCTGCGGCGTAGAAGGCCTCGCGCATGCCCGGGACGGCCTCGCCGGGGGTGCCGTTGGCGACGTAGACCGAGGCGATCACGGCCAGACCGATGGCGCCACCGAGCTGCTGCATCGTCTGCACCAGGCCCGAGGCTGCGCCGGCGTGGGCGGCGTCGACTCCCTCCAAGCCGAGGGCCGTGGTGGAGGTGAAGACGAGGGAGGCGAAGGCGCCGTTGAGGAGGAACGGGGCCAGGACGGCGCCGGCGTACGTGCTGGTCTCGGTGAGCGTGCTCAGCCACACGAACGAGCCGGTCAGGCCCGTGGCGCCGAGGACCAGCACCCCGGGCATCCCGATCCGGGCCGCGATCAGAGGCGCCACCCGGGACATCGCGAAGATCATCAGGGTCAGCGGCAGGAACGCCAGGCCGGAGGCGAGCGGCCCCAGACCCAGCGCGCCCTGCAGGTAGATCACGGTGAGGTAGAACGTCGCGAACTGGGCGCCGACCAACCCGATCGCTGCGATGAAGGCGGCGACGCGGCGATGGCTGTCGAAGAGGTGGAGCTGCAGCAGCGGGTGGGCGACCCGACGCTCGGTGAGCACGAGGACGACCAGCAGGAGCAGGCCGACGACGATGCCGCCGACGGTGCGCGCGGAGGTCCAGCCGTGCTCGGGGGCGCCGATCAGCGACCACACGATCGCGGCGGCGCCGCCGGTGGCGGTCACCGCGCCCACGATGTCGAAGCGTCCCGGTCGCGGTGCGGTCTCGGAGACGAGGCGGCCGACGAGGGCGAGCACGACGAGGCCGATCGGTACGTTGATGAACAGCGTCCAGCGCCACGACGCGATGTCGGTCAGGACGCCGCCGAGGATCAGCCCGATCGAGGCGCCGCTGGAGGAGACCGCGGCGAAGAGTGCGATCGCCTTGGCGCGACCGGCCTCGTCCTTCGCGGAGGTGGTCAGCAGTGCGAGCACCTGAGGCGCGGCGATCGCGGCCCCGAAGCCCTGCAACGCGCGGGAGATGACCAGCAGGTCGTCGGTCGGCGCGAGGCCGCCGGCCAAGGAGAAGAGGGTGAAGACGGCGAGGCCGGCCACGAACGTACGCCGCCTGCCGAAGACGTCGCCGAGGCGACCGCCGAGCAGCAGCAGGCCGCCGAAGGCCAGGGAGTAGCCGTTGAGCACCCAGGTGAGTGCCGCCGGGGTGAACTCGAGATCGTCGGCGATCCGGGGGAGTGCGACGTTCACGACGGCCGAGTCGAGCACGATCATCAGCTGGGCGACCAGGACCAGGGCGATCCCGGCGCCGGCGGCCTTGGTGGCCGCAGGTGGCTTGGGTGGTGCCACGGTGGATGTCATTCAAGAGCTCCTGTTGGAGACGGAGGAGGAGTACAGTGAAACGGAGGCATGCTCCGCTTGATCGAGATTAGCGGAGGGAGTCTCCGGTTAGCAATGCATTTGAATGCTGCGGCGCAGACTGCTGTTAACTTGAGGCCCCCGCAGCCCGCGGTAGCCACTGAGGAGGTCCGGATGAGAGCCGACGCGCAGCGCAACCGCGAGCGGCTGATCGAGGTCGCCCACGAGGTCTTCAAGGAGCGCGGTCTGGACGCGCCCCTGGACGAGGTCGCCCGGCGTGCCGGCGTCGGTCCAGGCACCCTCTACCGTCACTTCCCCACTCGCGAGGCGCTCCACGAGGCGATCATGGCGACCTGGATCGAGGAGGTCGCCGGCCAGGTCGAGAAGGCGATGGCGACCGAGGGCGGGTGCCGGGAGAAGCTGCTCGCCTGGTTCGAGGAGTACGTCGCTCTGCTGACCCGCCACCAGGGCGCTGCCGCCAAGATCACGGCGTCCCTGGGCTGCCAGGACTCCCCGCTGCGCACCAAGTGCCAGACCTATGCCGACGCCAACGAGAGTGTCCTCGCGGAGATGGCCGACAACGGCGTGCTGCGCGAGGGTGTCGACAACCTCGACGTATGCCGCCTCCTCGGCGGCGTCGCGACCATGGCCGACCATTCCTCGCTCGCCCCCGAGGACGTACGTCCCATGCTCGACGTCATCGCCAACGGCGTGCTCAAGGCCTGACTCTTCGGCGGTCGGGCACACTGGGGGCATGTCCTTCAACTCGCCGGTCCGCAACCCGCAGAGCCCGCTGAAGCTGGAGTTTCCCCAGTCGCTCGCGACCTACGACGACTACGCCGCCGCGCAGAAGACGGTCGACTTCCTCTCCGACCACGAGTTCCCGGTCGAGAACTGCATGATCGTCGGCACCGAGCTGAAGCAGATCGAGCGGATCACCGGCCGCCTCACCTGGAGCAAGGTCGCCCTCGCCGGCGTCCTCTCCGGAGCGTGGCTCGGTGTCTTCGTCGGCCTGATCATGTCGCTCTTCGGTGACGACAACTTCCTGTTCATCCTGCTGTCGACGATTCTCCTCGGCGTCGTCTTCGGCCTCGTCTGGTCGCTGATCGGCTACGCCGCCACCCGCGGCACCCGCGACTTCTCGAGCGTCAAGGTCATCGTGCCGACGAAGTACGAGGTCCTGGTCGAGCACAAGGTCGCGGCCCGAGCTCGCGAGCTCCTCGCCGGTCTCCCCGGCGCGCTCCCCAACCCGTTCGCCTGACCCCGACCGTTCGCCTGAGCCCGACCGCCGACCCGGTTCGGGATCAGCGGCCGTGGGCGAGGTCGTACCAGGTGACCTCGGTGGCCATGCCGGTCGGAGTCCGTCCGAGCCGCTTCTGATAGGCGACGAGGGCGACATGGGTGTTCTGGTCGAGCACGCCGGTGACCTTCGCGCGCTCGGGTGCCGAGGTGGCGTTGAGGGCGCGCTGGAGGTCGCGGACCGCTTCGCCGGCGGAGCCGCGCTTGAGCAGCGGTCGGCTGTTGGCCGCCCACAGCGTCTTCCACGCGGCTCTGGTCCAGGTCTTGCGCACCGCCAGGCCGTGCGAGCGCTGCCAGGCGTTGATCGACCTGACCAGCCCCGCGTCGTACGTCCCGTCGATGGGGCCGCTGAAGCTCCCGCGCTCGCGGAGCATGCACTCGAGCGCCTTCGTGTAGATCGGCGAGGGCGTGTACGAGCTGGTCCGCGGCTTCAGGTCGGGGTAGCTGGTGAAGCTGACCGGCACGCCGCCGCAGTGGGTGACCCGACGGGCGGAGGAGCCGCGGCCGAGGTCCACATAGTTGGAGTCGATCTCGATGGTGACGCCGCCGTGGGTCTCCTTGTGCGGGCCGCGGTACTGCTTGACCCGGCGGTGCGGATTCCAGGGGCTGTTGGGGATGTACTTGGTGGAGGTGTTGGCACGGCCGTCCCAGTCGGCGATCCACAGGTCCGCGGGGTAGACGAAGCCGCGGGGCTGGGCCTTCCAGACGGCGTACATCGCCTTGACCCCGGACGCCGCGCTCGAGTACATCGCGGGGCGGTAGCCGAGCTTCTTGATCCGGTGGCTCCAGGCCGAGACGAACCACATCGCCGACTCGCGGCAGCGCTTGTTGCCGGTGTCGAAGCCCTCGAGGTCGTAGAACATCGTGCTTCCGGCGGCGATGCCGTAGCGCTTGGCGGCGTCCACGGTCGCGTTGGCCTGGCTGATGCCCTGGCGCTTGGCCGCGGCGTACTGCTTGGTCGAGCTGGCGCTGATCCGCGGGTCGTCGCGGTAGCGCGGGAACTGCGGGTTGCAGGACGCCTGCGGCCCGAGCGTGATCGGCAGCAACCGCCAGCCGCGCGCCTGCTGCTTGCGCACCCAGGTCGCGCTGAGGTTCGTCTGCTTGCGACAGCCGCGCGAGTTGCCGGCGATGTAGATGCCGACCGCGCCGAAGTTGGAGTGCTTCCACCAGCGGTCCATCGCCATCTGCGACGGCGCCTCGCACTGGTCGAAGCCGAAGCCGGTGAAGCTGCCCGGTGTGACCGGGTTGGCCGCGGCCGCCGGGCTGGGCACGGCGAGCCCGGCGACCCCGATGACGCCGGCGATCAAGCTGGCGCCGAGTGCCCGTCTGACGTACCTGATCCTGATGAAATCCCCCATAGTTTCGTCACGTTAGTCACAACAGCCACATCGACACCGGAGGACTCGCGCAGACGACGCTGTTTGGTTGACCTGACATCAGATCGCCGGGCGTACATCAGGGGTACGCCAGCAGGGTGTCGTCGATCTTCTCCCAGGCCGCACGGAGCTTCGCCAGATCCTCGGGGCGCCTCCGGGCCAGGTCAGCCTGCTCGCGTACGTCCTGCCAGGCGGCCGGGGTAGCGCCCGGTGTAGAGGCCGAAGCGGGTGGGAGAGCAGACCGCGGAGGCGGAGTACGCATCGGTGAACCGCACGCCCGAGGCTGCCAGCCGGTCCAGGTTGGGCGTCTCGATGTCGGGGGCGCCGTAGGCGGACAGATCGGCCCAGCCGAGGTCGTCGCCCAGGATGACCAGGAGGTTGGGCCTGCGCCTCGGGCGATCGACCTTGCGGGCCTTGAACGGTTCTTCGGTGGCGGCGTTGGCGGGGGTGGCGAGACCGGTCGCGGCGACCGTACCGGCCCCAGTGGCCAGGAGGTGGCGCCGGCTGAGCTTGGTGGGAGAGGACACTATATAGCCTTTCTTTAGCGAATAACTATAGATAGAAGACTAGATGCCTGCCTGCTGGGTGGTCAGGGATCTCGGCTGGCGGACGTGGAGGGACCTTGGTCCCTGGTTTATTGGCCCTAACCAAAGCCGCGCTGCGGCGTTACCTTGGTAAAGGACGAACTGCTAGGGGGTGGGGCCTGTGCAGAAGCGACGTGACCGGGTCACGCCCGTCCTCTTCGCGATCACCGTCCTGCTCGCGCTCGCGGTCGCCGGGATCATCCATGTCGCCCACGGCGGCGAGGTGGTCGGTCCGTTCGCGGTCGCCGACCAGGTCAGCTCGACCACCGAACGGACCAACACGCCCTACGTCTGCTGGGACGGGAACGGGTCCGGTTCGCTGACCCGCTGTCCGGACCCACGCGGTGTGGAAGGGTTGAGGTGGGTCTTTCCCGGCCACGACGACGCTGTCCGGCGCGGTGAGTGCTCCCGCCGTGAGGCCGGCGCGCGTGATCTCTTCGTCGAGTGCTCGATGTCCTGGCGCGGCGAGCAGGTCCACCTCCACTACGCCCACTGGGGCGAGTGGCAGACCGGTCGGAAGAAGCACGACGCCACCGGCTCGACCCCGAGGGTCGAGCAGCGCACCGACGGGGCGATGTCGCTCTCCTGGCGTCCGCGCCGGCTGCCGACCCCGCACGGCGAAGCCACCTGGATCACCGCCGAGATGGTCGAGGGCCACGGCTGGAGCGTCTCGGCGTACGCCGGGGACGCCGAGGTCGCCCGGGCAGCCCTCGAGGAGTTCGGCGAGATCCGCGACCTGCGGGAGTGGCGCGGACGGCCCAGATGATCGGATCCGGGGTGACGACTCGGGGGATCAGGCACTTCTGACGTAGATTTCTGCCCGTGACCGAGACTTCGTCCGCTGCCGTTGCGTCCGATCTTCCGCTCCTGGACACCGTGCACCACGCTGCCGGTGACCCAGACCGAGAGCAGCCCTGGGCCGAGCTCGGTCTGAAGGAGGACGAGTACGCCGAGATCAAGCGCATCCTCGGCCGCCGGCCGACCGGTGCGGAGCTGGCGATGTACTCGGTGATGTGGTCCGAGCACTGCTCCTACAAGTCCTCCAAGGTCCACCTGAAGCAGTTCGGCGAGATCCCGCAGGAGACCCCGGCCGGCAAGATGCTCGCCGGCATCGGCGAGAACGCGGGCGTGCTCGACGTCGGCCAGGGCTACGCGGTGACCTTCAAGGTCGAGTCGCACAACCACCCTTCCTACGTCGAGCCGCACCAGGGCGCCGCGACCGGCATCGGTGGGATCGTCCGCGACATCCTCGCGATGGGTGCCCGTCCGGTCGCCGTCATGGACCCGCTCCGGTTCGGCCCGCTGGCCGAGGAGGACACCCACCGTGTCCTGCCCGGGATCGTGTCCGGCATCGGCCACTACGGCAACTGCCTGGGCCTGCCCAACATCGGTGGTGAAGCCGTCTTCGACGCCTCCTACCTCGGAAACCCGCTGGTCAACGCCCTCTGCGTCGGCGTGCTGCGCCACGAGGACCTGCACCTCGCCAAGGCGAGCGGTGCCGGCAACCTGGTGATCATGTACGGCGCGCGCACCGGCGGCGACGGCATCGGCGGCGCCTCGATCCTCGCGAGCGTCGAGTTCGACGAGGACGGCCCCGCGAAGCGGCCGAGCGTGCAGGTCGGCGACCCGTTCATGGAGAAGCTGCTGATCGAGTGCACCCTCGAGCTCTTCTCCGCCGGCATCGTGCGCGGCATCCAGGACTTCGGTGCGGCCGGCATCTCGTGCGCCACCTCCGAGCTCGCCGCTGCCGGTGACGGCGGCATGCACGTCCACCTCGAGCGGGTGCCGCTGCGCGACTCGACGCTCGCTCCGGAGGAGATCCTGATGAGCGAGTCCCAGGAGCGGATGATGGCTGTCATCGCGCCCGAGGACGAGGCGACCTTCATGGACATCTGCACCAAGTGGGACGTCGAGGCGGCCGTGATCGGCACCGTGACCGGCGAGGGCCGGCTGCGCGTCGACTGGCACGGCGAGACCATCGTCGACGTCGACCCGACCACCGTGGCCCACGACGGCCCGGTCTACGAGCGCCCCTACGCCCGCCCGTCGTGGCAGGACGCGCTGCAGGCCGACGTCGCCGAGAAGCTCCCGCGCGCGGCCTCGGCCGACGAGCTCCGCTCGACGATCCTCGAGCTGGTCGCCTCGGAGAACCTTTGCGACAAGTCCTGGATCACCGAGCAGTACGACCGCTACGTCCGCGGCAACACCGTTCTCTCCCAGCCGGCCGACGGCGGCATGATCCGCGTCGACGAGTCGACCAACCTCGGTGTCGCGCTGGCGACCGACGCCAACGGGCGCTTCGCCAAGCTGGACCCGTACGCCGGCGCCCAGCTGGCGCTGTCCGAGTCCTACCGCAACGTGGCCTCCGTCGGCGCCAAGCCGCTGGCCATCTCCGACTGCCTCAACTTCGGGTCCCCGGAGGATCCCGACGTGATGTGGCAGTTCGCCGAGGCGACCCGCGGCCTGAAGGACGCCTGCCTCGAGCTCGGCATCCCGGTCACCGGCGGCAACGTCTCCCTCTACAACCAGACCGGCGAGACCGCGATCCACCCCACGCCGGTGGTCGCGACGCTCGGTGTGATCGAGGACGTCACCACGCGTACGCCTTCGGACTTCCAGGCCGCCGACGAGGTCGTCGTCCTGCTCGGTGAGACCCACGAGGAGCTCTCCGGCTCGGAGTGGGCCCACGTCGTGCACCGCCACCTCGGTGGCCTGCCGCCCAAGGTGAACCTGGCTGCCGAGAAGGCACTCGCCGAGCTGCTGCTGGAGGCGAGGTTCGTCACCTCCGCCCACGACCTCTCCGACGGTGGCCTGATGCAGGCGCTCGCCGAGCCGGCGATGTCCTCGGGGATCGGTGTCTCGGTCACGCTCGCCGGCGACCCGTTCGTCGCGCTCTTCTCGGAGTCGGTGGCCCGCGCGGTCGTCACCGTGAAGACCGCCGACGTCGAGCGGCTGACCTCGCTGGCCGAGCGCCACGGGGTCGCTGCGACGCAGCTCGGTGTGACGGGCGGTGCGGCGTACTCGATCTCCTACGACGGCGGCACCGTCGAGATCCCGCTCGAGGAGCTCACCGGCGTCTGGCGCTCGACCCTGCGGGACGCGCTGGCCTGATCGAGAAGGCCCACATCGCGCGCAGCGGGCCCGAGTAAAGGTCGATACCCTGGCGGGGATGTTCCCCCACATGCATCGCCTCGTGTCCTGTGTCCTCGCCCTGCTGCTCGCGACAGCTGCGCTGCTGCTCAGCGCTGGCCCGGCGTCCGCGGGGGAGGGCGGCACGATCAAGCGGCTGGCGAACGCCGCGCGTGCCGACGCCGGTCGAGAACCGCTCGCGCGCGACTCCGCCCTCGACGCGCTGGCGAGGAAGTGGGCTCGCAAGATCGCCGCCGACGGTTCGCTCTCGCACAATCCTGATCTCGCCGAGCAGGTGCCGGAAGGGTGGCAGGGGGTCGGGGAGAACGTCGCCCAGGGCTACCGGACCGGTGCCGCGATGCACCGGGGCTGGATGAGCTCCGATGGGCACCGGGCCAACATCCTGGGCGACTACACCCACATCGGGATCGCCTTCGTCGTGGTCGACGGCACCAGTTGGGGCGTGCAGGTCTTCGCCAAGTACCCACCGGGCGTGCGGCCGACCGCGCAGCCCAAGCCCTCCCCGCGGGCGCCGGCATCGACCAAGGCGCCGACCAAGTCACCTACTCCTCGTCAGACCCCGCGGACCGAGCGGTCGGCGACCGCGGCGCCGGCTCCGTCGCGTACGCCCTCTGCTTCCGCCTCCGCCTCCGCGTCGCAGTCGTCATCGGCGTCGCCCTCCGGGTCGCCTTCGGCGTCGCCGTCCGAGTCGGCCGACGCCCTGGCGTACGGCGACTCCGAGACGGCGGGCCCGGTGACGTTCACCGACGTCTCGAAGGGCCCGGCGCCGGCCGCGAGCGGGCTGTTCGGGATCGGCTATGTCGAGATGGCCGTCGGAGTGCTCGCGCTCTCCGGGCTGGGGCTGCTCGCGGCCCTGTTCCTGGCTCGGCGCCGACGCCGGCGCCGGCGCGAGCAGGATGCCCTCCCCGCCCGACCTGTCCGGCGGGCCGGGCCCTACCCCGGCGGCCCGGCCCAACGAGGCCAGGCCTATCCCGCCGCCCGCCCCGTCCCCGGCAGACCCGACCCCCGCAGGCCCAACCCCGGCCGTCCCCTTCAGGGTCGTCCCGTCCAGCGTCGGCCAGGTCGCCCGGACTTCGGCCAGCCGTATCCGGGCAACCGCTACTAATCGGCGACCGCCGCAGCCACGGGCTGACGGCTGTCGACAGGCATGGAGCCGGCGGACGGCGAACGACGGAAGACGACGAACGCGATCACGGCCGAGACCGCCATCATCGTGACCGGGAGCCAGAACGCGACCTGCAGGGCCTCGGCGGCCAGCGGCGCGACGGCCTCGAGCTCGCCAGGCGACACGGAGCTGAGCGCACCGATGCCGTCGCTGCCCAGTCCGGGCAGGCGCGCGGAGAGCGCGGCTGCCAGGAGCACCGAGACGCCGGCTGTGCACAGTGCGGTGGCGACCTGGTTCAACACGTTGATCATCGTCGAGCCGGCGGGGATGGCACTGTCCTCGAGGTAGCGGGTGGCGATGGTCATGGTCGGCAGCATCACGAACCCGGCGCCCGCGGTCGCGATGGCGTGGGTCGTGGCGAGTGCCAGCATGGGCGCATCCGCGCTCAGCTGGAGCGCCAGGGCCGCGAAGCCGAGGGTGGAGACCACGATGCCCGAGCCGATCACCGGCAGCGGCGGGAAGCGGTCGATGAGACGGCCGGCGACCTGGATCATGATCCCGGCCGCGATGCCGGCGGGAGCCATCAGCAGACCGGCGGTGGTGGCGGACTCGCCTCGGACGACCTGCCAGTAGAGCGGCACCAGGATCATCGAGCCGAAGTAGCCACCGGCGAAGCAGAACAGCAGCACGGCGCTGCCGCCGGTCAGGCGACGCTTGAGGAGTCTGATGTCCAGGAGCGGTGCGGTGGTGCGGAGGGCGTGCCGGACGAAGAGCGCCACGAGGATGATCCCGGCTCCGATCGGGACCAGCACCTCTGCGGAGAGAAGCGTCCCTTCGGCGAACGAGGTGCCCAGCACGAGGAGCGCCATCGCGGGAGGAAGCAGGAGCAGGCCGCGCACGTCCAGGCGGGCGCTCGGTCCGCTGTCCAGGCGCGGGAGGTTGCGCAGCCCGAGGATGATGCCGAGCAGCCCGAGCGGCAGGTTGATGAGGAACATCCAGCGCCACGACATCGTGTCGAGCAGCCAGCCGCCCAGCACCGGCCCGAAGACCGGGCCGATCAGCACCGGCAGGCCCATCAGGGCCATCAGCCGACCCCGCTCCGCCGGGGGCGCCGAGCGTAGCGTCAGGGTCATCGCCGCCGGCATCACGAAGCCGCCGCCGAGCCCCTGCAGGACCCGGAACGCGATCAGCGACTCCACGTTCCAGGACGTCGCGACGAGGCCGGAGCCGATCGTGAAGACGACGATCGCGGTCAAGAACACCCGGCGGGCGCCGAACCGGCTGATCGCCCAGGCCGCGGCCGGGATGACCGTCGCCAGCGCGAGCGTGTAGCCGGTGGCCACCCATTGGATCACCGGCAGCGAAGCGCCCGTCTCCTGGGAGAGACGGGCGATCGCGACCGCGACGATCGTGATGTCGATCGGGATCATCACCGTGCCGGCGATGACGGTGAGCACGATCGTTGTCGGGCTCGGAGCCGTGCGGGGTCTGGGAGTCATGCGCCCAGTCTGGAAGCTAAAGTGAACTTGAGGTCAAGTGTCTCGACCGGTTCAGCTCGACCGCTCCATGGTCCGTACGCCGACGAGCACGCCGACCACGGCGACGGCCGTCGCCGCGACGAAGCCGCTGATGACGACATCGGCCGGGAACTGGCCGGCGAAGAGCGCTCGGGCTGCCTCCACGACGTACGTCATCGGATTGATGTCGCTGAGGAACCGCAGCCAGCCGGGGGCGCCGTCGAGGGGGAGGAGCACGCCGGAGAGGAGCAGCAGCGGGAAGATCAGCATCTGCTGGACCGTCCAGAAGACCCAGTCCTGCTCCTTCGCCGCGGTGGCGAGGGCGAAGCTGAGCGCGCCGAGGCCGATGGCGAAGAGCGAGACGATGACCGATCCGACCAGAGCCCCACCGAGGTGGAGGTCGAAGCTGAACGGGGTCACCACGACGAGGATGACCGCCGTCTGGACCAGCACCGGGACGACCTCCTTCAAGGCCCGCCCGACCAGCAGCGACGGCCTGGAGAGAGGTGAGACCAGCAGTCGTTCGTGCGAGCCGGATCGGATCTCCGCGCTCAGGTCGGCGCCGGTCATCGAGGCGCCCATCAGTGCGGTCATGACGACGATGCCCGGTACGAACCACTGCAGCGCGCTGCCGTTCTCGACATCGGGCAGGAGCGGTGCGAAGAGAGCGAGGAAGACCAGCGGCTGCATCATCGCGAAGAGCATCGAGGCCGGCTGACGCAGCTTCGGTGTGAGCTCGCGGACGAGCACGGTCCAGGTGTCGGTGAGGAACCCGGTCGGCCTGCTGAGCGATCGGGTGGTGCGCTGGACCTGGGCGGTCTGGACGGTGAGGGTGGTCATGCTGCTGCTCCTTCGGTCTGGGTGTTGCTGGCGGACTCGGCCGACTCGCGCAGGCTGCGCCCGGTCAGGTCGAGGAAGACGTCGTCGAGGGTGGGGGTGCGGACTTCCATCCGGATCGCGGGTGTGCCGTGGGCCGCCAGGTCGATGGCCAGCGCCGGGGCGGTGTCGGCGCCGCGCGGGCTCCGGATCGAGACCTGCGTGCCCGTGCGCTCGACGACGGTCGGGCCGGTCAGCCCCGACTCCGCGCGAGCGGCTGCGGCTGTCGCATCCCCCTCGGTGCCGAAGGTGAGGAGCAGCAGGTCGCCGAGCCTCTCCTTGAGCCTGGAGGCGGTGTCGTCTGCGATCACCAGGCCGTGGTCGATGACGATCACCCGGCCGGCGAGCGCGTCCGCCTCCTCGAGATAGTGCGTGGTGAGCACGATCGTGGTGCCGTCGTCGTGGAGCCGTTGGATCTGGTCCTGCAGGTTGGCGCGGTTCTGCGGGTCGAGGCCGGTCGACGGCTCGTCGAGGAACAGCACCTCGGGATGGTTGAGCAGGCCGATCGCGATGTCGAGACGCCGCCGCTGGCCTCCGCTCAGCGTCTGGACCGTGCGGTCCGCGTACTCCTGCAGATCGAAGGCCGAGAGCAGCTCGTCGATGCGGGCCTTCGCGGCAGCGCGCGGGATGCCGTGGGCGCGAGCCTGGGACATCAGCTCGTCGCGTCCGCGCTGGATGTACGCGGCGGCGTTGCCCTGGCCGACGTAGCCGATCGAGCGCCGGACGGCCCCCTGGGCGCGGACGACGTCGTGGCCGGCGACCTCTGCGGTGCCGGAGGTGGGCGGGATGAGAGTGGTCAGCATCCGCAGCGTGGTCGACTTGCCGGCTCCGTTGGGACCGAGGAAGGCGACGAGCTCGCCCCGGTGGATCTCGAGGTCGAGGCCGCGCACCGCTTCGACGGTCTTCTTGCCTCTAGAGAAGTGCTTCGTCAGCCCTCGAGCGCTGATCACCGGCTGCTGGTTGGTGTGGTTCGTCATGGCTCAAGCATCTGAAAGAATCCGGTCAGTTTCTGACCGCTTTCGAAAGTTTCTTCTGCTAACCGGTTTAGAAGCCCGACGAGTGGGTAAGAGACAAAGCGCGGCGGCGGGCGGCTCGAGGAGGGGGCGAGCCGGCCGTCGTGCAGGCTCACCGTCGGGGTCCTGGGCAATCAGGTCATGAATTGACCGCAATGACGCCTAGGGTCGTTCTCATGAGCACGAGCGCCCGGATGCTGCAGCTTCTCTCGCTGCTGCAGACCCACCGTTTCTGGCCCGGCACGGACCTGTCCGTACGCCTCGAGGTCAGCGAACGCACGCTGCGCCGCGACATCGAGCGGCTGCGAGACCTCGGCTATGACGTGGACGCCACCCGCGGGGTTGCTGGGGGCTACCAGCTCCGTGCCGGCAACGCGCTTCCGCCGCTGCTGCTCGACGACGAGGAGGCGGTCGCGATCGCGGTGGGGCTGCGCACGGCCGCCGCCGGCCCGGTGGCCGGGATGGGGGAGACCTCGGCCCAGGCGCTGGGAAAGGTCGTCGCGCTGATGCCGCCGCGGCTACGGCGGCGGATGGACGCGGTCACCTCGCAGACGGACTCGATCCCGTGGGGCGGCCGGGTGTCGCTGGACGCCGGAGTTCTCGGTGTCCTGGCGCAGGCCTGCCGCGACGACGAGGCGCTGACCTTCACCTACCAGGCGCCCGAGGCCGAGCCGACCCGGCGTCGCGTCGAGCCGCACCGGTTGGTGACGCTCGGCAACCGCTGGTATCTCCTCGCCTATGACCGGGTCCGTCTGGACTGGCGCTCGTTCCGGGTCGATCGGGTCAGCGACCCGACGACCACCGGCCAGATCTTCCGCCCGCGGGAGATCCCCGGCGGGGACGCGGCGGCATACGTTCAGGCCGGGATCCGCTCCCGGTCTGCCGCCCACGACATCTGCGTCCACGTCCAGGCCGAGGCCGACGTGGTCGCACGGCACGTGGGGCGCTGGGGCCAGGTCGAGGCCGCCGAAGGCGGCTGCCGGATGCGGATGCAGGCCGACGACCTGGGCTGGCCGATGATGATCCTCGCCGGCGTCGATGCCGAGTTCACGGTCGAGCAGCCCGCCGAGCTGGCCGAGATGGTCAAGCGGGCGGGGGAGCGATTCGTCCGCTCAGGCGCCGTCACGTCCTGAGCGGGCCAGCCACTCCTCGCGCAGCAGCCCGTAGACCACCAGGTCGCGGCGACCACCCGGGTAGGCCTGGGCACCGCGCATGGTGCCCTCGTGGGTGAACCCGAGGCGCTCGGCGACCGCCCGGCTGCGCTTGTTCATGACCGAGGTGTCGATGATCGCCCGGGCGATCTCGTACTCGTCGAAGAGCATGTCCAGCAGCGCCGTGACGGCCCGGGTGATCAGGCCGCGGCCCTCGTATGCCTCGCCCAGCCAGTAGCCGATCGTGGCCGACTTCTCGTAGAGGTTGATCCGCGCGGTGGTGGCGCCGGCGACCTGGCCGTCCTGGCGGATGACGCACGGGATCGCCTCGCCCTTGACCCACTGGTCGAGCAGGTAGGTGCCGAACCCGGCGACGCTGAGCATGGTCTGCTGGCCGTGCGCCCACGGCTCCCACTCGCGTAGGTGGTCGAGGTTCGCGTTGATGAGCTTGTGGACGGCGAAGTCGGTCGATCGGTCACGCAGGACGATCTCCGCGCCGTTCCCGAGGTCGATGCTGAACAACTGGTCTCCTACCCTGCCGGACCGGGAGTTGGATCGTACGCTCTCAGCCGTCACGCAGTGCGTCGAGGATGAGCGTGCCGTGCGCCCGCATCCGGGTCAGCACCGGGACGACCTCGCCGTCGAAGCGACAGATGACCGCGTACGCCGCCTGCCGGCCACCGACGTCCAGCAGCCCGACCTCGGCGCGGACGCCGTCGTCGGTGCCGGTCTTGCTCCACACCTGGGGCTGGCCGGCCGGATCGGTGGGGGAGGGCTGGGAGTGAGCCAGCGGGTCCAGGCCGAAGGCGGAGGAGACCATCGACAGGTCCGCGGACGGCGCCAGCCAGGACAGGACGGTCGGGTGCGGCGTACGGAAGTAGGCCGCCCAGTCGGCGGCACAGCCGACGGAGAGCACCGGCGGGTCATCCGGCATCCGCACGTCCCGGACCGAGTCGTTCAGCATCGACCGGCCCGGGGCCAACCGTCTCGCGACGGCCTGGACCGGGTCGAGACCGACGTGGTGGAGGAGCACGTTGGTGGCCAGGTTGTCCGAGACCGCACCGACCAGGCGGGCACAGTCGGCCAGGCTCAGCGCGGAGGCGTCGAGGTGTTGCCACAGCCCGCTGTCGGCCACGGGAGCGACACCGTCCTTGCGCAGCATCAGCCGTCCCAGCGACGGGTCGTCGTCGAGCAGCTCGGCGAGGTGGTGGAGCAGGAAGAGCTTCCCGACGCTGGCCGTCGGCAGCAGCAGGTCCGGGGAGGACTCGACGATCACCTCACCGGAGCCGGTGTCGACGGCGAGGATCGACCATTCGATGCGGGAGACCATGCGGTGACCTACGCGGAAGCGGAGGGCTGGTCCTCGCGCAGCTCCCCGACGACCTGGATCTTCTGCCAGATCTTGCTGGAGAGGTCGACGGTGAGGCCCTCGACCGTGCTGACCGTGTTGAGCACGACGTTGTCCTGAGAGTCCTCGGCGCACAGTGCTGCGGTCTTGCCGACGAGGCTGAGCAGCTCGGAGCAGTAGTCCAGGTAGTGGGTCAGCTCGTCGGCATCGAGGGTGAACCGGACGCTGGCCGACGTCGGTGTGAATCCGGTGCGCAGCCTCTCGGGGTCCTTGGTGAGCTGGTGCATGTCGATGATGTGGGCCAGTGAACGCAGCCGGTGCAGGAGCTTCAGCGCCCGCGACCGGAGCAGCCGCTCTGGGATCGTATAGAGGAAGAAGATCGCGACCGCGGCGAAGATGAGGTCGTTGACGGTGCTCTCGATCAGGGGCAGCCACTGGACGCCGGTGAGCGTCTTGTCGCCGAGCGCCGTCGCGAGCGCCCAGACGATCGCGCCGAGCGCGAGCGCCAGAACGAGCAGGATCAGCAGGCGGGAGACCGCGCGCGTCCAGAGCAACCGCCGCCGGAGTCGCTCTCCAGCGCCGGCGGAATCCCTGATCAGACCGCCCAGCTCCTCGGCGACCTTCACCAGGCCACGGTCGGGGAAGCGTGCTGCGATTCGTCCGTGCAGGGTCTCCACGGTCGTCAGCACCATCGCCGACTCGAGCCTCTCCAGTCCCACGTCACGGAGCGTAGTGGTCGCGCGCCCGCGCGGTGGGCAACTGCCGCAGATAAGGTGGCGACGTGCCAGCTCGACTCAAGCCCGCCGCCGCCGCTGACGTGGCCGACGCTCTGGATCGCGTACGCACCGAGGAGCCTTCCAAGGCCGATCTGCGACTCCTCACCAAGCACTTTCTCGCCGTGCTCGAGCAGCGCGCCCCGGGCAGGAGCGTCGAGGTCCGGGTCCCGCCGTACGCCGCGGTGCAGTGCATCGAAGGCGTCAGGCACACCCGGGGCACCCCGCCGGCGGTGATCGAGACCGACGCGGACACCTGGATCGCCCTAGTTACCGGCGCGCTGACCTGGCCCGAGGCCGTCGACCAGGCCCGCGTCCGCGCCTCAGGAGAACGCACCGACCTGTCGGCGTACCTGCCGCTGTTGGCGGGGTAGTCCGGTAGCGAACTGCCCATATACCCGTCAGTAATAGGCAGGTCGCTACCGGACTACCCCGCCTTCTATGCGATGGGTTATCCACAGGCTTGTGGGTAAGCGGGTGTCATCGACAGGCGTGTCGCACATGCTTGGGCCATGATGAAGCGTGCGCGGCACTTCGAGCCGCGGAGATGGTCGGATGAACGGCCTCATGTGGTGATGCCTGTGGGCCTTGATCCCGCTGGGAGGACAGGGCCGACGACCCGGCAAAGTCGTGGCCGCAACTGGAGGCGGGTCTGGCGCGGGCTGTATGTCCCGGCGAGTGCTGACCCGGGCGATGCGCAGCAGAGAGTGCTGGAAGCTGCCGTCCTGTTGCCAAATCTCGGCGCGGTCACCGGGTGGGCGGCATATGCGTGGGTCGGTGCGAAGTGGTTCGCGGGGATGGGGGAGGGCCGACCGGTGACGTTGGCGACGTACGGTCACAAGATCCTCGCCCGGTCAGGCCTGGCCATCTCGGCCGAGCGGATGCCGCCTCGAGAACGCTGCTGGGTCGACGGACTTCCGATCACGAACCCCGCCAGGTCGATCGCCTTCGAGATGCGGTACGCCGCGGACGTACGCGAGGCGGTGCGGTGGCTCGATCTGGCGCTGGCAAGCGATCAGGTCAGTACGGTCGAGGCTGCGGCATACGTAGCGACCCTGAACGGCTGGACCGGTGTCGGGTTGGCTCGCGAGGCGATCGAGCTGGCGGACGAGAACGTCTGGTCGCCGACAGAGGTCGACCTGCGGCTCCTCTGGCGGATCGATCTCGGGCTCACCGCTCTGGTGTGCAATCGGCCGGTCTTCGATCTCGAAGGTCGCCATATCGGAACTCCGGATGTGCTCGATCTCGAGGCCGGCCTCGTCGGGGAGTACGACGGCAAGCTGCACCTGGAAGGCAAGCGACGTGCCATCGACATCCAACGCGAAGGCCTGTTCCGTGCAGCGGGCCTCGAGTACGTCACCATGGTCTCCCGCGATCTCCTTGACCCGAGCGGCTTCCTCCGCCGAACCGTTGAGGCACGCTCCCGGGCGCGCCGCACCCCGGTGGCCGATCGCCGCTGGACGATCAACCCACCTAGATGGTGGACCCCCACCCACACCGTCGAACAGCGGCGAGCCCTGAGCGCCGTAGAACGAGACCGGTTTCTGAGGAATCGGGTGATGTAATGGGTGTGCGTCGGGGTAGTCCGGTAGCGAACTGCCCATATACCCGTTGGTAATAGGCAGTTCGCTACCGGACTACGCCGCCGGTCCCCTCCCAGATAACCTCGCCTCATGACCCACTCCACCGAAGACATCAAGGCCCGGGTAGACGACCTGTTCCCCGGCATCCGCAAGGACCTCGAGGATCTGGTGCGGATCGAGTCCGTGAGCGCGGACCCGGCGCGCCTGAGCGAGGTCGAGAAGAGCGCGGAGAAGACCCGCGACCTCTTCGCTGCCGAGGGGTTCAAGGTGGAGATCGTGCGCGCCTTCGACGGTGCTCCGCCGGCCGTCGTCGGTGAGAAGAAGGGCCCCGAAGGAGCCCCGACGGTGCTGCTCTACGCCCACCACGACGTCCAGCCGGAGAACGACCACGCCGACTGGAACACCCCGCCCTACGAGCCCACCGAGGTCGGTGACCGCCTCTACGGCCGCGGTGCGGCCGACGACAAGGCCGGCATCGCCGCTCACATCGGTGCGGTCCGGGCTCTGGCCAGCCTCGACGAGAACGGTGACCTGCCGGTCACCGTTCGTCTCTTCATCGAGGGTGAGGAGGAGGTCGCCTCCGCGACCCTGCCCGAGCTGCTCGGGAAGTACCAGGACAAGCTGAGGGCCGACGTCATCGTCATCGCCGACTCCGGCAACTGGGACATCGGCGTCCCGGCGCTGACCACGTCGCTGCGCGGCCTCATCCGGGTCGACGTCGAGCTCCGCACCCTGGGCCACGCGGTCCACTCCGGCATGTGGGGCGGTCTGGCCCCCGACGCGATCATGGCGCTCGTCCGCCTCCTCAACACCCTCTGGGACGAGGACGGCGCGCCGGCGGTCGAGGGGCTCGTCTCCGGCAAGGCGGCGGACGTCGACTACCCCGAGGAGCGGCTCCGTGCCGAGTCCGGCGCCATCGCCGGCCTGCAGTGGGTCGGCAAGGGCAGCGCCGTCGAGCGGATGTGGACGCAGCCGGCGATCACCATCACCGGTCTGGACGCGCCCAAGGTCGACGGCGCCTCGAACACGCTGGCCCCCAGCGCCCGCGCCAAGGTCACCATCCGGATCGCGCCCGGCGACTCCGGCGAGAACGCCGTCGCTGCCCTGCAGAAGCACCTCGAGAAGCACATCCCGTGGGGCGCCGAGCTGACCACCAAGGTCGTCGACACCGGTGAGCCGATCGCCCTGGACGCGACCGGGCCGGCCTACGACGCGGCTCGTTCCGCCTTCACCGAGGCTTGGGACGGCACCGCTCCGATCGACATGGGCGTGGGCGGCTCGATCCCGTTCATCGCGGAGTTCCTCGAGGCGTTCCCGCACGCCAGCGTGCTGGTGACGGGCGTCGAGGACCCCGACACCCGTGCCCACGGCGCCAACGAGGGTCTCCACCTCGCCGAGTTCCGACGCGTCGTCGTCGCCGAGGCGCTGCTGCTCCAGAAGCTGGGAAGCTGATCGTTCACCGAGTCACCTCGGTGGAGTGACGCTGCCTTCGCGGAGTTCCGCGAAGGCAGCGTGTGCTCACCGAGGTGACTCGGTGAACATCCGTACGCGCTGCTAGTGGTGTGTCCTGGAAGTTCCTGGATGCTTGGCGTCGTCAGGGTGCGTGCATCGCAAGGCGGCGTCGCGAAGTCATACCGGGCGTCTTCCGAGCGGCGCCAACGCCGCGAGGCGCGTGCCATGGCGGCGCGAAGCGCCTAGGAACTTCCGGGACGCGCCACTAGACGCCAGGCAGCGTCAGCGCCACCCGGGTGCCCTCACCGGGCCGGGAGTCGAGCTCGACCAGCCCGTGGTGACGCCTGGTGATCAGCTCGACCAACGTCAGCCCGAGCCCAGCTCCGCGCGAACCGCCCAGCGCAGAGTTGGTGCCTCGGTAGAACGGCTCGAAGACCTTCGCCTGCTCCTCGTCGGAGATGCCGACACCGGCATCGGCGACGATGATCGTGACCTCGTTGCCGGCGCTGTAGAGCATCACCTGCACCCGCGAGCCCCGATGGCTGTAGGTCAGCGCGTTCTTCACCAGATGCATGAAGGCCGCGCGCAGCTCCCGCGGGTCACCGACGACGTACGCAGGTCCGGTCGGTGTGGTCAGCACGCACTCGATGTCCTTCTGCGCGCTGTCGGGATCGAGCTCGTCGAGCACGTCGTCGAGCATCTCGGAGATCTCGATCGTGGTCTCGCCGGGGGCGTTGGCTGGGTCACGTATTCGGGAGAGGAGCAGCAGGTCGCTGACGATGCCCTCGATCTGGGCGCTGCGTACGGTGAGCGTCTCCACCTGGACGATCCAGGGCAAGGTGTTCACCTTCTCGGCGCACAGCGCGTTCAGCGAAGTGCCGAGGGCGTTCACCGGGATCCTGAGCTCGCGAGCGACGGCCTCGATCAGCAGGTTGCGTTCGCGGTCGGCCTCGGCGAGCCGCCGGGCGAGGTCGCGCTCCTGAGTGTAGGCGTCGGCGGTGAGCACGATACGTCCGAAGTCGCGGCCCAGCTCCAGCGCCAGCCGGCCCTCGGCATCGCTCCAGACGGGTCGCCCGGGCGAGCGGAGCAGGACGATGTGGCCCAGCCACTCGTGGTCGGCCCCGACCGGCACCACCAGGGCGCTGTCCGCTCCCAGGGTCCTGAAGAACCTGTCGACGACAGCGGCCTTCTCGTACCAGTCCGAGGGACCGTTGATCTGCTGGCGGGACAGGATCGAGTAGGTGCCCTCCGCCCAGTATCGGGACGTGTTCCTCGCGGTGAGCGCAGCCAGGTCCGGCTCCGGCTCCCAGTCGAGGCCGGGGGTCGCATGCACGACCATCTGGTGACCTGGACCCTTGGTCGCCATCCAGATCCCGTCGGCCCCCAGGCCGCGGACCAGCGCGTCATGGCTGGCGTCGAGCACGTCGGCGAGGCTGAGCTTGGAGCTGGCGTCGCGCAGGAACTCCTTGGCGGTCTCGAGGTTCGCGGCGCGCTCGTAGAGTCGTTCGCGTTCGAGGTAGCCGAGCACGACCCGCTGGGCTCGCTTCGCAAACCGGTTGAGCACCCGGCGCTGGGTGAAGTCCGGCCGTCGTCCGCTGACCGGCATGTCCACCGAGAGACAGCCCTGGATGGAGCCGTCGTCGCCGATGATCGGCGCGATCAGCATGTCGTGGGGGTGCCACGCGTCGGGGGCGTCGATCATGTTGTTGGTGGAGATCCAGCTGCCCTCATGAAGGTTCACCCGCTCCTGGGGAACGAACCGCCACGCGCCCCAGTTCTCACCGCGGGACAGGTTGCCGCGCAGATCGGCGAGGGCCCATCGGGTGCCGAGGATCTCCTCGGCCGACTCCCGTTGGCCGTGCGCGTTCAGGCCGCTGGTGAAACCGTGGACCGCGACCACCTCGAGCTCGTCACCTCGGGTCACGTTGATCGCCGCGATGCCGAAGCCGAGCAGCTCGCAGATGCCCTCCGCGATCATCTGCAGAGCAGGGTCGACGGCGGAGAGCGACACAGACGACGACTGCCTGCTCGACGTACGCTGGGGCACGTCGAGGGCTTCGACTGACTGTGGTGGGGGCATCCTTGCTCTCGGGTAGGTCGGTCAGGGCAGGTGTTGCAACTGCGTGGCAGTCCTGAGGACCTTGGCACCACGGAGTGTTGCATGAATCGCCCATCCTGTGCAGGGGTAGAGCGACGTCTCGACCAGATTGTGACGTTCGGTTAACAATAGATGGCGCAGGTATGGCTGCGCGCCGCGCGATCTCTAGATCGAGGCGTCGGTGGCCAACGGAATGACCAGCGAGACGCGGGTGCCGGTGCCGGGCTCCGAGCGCAGCGTGACGCGGCCGTCGTGGCGGCGTGCGACCCGGTCGACGATGCTGAGCCCGAGGCCGACACCCTTCCGGCCGCCGATCGCCTGGCTCGTGCCGCGGTAGAACTCGGTGAAGACCTGGAGCTGCTCGGCGGCCGGGATGCCGACGCCGTTGTCGGTCACCGAGATCGCCGCCTCGCTCGCACTCTCCACGATGTAGAGCCGCACGTGCCCGCCGCGATGGGTGTAGACGAGCGCGTTGTCGACCAGCCGGAGGACCGCCGCCTTGATCTCGCTGCGATCGCCCAGCACCTGGATGCTGTGAGCGGGCACGTCGATGCTCACCTCGATGCCGCGCTTCTCGGACTCGTACGTCCTCTGCTCGAAGATCTCTTGCAGGAGAGACACCAGATCGACGTAGGTCCGGGTCGGCCGGGACGAGGGGTCGGAGAAGCGGGAGAACAGGAGCAGATCGTCGACCATGGCGACCAGCTGGTCGGACCGGCTGATCAGGTTGCCGACCTGCTGGAACCAGGTCGACGATCCGCGGTCCTCGTGACGCAGGGCGTCGATGCCGGTGGTGAGGGCGGTGAGCGGGCTGTGCAGCTCCAGCGCGACGGACTCGATGAGCCGGCTGTGGACTCTGTCGGCGGTTGCGAGTCGCTGGGCGAGGTCGCGCTCCTGGGTGTAGGCGTTGGAGGTGAGCACGATGCGCCCGAAATCGCGACCGAACTCCATCGCGAGCCGTCCCTCGGTGTCGGTCCACTGGGGGCGTCCCGCCCCGCGCAGCAGGACGAGGTGACCGAGCGCCGTCGTCTCCACCCCGATCGGTACGACGAGGAGCGAGTCGGCCCCGACCGAGTCCAGGAACTCGAGACCGATCTTGGCGTACTTCCGCCGCTCCGGCTCGCCGCCGCGGATCAGCTGCTGGAGCAGGTTGCGGTCGACGATGGCGTGCTCGCCCTTGTCCCACAGCCGGGTGCTCTGGTAAGACTGCGCGCCGGCGAGCGCGTGCTCCTTGCGGTTCCATCGGACGCCGGGGGAGGCGTACGCGACGGTGCCGCCATCGCCGTCCTTGGCCTGCACGTAGAGACCGTCGGCGTCGAGACCTCGGCTCATCGCCTCCTGGGTGGCCTCGAGCACCTCGGTGAGACCGAGCTGGGAGTTGGCCTCGCGCAGGAAGCTCTGCGCCTCGATCAGGTTGTTGGCCCGCTCCTCGAGGTATTCGCGCTGCAGGGTCAGCAGCACCGCTCGCCTGGCCTGGCGGGCGAACCGGTTGAGGATCCGCTGCTGCCTGCGACCGGGGCGGCGACCGTTGGTCGGGCGATCGATCGAGAGTACGCCGACGAGCTCGCCGTTCTCGTCGTAGAAAGGTGCCAGGAGCTCGTCGAGACGGTGCCAGTCCTGAGGGTTCTTCAGGACGTTCTCGTCGGTGTCGGGGATCCAGTAGCCCTCCGCCTGCCCGATGGTGTTCTGCTCGTGCGGGATGAACTTGATGTCGCCCCAGTCGACGGACATGTCCAGCAGGTCCGTGACCACCGAGACCGGGAACCGGGTGCCCAGCATCTCGGCCACGGTCATCTCGCCGTCTACGGTGTGGCCGGTCTCGTCCCCGTACGCCGCGACGATCTCGAACTCGTCACCTCGACGGATGTTGATGACGGCGGCGCCGAAGCCGACCAGCTCCGTGACGCCCTCCGCGATCAGCTGCAGACCCGGGTCCGGGGTCGGGTACGCCTCGGAGGCGCCGTCTGGCACGTCCGAACCCTCTGAGGGCGTACTGGTCATGAGTTCTCCGCCGAGATGGAATCCGCATCCCGTCACCTGTTCGTAAGGTTAAACAATGGGCAGCGTCACACGGAATGTGCTTCCTGCGCCAGGGGTCGAGTCGACCGAGATGAGTCCGCCGCGGCGGCTGACGATCCGCGACACGATGGTCAGCCCGAGTCCGGTGCCCGGCTGTTTGAGGGCGGTGGGGTTGGTCGAACGGAAGAACTCGGTGAAGAGCCGATCCTGGTCCTCCGGCGAGATCCCGAGGCCGTGGTCGGTCACCCGGAGCTCGAACCAGCCAGGGCTGGTCCGCGTGCTCACGATCACCTGACCACCCTCGGGGCTGTACTTGATCGCGTTGGTGACCAGGTTGATCACCACTCGGTCCAGATCGCCCGGAGCCAAGGTCACGTAGACGTCGTCGGACGGCACCTCGAAGACGAGCTCGTGGACGTCGCTGGTGGGCATCTCGGCGCTGAGCTGGCTGTGGACCTCCTCGAGCACCTGGGCGACCTGGATCGGCACCGTGGGTGGCAGGTGGTCGGGGTCGGAGACCTTCGACAGCATCGCCAGGTCCGCCACGATCTTCTCGGTGCGGTCACGGTTGCGCGTGAGCGCGGTCAGCACCTCGGCGTACTCCTCCTCGGACTCCGCGTAGGGCAGCGACTCGATGTTCCACCGGAACGCGGAGAGCGGGTTCTTCAGCTCGTGGGCGACCGTCGCGATCAGCCGGCTCTTGTGGGCCTCGAGCTCACGCAGGGAGTCGACCGCGGCCCGCTGGCGCAGGTAGGCCCTGGAGTTGTGGACCACGCGGCCGAAGTCGCGGCCGAGGTCGGCGGCGGTGATCAGCTCGAGCTCGCTCCAGTGGGGCTTGTCGGGACCGCGGGCGAGGAGCATCGCGCCGTACCAGGTCTGGCCGGAGCCGATCGGGACCCCGACGATCGAGCCGACCTTGTAGTGGCGGATCCACTCGGTGATCAGCTGCTGCATCTCCGGGTCGGGGTGGGGCAGCCGCTCGGCGCCCTCGGGGGTCTGGACGGTGACGCTGCGCTGGTCCCAGAGGTATTGCCCGTACTCGACCATGAACGGGCTGGTCAGGTCCTCGATCGGGAGCTTGAAGTCCTCCCGGTAGACCTTGGTGCGGATGCCGCGGCCACCCGGCTTGGACATGTGGAGCCAGAAGTCGGTCAGGTCGAGCACGTCGACAAGCCCGGTGCTCAGCGAGTTGAGGATCTCGTCGGGGTCCAGCTCGCGTCCGGCTCGGCGGATGACGTCGCGGGCGGCCTCCGCGAGGCGTACCTGCTCGGAGAGCTCCTCACGTTCCAGGGCGAGCAGGATCGCGCGCTGCGCCTGCACCGCGTGCCGGTTGAGCACGGCGCGCTTCTCCGGGCTGGGGCGGAGGCCGTCGGTCGGGATGTCGACGATCAGGGTGCCGCGGAGCTTGCCGTCGTCGTCGCGCAGCGGCGCGACCAGCAGGTCCAGCGGGTTCCAGGCGCCGGCGGCGTCGATCGTCGTCATCGTCGGGATCCAGCCGTACACATCGGCGGAGGGATCCAGCCGCTCGGCCGGCACGAACTTGAAGATGCCCCAGTCGTCGGCGCGGGCGAGCTCGGCCTCGAGGCGCTCGATCGGTGTGACGATGCCGAGCAGGTCGGCGCGAGCGGACTCCTGGCCCGAGACCACCACCATGTGGAGGTGGTCGTCAGGTCGCGCGACGCTGATCGTGGCCATCTCGAAGCCGGCCAGCGCGGTCAGGCTGTCGGCGATCAGCTGGAGGTCGGAGAGATCCTCACCAGGGGTGAGCAGACCGCCGATCTCGGCCAGATCGGTGGTGATCGTCGTCATCGTCGTGGTGAGGTCGCTTCTGGCGCGGTTCCCGCCCAACGGGGGTGGCGCGAATCCCGGCGGCACCGTCAGACGGTGACCGCCGGCGGGCTTGGGCGCTGGAGAAGTCATCGGATCGATTATCCGGGAAGTCGGTCCCGGGCGGTAGGGCAGACGTGGATGGTTCTTTGCATTCATGAATCCGAGGCGTTCATGTGACCACCCTTACAGGACTGTCAAGGGTTCGCTGATCCTCGGAGTACGGCCTTACACTCGATGGCGTGGTCAACCTCACCAGCTCAGGTAGGCACGTGTCCCGACGCAAGGGTGGCGACGGCCGGCTCACCGCCGCCCTCGACCCCCACGACCAGGGTCCTCAGGACCACTGCGGAGTCTTCGGTGTGTGGGCGCCAGGGGAGGACGTCGCCAAGCTGACGTACTTCGGCCTGTACGCCCTGCAGCACCGTGGCCAGGAGTCGGCGGGTATCGCGGTCAGCAACGGTCGTCAGATCCTGGTCTACAAGGACATGGGTCTGGTCAGCCAGGTCTTCGACGAGCCGACCCTCGAGTCCCTCAAGGGACACATCGCCATCGGCCACGCCCGCTACTCCACCACCGGAGCCTCGGTGTGGGAGAACGCGCAGCCGATCTTCAAGCCGACCCCGGACGGCTCGGTCGCCCTGGGTCACAACGGCAACCTGATCAACGTCGCCGAGATTCGTTCGTCCGTCGAGGCGCTGCCCGAGCACTCCGAGGGCCGGCACGCGCCGGTGTCGACCAACGACACCTCGCTGCTCACCGAGCTGCTCGCCTACCACCCCGACTCCTCGCTGGAGGCGCGCGCGCTGGAGGTGCTGCCGACGATCCGCGGCGCCTTCTCGCTGGTGTGGATGAACGAGGACACCCTGTTCGCGGCGCGTGACCCGCAGGGGATCCGCCCGCTGGTCCTCGGTCGCCTCGACCGCGGCTGGGTGATCGCGTCGGAGGACTCGGCGCTGGCCACCGTCGGCGCGAGCGTGGTCCGGGAGGTCGAGCCGGGCGAGATGCTCATCATCGACGAGTCCGGTCTCCGCTCGGTGCGGTTCGCCGAGGTCGACCGCAAGGGCTGTGTCTTCGAATACGTCTACCTGGCCCGCCCCGACGCCACCATCGCCGGGCGCAACGTCCACGAGTCGCGTGTGGAGATGGGCCGCGAGCTGGCCCGTGAGTTCCCGGTCGACGCCGACCTGGTCATCCCGGTGCCCGAGTCCGGCATCCCCGCCGCCACCGGCTACGCGCTGGAGAGCGGCCTGCCCTTCGGTCAGGCGTTCGTGAAGAACTCCTACGTCGGCCGCACCTTCATCCAGCCCTCCCAGACGCTGCGCCAGCTCGGCATCCGGCTCAAGCTCAACGTGCTCGAGCACATGGTGCGCGGCAAGAAGGTCGTCGTCGTCGACGACTCGATCGTGCGCGGCAACACCCAGCGCGCCCAGGTGCGGATGCTGCGCGAGGCAGGTGCGCTGGAGGTCCACGTCCGGATCTCGAGCCCGCCGGTGAAGTGGCCGTGCTTCTACGGCATCGACTTCGCGACCCGCGCCGAGCTGATCGCCAACGGGCTCGACGTCGACGAGATCGCCTCCTCGGTCGGCGCCGACTCGCTGGGTTACATCTCGCTCGACGGGATGGTCTCGGCAACCGACCAGGACGCCTCCACGCTGTGCACCGCCTGCTTCACCGGCGAATACCCCGTGGAGCTGCCCGACGAGAGCATGCTCGGCAAGCACCTCCTCGAGGTCTCGCTGCAGTCCCCGACCGCGGGCAAGGCCCTGCCGGTCCTGAACAACCCGTGATCGGAGATCCACCAGTGAGCCAGACCCCGACCAACGCCTACGCCGCAGCCGGCGTCGACATCTACGCCGGCGACCGCGCCGTGGACCTGATGAAGGTCTGGATCGAGAAGTCCCGGCGTCCCGAGGTCCTCGGCGGGGTCGGTGGCTTCGCCGGGCTCTTCGACGCGAGCGCCCTGAAGGCGTACGAGCGGCCGCTGCTGGCCACCTCCACCGACGGTGTCGGCACCAAGGTCGCTATCGCGCAGGCGCTCGACAAGCACGACACGATCGGCTTCGACCTGGTCGGCATGGTCGTCGACGACCTGGTCGTCTGCGGCGCCGAGCCGCTGTTCATGACCGACTACATCGCCACCGGCAAGGTCGTCCCGGAGCGGGTCGCGGCGATCGTCAAGGGCATCGCGGAGGCTTGTGTCGAGGCCGGCTGCGCGCTGGTCGGCGGCGAGACCGCTGAGCACCCGGGCCTGCTGGCCGCCGACGAGTACGACGTGGCCGGCGCGGCCACCGGCGTCGTCGAGGCCGACAACCTCCTCGGTGCGAACCTGGTGAAGGCGGGCGACGTCGTCCTGGCCATGGAGGCCTCCGGCCTGCACTCCAACGGCTACTCCCTGGTCCGCCACGTGCTGCTCAACTCCGGCGCCTACACGCTCGACCAGCACGTCGACGAGCTCGGCAGCACGCTCGGCGAAGCGCTGCTCACCCCGACCCGCGTCTACGCCAAGGCCTGCCTCGACCTGGCTCGTGGGACGAAGACCCACGCCATGTCCCACGTCACCGGCGGCGGCCTCGCCGCGAACCTGGAGCGGGTCATGCCGCCGGAGCTCTCCGCGCGCATCGACCGCACCACCTGGACGCCCGCACCGGTCTTCGACCTCGTCCGCCGCACCGGCTCCGTCGCCCTGCAGGACCTGGAGATGACCCTCAACTGCGGCGTCGGGATGGTCGCCCTGATCGACCCCGAGGACGTCGACGAGGCTGTACGCATCCTCGCCGGCTACGACATCCGCGCCTGGGCTGCCGGCGAGGTCACCGCAACCCCGGGTGGCAAGGTCGAGCTCAGCGGGGCGTACGCGGGCTGGTGAACCGCCCCGCTGGTCGAGCCCGGCGAGCGCCAGCGAGCCGGTGTCGAGACCAACACAGTTCGTATGCGACCGTGTTGGTCTCGACACGCCTTCGCCTAGCGGCTCCGGCGGCTCGACCAGCGGGTATTGCTATTTCTTGAGCACCTGCACGACCGAAGGCCGCGGACCGGCGAACTCGCCCTTGCCGGGGGTGCCGTCGACGTAGTCGGGGAAGAGGGAGTTCTGGGACTCCCAGGTCCCGTCCTCGCCCGGGTGCTGGACGGCGACGAAGACCGAGCCGTCGCGGTCGTGGATGACCGGACCGCAGGTCTCGGCATCACGGGGTACGGCGAGGAACTGCTGGACGTGGCCGCGCTCGCGACCCTCCAGCGGAACCTTGAACAGCCCGTCGGCCTTCTGGATCGAGCTGGGCTGGCCGTCGGTGGAGATCCACAGGTTGCCCTCGGAGTCGAAGGCCAGGTTGTCCGGGCAGGAGATCGGCGAGACCTTGTCCTGCGGGTAGCCCGCGAAGTAGGTCGACTCGTTCACCGACGGGTCGCCGGCGACGATGACGATGTTCCACCGGAAGATGCGCGAGGTGTGGTCGCCGTCGTCCTCGGTGATCTCGATGACGTGGCCGTCGCGGTTGGTGCTGCGGGGGTTGGCCTCGTCCACCCCGGCCTTGCCCGTGGTGCCGCGCTGGGAGTTGTTGGTGCAGGCGACGTAGACCTTGCCGGTCTTCGGCGAAGGCTCGACATCCTCGCAGCGGTCCATCTTGGTGGCGCCGGCCTTGTCTGCGGCCAGACGCGTGAAGACGAGCACCTCCTCGACGCTCATCCCGGCGACCTTGCTGCGGCCGTCGACCACGAGCGGGACCCACTGGCCGTAGCCGTCGAACCTGCCGTCGCTGGGCAGGGTTCCGGTGCCGTCGATCTCGGTGGCCGGGGAGTCGCCGTGGAAGCGGGCGACGTAGAGGTTGCCCTCGGTCAGCAGGTCGAGGTTCTTCTTCCGGTTGTTGGGGTTGTACTTCCCCTTGGAGACGAACTTGTAGAGGTAGTCGAACCGCTCGTCGTCACCGGTGTAGGCCACGACCTTGCGGTTCTTGGCGATGACGACGTTCGCGCCCTCGTGCTTGAGGCGGCCGAGCATGGTGTGCTTGCGCGGGGTCGAGGTCGGGTCGGTCGGGTCGATCTCGACGATGTAGCCGAACCGGTTCGGCTCGTTGGCGTAGTCGGCCGAGCGCGCGTCGAAGCGCGGCTCGATGGCCTCCCAGCCGTACGTCGAGGCGGCGTCGGTCAGGCCGTAGCGCTTCTCCTCCGCCGAGGTGCCGTTGGCCCGGAAGTAGCCGTTGAAGTTCTCCTCGCCCGACAGGATCGTGCCCCAGGGAGTGGTGCCGCCGGCGCAGTTGCCGATCGTGCCCAGCGCCACGGTGCCGGTCGGGTCGGCGGCGGTCTTGACCAGGTCGCTGCCGGCAGCGGGGCCGGTGATCTCGAACGGGGTCGAAGCCGTGATGCGACGGTTCTTCGGAGCCGACGGGACGTAGCTCCACTTCTCACCCGGTGCGGAGCGCTCGAGCTCCACGATCCCGAAGCCGTGAGCGGCCATGGAGATCCTGAGCTGCTCGGTGGCGTCGAGGTCGGGCGGGAACATGATGTCGGGGTTGACGTACTCGTTGTTGCAGCAGAGCAGGGCCTTGGTGCCGGCCTTGTTGGTCACGATGACGTCGGTGTAGTCGTTGTTGTAGCCCCAGGCGAGCGCCTGCATCTCGGCAGACTGGTTGTTGACGTCGAAGGGGACGCCGCCGGGAAGGATCGGGTCGCCCCAACGGATGATCGGCTCCCAGGTGTAGCCCTGCGGCACCACGAAGCTGTCCTCGGTCGCCGCGACCGCGCTGATCGGCTTGAACGGCAGCTTCGTACGCCCGCCGTGGCCGTGGCCGTGGCCCGCGGCCAGGCCGGCCTCGAGGGGGCTGGCGGCGGCTGCCAGGCCGCTGCTGCCGACCGCGAGGGCGACGGCACCGGCGCCGGCGAGACCCAGCGCATGGCGGCGGCTGAGGGCCTTGCCGGCGATGTCGCGGAAGTAGCCGTTGTCGGAGGTGTTGGGGGCGGGTTTGGCGCACGCGCTGTCGCACTTGAGAGCGCAGGTCACGGCGCTGCGCTTGCCGCGCGTGTGGCCCGCCATGGGGAGCAAGGACAGCATGGTGCGGCGGCCGTCCGTGGCAGGGGCGCTCGAGTCGCTGCACGAGGGGCAGGCGGTGTCGGTCTGGATGTCGCTCAGTTCGGTCACTGCATTTCCGTTCAAGACGCGTTGTCAGTATCCCAAGAATCGGAAGGGAGGCTATGCGCGGTGAGACAACCGGCCGGCCCCTCAGTCTGTCGGCGAGGTGAACGGGGAATGACGAGTCGTCAGGCCGGTCATCAGGCGGGGAATCATGTGACCTCAGTAACATTCGCTCCTAGCGAACGCATTTTCGACACCCCGGCGTGCGGATTCTTGGCATTAACCGGTAGCGTTGCTCTTACGAGAAACCTGTGAACAGCCCGGGACTATCCCGGCCAAGTGCGACGAGGGGGCTGGACCCTATGGGGCGCGGCCGAGCGAAAGCCAAGCAGACGAAGGTCGCACGCGACCTGAAGTACCGGACCTATGAGACGGACTTCGGGGCCCTTGCGCGCGAACTTCATGGTGATGAAGACACCAGTCAGAAGGCCGATCCGATACCGGACGACTACGACGACTGGTCGGACTACGACGCGGGGCCCTCGCGCCCTTAGGCCGTGTCTCTCAGAGACGCGCTTAAGGGGCGGTCGGTCACAGCGGCAACGCTGCGGTCGGCATCCCCTCAGACCGATCGGCTGATCAGGACCTCCCCGTGAGTGCCGTAGCCGGGTAGCAGCCCGCCGTAAGGCGTGCCGTCGAAGGCGACGTGCAACCACTCGTCCCCGACCGGGATCAGAGTGGGCCACGGCAGGTTCGAGACGTACGCCGAACGGAGCTCTGCGACCTCGTTGAGGTCCAGGTCGAAGATCGGGTAGCGAGCACGGACGCGACGCGGGTTGTCGCGTCCGTCGCTGGCGCCGACCACGACTGTGCCGCCCAGCGGGACAAGCGTGGTGCCCTCGGTGGCTGTCCGGTCGGTTCGCGCTGCCCGCAGGCTGAGCGCGTCCAGGCTCGGCCCGCTCGCGAGGACCGGATGGAAGGCGAAGTACTTCTCGGCGCTGACGTAGCCGACCAGCCATTCGCCGTCGCGGCGCACCAGGTGCGGGTCCCAGACGCCGACCGACGTCAGGCCGTCCGTCGGCAGAGCGAGCGGGGTCGCGTCGAGGACGTGCTCGCCTCGAGTCACGTCCTCCCGTGAGCGGGCGATCGTGACTCCGACCGGACTCCACGGCTTGCCTGGGTCTTTCTCGTCGGGCGCCTTGAAACCGGCCCACGTGCTCGTCGTGACGACCCACTCGTCGCCGTCGCGCATGAGGTGGGTGGCGTGGTCGCCGTAGACCAACCCGTCCCGGCGGAAGTAGAGCGCGCCCCGATGGACGAGCTCGTACGTCGTCGGGTCCAGCGCCCACACCGAGGTGTGCGCGGTGGGGAAGAAGCCCGGTCCGGCGCTGGTGGCGGTGAGCAGCACGGTGCCGTCGTCGTCACGGAACGGTGAGCCGTCGGCGTACGTCACCGCCCGGATGTCGCGCAGGCCGAGCTGTCCGAAGGCGCCGACGCGCACGTCCCGCGCCGCGCCCTCGTGGTCCGCGGTCAGGTCGGCGAGCCAGGCCTCGTCACGCGGCTCGATCCCGAGCTCGGAGAGGTCGACCCGTGCTCGCGCGACCCATGCGCTGTCCGTCTCCTGGGTCAGCGCGGTCAGCATGGTCCCGGTCAACGTCAGCGCGAATCGGCTGACGCCGCGGCGGACCCTGGCGTGGCGCCGGCTCGCGTGAGTCGTACGCCGCGACCCCGTGGTCACCGCCAGCCACACCCGCCGCCCGTCGTACCTCCCGGTGAGCACGTCCCCGCCCGAGGTGAAGCTCAGCGAGACCGGGCCGTCACAAGCGACCTCGATCGCGGCGTTGGCCGCGGGCCGGGACGAGCTGGTGGACTCGACCGCGATCGTGACGGGGCGCTGGCGACGTACGACTTCGAACTCTGGGAACATCGGCTCCAGTCTTCCGTGCGTTCCGCTCCGGAGCTAACGCAGCCCCCGGACGTAGGCGGTGGCCCGTCGCAGGTCATGGAGGCGCGCCTCCCAGGTGATGCCAAGGAAGAGCAGCAGGAGGCCGGCCGCGCCGAGCGCCCACCACTGCTGCAGCATCGCCGCCGACGGCATCTGCGCGAGAGCCAGGACCGAGGCGACTAGGGCGCCACCGACCAGCGGCGCGGCCCAGCGCAGCCAGGCGCCGCCGATGATGAAGGCGAGACAGGCGATGCCGAGCACGACGCTCCGCATCGAGATCGGGTCCTGGAGCGCTGCGGGGATGGACGGGACGAGGGCGAGGAAGACGCCGGGGCCGAGCATCGGCAGCGAGGCAACCTCCCTGTCGAGGCGGAGCTTGATCACGCCGTAGGCGACCAGCGCGATCGCCGGCGGCAGGGTGTAGTGCTCCCAGGTCGTGACCGAGGTGTCGCCCAACCGGATCCACAGGGCGATGGTCATCAGCGTGGCGCCGGCCCAACCCAGCCGGCGACGCTCGTGGTGAGCGATCGCGTGCGTGGAGACGGCGGCGCCGGCCAGCGTCAGCAGGATGCTCAGCCAGGGAAGGTCGACCCCGCTCGATCCGACCGCGGTCGGGCCGTCCGGAGTCAGGACGATCGTGGGACCGAGGCTGACCGTGCCGAAGAAGATCGTGACCGCGGCAGCCACCGCGGCGGTGATCTCGGCGGAGGGCAGCAGCCGGAAGACGGTGACGACGGTCAGGACGACGATGATCCCGGCCGCGGCGTGCGGCGCCGCGATGTCGCTGACGTTGGCGAACATCCAGCAGAACGCCGTCAGCGTGATGATCCAGTAGGGAGCAGTGACGGCCTTGGTCTGCTGCTCCCGGGTGAGCCGGTCGACGGCGATCGCGGCGGCGGTGAGCACCCCAGCCACCACCAGCGCCAGCAGGTCGTTGCCGAACGCGGCGCCCAGAGATCCCAGGCCGAGCAGGCCGGCGATCACGAGCCGCGCTCCGGACTGCTCCGGCTCGTGGCGCAGGATCGTCGCGATGCACATGACGCCGGCGATGAGCAGCAGGATCGCCAGCCAGTCGGTGTCCAGCGACCCGCCTTCGGCGAAGGCGCCCAGGACGATCGACACGGCCGCGCCGGTGGCGGCCGCCGCCTCGGTGGAGGGACTGCGGCGCACCAGCACGATGGCGCCCATCGTGACGACGACCACCACCGCGGTGTAGGGACGGTCGACGTCGGCCATCCGGGCCGCCTGCCAGACGGCGGCGGTCAGGGCGAGGATCCAGTAGGCGGTTGCGACCTCCTTGGTCTGGCCGGACTGGACGCGGTCGACGGTGACGGCGAGCGCGGTGAGGATGATGGTCACGGCCAGGGCGAGCACGTCGCTCGAGAGGACCGCGGCCGTGGCCGCGCCGATCCCGACGGTGCCCGCCACCGCCAGCGCGGGAGGCTGGCGATGGTGCAGGCCGATGGCCGCAGCGAGGATGGTGGCGATGGTCAGCAGGACCGCCGCCCAGGTGACGTCGACCGAGCCGATCCCGATCGAGATCGCGGCGCTGGCCGCGGCTGCCCACCAGCCGGAGGCTCGGAAACGGAAGAGCGTGATCAGCCCGAGGACGGTGACGATCGCACACGCGGCCCACTGCCGCTCCACGTCGACCAGCGGCGCGAGCGACCACAGGCCGAGGCTGAGCGTCACCACCGAGTAGCTGGCGGTGACCTCGCGGTCGGCTCCGGCCAGACCCCGAACGGCGTACGCAGCCACCCCCGCGAGCGCGAGCGCGACGACCACGGTGAGCAGGTCGCTGGGCAGCGCTGCGGCGAGGGCGACCAGGCCGAAGATGCCGGCGGCGATGAGCCGCGGGCGCCGCTGCGCCCACCAGGCCAGCGCGACGGCGACGCCGAGCAGCAGCAGCGCCGGGACCAGCAGCGGGGCGGCGTAGCAGGCGGCCGTGACGGCGAACCCGGAGAGACCGCCGGAGAAGATGATCCAGCGGACCGTGGGTCGGTAGGTGCGGAAAGCCGGCCGGTTGGACTGGTAGAACCAGGCGGTGCCGAGGGCGAGGATCGCGAGCAGCGCCGGCAGTGTCAGCCAGCCCGGCAGCAACGGATCCGGGCCGGTGACCGCGGAGAACGCCGACTCGGTCCACGGCACGGCCGCGAGCCGGATGGCGGCCGAGACGGTCAGGACGAGGACCGTGATGCCAAGGGCGACGGCGTACGGCGTCAACGCGGTAGCGGCCCACCGCCAGGGTCGGGGGAGTGCCAACAGCGCGCCGGCGGCGACCAAGGTGACCACCACGGCCACGACGGTCAAGGTGACCGGACCGTCATCGAGAGCCGGCTGGGTGAAGGTGTAGGCCGCGATCAGCAGCGAGACCCCGACCATGGCGACCTTGGCGTCCTTGGGCAGCGGGAACAGCAGCGCCACGATTGCCAGCACCGCGGCCGCGCCGAGCAGCAGGGGCAGGGTGCCGCCGGTCAGGAGCTCGGAGCCGGTCAGCGCGGGGTCGGCCAGGCCGCGGACGAGCAGCATCAGCCAGAAGCCCGCGAGCACGACCATCGAGCCGAGGGTCAGTGCCTGCAGCTCGGCCTTGCTCGCCGCGATCACCACGACGAGAGCGATCACCGCGGCGATCAGCGGGAACCAGATGAGGTCGGAGATGAGCTCGAGACCGATCAGCGCGGTGAGTACGCCGGCGGCGGCCGCCACCTGTGGCCCGATCACTGCGGTGAGCTTCTCGCTGCGCTCGCCGATCAGGGACATCGCGGTGCCGGCTATGAAGACGGCGACGCCGACGATCACCAGGAAGCCACGGTCCCAGTCGGCTCCACTGAGCCAACCGGCGTACTTCATCCCGGCTATGTCCAGGGCGAGCAGTCCCAGCGCGAGAGTCCAGACGCCTTCGGTGCCGGCACGCAGCTCGAGATGCATCAGCACCGCGCCACCGATCGTGAAGAGGGCGGTGAAGACGAGCAGCATCGTCGTGCGGCCACCGACACCCATCGCGGCCCAGGCGACCGCGAGGAAGATGACCCCCGCGACCAGCAGGAAGAGAACGCCGACGCCGACCAGGATCAGCGGCACGGTGATCGGAGCGCGCCGGGCGGCCGCGACCGGGGAGCCGGGGAAGGGCGCCGGTCCGGCGACGGCTGTCGCTGCTGCCGGTGTGGCCGCCGTCGCGGCGACAGGCTCGGCGACCGGTTCGGGCTGGATCAGCGGGGGCGCCGCGGGCGGAGCGGCAGGTGGCGCGGCAGCCGGCGGCGGGGTCGGCCGCGCGGCTCGGCTGGCCTCGTCCCGGATCGAGCGCAACCGGGTCATGAGTACGTCGGCTCGCAGCAGGGTCCCGTAGAGCTCTTGGGCTACTGCGTTCTCCAAGGGCAGCCCACAGTTCAGGCAGGGGCTGGTGCCGGGCTCGAGAGCCTCCCGGCAGTCGGGGCAGCGACCAGGATCGGCGTACTTCACAGCCCACCATCCTTGCGTAGTTCCGCCGATGCGTGTGCGGGAAACGCAGAGGGTCCGAGCCGAGTCCCGAAATGACAACCGGCTCCGACCCATCGCTGTGGGTCGAAGCCGGTCGTTGCTTGTGGGCAGGGGCGGGGTCGAACCGCCGACCTATCACTTTTCAGGCGATCGCTCGTACCAACTGAGCTACCTGCCCAAGCGAGGTGAAACATTACCGGAAATGCCCGCGGCGTTCCGAATCGGGGTCCGTGCACACACGTACGCCCTCGCTTTGGCGGCCCAGGACGCAGACCTCTAGGATGTCCCGGCAGGCCCCCTTCGTCTAGCGGCCCAGGACCCCGCCCTTTCACGGCGGTAGCGCCGGTTCGAATCCGGTAGGGGGTACAACAGCTTGCCTGTGGCATCAGCTCGCCTCGATCCATGACCCGATTCTGGATCTCGCGCGGCACCGCCGGCATCCGCACGGATACTCATATCCAAGACGTACGCCGCATCGTGTAGTGCGACACTTCCGACTGTGAGTGCGTGGACGTCGCCGGCGGCGATCGAGGTCGAGAACCGGCTCTTCCGGGCTCTCGCGGTGCTGCGCGTGGTCGTTCTCGTCAATGCCATCGGCCTGACCGCCTACCGTGCAGGCAACTTCGATCCGCCGTCGGCGGCGCTGGTCTGCGCGCTCGTCATGGTGAGCTGGACGGCCTTCGCCGTCTGGGCGTACGCGGCACCCACCCGGCGCACCGCGGCGCTCGTCGGCGCCGACCTGGTGATCTCGCTCGGGCTCCTGCTCGTGACGCCGCTGGTGAAGGGCTCGGGGTTCCAGGCGAGCGTGCCGGGCTTCTGGGTGAGCGGCGCGCTGCTCGCGTGTGCGATCCACTATCGCTGGATCGGCGGTCTGCTGGCCGGTGTGGCGCTGGCCGCGGTCGACCTCGGACTGCGTCAGGAGATCGACCAGTCGATCTACGGCAACGCGTTCCTGCTGGTCATCGGCGGCCCGGTGGTCGGCTACATGTGCGAGTCGGTGCAGCGGATGGCGCTCGAGCGGGACGAGGCCGAACGTGCGGCGGCACGGGCCGAGGAGCGAGCGCGGCTCGCCCGGGCGGTCCACGACGGCGTGCTCCAGGTGCTTGCTCTCGTCCAGCGCCGCGGCGGCGACCTCGGTGGCGACGGTGCCGAGCTGGGCAGGCTGGCGGGGGAGCAGGAGCGTGAGCTGAGAGCGTTGATCCGTGGCGAGCAGCCCGGCCGTGGCCCGGCCGCCGGGATGGTCGACCTGGCTGCGGCGCTGGCCCAGGTGGAGACCGGCACCGTGACCGTCTCCGGACCCGCGACCGCCGTCGAGATGCCCGCACACCCCGCCGAGGAGATCGTCGCGGCGACCCGCGCAGCGCTGGACAACGTACGCCGCCATGTCGGTGAGGACGCTCGCGCCTGGGTGCTCCTGCAGGCGTTCCCCGACCATGTCGAGATCTCGGTGCGCGACGAGGGCCCGGGTATCCCCGATGGTCGCGTCGCCACGGCCGAGAAGGACGGCAGGCTGGGCATCGCCGGCTCGATCCGGGGCCGGATCCTCGATCTCGGGGGCACGGCCGAACTCATCACAGGAAGGACTGGGACGGAATGGGAAATGGTCGTTCCTCGCATGGGTCTCGACAGGCTCGACCACCGGTGACCGCGGTCAGGTTGATGGTCGTCGACGACCATCCGATGTGGCGCGACGCGGTCGAGCGCGACCTCGCTGCCGCGGGCTTCGAAGTCGTCGCCACCGCCAGCACCGGCCGGGAAGCGATCACCAGGTTCGCCGCGACGCGGCCCGAGGTCGTGGTGCTCGACCTGCACATCCCCGAGCCCGACGGTGTCCAGGTCACCACCGAGATCATCTCTCTGCACCCGACGACCAAGGTCCTCATCCTCTCCGCCTCCGGCGAGCAGAACGACGTCCTCGCAGCAGTCAAGGCCGGAGCCACCGGCTACCTGATCAAGTCGGCCTCCCGCGACGAGCTCCTGGAAGCCGTACGCCGCGTCGCCGCCGGCGACCCGGTCTTCACCCCCGGCCTGGCCGGCCTGGTCCTGGGCGAGTTCCAGCACAGCGCCGCCACCGAGGTACGCGGAGACAAGCCCACGCTCACCGACCGCGAGACCGAGATCCTCAAGCTAGTCGCCAAGGGCCTGAGCTACCGCCAGATCGCCGACCGCCTGGTTCTGTCCCACCGCACGGTCCAGAACCACGTACAGAACATCCTGCGCAAGCTCCAGATGCACAATCGCGTCGAGCTCACGCGCTACGCAATCGAGCAGGGGCTGGACGGCGACTAGGTTCGGCGCTCGGGGCTGGTCGTCTTCGTTGGGTTGGGGCCGCCGACCCGTATTGGATGGTGTTCTCGCCGTATCCCGGAGTCAAGGCGATGTATCGAGCTTGTCGAGATGACGGCCTTCGGCCGCCGGCTTCGCCGGCCGCTATCGCGGTCCTTGACACCGTGATCCGGCGAGAAATTTGGCTGGCTATCGGGTCGGCGGCGGGGTGTGGCGCAGCGGATTTCGGGTTGGGTACGGGATTGGGGACCAGGGGTAGCCGGTTCTGCCAGGGGAGGTTTGCGGGGCGCTGTACTAGACGATGACACCTCGTGAATCGTTCACAAGGTCGAGCTCGGCGGGCCGGAACAGGCCGGGACAGCCGCCGGGGACAGGGCAGCCAGGGATACGTGATCAGACGCGGCGGGCGAACCGGATCCGACCATCCGGGAGTCGCTCATAGTCGTAGTTCGGGTCGTGGATCCGGCGATGATCGCTGGAACACAACAAGACCATGTTGGCCAGATTCGTAAGCCCGCCTTGGGACCAAGGTTTCAGATGATGGGCCTCGGTCCAGGCCGCGGGGGCGTCACAGTCTTCGGCTTGGCAACACTTGTCTCGTAACCGGAGTGCTCGGTGTTGGACCGGGGGCGCGAGGCGGGTGGTGCGACCGAAGTCGAGGATGTCGGAACCTGTGCCGAGCACGACGGGGATGAGGTCGGCGTTGCAGGCCATCCGGCGGGCCTCGGCGGCGGTGATCTTGTCACCGTCGAACCCCAACGCGGCGGTGCCGAGGTCGTTGCGGAGGTCCTCGACGTCCATGGTGATGAACACCGTGGTCGCGTGGCCACCATGTCGGGGGAGCTGGTCGACGTCGTAGGTCTCAACGATCCGAGCGAAGGCCTGGCCCAGCAGCCGGTCATACGGTGCTTTGCGGCCGCGGTCCTCAGCCGACAACTTCCGGGGCTGGGCCAGGGAGTCCAGGAGGGTGCGCAGCCTCATGCCGACCGCGTAGGAGACCCGGGCGTGGATGTCTACGGTCCCGTCGCCGTTGGCGCGGGAGGTGAAGAACGTGCGCCGTTGGGCGTGTTCTTCCTCCCGCTGCAACGCTTTGGCCTCGGCGGCCTCGAACCGTTCGGGGTCGACCTCGACCAGGATCCGTTTCCCGATGTTCTTGAGGTCGTCGGCGGTCAGCCGGGTGGCGTAGTCGACCAACAGTTTCTCCGCGTAGGCCAGGTCTTCGCGACTGGCGGTCGGGTCTGCTTCGACCGCCTCGAGGGCCTTGGTGATCACCCGGGCCTTCTCCTGGGACACGACACCCTCAGCGAGGCCGGCGGCGACGAGGTCGTATCTGCTCACCGCGGCAGCGAACTTCACCTCGGCGCGGCCGATCTTCTTGTCGACCAAGAGCTCGGTCAGCATCCACCCCGAGGCATCTTTGGCGCCGGTTTCTTCGGCGATGTCACCGGCAGTAGCGAGGATCCGGAGCTTCAGTGCGGCCTGTTTGGCCTGGATGATCTCCAGGTGCTTCAGCCGGTTCTTCTTTTCCGCGGTGCGCCAGTAGGCCGGGTCCCTCGCGAGCAGGTTGTCGAGGGAGGACTCAAGGGCAGCGAGCCCTGCATCGATCGCATCAACGGGGTTCGTGCCCCAGTGGTTGATCTCGGGTTCGAGACTCATCGCGGCCGCCCTCCTCTCCGGCGTGTAGAGGCGTGTCGTGATGGGTCTGATTCTACTCGTTTCGACCGCTCAATTCTACTTATATTCGCAGGTCAAGCCTTGTTTTCGCGGTGAGCGAACGGCCTTGGCCCTGTCATGTCGCGGGACATCGGTGACAGTTCTGCATCAGGACATCGGTGACACTTCGAATCACCTTGGTGGTGACACTTCTGGCTGGGTTTGGGTGGTGCCTGCCAATGAGCCTGTTGATCCTCGTGTCCGTCTCGCGATCGTGGAGTGGCCACGTGATGCGCCGCGGGGAGCGGTGACGACCTTCTGTGCCGAGCACGAGATTTCTCGCAAGACCTTCTACTCGATCCGTGCCAGGGTTCGCGCCGAGGGCGCGGCCCCAGCGCTTGAGCCCCGCAGCCGGCGGCCCCAGGCGAGCCCTTCTCGGATCACCGAGGTGGTCAAGCAGCAAGCCCTTGAGGTGCGTGCGGCACTGGAGTCCTCGGGCCTGGACCACGGCCCGATCAGCGTGCACGACAAGATGCACGCGATGGGGCTCGACCCGGTCCCCTCGGTCGCATCGTTGGCACGGATCTTCCGTGCCGCTGGTGTGGCTCGTCTTGAGCCGAGGAAGAAGCCCCGCTCGGCGTGGCGTCGGTTCGTGTACCCCGCACCGAACGCGTGCTGGCAGCTGGATGCCACCGAGTACGTCTTGACCAGGGGCCGTAGGTGCGTGATCTTCCAGCTCATCGATGACCACTCCCGCTACGCGGTCGCTTCCCATGTGGCGTGGGCAGAGACCTCCGATGCGGCGGTCGCCGTCTTCGACAAGGCCCTCACGGCCCACGGCGTGCCCCAACGTCTGCTGTCCGACAACGGCCTGGCGCTGAATCCGACCCGGCGCGGGATATTGGGCCGTCTCGTGGTGCGAGCGATGGAGCTGGGAGTCGAGCCCATCACCGGCAAGCCCTACAAGCCGACCACCCAGGGCAAGAACGAACGCTTCCACCAGACCCTGTTTCGCTACCTCGACAAACAACCACTCGCCGCCAGCCTGGCCGAGCTGCAGGCCCAAGTCGACACATTCGACCAGATCTACAACACCCAGCGCCCCCATCAAGGGCTACCTGGCCGCGTCACGCCGCAGACGGCGTGGGAGGCCACCGAAAAGACCGAGGCACCGCGACCCACGCCGACACCCTTCACCCCTGCCCACCGACCGCGACCAGCGGTGATCCCGACCGACCTGCCGCCCGACACCCAAGCTCGGAAATTGACCTGCGTCGGCACACTCTTCCTGGACAAGGTCCAGTACAAGGTCGCCAGAGGACGTCGTCACGAACACGTCCTGGTCATCACCAGCGGTGAGAACATCACCATCGCCGATCTGGACGGCGAGATCCTCATCGAGCACACCCGACCCGCACCAGGCGTCACCTACGTCGGCAACGGGCGACCCCTCAACCCCGGCCCCGGGAACCTCAAAACGTCACCGATGTCCTGACACATCAAACGTCACCGATGTCCTGATGCAGAACTGTCACCGATGTCCTGAGACACGACAGAACGGCCTTGGCCCTGTGGATGGTAAGTGGCCCGAAGGGCCACCCTCCCACCCCACGAACAGCACCGTTCCGAAGCGAGACTTCGCTGCGCCACACCCGGGCCGCCGCCCCGTTAGCCAGCCAAATCTGTGAGTGTTGATGACGGCTGGCCTGGGGCTGGCTGGCAGGGTCGGGGCCGGTCCTGTCGGGATGTGACTCCCAGCCAAATTGGCCCGCGATCATGTTCGTGGTGTCTTCGAAAAGACGTGTCCGTCTCGATGGGGTCCGGCGCCGACCCTGGCCCACCTCGATGGCTTGATCAGAAGCATGTCCGACCCGGTAGCAGCCGTGGTCGTGGCTCATCACAGTGATGCCTCGTGGTGACTTCACTCCCGGGCCGACGCCGGTGACGACGTCCATCCCGAAGCAGAGGAGTCCATCGCCGATGACCATCGTGGCAGACCTGTTCAGATTCGTCGTGGGAGTCGATACCCACGCGGCCACCCACACCTACACCATCCTGGAGTCCTCCGGTCGAGTGATCGACCAGCAGCAGTTTCCCGCCAGCCCCGCCGGCCTGACCCGAGCAATCGACTGGATCGGGCGCCGCACCGAAGGCGACCTCGACGCCACCCTGGTCGCAGCAGAGGACACCGGCACCTACGGCGCGATCCTGGCCGGCCGTCTGGCCGTATCTGGCTACCGGGTCGTGGAAGCCCCCACCCCGCGTCGTGACCCGGCCGCGGGCAAGAACGACGCCATAGACTCCCTCGCCGCGGCGCGCTCCACGCTGACGACGCCGACCCGCCGACTCCGCGATCGTCGCGGCGGTGGGGACCAGCACGCCGCCAGCGTGCGCTCAGCGCTGCAAGTCCTGCTCACCGCCCGTGAACAGGCCACCGGGGAACGCACCCGCGCAGTCAATGCGCTCACCGCATTGCTGCGGACCAACGACCTCGACATCGACGCCCGCCGTGCCCTGACCAACACCCAGATCAAGACCATCTCCCGGTGGCGACGCCGCGAAGAACCCATCGACCTCGCCACCACCAGGGCCCATGCCGTGCGCCTCGCGCTCCGAATTACCGAGCTCGATTCCCAGATCACCGACAACGCCAACCAGATCAAGACACTCGTCCACGACCAAGCGCCCATCCTGCTCGACCAGCCCGGCATCGGCCCCGTCACCGCGGCGATCATCCTCACCGCCTGGTCCCACCCCGGCCGCGTACGCAGCGAGACCGCCTTCGCCAAGATCGCCGGCACCGCCCCACTCCCCGCCTCTTCCGGCAACACCCAACGCCACCGCCTCAACCGCGGCGGGGACCGCCGTCTCAACCGCGCCCTGCACACCATCGTCCTGACCCGCATGCGCTGCGACCCCACCACCCGCGCCTACACCGAACGACGCCGAGCCGAGGGCAAGACCACCCGAGAGATCCGCCGCATCCTCAAGCGCTACACCACCCGACAGATCTACCGCACCCTCAACACCGCTTGACAAACATAGAAGCGTCTTTTCTCGACATGGTCCGGTGTCCAGGACCGCGAAGCGGCCGGCGTAGCCGGCGGCCGAAGGCCGTCCTTGACTCCGGGGTTCGTCGAGAAGACCCTCGAAAGTCGGGTCGGCGGCCCTGTCCGGCCTTTGGGTGGGACGTTCCGGCAGGGAACTGTGTTGGTCTCGACACGCCTCCGCCTAGCGGCTCCGGCGGCTCGACCAGCGGAGGTCGGGGTCTCGACCAGCGGGGATGGGGTCTCGACCAGCGGAGGTCGGGGTCTCGACCAGCGGGGATGGGGTCTCGGCCAGCGGAGGTCGGGGTCTCGGCCAGCGGGGGTCGGGGTCTCGGCCAGCGGGGATGGGGTCTAGACAAGCCCGCCCCAGAAACAGTCGGCCCCGCGTAACCCCGTGTTTCTCATGACATAAGAGAGAATCGGAAGGTGGTCTCGCTCCTCTACCTTCACGGCGTCGGCAACGGTGATCCGCGCGACGCCTGGCGCCGCGCGCTGGACAAGGCGCTCCAGGATGTCGGCTACCCGGGGCTCGAGGGGGTCGAGGTCATCGCGCCGAAGTATCCGGACGTGCTCCGGACCGATATCGCTGACAAGACCCTGAGGATCCCGCCGGTCACGACGCCGAGACCGAGTGCCGAGGAGCAGCGGGGCGTACGTCGCCGGGTCGAGCGTGCGACCGCTGAGCTCGAGAAGATCCTCGGTGAACCTGTCCCGGCGTCTCCGGTCGGGGTGACCGACTCGCTGGCGCCGATCGTGCTGCGGGTGCTCCGTCAGGCGCACAACTACGTGACCAAGCCCGGGATCCGGGCGCGTACGCTGCGCATGGTCCTGGACGAGCTCCCCGAGGAGGGTGAGATCGTCATCGTCGGCCACAGCCTCGGCTCGATCATCGCGATCGATCTGCTGCGCCGGCTCCCGCCGAAGCTGACGGTCGTCGGGCTGGTCACCATCGGCAGCCCGGCCGCCCACCCGAACCTCCACGAGGACTCCGACCGTCTGGAGATGAAGTCGCCCGTCGACCACGTCGGCTGGTGGGTCAACGTATGGAGCAACGGCGACGCGGTGACCGGGCTGCGGGGCATCTGGCGCCACTTCCCGTGGGCGCTCGATCTCCAGGTCGGGCTCGGCCTCGATCACCGCACCACCACCTACCTCCGCTCGAAGCCGGTCGCCACTGCGATCGGACGAGGCCTGTTCGGCTCTCTGGCCAAGGAGGTCGCGCTCGTCGAGGGCACCCCCGACGTCGCCCTCAACTCGCTCGAGGTGCGCCTGGAGCTGTGGCTCGCCTACGCCCAGTTCCTCCGCGACCACCTCAAGGGCGCCACTCAGGAGCGCTTCGGCGCCGCCCTGCGCGTCGTCCAGCACGAGGTCCTGGAACGGCTGATCGAGAATTACCAGCACGACGGCGTACGCATCCCCCAACAGCTCCTGGACCTGCGCGTCTCGCCCGACCTTCCCGGTGACCGGGACCTGCCTCGGCCCAAGCCGCTGACCCAGCTCTCCAAGGAAGAGGCCGTCCTCGCCCTGGTGGCGCTGGCCACCGCCAACCCGGTGCGGCCCTACGAGATCGACGTCCCCGACGACGTACGCCGCCAGGCATTCCACGATCTGACGGTCTGGATGGGGCTCGGTGGCGGGCTCGGCGAGAACCTGCACATCGCGATGCAGTCTGCGTCGAAGGCCGTCTACCCGGTCGACCAGTGGAAGCTGTGGGTCGGCATCGGGATCGGAGCCGCGGTGCTGGTCGCCGGGCCGATCGGCCTCGCGCTGGCCGCCCCCGCCGGGCTGGCCGGGGGAGCCGCGATCATCGGGGCGCTCTCCGCCTTCGGGCCAGGTGGGATGGTCGGCGGCCTCGTCACCGCCGGTGCGATCACCACCACCGGCGCCGGCACGATCGCGGCGACCCTCGTCTCCAGCTCGTCCACCGCCGAGGACGTCGAGGTCACCGTCATCCAGCTCCTCACCGCAGCGATCCTGCGCTCCCGCGAAGGTCTCGAGCAGGACCTCGGGGTGTGGCTCGCGATGTCCGAGATCCAGCGTCAGACCGGGCGCGAGGTCGCTCGGCTCGCGGCGTACAGCGACGAGAAGGCCCCTGGTGTCGAGGCCCTGCGACGCAAGGCCCGGGCAGCCGACCGAGCGATGGCGTACATGGTCAAGAACCGCCTCGTGGAGGGTCTCACCGACGAGGAGCCGAAGGGCGAGGAGCCCTTCGAGGAGTAGGACGCTCCCCCGATTGTGAATCGTCCGCACCCATGGGCTATGTTTTTCCCGTTGCCGCAGAACAGCGGAAACAAAACTAGGCCCTGTAGCGCAGTTGGTTAGCGCGCCGCCCTGTCACGGCGGAGGTCGCGAGTTCAAGTCTCGTCAGGGTCGCTCGAAAACGAAGACGACGTGTGACCGCAAAGCGGTCCACGTCGTTTCTCGATTTATACGGCGGCCTCCGGCCGCGGCGGGGGATATCCCCCGCACCCTCTTGGTTCCTCGGGGTGTTCGTTCGGGCGGTGGCTGCTGTGGGTTACCCGGTCAACCGGGTAACCCTGGGGCTGGTGTTACTGGTGCGATCTGTGTTGTGCCCAGAGGGCGGGACACGCCGGGCGGTGGCGAGCGCGGGGGAGGGCGTGCGTGGGAGGGTAGTCCTCCTGCTTCGGCAGGAGTCTCGGGCCAGAGGTCCCCGACCTCACCCCGGCTCGGGCCGTTCGACCCTGTGGGATATAAGCCGAATAGGCGGTAACGTGCGGGCTGCTGTCCTCCCGTGAGAGGATTCTGCCGCTTGTGTCGACGTCGCAAATTCGGCAGGGCACGGGGGAACGACTAAGACGTTCGGTAATCAGGAGGCAACACCACCATGTCGTCGTACTACCCGCATCGGCCGCCCCATGCGGCGAGTGCGGACGAGCTTGCGTCGCGGATGCAGACGAACGGTGCCTACCGCACCCCGTCGGCCCCCGCCCAGCAGCAGCCCCCCGCCCTTGGTTGGGACCAGCGTCCGCAGCAGTCACAGGCCCAGCCCCAGTACCAGGAGCCGGCGATCCAGCAGCCGGCGGTGATGGCGCAGACGACCGGAACGCACTGGCCGCAGTTCGTCAACAACCACCGTCTCATCGGCGCCCTTGTCGCCGGTTTCGGCGCCACCCAGCTCGCCACGATGTTCGGCTACTGGATCTACGGCCTCGGCATCATGGACGGTCCGCTGGACTTCGCGTTCTTCAACGGCGTCATCCTGACCCCGAACGCCACCGCCAACGAGGCCGGCTTCGCCGTCTCGCAGTGGTTCGCCGGCATGGGCTTCCACTACTTCAACGGCATGGTCTTCGCGCTCGCCTACGCCCTGGTGATCTTCCCGTGGCTCGGCAAGACCCACACCACCTCGAGCAACCTCGCGCGTTCGCTCGGCATGGGCATGTTCCTCGCCACCGCCTCCTGCGGTTGGTGGATCCCGGCCCTGCACCCGGAGGATGTCATCGGCATCGACCCGGGCTTCTTCTCGATCAACCTCGGGTGGGGCACCGTCCTGGGTGTCTACCTGTGGCACCTCGTCTGGGCCGTCGCCCTCGGTCTGTTCTTCAACCCGCAGGACTGACCCACAGCAGAAACGAGAGCCCCAGCCGGTCGGCTGGGGCTCTCGTCGTATCTAGAAGCTAGTGCTCCGGCCAGGCGTCGAAGACCTGGCCGCCGTTGGTGGTCAGGTGGTTGTGCAGCTGCTCACCGGCAGCGGCATCGCGCAACGTACGAAGTACGAGACGGCGCTGGTCGGTCGGGCTCGCCGACGGTGGGGCCGGGGTCAGCGACATGGTCTCGGTGACCCGCTCGACCAGCAGACGCAGGTGGCTGCGCTCGCCACCGGCGTAGATGACGTGGGTCTGCTCGAGCGGGGAGGCCCACAAGATGTTGCCCTCGACGACGAGCAGACGTGACTCGGTGGCCATCACCTTCATCTCGACGTCGGTCATGTTCTGGAGCATGTCGGCCCCAGCGAGGATCGACTCGCCTTCGTGCAGGAACGCCTGCAGCGCGTGGGCGAGGTTGGCCTCGACCAGCGCGGCCTCCTCGCGGGCGCGCTGCTGCGCTCCCTGCTGTCCGGCGTAGCCGCCGACGGCGCGTTGGGCGCCCGTGCTCGGCGACTGACCGTAGAAGGAACCGGTGTTGGTGCCGTACGCGCCCTGGTTGGGGTAGTAGGAGCCGGTGTTCGGGTATGACCCCTGGGCCGGGTAGGACCCGGGGGCCGGAGCGACGCCGTAGCTGCTGGGCGCAGGCTGGCCCTGGGCAGAGCCGTACTCGCCACCCCAGCTGGCGTCGACGTTCAGCTGGGCGCCGGCGGCGCGGGCCGCATAGTCGAGGGTCGGGAAGAAGTCGTGGAAGGCGTCCTTGTCCCGGATCTTCATCGTCGTCGAGTACGACGAACCGGGCACGAGGGCCTCGATGATGAAGTCACCCAGGCTGGGCGGGGGAGGGACACCGATGAAGGTGACCACGGCCAGGTTGACCGAGAAGACGCGCTCGTGGAACTCGAACATAACCCGACGGTCGGTCAGGAACGCGTGGCCCGAGGCATTTCCCTCGTGGGGGAACTTCACCGCGACCCGGGCCCACTGGACCTCACCTGGCTGGAGCAGGGACTTCACCAGAAGCCAGTCCCGGGTCTCCGAGGCGATGGCTCGGCTGTTGGGATCATGCGCCATCCGTCTGTGGAAATCCTCCACGGGTCGGTGGCCCACGGTGATGGACGCCGAGGCCTTTCTCATTGAGCGCATGGTCGCAAACCCTAGCCCTTCCTCCCTCTAGTGTGGACAGTTTGTACCAGCAGGGTCGCGATGTTGTGGAATCCCCTGTTGTAGATGACAGCTCAACTCTGCGTGACCGCTCCAAGCACCTGCCTATTGACAGAAAACTGACAGGCAGTCCGACCACCCTCTTCAGTGGGGATCCCTGACGACGGGGATCAGCGAGGGGATGGGACTGTGATGACTAGTTCGTCTGTGACGACGGCGAGAGAGACCACCGGCGTGCACTGGAGCGAGCTGCCGTGCGCGATCGAGGACGGAGACCTGTGGTTCGCGGCGACCAGCGTCGACGCGGACCGGGCCAAGGCGTTGTGTCATACGTGCCCGCTGCAGCGCTCCTGCCTGCAGGGCGCGATCGCCCGGCAGGAGCCGCACGGCGTGTGGGGCGGCGAGGTTTTCTACGAGGGAATCGTGGTCGCTCGCAAGCGCACCCGCGGCCGCCCGCGCAACGGAGAGCTCCACCAGCGGGACCTGGAGCGCCAGGCTCGCGCAAACCTGCGAAAAAATACTCCGGAAGCGGTTGCGTAGGAGTATCTGTCACCCGGCAGAATGGCGGGTGTGGGGATTGAGATAAGCCCAGAGCGCTTCGACGCACTCGTGGACCAGGCGCTCGACGCGATCCCGGACGAGCTGGCCGCCCAGGTGCACAACCTCGTCGTGCTCGTCGAGGAGTGGCCGCCCGAGGGCGAGCCCCAGGAGACCCTCGGCCTCTACGACGGGGTGGCGCTGACCGACCGTAACGACCTCTACGGCGGCACTCTCCCGGATCGGATCTTCATCTTCCGTCAACCGCTGCAGCAGATGTGTGTCGACGAGGATGACCTGGCCGCCGAGATCCGCATCACCGTCATCCACGAGATCGCCCACCACTTCGGCATCGACGACGACAAGCTCCACCAGCTGGGCTGGGCCTGATCGCGGCTCCCTCGGCCTAGATCGCCGACCCGGCCACCCAGCCGAGGCTGACCGCGATCGCACCGATCGCGAGCGAGCCGACCACGTTCAGCGCCGCTGACCGCCACCGGCCGTCCTCGGCAAGGCGGACGGTCTCGTAGGAGAAGGTCGAGAACGTGGTCAATGCCCCGCAGAAGCCGGTGCCGGCCAGGGTGAGCACCCACGCAGGAAGTACGCCGCCCGCGGCCGCCCCGGCGAGCAGCCCGAGAACGAGGGAGCCGACGGCATTGACCGCCATCGTTCCCCAGGGGAAGTCCGCGCCGGTCCGCTCCCGGAGGTAGACGTCGGTCAGGTAGCGCGCCGGCGCGCCGACCGCGCCGCCGAGCAGGACCAGGAGCACGGTCATCGGTGCCCTCTTTCGACCGGGCGACCGCTATCGCGCACGACGACCCGGCCGAGGATCAGCCCGAGCCAGACGGCGGCCACCCCGGCGACCACCGAGAGGAGCAGGTAGAACATCGCGAGCGCCGTCGCATGCCCGCTGAGTGCGTACGTCTCGAGCGCGTAGGTCGAGAAGGTGGTGTAGCCGCCGAGCACGCCGACCCCGAGGAAGGGGCGCAGATAGCGGCCCCAGAACGGGACCGTCGACCACGGGCCCAGGATGAAAGCCATCAGCAGGCCGAGCAGCAGGCAGCCGGAGACGTTGGTGAGGAGCGTCGCCCACGGCAGTGTCGATTCCTGGGGGCTCTGGGGGAGCGCCTCCGCGATCCCCCAGCGGGCCAGCGACCCGAGCGCGCCGCCCGCGGCGATGGGAGCGAGCAGGTCGCGATGCTCACGCAGCACGCCGACAGCGTACGGCCTCTAGTGGAGCGGGCCGATCATCTGGGTCCCGCCCCAGCGGGTAGGGCGCCCGCCGGCGGCCTGGGTGAGGTATTCGCCGAGGAACCAGCGCTGGAAGGCGACCTGCTCGGGGGAGCGGGCCAGGACGAGCAGCCGCTCCTGGCGGCAGAACTCGTCGATGAGGTCGAGCATGTCGAGGAAACGGCGCATCGTCTCGGCCGCGGACCGCGGCATGCGTACGTGCAGGTCTGCCGTCTCCCGGTGCCGGCCGGAGCCGATCACCCCGGAGAGGTGACCGTGGCCGAGGCCGTCGAGGAGCTGGCGTTCCAGCGAGCCGAACAGGGCCGAGAGGCTGGCGGCGAGCGGGTAGTCGTTGGCGTGTGCGAGGGAGAGGAGACGCACCTCGCGCCTCAGCTCGCGGAAGTGATGCTGAAAGCCCTTGTAGAGCGCAACAGGTACGCCGAGGATGCTGACGTCGACGGTCTCGGAGCCGAGGCGCTCGGGCCTCGGTGGTGCGCCGGGCGGGCCGGTGATCACGCCCTCGACCCCGTCGCCCTCGTCGATCTCCGCGGCCGGGGTGAACCAGACGGTCTTGCCGGACGCGTCGATGTCGGCGCCCCACGCGTCGGAGACGCTGGCCACGATCGAGAGGCCGCGGCCGACGGTCAGCAGGACCTCCTCCTCGTCGTCGAGAGCGAGCGGGACCGGTAGCAGCGGTGGCTCGGTCGACGCATCGCGGATCTCCACGCGGGGGTGGCTGACGGTGCCGCGCATCCGGATCGTGACCGGAGCGGCGCCGTGGAAGAGGGCGTTGGAGACCAGTTCGGAGACGCCGAACTCGGCGCACTCGGCGAGATCGGCGCGGTCGATCTCGTCACAGGCCGCCCGGACCCAGGAGCGGGCGTCCTGGACGGCGCGGGAACCGGTGCGGAGCAGGAGAGCTGGCCGGCTCAACGGCATGGACTCCTCCTCCGCGCTCGGGGGTTCGCATACACACGATCGCGTTGTGTGTTGTTCGTTGCAAGGATTTTCCGCACTTGAAGGTGTCTGATCCTGGCCATGGACCACTAGGGCACAAGGTCCCGGTCACCCTCATAGATTAAAGTGAGCGGGTATCGACCCGACAACTGACACGCGGCAGAAACGCATGCTCAGCGGCGGACTGGCAACTGTGACCAAGTAGTCCCACCCGGGAATGAACAGATCCGCCGGAATGGTTCAGAATATGAGTGGAACGTTCAAACGGTCTCTTGTTTGAGGTAGCGGAGGGTATTGGCAATGTCAGCGGACCAGGAAAAGCACCGGGTCGTCATCATCGGTTCCGGCTTCGGGGGGCTCTTCTCCGCGAAGGCGTTCAAGGGCCGCGACGACGTCGAGGTGACCTTGATCGCGAAGACGACCCATCACCTGTTCCAGCCGCTGCTCTACCAGGTGGCGACCGGCATCCTCTCGCAGGGCGAGATCGCTCCGCCGACCCGTGACATCCTGCACCGGCAGAAGAACGCCAGCGTGCTGCTCGGTGAGGTCAACGAGATCGACACCGAGGCCAAGACGGTCAAGGCGACCATGCTCAACCAGCAGATCGACGTTCCCTACGACTCCCTGATCGTGGCCGCCGGTGCCGGCCAGTCCTACTTCGGCAACGACCACTTCGCCGAGTTCGCTCCCGGCATGAAGTCCATCGACGACGCGCTCGAGCTGCGCGGTCGCATCTTCGGAGCCTTCGAGATCGCCGAGCTGACCGCCTCGCGCGGCGAGCCGATCGGTGACCTGCTCACCTTCGTCGTGGTGGGCGCCGGTCCGACCGGTGTGGAGATGGCCGGCCAGATCGCCGAGCTGTCCCACCGGGTGCTGAAGAACGACTTCACCCACATCTCCTCGGAGAAGGCGCGAGTCGTGCTCGTCGACGCCGCGCCGCAGGTGCTGCCGCCGTTCGGTGAGAAGCTCGGCGCCAAGGCGCAGAAGGCGCTGGAGAAGGCCGGTGTGGAGGTCGTCCTCGGTGCGATGGTCACGCACGTCGACGAGTTCGGCATCGAGATGAAGTTCAAGGACGGCCAGACCCAGCGGATCGGCTCGATCGCGAAGATCTGGGCCGCGGGCGTCTCGGCCTCCGAGCTGGGCAAGACGCTCTCGGAGCAGACCGGTGCCGAGCTCGACCGTGCCGGCCGAATCGCGGTCAACCCCGACCTCACCCTGCCGGGCCACCCCGAGATCTTCGTGGTCGGCGACATGATCAGCCTCGACCACCTGCCAGGCGTGGCCCAGGTCGCGATCCAGGGCGGCAAGCACGCAGCCAAGACCATCAAGGCCCGCCAGAAGGACAAGCCGGAGCCCGGCGACTTCAAGTACTTCGACAAGGGCTCGATGGCCACCATCAGCCGCTTCAACGCCGTCCTCAGCATGGGCAGCTTCAAGCTCTCCGGCGTCCTCGCCTGGTTCGGCTGGTTGGTGGTCCACCTGGCCTACATGACCGGGTTCCGCAACCGGCTCACCGCGACGTTGCACTGGATGATGTCCTTCATCGGCAGGGACCGCTCCGAGCGCACCACCACCATGCAGCAGATCTTCGCCCGTGAGGCGCTCGAACGCGTCCCGGGTGGCATGGCAGCTCTCATCGACGACCCGGACGAGGTCGCCGCCCAGGTGGAGGCCCGACGCAAGGAGCTCGAGGAGCACGCCGCGGAGGAGTCGCGCCTGGCTGACTCCCGCAGCGTCTCGTAGCCTCGGCTCTCGAACCGGCCCGCCGCAGACCTGTCTGCGGCGGGCCGGTGGTTTTCGGCGGTGATCTCTGCGCCCGGGTGAGTCCTGCCTCGAAGAAGTGCTTGCTATTGTTTGCGGGGAGGGTGTCTCATTAACTGTTGGATGAGATGCCTGCGACGTAGGAGGACGCATGACCGAGCAGACCAAACGGCTGGTCGAGACCACCGACGGGCTGAGGCTCGCGGTCTACGAGCGCGGGCCGGCCGACGCGGAGACCGTGGTGCTCGTCCACGGCTACCCCGACAACCACTCCGTCTGGGACGGAGTCGCGGAGGTGCTGGCCGAGCGATTCCACGTCGTCGCCTATGACGTACGCGGCACGGGGGAGTCGGGGGTTCCCGGCTCGACCGGCGGCTACCGCCTGGCGCAGCTCTCCGCGGACTTCAAGGCGGTCATCGACGCCGTCTCGCCCGATGCGCCGGTGCACGTCGCGGCGCACGACTGGGGCTCGATCCAGACCTGGGAGTCGGTGACCGACCCGGCCCTGAGCAGCCGGATCGCGACGTACGTCTCCATCTCGGGGCCGGACCTGGGGATGGCGACCGCATGGCTGCGTGAGCGGACGCACCTGCGGAGCTCGCTGCGGCAGCTGGCTCACTCCTGGTACGTCTTCGTCTTCCAGGCGCCGCTGCTGCCGGAGGCGATGGTGCGTTCGGGTCTGCTCGCCCGGTTCGTCGGTGGCGGGTCGCGACCGACGAAGGACCAGGTCAACGGGGTCGAGCTCTACCGTGCGAACTTCCTCGGCAAGCTGCTCCGTCCGGAGCCGCGGCCGACCGACGTGCCGGTGCTGGTGATCGCCCCACGCGACGACGCCTACGTGACGGTGCCGCTGCAGACCGAGGCTCCCCGGGCGTACGCGCCGTCGCTGACCACGCAGGTCATCGACGGCGAACACTGGGTGGTGACCGCGGAGCCGGAGCTGATCGCCGGCGAGATCGCGGCCTTCGTCGAGAAGGCTGGTGTGCGATGAACAAGGGGAGCAAGGGGAGCAAGGAGAGCAAGCGCGGGCACGAGCCGGCCAAGGTGGCCCTGCACCCGCGGAACGTGAAGTTCGACTGGAGCCGGCTGCCGCTGGTGTGGATCCCGGGCGAGGCCTTCGCCTCCCACTACGTCAACGTGCTGCACCTGCTGCTGCCCGAGGGCGAGCGGTGGTTCGTCAAGGTGTTCTCCGAGATCCTGCCGCTGATCGAGGACGACCAGCTCCGTGAGGACGTGATCGGCTTCATCGGACAGGAGGGCGTGCACGCCGCCGCCCACCAGGAGGTCCAGGACTACTTCACCGCCAACGGCCTCGACGTACGTCCCTTCGCGGCCGAGATCGAGGCGCTGTTCCGCAAGATCCTGGGCGACCGCGACCTGACCGGACGGGCCAAGGAGGAGTGGCTGATCGAGCGCGCCGCGATCATCGCCGGCCTCGAGCACCTCACCGCGGTGCTCGGCAACTGGGTGCTCAACTCGCCCGCGCTCGACGAGGCCGGCGCCGACGAGACGATGCTCGACCTGCTGCGCTGGCACGGCGCCGAGGAGGTCGAGCACCGCAACGTGGCCTACGACGTCTTCCAGCATGTCGACGGGCGCTACCTGCGTCGCGTCCGCTCCTATCTGCTCGGCGGCACCGCGCTGCTCGTGCTGTGGTGGCGTGGTGCGCAGTACCTGATGGACCACGACCCGACCCCGCTCGATCCGGCGCAGCCGGGTCAGGCCAAGCGGTCCAAGGCCAGTCTGCTCAAGCTGATCGACGCCGAGCGCCGCGGACTGGTGCCCGGGGCCGTACGCATCGGGTGGGCGACCTGGAAGTTCTTCCTGCCCGCCTACGACCCGGCCAAGGAGGGGTCGACCGCCCAGGCGGTGAGCTACCTGGCCAAGTCGCCGGCGGCGTTGCGGGCCGACGCCCTCGCGGAGGGCCAGTGAAGCCGGCTCACTACGCCGTCCCGGAGATCCCCGACTCGCGGCTCTACAAGGGCTTCGAAGCGGTCGTCGGGGGTTACTGGACCAAGGCCGCCTACCGGTCCTGGCGCCGCCGCAGGCCGCTCGGCCGGATCGACCGTGACCTCCACGTGCGCGTCAGCCGCATCGACCAGGAGGGCGCCGACGTCAAGGCGATCTGGTTCGAACGCGAGGGCGGTGCCGACCTCCCGGTCTGGGACCCGGGCGCCCACGTCGACGTGGTGCTGCCCAGCGGGAGGCTGCGGCAGTACTCGCTCAACTCCGACCCCGACGACCTCTCCGCCTACCGGATCAGCGTGCGGTTGATCGAGCCGACCGCCGGGGGAGGCGGCGGGTCGGTCGAGGCGCACCATCTCGGCGTCGGTGACCGGCTGGTGCTGAAGGGACCGCGTAACGCCTTCCCGTTCGTCGACTCGCCCGCCGGCTACCTCTTCGTCGCCGGCGGCATCGGGATCACCCCGATCCTGCCGATGCTGCGCGACGTGGTTCGCCGAGGCGTGCCGTACGAGTTCGTCTACACCGGCCGCTCTCGCGACACCATGCCCTTCCTCGAGGAGATCCGGACGATCGTCGGCGACCACGAGATCCAGCTGTGGCCCGACGACGAGTTCGCCCCAGGAACAAGGCGGAGACCGGACGCGGCCAAGATCATCTCGATGGCGCCCGAGGGGGCCGCGCTCTACTGCTGCGGTCCGATGCCGATGATCGACGCGATCCGGGCACAGATCCCCGACCCGCAGATCGACCGTCTGCACTACGAGCGGTTCTCGCCGCCGCCTGTGCTCGGCGGCCGCCCGTTCCGGGTGCGCCTCGACGACTCCGGGACCGAGGTGGAGGTGGGCGCCGAGGAGTCGGCGTTGACGGCGGTCCGCCGGGTGCGGCCGGCCCAGGCGTACTCCTGTCAGCAGGGTTTCTGCGGCACCTGCCGGGTGCGGGTCCTGGAGGGCGAGGTCGAGCACCGCGACCACGCCCTGGCCGACTACGAGCGCGAGGGGCACATGATCCTGTGCGTCTCGCGAGCCCGGGGCACCGTGGTGATCGACGGCTGATGCCGTCCTGGACGGCCTGTCCGGCCCCGGTTCTGCGTTATCGGTTTGTTCGAGGGGCCGTTGGCTGGTCTGCTTGCGGTATGACTGCACTCGTTCTTCCCACGCTCGACCTCTACGACTCCTGGGCGGCCACCGTCCGAGAGTTCGAGGGAGGGCACGTCGACGGCGCCTCCATCCCTGATGAGGAGGCCGCCGACACGACTCGGGAGGCGTGCGAGCGGCTGGTCGGGAAGACCGCGCGGGACCGGGACGTCTCGATGCCGCCGCCGCCCGGACGGGTGCACGCCTCGACCTTCTGGATCACCGACGACGGTGAGGTCGTCGGGTTCATCCAGCTGCGGCACGAGCTCAACGAGTTCTTGGAGAACGTGGGCGGGCACATCGGCTACTCCGTGCGGCCTTCGTCTCGTCGCCAGGGGCACGCCCGGCGAGCGCTGGGGATGGTGCTCGCCGAGGCTCGGGCGTTGGGTCTGGAGCGCGTCCTGATCACCTGCGACGAGGACAACGGAGCCTCGGCTCGCACCATCGAGTCCCAGGGTGGCGAGCTCCAAGACGTCATCGACGCGTCTGCGTACGGGCATGGCCCCACCCGGCGTTACTGGATCAAACTTTGAGGGACAGCGTCGCGACCGAGGGGGAGGTGGCGTGGGCGCTGGCCGGTGATGCCGCCGCCCCTGCTGACGCGGTGGAGGACGTGCTGACGGTCCTGCGAACCACCGGACGTACGCCAGAGGCAGGTGTCGAGGTGCTGCGGGCCGCCGCCTTCCGGCTCGTCGCCGAAGACAGGCTCGACGACGTCGGGCGGGGTTGGCTTGAGCTTCTCGACGCCGTCCGGGCCCATCCCGACGCCAGGTTGGCCGACCTGCCGCCGACCCGCACCGACTGAGCTCCTCAGCTGGAGAGTGAGCGGCGGCGGCTCGCCAGGCTGGACAGACCCTGGGCGGCCGCCCGGACCTGCGTCACGTAGGCCTCGGGGCGGAACCGCCCCACGGGGCCGGTGATGCTGATCGCGGCCAGAGCCCGGTCGCCGTCGGTGAGGATCGGGGCGGCGATGCACTGGAGCCCGGGCGCCGACTCCTCGCGCTCGAAGGCGACGCCGTTCTCGACCGCGGCGCCGAGCTGGCGCTCCAGCAGGCCGGGCGCGACGATCGTGTGGGGCGTACGCCGCTGGAGGGGGCTGCTGAGGACCTCCTGCTGCACCTCGGGGTCGGAGAAGGCGAGCAGGACCTTGCCGATCGCGGTGCAGTGGACGGGCATCCGTCCGCCCGGCCGCGAGGGCGACTTGGCCTGTCGGTGGCCACCGATCTTGGCGACGTAGACGACGTCGTGCCCTTCGCGGACCCCCAGGTGGACGGTCTCGTGGGTGCGCTCGTAGAGGTCTTGGAGGAACGGCATCGCCAGCTCTAGCAGAGAGCGCTCGACCGAGGCGCGCATGCCCAGCTCGAAGAGGCCGCCCGAGAGCCGATAGCCGAGCGGGGTGCGGTCCAGGAGGCGGTTGGTGACCAGGTCGCCGGCGACGCGGTGGACGGTCGCCTTCGGGAGGCCGGTGCGGCGAACGAGCTCGGCCAGGGGGAGCACCTGGTCATCGACCGTGAAGGCCCGCAGGATGGTCACCGCCTTGCCGAGCACGGTGTCGAGATCGGCAGGTTGGTGCGGCATGGGATCACCGTACCGGTCAGCGGGACGTGAGCCCTGCTGCCTGGGCCTACTGCTGAGACGGTGGGCACATGAGCGAAGTGACCTCCCCGCCCGACATCGCCGGCGACGCTGCCGTCGCGGCCGCCGCCGACCGGCTGCTGACCGCGGCCGCCACCGGCACCCCCGTGCCACCGATGCGGGACCTGCTGGAGGCGACCGATCTGGCGACGGCGTACGCGATCCAGAAGCGGCTCACCGCCGCCCGGGTCGCTGCTGGCGCCACGATCGTGGGCCGCAAGATCGGGCTCACGTCCAAGGCCGTGCAGGAGCAGATCGGCGTGGACACCCCCGACTTCGGCGTGCTCTTCGACGACATGGCGTACGCAGCCGGTGACACGATCCCCGCCGACACCATCCTCCAGCCACGGGCCGAGGCCGAGATCGCCTTCGTCCTCGCGGCCGACCTCGCCGACTGTGACCTCGGCTACGACCAGGTCAGGGAGGCCATCGACTACGCCGTCGCGGCGATCGAGATCTGCGGCAGCCGGATCGCGGACTGGAAGATCGCCTTCGGTGACACGGTCGCGGACAACGCCTCCGCGGGGGCCTATGTCCTCGGGACCGAACGTCGGCGGCTGGACGAGTTCGAGCCCAAGGACGTCTCGATGTCGATGTCGATCGACGACGAGGAGGTCTCGACCGGCACCGGGGCCGCGTGCCTGGGCGATCCGGTCAACGCGGTCCAGTGGCTGGCTCGCTACGCCCGCGACTTCGGGGAGCCGCTGCGTGCCGGCCAGCTCATCCTCTCCGGCGCGCTCGGGCCGATGCGGCCGATCGCCCCGGGCAACACCGTCCGTTCCACCGTGTCGGGCCTCGGCTCGGTGGTCTTCAGCGTAGGGAAGTGACTTCATGCCAGTGGACAGCTCAGCGGCAAGCACAGCCAAGACGAAAGTGGCGATCATCGGGTCGGGCAACATCGGCACCGACCTGATGATCAAGGTGATGCGTACATCGCAGCACCTCGAGATGGGCGCGATGGTCGGGATCGACCCCGCCTCCGACGGATTGGCGCGGGCGCGGAAGCTCGGCTTCGCGGCCACGTCCGACGGTGTGGAGGGCCTGATCGCGCTGCCCGAGTTCGATGACATCGATATCGTCTTCGACGCGACCTCGGCCAAGGCGCACGTCGCCAACGCGGAGCGTCTCGCGCCCTACGGCAAGCGGCTCATCGACCTCACCCCGGCGGCGATCGGGCCGTACGTCGTCCCGGCCGTCAACATCGACGAGCACATCGACGCTCCCAACGTGAACATGGTGACCTGCGGTGGCCAGGCCACGATCCCGATCGTGGCCGCGGTCGCGCGGGTCGTACCGGTGGCCTACGGCGAGATCGTCGCCTCGATCTCGTCCAAGTCCGCGGGTCCCGGCACCCGGGCCAACATCGACGAGTTCACCGAGACGACCTCGGGCGCGATCGTGCAGGTCGGCGGCGCCAAGCGTGGCAAGGCGATCATCATCCTCAACCCGGCCGAGCCGCCGCTGATCATGCGCGACACGGTCTATGCGCTGGTCGAGGGTGGGTCGCGTTCGCTGGCGGAGCTGAGCGCCGAGATCACCGAGTCGGTGGAGAAGATGGTCGGCGACGTCGCCGCGTACGTCCCCGGCTACCGGCTCAAGCAGAAGGTGCAGGTGCAGGAGATCCCCGCGGACCAGCCGGTGGAGACGCTGCTGGCCGAGGGCGAGACGACCCGGCCCACGCACCAGGTGTCGGTGTTCCTCGAGGTCGAGGGCGCCGCACACTATCTCCCGGCGTACGCGGGGAACCTCGACATCATGACCTCGGCCGCGCTGCAGATGGCTGAGCTCGTTGCGGTAGCGACAAAAGCGCAGAGCGCTGCTTCGAAGGAGGCCGACAAGTGAGCATCCCGATCTATGTCCAGGAGGTCTCGCTGCGCGACGGCATGCACGCCGTACGCCACCGGATCACCCCCGAGGACGTCAAGCGCATCGTCATCGCCGCCGACGAGGCCGGCGTCGACGCCATCGAGGTCGCCCACGGCGACGGCCTGACCGGCGGTTCGGTCAACTACGGTCCCGGCTCCAACTCCGACTGGGAGTGGATCGAGGCGGCGGCCTCGGTCATCAAGAATGCGCGCCTTACGACCCTGCTGCTGCCCGGCGTCGGCACCATCCACGACCTGAAGCGTGCCTACGAGCTCGGGGTCAGGTCGGTGCGGGTCGCGACGCACTGCACCGAGGCGGACGTCTCGGCGCAGCACATCGCCGCGGCTCGCGACATGGGGATGGACGTCTCCGGGTTCCTGATGCTCAACCACATGGCACCGACCGAGGTGGTCGCCCAGCAGGCGAAGCTGATGGAGTCCTACGGCGCCCACTGCGTCTACATCACCGACTCCGGCGGCCGGCTCACCATGAACGATGTCCGCGACCGCGCCCGTGCCTACCGCGACGTGCTGAACGACGAGACCGAGATCGGCATCCATGCCCACGAGAACCTCTCGCTGTCGGTGGCCAACTCGGTCGTCGCGGTCGAGAACGGTGTCTACCGCGTCGACGCCTCGCTCGCCGGCCACGGAGCCGGCGCCGGCAACTGCCCGATCGAGGCCTTCATCGCGGTCGCCAACCTGTCGGACTTCAAGCACAACTGCGACCTGTTCAAGCTCCAGGACGCCGCCGACGACATCGTCCGCCCGCTCCAGGACCGCCCCGTCCGAGTCGACCGCGAGACCCTGACGATGGGCTACGCCGGCGTCTACTCCTCCTTCCTCCGCCACGCCGAGAACGCCAGCGCCCGCTACGGCGTCGACACCCGCGACATCCTGATGGAGTGCGGCCGGAGGGGTTTGGTGGGCGGCCAGGAGGACATGATCGTAGACATCTGCCTGACAAAGCTGGCAGAGCGCGAAACAGCCGCGACCTGAGTCGCCCATGGATCTGGGGAGTGTGAGGCGTACCTGGTGCGCCTCGCGCTCCCCGGGTTAGCGTGCCTCATGGGCGAGAGCGAGGAGCAGCGTCTGGCCCGGGAGAAGGCGGAGGACGCCGCCCGGATGCTTCGGGCTCAGCTGCTCATGCAGGCGGGAGTGGCCAGTCACGCGCAACTCGCTGCCGGCGGGGTGACCAAGGTCGACATGGAGCGGAGGCTCCGGCGAAAGGAGCTCCGCCGGGTCCATCCCAGGGTCTATGTCGACCATGCCGGCCCGATGACCTGGCCACAGCGTGCCTGGGCAGCCGTCCTCTACGCGGGACCGGCCTACCTCTGCTGGACCAGTATCGAGGAGCCGAGAGGACGCGACGACGGTGCTCCTATCCATGTCGCCATCGACCACTCGCGCAGGATCAGGCCCCAGGACGGGATCGTCATCCACCGGATGAAGAACATGGAACAGCGAGCGTACGGAGGCGTCCCACCCCGCCTCGCGGTTGAGGACAACGCGCTGGCGATGGCCCATGAGGCCAAGCGGGAGATCGACGCCATCGCCCGGCTTGCCGAGGTGGCGAGCAGACGGTACGTCACGGCCGCCACGCTCCGCGCCGCGCTCGACCGTTATCCGTCGGTCCGACGTCGATCCCTCATCGCAGGGCTGATCGACGACCTCGAGGCAGGCACCCACTCGGTGCTCGAGCACGGCTATCTCGCCAAGGTCGAGCGTGCTCACGGCCTGCCGATCGGTGCGCGTCAGGCTCCGCGGCCTGGCCCAGACGGAAGTCAGTTCCGAGATGTCGAGTACCAGGCATACAAGTTGGTCGTCGAGCTCGACGGCGCGCTGGGTCACGAGTCCTGGCGCGACCAGGCGCGCGACGCCGACCGCGCGCTAGACGACCTCGCCTCGGCTGGGATGCTCACCGCCCGGCTCCGCTTCCACCAGGTCTTCGAGACCCCCTGCCAGACCGCCACGAGAATCGCCAGAATCCTGAGGCGCAACGGCTGGGACGGCACGATGAGAGCCTGTGGTGAGACGTGCCGGATGAAGGAAGCATGACTGAACCTGGGGAGTGTGAGGCGTACGTGGTGCGCCTCACACTCCCCGGCTCCGGCGGCAGCCGCGACCCTCGGCAGCCTGTAGAGCGGTGAGGTGCCTGAACTCGGTGAATGGATCCTTGGCTTGGTGAAGACCGTTGACGTTACGAGCCACGTTGGGCCAGCGTGGCAGAGTCGTCCCGTGAGCACTGAATCTTCTTCGCGGCTCGATCTGCCGCTGGCCGGGCTGGCCGCTCTGTTCCTCGGGTCCGGGACCCTGCATCTGGTGAGGCCGCAGGTCTTCGAGCCGATCGTGCCGCCGGCGCTGCCGGAGGCGCGCAAGGTGGTCGAGGTCTCCGGGATCGCGGAGATCGTCTGCGGACTGGGGCTGCTGCACCCGAAGACCCGCAGGATCGCGGGGCTGGCGAGCGCTGCGCTGCTGGTGGGGGTGCTTCCGGCCAACGTGCAGATGAGCGTCGACGCGGGGAAGCGGGCGAACCGGAAGCGCACCGCCAAGTCGGGCGCCTACTTCGCGGGCACGCTCGCGCGGCTGCCGCTGCAGTGGCCGATGATCAAGGTGGCGCTGCGCGCCGGAAAGGGAACCGGCGCATGACGTACGTTCCGTCAGCATCCCGCTACGACGCGATGGAGTATCGGCGGACCGGCCACAGCGGCCTGGACTTGCCGGCGGTCAGCCTCGGGCTGTGGCACAACTTCGGTGACGACCTGCCGTTCGAGCGGCAGCGCGCGATCCTGCGTACGGCCTTCGACGCCGGCATCACCCACTTCGATCTGGCCAACAACTATGGCCCTCCCTACGGTTCGGCCGAGGAGAACTTCGGCCGCCACCTGCGCGAGGACTTCGCGGGGCTGCGGGACGAGCTGGTGATCTCGACGAAGGCCGGCTGGGACATGTGGCCGGGGCCGTACGGCAAGATCGGCGGCTCGCGGAAGTACCTGATCTCCAGCCTCGACCAGTCGCTGAAGCGGATGGGGCTCGACTACGTCGACATCTACTACCACCACCGCCCCGACCCCAGCACGCCGCTGGAGGAGACCATGGGTGCGCTCGACCAGATCGTGCGATCCGGGAAGGCGCTCTACGTCGGGCTGAGCTCCTACTCCTCGGCGCTGACCCGGGAGGCGGCGGCGATCCTGAGCGATCTCGGCACACCGCTGCTGATCCACCAGCCCTCCTACTCCATCCTCAACCGCTGGCTCGAGACCGACGGGCTGCTGGGCACGCTCGACGAGGTCGGTGCCGGCGCGATCTCGTTCTCGCCGCTGGCGCAGGGTCTGCTGACGAACAAGTATCTCGGCGGCACCGTCCCCGAGGACTCCCGTGCGGCCAAGGCACGGTTCCTGTCCCCGGACGCGCTCACGCCCGAGACGCTGGCCGGCATCGAGTCGCTCAACGCCCTCGCCGCAGACCGTGGCCAGACTCTCGCTCAGATGGCGCTCGCCTGGGCGCTGCGTGATCCGCGGATGACCTCGGTCGTCATCGGCGCCTCCCGCCCCGAGCAGGTCACCGACTGCATCGGCGCGCTCTCCGGTCCCGAGCTCACCACCGAGGAGCTGGCCAGGATCGACGAGTACGCCACCGCCACCGGGATCGACATGTGGAAGCGCGACCGGGTCGAGGGAGATCATCGCCAGATCTTCAACTGACCTACGGACCAGCTGAATCGCGCTGGTCCGGGATGCGGATTTGCTACCGTCGCGGGGCCTTCGTTGTTGCAGGCGACCCCACGCTCCGACTCGGTAGGAGAGCTGTATGTCCGCGACCGCTGAACCGAACGCATCGACACGAGGCGACCGGGTGCTCGCCTGGGTCGAGAGGACCGGCAACAAGCTCCCGGACCCGTTCATCCTGTTCCTGATTCTGTTCCTGGTCGTCGGGGTGGTCTCGACGCTCCTGGCCGCCATGGATGCCCAGGTGACGCTTCCCGGTGCCGACGAGCCGCTCGTGATCAACGGGCTCTTCACGGCCGAGGGGCTGACCTGGCTCACGGTCAACATCGGTGCGAACTTCATCGGGTTCCCGCCGCTGCTGACCGTGGTGACGATCCTGCTCGCCGTGACGGTCGCAGAGCGGACGGGATTGCTGGCGGCGGCCATCCGCCTCACCCTGGCCTCCGCGCCGCGGTGGCTGCTGCCCTACGCCCTCGGGGTCGTCGGCGTCACCGCGAGCGTGATGGCGGACGCGTCGATGATCGTCATCCCGCCGCTGGCCGCGGCCGTGTTCAAGGCGGCCGGCAGGCACCCGATGGCGGGGCTCGTCGGCGGGTTCGCCGCCGCCGGCGCCGGTTACTCGACCAGCCTCGTGGTGACCAGCCTGGACGCCCTCTTCTCCGGGATCACCAACTCCGTGACTTCGACGCTCCCCGATCCGGGCGCCGCGGTGACCCCGGTGTCCAACTACTACTTCAACGTCGCCTCGGCGATCGTGCTCGCGCTGGTCGCAGGCTTCATCATCGACCGGGTCCTCGAGCCGAGGATGGTCCGCCAGAACGTACCGACCGACGAGGTCGAAGGCGACGCGGCCGACCGCTTCCAGAGCAACGACGAGGAGGTCGCGGCGGCCCTGAGGAGCCACCGCCGGCCGCTGGAGGCCCAGCTCACGTCTCAGGAGCGCAAGGCGTTCTGGGCGGCGATCGCGACCGGAACGGTCCTGGCGCTCGCGATGGTCTTGGCCGTGGTCCCGCAGGGTTCGCCATGGCGCAACGACGACGGCAACTTCCTGCCGGAGTCCGCCCTGATGGACTCGATCGTCTTCATCACCTTCGTGCTCTTCCTCGCCCCGGGCATCGTCTACGGATTCGTCGCGGGCACCCTGAAGACCGCCGCCGACGTACCGAAGGTGATGGGTGAGGGCATCAGGGAGATGGCGCCGTTCCTGGTGCTGGCGTTCATGCTCGGCCAGTTCATCGCGCTGTTCAACTGGTCCAACGTCGGTCCCGCGCTCGCGAAGGTCGGCGCCGACGGCCTGCAGGGCACCGGTCTGACCGGCTTTCCGGTGATCGTCGGCTTCATCATCCTGTGCTCGATCCTGAACCTGTTCATCATCAGCGGATCATCGATGTACACGATCATGGGCGCGGTCTTCGTGCCGATGTTCGCGCTGATCGGCTTCGAGCCCGGCTTCACCCAGGCCGCCTTCCGCATCGGTGACAGCGCGACCCAGGTGATCACTCCGATGAACCCCTACATGTTCGTCGTGCTGATGATGATCAGGAAGTACGAACCGGCAGCAGGCCTCGGCACCCTGATCTCCCGCACCCTCCCGTTCGTGATCCCGTTCTGGGTCGCCTGGTTGCTGGTGCTGGTGGTCTTCTACTTCGGCGGGCTCGACGTCGGGCCAGGAGTCAGCCCACGGATGGACTGAAATGCCCTAGCCTGCGCCCATGCGGGTCGATGAGTATCTGAGGTACGACGCCACCGGGCTGGCGGAGCTGGTCGCCTCCAAGGAGGTGACCGCGGCCGAGGTCCTGGCCGCGGCGCGGGAACGGGCGGACGCGGTGAATCCGCGGATCAACGCGATCGTCGCGGACATCCCGGAGGCCGACGCCCAAGTTTCCGGCGACGGCCCGACCGGGCCGTTCGCCGGGGTGCCGTTCCTGGTGAAGGACCTGGCTCAGGAGTATCGGGGCCACCCGACGACCTACGGCTCCCGGGCACTCGTCGACGATGTCGCCGAAGAGCATTCCTACTTCACCCAGAGCGCTCTCGACGCCGGTCTGGTGATCTTCGGGAAGACCAACACCCCGGAGTTCGGATCGAAGGGGATCACCGAGCCGGAGCTGTTCGGTGCCGCGCGCAACCCGTGGAACACCGGCCACACGCCCGGTGGCTCCTCGGGCGGGTCGGGGGCCGCGGTGGCCGCTGGGATCGTTCCGGCCGCCGGCGCCAACGACGGCGGCGGATCGATCCGGATCCCTGCCGCCTGCAACGGCCTGGTCGGGCTGAAGACCACCCGCGGGCTGCTCCCCCTGGGGCCCCAGAGCCTGGACGCCTCCAACGGCTTCGTCGTCCAGGGGGTGGTGACGCGCTCCGTACGCGACGCGGCCGGGCTCTACGACGCGCTCGTCGGTGACCAGGCGATGGCGATGATCCACGCGCCTCGTCCCGGCGCGGCGTTCTCCGAGGCCATCGCGACCCCACCGCGCAAGCTCCGCATCGGCTTCACCTCGGTGTCCTCGATCTCCGCGCCCGACCCGGAGGCGATCGCGGCCGTCGAAGACGCGGCCAAGATGCTCGAGGCGCTCGGCCACCAGGTCGAGGCGGTCGAGGCGCCCTACGACGCTGCCGAGCTCGGCCGCGACTTCCTCACCATCTGGTTCGCCTCGGCGGCAGCCGAGGTCGCCGAGACCAAGCTCCGGGTCGGCGCCAAGGATGCCGACTTCGAGGCCGACACCCTGGCGGTGGCCGAGCTCGGCCGAGCCGGGGGAGTGGTCGCCGTCGAGCTGGCCCACATCAACCGCCGCAACCACGTCCGCCGCCTGAGCGACTTCCACGCGACGTACGACCTGCTGCTCACCCCGACGCTGGCCAAGCCGCCGCTGAAGGTGGGGCAGGTGGTCACGCCCAAGGCTCTGCAGACCGCGGCGCGGCTGCTCTACAAGGTGCGCGGCGGTCGGGCGATGCGGGCGACCGGCCTGATCGACCAGCTGGTCGCCGAGAACCTCGGTTGGGTGCCCTACACCCAGCTCGCCAACCTCACCGGACGACCGGCGATCTCGGTGCCGACCCACCGGACCGCGTCCGGGCTGCCGCTGGGCGTGCAGCTGTCCGGGCAGCTCGGCGACGACGGCCTGCTGCTGCAGGTCGCTGCTCAGCTGGAGCAGTCGGCACCGTGGGCGGAGCATCGGCCGAATCTCTGAAGGCGGGGAATCTGAGGACAGATTCTCTGGTCCCGTCTCCGTCTCGCTGAAAGAAATTTTTCTTTCCGACGCGAAGGCGCCTCCGGAGCGGCATCATCGAGACATGACGCCCCCACGGTCAGACTTGGTCATGTCCTCACGGCGCAGCCTCCTCGGCGGCGCTCTCGGTGGAATCACGATGGCGATGGTCGGCGGCACCGCGGTCGCCTCGACGCCCGAGACGCCGACGAAGGTGGGCGCCAAGACGCTCGCCTCGCTGGCCGGTCGGCCGCCCACGATCACGCCCGAGGACCTCACCTTCACCCCGCGCACGGTCCTGCGCCCCGGCCACCCCCGCCAGGTCGGCCTGGACCCGACGCGGATCGCGAAGATCCGCTCGGAGCTGGCCCGGTTCCTCGAGCCGACCACGGAGAACCCCGCCCACCCCCTGTACGCAGGGGCCACCGCGATCGCGGTCAAGGACGGTGTCATCGTGGCCCACGAGAGCGTCGGCAAGGCGCTCAGGTACGGCCTCGACGGCACGACCGTCGTCGAGCTGCCCGCGGACCAGCAGGTCGACGCCGGGCTGGACACGCTGTGGGACGTCGCCTCGATGTCGAAGCTCTTCACCGCGACCGCGATCCTCCAGCTGGTTGAGCGGGGCAGCCTCGATCTCGAGGCTCCGGTGGTCACCTATCTGCCCGAGTTCGCGCCGAACGGCAAGAGCGTGATCCTCGTGCGCCAGCTCCTCACCCACGTCTCCGGCCTGCTCGCCGGCCCGTCGCCGTCGCTGTGGGCGGGCTACGACACCTACGACGAGCGGGTCGCGGCGATCATGAACACGAAGCCCACCCACGCTCCCGAGCAGGTCTACCGCTACTCCGACATCAACCTGATCACCCTCGGGCTGCTCATCGAGCGGCTCTCGGGCAAGAAGCTCGACGCCTACGTACGCGACCACATCACCGCACCCCTGGGCATGCGCGACACCATGTACAACCCGCCCGCCGACGTCCTCCACCGTGTCGCCGCCACCGAGTACCAGCCGTGGGCCGGCCGCCCGATGATCCGCGGCGAGGTGCACGACGAGAACGCCTGGGCTCTCGGCGGCGTCGCCGGCCACGCGGGCATGTTCTCGACCGCCGCGGACATGGCCAGGTTCGGCCAGATGTTCCTCAACGGCGGCGTCTACAACGGCACCAGGATCCTGAAGGAGGAGACGGTCAGGCTCTCGCTGCGCGACTACACCGGTGGCCAGTTCACCAGCTCGCGCGGTCTCGGCTGGGAGCTCGCCACGACCTGGTACCACGGACCGATCTGGTCGCCGGTCTCCTTCGGTCACACCGGTTACACCGGCACCAGCATCGTGATGGACCCGATCGGCCACCAGCTCGTCGTGCTCATGACCAACCGCGTCCACCCCAGCCGTGACTGGGGCAGCAACAACCCCTCCCGGCGGGTCGTCTCCGACGCGCTCGGCATGGCCTCGGCGGTCAAGCCCGCGAAGGGACGTACGTCGTGGTTCTCGGGTCTGGCCAACGCGAAGAAGGCGACGCTCGACGTGCCGCTCGCGGCCACGGACGGCGCGAAGCTCGACTTCGACTACTACTTCGACACCGAGCCGCGCTTCGACTTCGGCCGGCTGCAGTACTCCACCGACGGCACCACCTTCAGCGCTCTGCCGTGGAAGCTCGAGGGTGGCGACTGGAGCTGGGAGACCAGCGAGGCGGTCAACGGCTACGGCGGGCGCCGGTGGCTACGCGGACATGCGGCGCTGCCCGCCGGCACGACCGCGGTCAGGTGGACCTACGAGACCGACTCGTCCTCTCAGGGCCGCGGGATCTACGTCGACGACATCGTGGTCAGCAAGGGACGGCGTACGGTGTTCGACTCGGCGCGTCCCGCCGACGCGGCCCGCATCGTCGCGGACGGATGGGCTCTGAGCGATCGGTGACGGCTAGGCCCTCAGCGGCTGTCGGTGGCACTCCACCGATAGCCTCTGGCCACATGAGCGAGCGCCAGCGAGTGACCATAGGCCTCAGGCCGCCGTTTCGGTATTCTTTGCCCTTCTCTACCGAGGCGGCGGCATGAGCCAGCCGCAGCAACCGAACCCGTTCCTGGTCAACCAGCTCCGCGACGAGGCGGACGCCAAGGCGCTCATCACCAAGGCGGTCGAATCCCCCTCGGCGGGTGCGCCGCGGGGGATCCTCGACGCGATCCGCGACAAGCTCGTGGACCTCGGCCCTGAGCTGGTCGCGGTCTCCCACGATCTTGCCGACCACCCGGAGACCGGGTTCGAGGAGCACCGGAGCGCGGCCGGTCTCGCCGAGTTCGTCGAGGCCCACGGCATCGAGGTGGCCCGCGGTGCCTATGGCCTCCCGACCGCCCTCTACGCCTCGGCCGGAGACACCCTGGACGGTCCGACGGTCGCGGTGCTCTCCGAGTACGACGCGCTCCCCGGCATCGGTCACGGCTGTGGCCACAACCTGATCGCCACGGTCGGCGTGGGCGCCTTCTTGGCCATCGCGAGCGTGATCGACCGCATCGGGGGCCGGGTCATCTGGCTCGGCACCCCGGCCGAGGAGGGCGGTGGCGGCAAGGAGCTGATGGCGCAGAAGGGCGCCTTCGACGGCGTCGACGCCGCGATCATGGTCCACCCCTTCACCTACGACAACTCCGAGCCGGTCTTCCTGGGCCGCAGGCAGCTGCGGGTGACGTACGTCGGGGTGCCGGCGCACGCCTCGATCCAGCCGTTCATGGGGCGCAACGCCCTGGACGCGGCCAACCTGCTCTACACCGGCGTCGCGCTCAACCGGCAGCAGATGCCGCCGACCGATCGCGTGCACGCGATCATCACCGAAGGCGGCCTGCGCCCCAACGTGATCCCGGAGAACGCCTCGCTCCAGTTCTACGTCCGCTCCGCCTACCCCGAGACGCTCAAGATCCTCTCCCAGCGGCTGGAGGAGATGGCGATGGGTGCGGCGCTGATGACCGGCTGCGGCGTCGAGTTCAGCTGGGACGAGTCACCGGTCTACCTGCCGATCCGCAACAACACCGGGCTCGCGGAGGCCTGGAACCGCCGCTACCAGGAGCGCAACCACACCGTCCTCGCGCCCGGTGTGGTTCCGGATCTCCTCGCCGGCTCCACCGACTTCGGCAACGTCTCCTTCCGAGTTCCCGGCCTGCACGCGATGGTCAAGATCGCCGAGCCCGACGTGTCCCTGCACAGCCGGGAGTTCGCCGCCGCCGCGGTCACGCCGTACGCCGACGAGGTGCTCGTCGACGCCGCCTACGGCCTCGCCGCGGTGGCTGCCGACTATCTCTCCGACGCGAAGCTGCGGGAGACGGTCCGAGACGAGTTCGAGGAGGCCGGGGGAGCGGTGGACGTTACCGAATTTTTCGGGTGATTAACGGTTGGTGACGATTAGGCAGCGGTAATCCTGTTACCTCTTCACAATGAGAACCCGAAGGGGCATTGTTCCCTTCGTCGATCACTGAGATGGGGAGCCCTGCAATGCCGCGTAACATCCGAAAGCTTCGTCCCGCTGTGGCCGTCGCCGCCGTCGCTCTCGCGGCCGCCGCGGTCGCCACTCCGGGCGCGACCTCTGCCTCTGCGCAGCCCGGTGCGGACAGATCCGGGAAGCACCTGGTCGACGTCCAGCTGCTCTCGTTCAACGACTTCCACGGCAATCTCGAGGCGCCGTCGGGTTCGAGCGGTCGGCTGGTCACCGGTCACCACATCGACCCGGCCACCGGCAAGCCTGTCGACGACACCGTCAACGTGGGTGGGGTGGAATATCTCGCCTCCCACCTGGACAAGGCCCGCAAGGGTCACGACCGCTCTCTGACCGTCGCCGCGGGTGACCTGATCGGTGCCTCGCCGCTGCTCTCGGCCGCCTTCCACGACGAGCCGTCCATCGAGGCGCTCAACAAGCTCGGCCTGGACGTGACCGCGGTCGGCAACCACGAGTTCGACGAGGGCTACAAGGAGCTGCAGCGCATCGCCGACGGTGGCTGCATCGACGACGGGGACGGCAAGGACAACCAGAACTCCTGCGCCGCCCACGACTACGAGGGTGCCGACTTCGACATCCTCGCCTCCAACGTGATCGAGGACGCGAGCGGAGAGACGATCCTGCCGTCGTACGCGATCAAGGAGGTCGACGGCGCCAAGATCGGCTTCATCGGGATGACCCTCGAGGCCACTCCCGACATCGTCACCGCCGAGGGCGTCAAGGGGCTCACCTTCAAGGACGAGGTCGAGACCGCCAACGCGCTAGTGCCCGTGCTGAAGAAGAAGGGCGTCAAGGCGATCGTCACCCTGATCCACGAGGGCGCCAACCTGCCGAAGGAGAAGTGGACCGACCCGGCCACCGGCAAGGTCTACGACGTCAACGCCAGCTACGACTACACCTGTTCGGGCGGCGGCGAGCTGGTCGCCGGTTCGCCGATCCTGCCGATCGCCCAGAACCTCCACCCCGAGATCGACATGGTGGTCACCGGTCACACCCACAACCCCTACGTCTGCGACGTGCCCGACCCCGAGGGCAAGTCGCGCATGATCACCTCGGCCTCGTCCTTCGGGCGGCTCTACACCGAGACCAACCTGAAGTACAACCTCAAGTCGCGCGACATCGTCCGCTCCTCGGTCAAGGGCTCGAACATGCTCGTCACCCGCGACGTCACCAGGGCTCCGGACCAGACCGAGCTGATCAACACCTACAAGGAGCTGGTCGAGCCGATCGCCTCCCGGGTGCTCGGCTCGATCACCGCCGACGTCAAGCGTGACCAGAGCCCCGCCGGTGAGTCCGCGCTCGGTGACCTGATCGCCGACGCCCAGCTGGCCGACCAGTCGACGGTCCACAACGGGCAGACGCCGGTGATCGCGTTCATGAACCCGGGTGGCATCCGCGCCGACCTGACCGCGGCCAACTCGCCCTACGGTGAGCCCGTCGGCGACGTCACCTACGACGAGGCGTTCACGGTCCAGCCGTTCAACAACTACCTGGTCTCGCTGACCATGACCGGCCAGGACATCTACGACCTGCTCACCCAGCAGGTCACCGGCGCCAACGCCGCGACCCACAAGATCCTGCAGGTCTCGGAGGGCTTCTCCTACGAGATCAGCCCCTCGGGTCCGGTCGAGGGGTCCGTCAAGCTTGACGGGCAGCCGATCGACAAGGCCGCCTCCTACCGGGTCGTGACCAACAACTTCCTGCAGGGCGGTGGCGACGCCTTCGAGGCCTTCACCAAGGGCACCGACCCGTACTACGGCGGTCTCGACGTCGACGCCTTCGCCAACTACCTGGAGACCAGCTCGCCCTACACCCCGGCCGCGCTCGACCGCATCACCGGAACCCACTGAACGAAAATTCGTTCGTACGCAGCGGTCCGGCCAGCTCAGTGCTGGTCGGCCCCGCTGTCGTATCGGCGCGCTGTCGTATCGGCGCGCTGTCGTATTGCTGCGCTGTCGTATTGCTGCGCTGTCGTATTGCTGCGCTGCCGAGTCAGCGCGATCCGGCGAGCACCGCTTCGTCCGCGTCGCCGTCGGCCGTCTCCCTCCGCGGCCTGGGGATGAGAAGAACGATCAGCGCGCCGACGCCGGCCGCGAGCGCACCGATCACGAAGCAGAGCTGGAAGGCACCCGAGGTCGGGATCTCGGGTACGCCGGGGGCGACAACGGTTGTCCGGCTGGTCAGCACGATGACCATGACCGCGCCGGCGACGGTGGTGCCCATCGAGCGCATCAGACTGTTCAGCCCGACGCTCGCGGCGGCTTCGGCAGCCGGAACGTTGTTGAGGATGAGCGTGGGCATCGCTGCGTACCCGATGCCCACGCCTGCCGAGGCGATGCAGGAGGCGAGCATGAGCTGCCACGGCGCGTCCATCAGGAAGACCGCGACGACGTAGCCGGCGGACAGGACGACCGCACCGATCGCCATCGTGCTCCGTCCACCGAGGCGGGTCAGCAGGCGCGAGGAGACCGGGGTGAAGAGCATCATCATCAGACCGGCCGGCGCCATCCACATGCCGGCCTGAAAGATCGTCTGGCCCAAGCCGTGGCCGGTGGCCTCGGGCATCTGGAGGAGCTGCGGGACCACGATCGACTGCGCCATCATGCCGAATCCGATGAGGACGGCCGCGATGTTGGTGAGCAGCACCGGCTTGCGCGCGCTGGTGCGCAGGTCGACCAGAGGGGCGTCTTGGCGCAGCTCGAACCAGCCCCAGAGCAGCAGGATCGCGACGCCACCCACGATCATGCCGAGGGTCTCCGGCGAGCCCCAGCCCCAGTCGTTGCCCTTGGAGACACCGACCAGCACACCGACGAGCCCGGCCGCGAGCCCGAAGGCGCCGACGATGTCGAGGCGGCCGGGATGGGCGTCGCGTACGTGCGGGACGACGGCCGCGGTCAGCACGGTGACGGCGACGGCCAGGCCGGCGGATACCCAGAAGAGGGTGTGCCAGTCGAAGTCCTGGGCGATCCAGGCCGCCAGCGGCAGGCCGAGTGCACCGCCGACCCCGAGGGTGGCGCTGACGCCCGCGACCGCGGTGTTGCGCAGGTGCTCCGGGGTGACCTCACGAACGAGGCTGATCGCGACCGGGATGTAACCCATCGCCATGCCCTGGAGCACGCGGCCGACCAGGACCGGCCCGACGGCGTCGGAGAGCGCCACGATGACGGAGCCAACCACGAGCACGATGCCCGAGATCACGAGCACCGGCTTCTTGCCGTAGAGGTCGGCGAGGCGGCCGCTGACGGGCATCGTCACACCGGCGCCGAGCAGCGTGGCGGTCAGCACCCAGGAGGCGGTGCTGGCAGTGGTGGAGAGCAGCTCGGGAAGCTCGCTCTGGATCGGGATGACCAGTGACTGCATCAGTGCGGCGCAGAGGCTGCCGAAGCAGAGCACCATGACGACTGCCACGGCGCCACCCGCCGGAGGCGCTGCCGGCTCGGGACTGGGGGACGGGGACGAACTCAAGGCACACCTCAGTTATGTAATCTACATATCGATGTATGTATGCTACACATTATGAGGTTCGTGCGACAGTTCTTGGAGATGTGATGCCGTCAAAGCCGTCGTCGGAGGACCCGATCTTCAGGCCGATCAGCCCCGACCTGTCCGCGGATCGCCGCTTGGCCTCCCTGCTTGGACGACTCGAGGTTCACCGCCGTCTCGCCGAGGACCTGAGTGCGCTCAACTTCGCTGATGGTCGTCTGCTCTGGTTCCTCTCCGACGGTCGGCCGCGTACGCTCCGGGAGATCGCCGACGGCCTCAATCTCGAGCAGTCGACCGTGAACCGGCAGGTGAACGCCGCGCTCTCGGCCGGTCATCTGCGGCGGTTCGCTGAGCCGGGGCGCTCGGCGCGGCTGATCGAGCCGACCGAGGAGGGGCTCGCGGTCTATGAGGCGGCCTCGGCGCGCGCGCTGGGCGCCTACGCGGACGGGCTGGCCGCTCTCGGGGGCGAGTCCGGGAAGTTTCTCGAGCTGCTCGAGCGCTTCGTGGGTGCTTATGGGGAGGCCGTGCGGAGGTGACGACGAGGGGCATCGCGAGTCCTAGTCACCGGAGCCGCTCATCGTCAGGTCGCTCGCGAGGGCCGTCGCCGGCGAGGCTGCCCGGGCGATGTGACTGTCGGGGATCCCGCAGGCGCGAAGGCAGGTCGAGGCGATGACGGCGGCGGTCGCGTCGTCGATCGGCACACCGCTGCCTCGAAGGCTGGTGGTGACTTCGACCAGATGCAGGAGCATCTCGCCGAGGTGGCTCGGTTCGGCCGCTGTGGCGACGTCGGGTCCTGCGGCCTGGCTGGCGATCCGACCGTAGGCGCTGGCGAGCTCGGCGCGAATGCTTCGAAAGGCGTCGAACGCCTCGCTGCTGGTCACATCGGGATGGGTGGCGAGCATGCCGATGTTGTCCGGCGCCTCGGCGAGTGTCCGGATGTCGACGAGGGCCAGCAGGTAGAGGACGGTCTCGGGGGTCTCCGACACGGTCAGCTTCTCGATCTGCTCGACCCTGTCGACGGTGGGACGAACGGATCGCTCCAGGAGCTCGGCGAGGATCTCGTCCTTGCCGGTGAAGTGGTAGTAGAGCGACGCCTGCCTGATCCCGACCTTCTCGGCGATCTCCCGGGTGGAGGTGGCCGAGAAGCCTTTGGTGACGAACAGCTGCGCAGCGGCATGGAGGACCTGCTCGCGTGGTGGGGCTGTCGTGCTCGCTGGGACGAGGCGTGGTCGTCCGGGTTGGGTTCGTCTGGTGCTCATCCGAGGCCCTGCCTTCCTGTCGACGCCGACCCCGTCCTCAGTAAAGCATTATATGATGCCCGTGCCAATCATGATGTGCATCTGGACGCGCAGTATGCACATCGGGCACGATGGTTCCGTCCAGCTGTCGCTCTTGCCCGAAGCGGCCACATCCGTCGAAGGAGACCCCTGCCGTGTCCCGTCCCAACCGTCGAGCCCGCGAAGCGCTCACCGAGGCGCTCCGAGATGCCCGTCGCGCCGCCGGGCTGACCGGAATCGATCTCGCGGATGCTCTGGGGTCGGGCTGGTCCCAGCCGAAAGTGTCGAAGATCGAGTCGGGCCGCCAGTCGATCTCCGAGTCCGAGGTCCGCGCTTGGGCGGCTGCGGTGGGCGCAGACAGGGAGATGCTGCTCGCGCTGCGTGCCCGTGCCGACCTCGAGCAGGCTGCGTTCCGAGACGCCCCTCCGACCGGCGGCGGCGCCGAGCAGCGCCAGGATGCGTACGCGGCGACCGAGGTCGCCACGAAGGTCCTGACCAGCTTCGCGCCGCACAGCGTCCCCGAGCTGCTGCAGACCCCCGACTACGCGCGTGCCCTGTTGGGTCTGGCGGGTGGTTCGCCTGAGCGGGACGCCGATCCCGAGGAGGCCTCCGGCGTGATCGCGGCGCGGCTGCGCCGCTCGGCGATCCTCTACGAGGCAGGAAGATCGATCACCATCCTGGTCGGCGAGGCGGCCCTTCATCACCTGGTCGGCTCGCCCGACATCATGCGCGCCCAGATCGATCACATCGCCAGGCTGGCGACGACCACGAAGGCGACCATCGGGATCGTCCCCTTCGAGAGCTTCCCGGTCCTGGTCCAGCACGGCTGGGACCAGCGCGACCGGATCGTCACCCTGGAGACCAGTGCCGGCGATCTCGAGATCGCCGACCCGGTCGAGGTCGCCCGCTACGACCGCTGGGCCCAGCTGCTGCTCGAGCATGCGCTGACCGGCGCGGCCGCCGCCGAGCGGTGCTCCCGGATCGTCCGTGAGCGGATGAGCCCGTCGCCGTGCGTCCACGAATAGGAGAAGACCGTTGCTCCGGTAGACTCCCGGCGGGCCGTTAGCTCAGTTGGTAGAGCAGTGGACTTTTAATCCATGGGTCGTCGGTTCGAGCCCGACACGGCCTACCGCTCGCGCAGACCCATGCCTCCTCCCGAGGGAACTTCGGGATGGAGGCATGGGTCTCGCGCGTGAGGTCATGGGCGTCACCTTCGTGCGGAGGGGTGAACGGCGAGCGCTGACCGCTGCGAGCCGCGCACACTATGCGCGAGAGCGAATCCAGGGATCGACCGGGACGTGGCCCACTGACCGCCCTTGGTCGTCGAGCAGCCGACCGTGGATCTTGAACATCCGGGTCAGCACCCGTCGGTCGACTATCTCCCCGTCCGGGTGATCGACAGCGAGGCGCGCCAGGAGACGCTCGGCATCGGCGAGGTCGTGCAGACCGACGACCAGGATCACGTTGGCTTCCGCGACCACAGAGGCGCAGAACCTGGTCTCCCGCTGCAGGCCGAGCGCGCGGGCAGTGTTCTCGGACTCGAGCGGAGGGGTCTTCATCAAGACGAGTGCACCCAGTTGGAGGTCGAAGGCCGGGCGTGAGACGTCGCAGCGGAACGTCACCTGGTTCGCCGCCTCGAGCTCGGCGAGACGGCGACTCACCGCGTCGGGATGTCGGGCGAGGCCACGGGCTACGGAAGAGATCGGGGCGCGGGCGTCCGCGCTCAGGGCAAGGAACAGGTCTCGATCGTGCGTTGCGAGCAGCCTATGAGCGTCTCCGTGGGATCGGCGCCGTTCGTCCTGTATCTGTCGTTCCTCCGCCGCGGAGAGAATGCCTTGGCGCCAGTCGACCCCTCCGGTCATCTGGTGGAAGAGATTGGTGCGGACCTCGGTGGCCCCAATGAGTTCGGGCAGCCCGCCATGCACCGCGTCGAGAACGCCCTCGAGGGTCGTGGCGATGATGATCGCGAACAGGTTGTAGCTGCCGGTCGTCTGGCCCAGGGTGCTCACGTCTGGGTGTTGGGCGAGACCGTTGGCGAGGTTGTCGATCTCACGAGGGGCGCATCGCACCTCGAGGACGGCGCCGTAGGAGACCCCTGGGTGAAGTGCGATGCCGGTCCACGCCAGACCGCGTGTCTCAAGGCTGCGCCATCGCCTGGCGACCGTGATCTCCGAGACGCCCAGGGCCCGTCCGACGGAGGCCCAGCTCGCGCGCGGCGAGATCTGTAGCGCATCGACGATCTCTTGATCGAGAACACTGACCTCGAGCGAATCCATCATCTGCTCCGATGCTGAAAAGGAAGTCCAACAATAACGCCGGGCTGAAGCGATTTCCCTTCGCTTTCGCGGGTTGTTGCAGGGGCATCCCTACGCTGCAGCAAGTCGGAAGGAGAAGAACTTGACCTCGCTAAACTCGACTTCGGAGAGGGTCACCGAGCAGTCGGTGTACCGCAAGCTCAATCGGCGGCTTCTGCCGTTCCTGCTCCTGTGTTACACCTTCGCCTACCTGGATCGCGTCAACGTGGGCTTCGCGAAGCTGCAGATGCAGGAGGACATACCAGGGTTCACGGAGGCTGCCTTCGGCCTTGGCGCGGGCTTGTTCTTCCTCGCCTACGCCTGTCTGGAAGTTCCGAGCAATCTGCTGATGCACCGCATCGGGGCGCGCAAGACGATCACCCGGATCATGGTGCTGTGGGGCCTGACCTCCGCATCGACGCTCTTCGTCACGAACGTGGAGACGTTTTTCGTGCTTCGGGTCCTGCTCGGCGTCTTCGAGGCAGGGTTCGCACCCGGGATCATCCTCTACCTGACGTACTGGTATCCGGCTCGGCGCATGGGTGCCGTGATGGGCATCTACATGCTCGCCGGGCCCATCGGCTCGATCGTGGGGGCGGGTGCCTCGGCAGCGATCATCAACGGATTTCACGGCATCGGGGGGCTGGAAGGCTGGCAGTGGATGTTTCTGCTGCAGGGTCTTCCTGCGGTCGTGCTGGGCTTCGTGTTCTGGAAGGTCATGGCCGATCGTCCTGAAGACGTCTCCTGGTTGAGCCGTCAAGAGAAGTCCGTCGTCAGCGATGTCGTGGGGGAGAGCCAAACGCCCCACCACGCATCGCGCTTCGCCGACATCCTCAGGGAGCCGGCGGTGTACCTCATGTCTGTGGCGTACTTCGGCCTCATGTGCGGGATCTATGCGGTGAGCTTCTGGCTGCCGACGATCCTCGCCGACAACGGCGTCACCTCCACCACCCAGCTCGGGATCTACGCCTCGATACCTTATGTGCTGACCATCCCGGTCATGATCCTGCTCAGCCGTCGGTCCGACCGACTCCGAGAGCGTAAGTGGCACATCGTCATTCCGACTGCTTTCGCGGCTGTCGGTCTGACGGTGGCCGCCTACACGGCCAGCAGCTTCGCCATCGCCTTCGTGGCCCTGTGCGTCGCCATCTGCTCGGCGTGGGGCGCCTACACGGTCTTCTGGGCGATTCCGAGCCACCACTTCAGCGGCACTGCCGCTGCCGGCGGGATCGCGTTCATCAACACCATCGGCATCCTTGGAGGTTTCTTCGCCCCCACGTTGATGGGTTGGGTCAAGGAGCTGACGGGAAGCACCCAGGGCGGCCTGATGACGATGGTCGTGCTCCTGCTCGGATCCATCGCAGCAATGCTGCTGCTGCCCATCGCACTGCGCAATCGAACAGAGGTCACGGCATGACACGAGTCCTTGTAGCGGGGTTCCTGCACGAGACGAACACCTTCGCTCCCACAGTCGCACGATGGGAGAACTTCGTGAACGGCGAGGGCTTCCCCAGCATGCACCTCGGCGACGAGGTCTGGGACCTGGCGTCGGTCAACGTCTCCATGGGCGGGTTCCTGTCAGCGGCCCCCGAGGATTGGACCCTGCTACCGGTCATCTGGTGTGGTGCGTCGCCGTCAGGCCCGGTGGAATCCGAGACCTTCGAACGCATCACCGGCCTGATCACCGACGCCTGCGCCGAGGCATCGCCGGACGCGGTCTACCTGGACCTGCACGGGGCGATGGTCGCGCAACAGCACGCTGACGCGGATGGCGAGATCCTGCGCCGGATCCGTCAGCTGGTCGGGCCGGATGTTCCGATCGTGGTGAGCCTCGACCTCCACGCCAATGTCAGCGACACGATGCTGCAGACCGCCGACGCGATGGTCGCCTACCGTACCTATCCACACATCGACATGGCTGACACCGGCCGCCGAGCTGCGGACATGCTGGACCGTCTCCTGGCCGGCGAGCAGCTCAGCTACTACGCGGAGCGGATCGACTTCCTCGTTCCCACGATCTCCGGCAGCACCATGGCCGGGCCGGCACAGGCCGTCTACGCGAGTCTGCCGGAAGCCGGCGACGCCATGGTCTCGATTGCGATGGCGTTTCCGGCCAGCGACGTCGAGGAGTGTCAACCGTGTGTGTTCGGCTACGGGAGCGACGAGGATGCACTCCGGGCCACCATCGCAAAGATCGCCGGTGACATCACCAGCCGCGAGCCCGAGTTTCAGCTCGACGCCTACCCAGTTGACCAGGCGTTCGACGAGGTGGAGCGAGCGATAGCGGACGGTCTCGTCCCGGTGGTGGTCGCCGATACCCAAGACAACCCCGGTGCTGGAGGTGACGCCACCACCACCGGGCTCCTCATCGAGCTGCTGCGCCGAGATCTTCCTGGCAGTGCGCTGGCCGCCATGTGGGCTCCCGACGTGGTCGAGGCCGCGGTGGACGTCGGTGTCGGCGCCAGCGTCACGGCCACCTTCGAGGGATCGAGCACACCGGGCGATCGCGCCTTCTCCGAGACCTTCGAGGTAGTCGCTGTCACCGACGGCAAGATCCGGTTCGACGGGCCGATGATGAACGGCAACCAGCTGTCGGTCGGGCCTTCCGTCCTGCTGCGGCGCGGGAACGTCCGGTTGGTCGTGAACAGCCACAAGGCACAGATCATGGACCGCAACCAGTTCCGAGGCGCCGGGCTCGCTCCGGAGGAGCAGCAGGTGCTGGTGGTCAAGAGCTCGGTCCACTTCCGTGGCGACTACCAGGAGGTGGCCGGCAAGATTCTCGTGGCCCTGGCTCCGGGCCCATTCCCTGCGGATCCTGCCGAGTTGCCGTGGCAGAACTTGAGACCCGGCGTACGGATGGGGCCACTCGGTCCGACCCTCGACGCCGCGCCGGAACCGACGTGACCTTCGGACTGCGGGCGATGTCCGGGATGGGGGCAGAACAGGAATGGCGGGGCTCTTTCACGTGCTGGTTGCCGAGCCCTCACGGAGGCCTCGTACAAAAACCATTGGCTAAGGGGGTTCGCGCAGGCTCACGAGTTGCTAATGTCACTCCCGCAACAGGAGCAAGTTCCAGAAGGTCTGACGCCTGCGGAGTTTGTGAGCCAACGGCGTTTCTGCTCTGTGCCCGCCCGGGCCCCGGTTCGGGAAACACAGGTCGGAGCGACGTGTCACCCGCCCCTGATGCGGGGCTACCGAACCTGGTGGCCTCTCGCCCCGACTAAGGAGTAACGAGCAGATGGCTCAGGGCACCGTTAAGTGGTTCAACGCCGAGAAGGGTTTCGGCTTCATCGCGCAGGAGGACGGCGGCGACGACGTCTTCGTGCACTACTCTGCGATCCAGACCAACGGCTACAAGTCGCTGGACGAGAACCAGAAGGTCGAGTTCGACGTCACGCAGGGCCCGAAGGGTCCGCAGGCGGAGAACGTTCGTCCTCTCTGATTCGCTCGCTGAACATCAAGACGATCTCGGGTTCGGCGTAAGCCGACACTGATCATCTGCACCGAGGCCCCAGCCGTCTGGCTGGGGCCTCGTGGTCTGAGTCCAGATTGGAGCGCTCTCAGGCTTCTGTGTCACGCTTGATATGACAACTTTTGATGGTTCTTGGCGGATCGGCACGCAGATCCACCGAGACTGGGCGATGATATGAAGACGAGGTCTTAGGGTGAGGAGGCGGGCGTGGCTGACCAGTTCGATGTGACGCTGGAAGATCCCGAGCTGCTCCTCGAGGTCGAGCTCACCACCAACCTCATCGTCGCCGCCAGCGAGTCCGATGATCACCTCTCCCAGGAGGAGATCGACCGCATCCTCGGGATCATTCCCTAGAGGTTTCAGCAGGTCGCGAAGAGCAGCGGCCCGTTCGCCAGGTCGGAGAGCACGGCAGTGCCGTCCTTCGGCTGCAGCTGCATGGTGACGACCGCATCCTCGGCCGCGACCTTGCCGAGCTCGAACCGCTCGTCGAAGGTGCCACCCTGGCCCGGTGCCGGGCCGACCGCGAGCTTGGCCCGGGTGTCGGCGTTGGTGCGCGCCTGGTCGTCGTTCTCGAACGTCATCGCGACGCGTACGTCCCCGCTCGGCTCGGCCGCCATGGCGAAGCCCGCGATCGGGTTGATGTCGCCGGCCGCGTCGACCAGGCCGTCGGCCTGGTCCTGGTCGGCGGCGGACGCGCCGCCGAGCCCGATCTCGCTGCAGGTGAAGTCGCCGTCGTAGACGAACGCCGAGAGCGGATCGCCGAGCTGGTCGGCGGCCTGCGTCATCGGCTCGTGCAGGTCGCCCTCGCCCAGGTTCTCGATCTGGTCACCGAGGTAGCGCCGACCGTCCGAGGCCACGATGAGGTCCCGTTCGGGCAGGAAGGCGATGTAGGTGAGCTGCGGGGAGATCGTCGAGTCGATCCCGGAGTCGGTGAAGCTGGAGAACGGGACCAGGGTGCCGTCCCAGACGCCACCGTCGGCGGGATCGTCCTTCGGGGCGGTGAACCCCATCGAGGTGAGCTGGTCGACGAGCTGGTCGGCGTCCATGTCCTCGAGGTGCGCGAGCATGAGCGCGCCCTCGGTCGACTGGGTGTAGAGCTCCCAGTCGAGGGTCGCCGGTGACCAGCCGAAGTGCTTCTGCAGCAGTCCCGAGGCATCGGGCAGCACCGAGGTCGAGGTGAGGTCCTTCGTATAGGCCTCGTCGATCATCTCGTGAACCTCTGCCGGCGTGGAGCTCGCGTCGAGGTCGGCGCCGACGCTCTCGCGGATGCCGGCCCAGTCGGTGAACGAGACCCGCGTCGCCTCGCTGGGGGCCAGCCGCAGCGCCTCGTCGAGGTCGCCGCCGCGGGTCACCCACGCCCGCGCCAGGAAGATGACGAGCGCCACGACGACGACGCCCACCGCGATGGTCACCAGGGGGTGGGCGCGCAGGACTCGGGATGATCGACCGGCCCACGTCCGGGGGCGGTCGAGAAGCTGGGGGGTGGGGAGCATCGCGACGAACCTTAGCCCCGATCCGGCGATCTCCGCCTGCTACGCGCCGCCATCCGGGCGCGGCGGCGACGCTTGCGATCCACCCAGCCGACATACCCTGTGCCCATGCCCGAGATCCCGGCCGCCGGCGTAGTGGTGTTTCGCGAGCACGACGACCTGTCAGAGGTGGCGTTGGTCCACAGACCCAAGTACGACGACTGGTCCTTCCCCAAGGGCAAGCTCGACCCCGGTGAGACGGTGCCGGTGGCCGCGATCCGGGAGGTGCACGAGGAGACCGGCCTGAGGGTCGCGCTCGGTCGCCCGCTCCGGCCGCAGCGCTATCCCGTCGAGGCGGGACGGAAGGTGGTCCACTACTGGGTCGGCCGCGTCGCCGCCGGCACCGACGACGACGTCGACGGCTACCAGATCAACGACGAGATCGACGAGGTCGAGTGGCTCTCGGTGGAGAGGGCGCGCGAGCGGCTCACCTATCCGCACGACCGGGCCACGCTGCAGGAGGCGGCGGACGTACGCCACCCCACCACGCCCCTCGTCGTCCTCCGGCACGGGTCGGCAGTCGGCCGTTCGGCCTGGTCCCGCGTGGACCGGGAGCGGCCGCTCGACGACACCGGCCGGACCCAGGCGGTCACCCTGGCCGGGCTGCTGATGGCCTACGACGTCGGCCGGGTGATCACCTCGCCGAGCGTCCGCTGCGTGCAGTCCGTCGCGCCGTACGCCGGGATGGCCGGCATCTCGTCCGAGCAGGTGAGACTGCTGAGCGAGGAGGGTGCGGAGGAAGGTAGCGTGTCGGCCCTGGCCGCGGAGACCCTGCGCGACCTGGCCGTCCCGACGGTGATCTGCACGCACCGACCGGTGCTGCCGTGGCTCTTCGACGGCCTGGGCGCGCGCGACCCGAAGCTGGCGAAGGGCGAGCTGATGGTGCTGCACGTGCGGGCGGGCGAAGTGTGTGCTGCGGAGGTTTTTCAGGCCTGAAAACGGCTTGAGGCCTGCCTGTTCATCTTCTGTGCCCGCAACTGACGTCGATTTGCCATCGACTCTGTATCCCACGTTCAGCCTGTGTTCACCTACGCCGAGTTTCCCGTCCACCTCGGCTGCTTACGGTCGTCACGACAACTCCGAATCGACTGCATCATCATCAGGAGACTTGCGTGAACACCACCTCGCTGCGCCGGGCACTCGTCCCGGGCATCACGGCTGCGGCCCTTGCTCTTGCGATCAGCGCCTGCGGCGCTGCCAACGAGCAGCCCACCGACGGCGACGGAGAAGGCACCCTCTCGGGCACCATCAAGGGTGGCGGAGCCTCCTCTCAGGAGAAGGGCCAGGCGTCTTGGGTCGCCGGCATCCAGGACGAGAACCCCGACCTCAGCGTCGTCTACGAGCCCGTGGGCTCCGGCTCGGGTCGTGAGGGCTTCATCACCGGCGGTTACCTCTTCGCCGGCACCGACTCGGCTCTGAACGACGACGAGGGCGAGCTGGCCAAGGCCAAGGAGCAGTGCGGCGCTGACCCGATCCAGGTCCCGGCGTACGTCTCGCCGATCGCCGTCGTCTTCAACGTCGAGGGCGTCGACGAGCTCGACCTCGACCCCAAGACCCTCGCCGGCATCTTCTCGGGCAAGATCACCAAGTGGAACGACCCGGCGATCGCCGCGACCAACCCGGACGCCAAGCTTCCGGACAGCGCGATCACCCCGGTCCACCGCTCCGACGACTCCGGCACCCAGGAGAACTTCACCGAGTACCTCGCGGCCGCTGGTGGCTGGGCCGAGGAGCCCTCCGGTGAGTGGCCCGCCTCCATCAAGGGCGGCGAGGGCGGCGACGGCACCTCCGGTGTCGTGACCGCCATGCAGGGTGCCGGCTACATCGGCTTCATGGACGAGTCCGCGGCGCGCGAGAACGACCTCGCCACGGTCAAGGTCAAGGTCGGCGAGGAGTTCGTCGCGCCGAGCGCCGAGGCCGCCTCGAAGATCCTGGCCGCCTCCAAGTCGGTCGGCACCAGCGACAACGACATGGCCGTCGAGGTCGCTCGCACCACCACCGAGGCCGGCGTCTACCCGGTCGTGCTGGTGTCCTACCTGCTGGCGTGCCCGACCTATGAGAACGCCGAGGACGCGGCCAACGTGAAGGGCTACCTGGAGTACGTCCTCTCCGAGGATGGCCAGGAGGCCGCCTCCGAGGAGGCCGGCTCCGCGCCGCTGGACCGCGGGATCGCGGACAAGGCGCTGGAGCTCGTCGGCGCGATCAAGTAGTGCCGACAAGTCTGACGTGATCGCCGTTCGGGCGGTGGCTGCGGCCGCCGCCCGTACGGCTGTCTTGAGAACCGAAACAAGAAAGTCGAGGAATGCCTTGTGACTGTCGCCGCTGACCCCGGCGCCGACCCTGGCGTTGACACGAAGTCGGAGCTGTCCGGCCGTGGCTCGGTGGGTGATGTCGTCTTCCGAGGCATCGCCGTCACTGCCGCCACTCTCATCCTGGTGGCGCTGGCAGCCGTCTTCATCTTCCTGGGCATCGAGGGCGTCCCGGGCTTCAATGTGGACGCTACGCACTACGCCGGCCAGGGCTCGTTCCTGGGCCTGGTCGTGCCGCTGCTGTACGCCACCATGTACGCCGCTGTGCTGGCGTTGATCGTCGCGGTCCCCTTCAGCGTGGCGATCGCGCTCTTCATCAGCCACTACGCCCCGCGGCGGATCGCCACCCCTGTGGCGTACGTGATCGACCTGCTCGCCGCGGTCCCCTCGGTCGTCTTCGGCCTGTGGGGTGCGGTGGTGCTCGGTCCGTACCTGGTGCCGACCCACGCCTGGCTCTCCGAGAACCTGGCCTGGCTGCCGTTCTTCGACGGCCAGCCCTCCGGCAACGGCCGTACGCTGTTCACTGCATCGATCGTGCTGGCCGTGATGATCCTGCCGATCATCACCTCGATCTGCCGCGAGGTCTTCGCGCAGACGCCGAGACTGCACGAGGAGGCGGCGCTGGCGCTCGGCGCGACGCGCTGGGAGATGATCCGTTACGCGGTCTTCCCCTACGCCCGCTCCGGCATGGTCTCCGCGGTCATGCTCGGCCTCGGCCGGGCTCTCGGTGAGACCATGGCGATCGCGATGATCGTCTCGCCGAAGGTCCTCATCTCGCTGTTCATCATCGGCACCAACAACCCCGAGACCATCGCGGCGCACATCGCCCAGGGCTACAAGGAGAGCACGCCCGACCGACTCTCCGTGCTGATCGCGACCGGCCTCGTGCTGTTCGCGTTCACCTTCCTGGTCAACGCACTCGCCCGCTGGATCGTCGCCCGAGGGAGGGCCAAGTGAGCAACCCTTCGACAGGCTCAGGACATCGCATCGACCCCTCTGTCAACGACGTCATGCAGGACGAGGACAAGCTGGCGCACGCCACGCTCCCGCGCGGTGCCCAGTGGCTGGTCGGCGTAGCGGCCGTCGCCCTTGGTGGCCTCGCCCTGGTGCTCGGCGTGGGCATCGTCGGAGCCGCTGTCATCGGCGTGCTCGCGTTCCTCATCGGCTACCCCCTGTGGGCGCTGCTGGTGGAGAACAAGCGCTCGGCGATCGACAAGTTCGTCACCGGGCTGGTGTGGACGGCCTTCGCGGTCGCGGTCATCCCGCTGATCTGGCTCGTCTACACGGTCGTCTCCCGCGGCGCCGCGACCATCAGCCCGGAGTTCCTCACCTTCTCGATGCGCTCGGTCACCGGCGACGACCAGGGCGGTCTCTACCACGCACTGATGGGCACCCTGATCGTCACCGGCATCGCCGCGGTGATCTCGATCCCGATCGGCATCATGACCGCGATCTACCTGATCGAGTACGGCAAGGGCAACCGCCTCGCCAAGACGATCACCTTCCTGGTCGACGTCATGACCGGCATCCCGTCCATCGTCGCGGGCCTGTTCGCGTTCGCGCTCTTCACCCTGATCATGGGGCCGGGCACGCGGTTCGGCTTCGGCGGAGGCGTCGCGCTCTCGCTGCTGATGATCCCGACGGTGGTCCGCTCGACCGAGGAGATGCTCAAGCTGGTCCCCGACGACCTGCGCGAGGCTGCGTACGCCCTCGGGGTGCCGAAGTGGCGCACCATCACCAAGATGGTGCTCCCGACCGCCATCGGCGGCATCGTCACCGGTGTCGTGCTCTCGATCTCGCGAGTGATCGGCGAGACGGCGCCGCTGCTGGTCGCCTCGGGCTTCAACCCGAACCTGAACACCAACGCCTTCGAGGACAGCCCGATGATGACCGTGCCGGTCTTCATCTACACCCAGCTGTCCGAGGCCACTGCGAAGGGCGTCGAGTACGCCTGGGGTGGAGCACTGGTGCTCTTCATCCTCGTCATGGTCCTCAACCTCATCGCCCGTATCGTCGGCACGATCTTCGCCCCCAAGACCGGGCGCTAGGAGTAACACATGTCCATTCAAGTCAAGGACACCAGCATCTTCTACGGCGACTTCAAGGCCGTCGAGGACGTCACCATGTCAGTCAAGCCGAAGTCGGTGACCGCCTTCATCGGGCCGTCCGGCTGCGGCAAGTCGACCTTCCTGCGCACCCTGAACCGGATGCACGAGGTCATCCCCGGCGCCTACGTCGAGGGGAAGATCACGATCGCCGGCCAGGACATCTACGGGCCGAACGTCGACCCGGTGGCCGTACGCCGCAAGGTCGGCATGGTCTTCCAGCGGCCGAACCCGTTCCCGACGATGTCGATCTACGACAACGTGCTCGCTGGCAACAAGCTCAACTCCAAGCGGATCAAGAAGTCCGAAGCGGACACGATCGTGGAGAGCGCGCTGCGTGGCGCCAACCTGTGGAACGAGGTCAAGGACCGCCTCGGCAAGCCCGGCATGGGGCTTTCCGGTGGTCAGCAGCAGCGGCTCTGCATCGCCCGTGCGATCGCGGTCCAGCCCGAGGTGCTGCTCATGGACGAGCCGTGCTCCGCGCTCGACCCGATCTCCACCGCCGCGATCGAGGACCTCATCCACGAGCTGAAGTCCGACTACACGATCGTGATCGTCACCCACAACATGCAGCAGGCCGCCCGGGTCTCCGACGACACCGGCTTCTTCAACCTGAAGGCCGCCGGCCAGCCGGGTCACCTGGTGGAGTTCAACCCCACCAAGCAGATGTTCACCAACCCGGACAACCCCGACACCGAGGCGTACATCTCGGGTCGGTTCGGCTAGACAGAACGAAATGCCGAGTCGGCGCATCCGACCCCTCTCGCTCGCTTCGCTTCGCGAGACACGGGGTCAGATGCGCCGACTCGGCGCGGTTTTACGGGAGCTGGAAGACGAAGTGGCAGAGCAGGTAGGTCAGGGCCGCGACGCCGCCGGCGGCGGGGAAGGTGAAGACCCAGGCCATGACGATGGACTTCGCGACGCCCCAGCGGACCGCGGAGAACCGCTTGGTCGCGCCGACACCCATGATCGACGAGGTGATCGTGTGGGTGGTCGAGATCGGGGCCTCCCAGACGTACGCCGTGGTGTAGAGCACCGAGGCGGCGACCGACTCGGCGGCGAAGCCGCGCGACGGGTCCAGGTGGATGATGCGACGGCCGAGGGTGCGCATGATGCGCCAGCCGCCGGACATGGTGCCGAGGGAGATCGCGGTGGCGGCGGCGGCGATGACCCAGAACGGAAGGTCGTCGCCCTCGGAGAGGAAACCACCGGTGACCAGGGCGAGGAAGATGACACCCATGGTCTTCTGCGCGTCCTGGAGACCGTGACCGAGCGCCATCGCGGCCGCCGAGATCGTCTGGGCGATCCGGAAGCCCTTCTGCGCCTTGTGCGGGTTGGCGCGCCGGAAGATCCACATGATCGCGAGCATCACGCCGAAGCCGAGGCCGAAGGCCACCAACGGCGAGATGAACATCGGGATGACGACCTTCTCCAGCACCGTCATCCAGTTGACGAACGCGCCGGCGGCGATCGCCGAGCCGGCCAGCCCGCCGATCAGGGCGTGCGACGAGGACGAGGGAAGACCGAAGTACCAGGTGATCATGTTCCACGCGATGGCGCCGAGCAGGCCGGCCATCACGACGGTCAGACCGTGCGCTCCCGATGGTGGGGTGATCGTGTCGGAGACGGTGTGGGCGACCTTCTGGCCCAGGAAGGCGCCGACGAAGTTCATCACCGCCGCAAGCAGGAGAGCGATGCGCGGCGTGAGCGCGCGGGTGGACACGGAGGTCGCGATGGCGTTGGCGGCGTCGTGAAAGCCGTTGGTGTAGTCGAAGACGAGCGCGACGACGACCACCGCGATGACGATGGCAAGTTCCACGGTGTCAGGATTCCTTGACGGCGATCTGCTCGACGGTGTTCGCGACCTTCTCGAACGCGTCGATCGCATCCTCGAGGGACTCGACGATGTCCTTCAGCTTGAGGACCTCCATCGCGTCGTACTCACCGGAGAAGAGCTTGGCGAGGATGCGACGGTGGTTCTTGTCGCCCTGGTTCTCGAGACGGTTGATCTCGATCCAGTACTCCGAGAGCTCCTTCATCGAGCGAAGCTTGGGCATCGCGGAGGCGGTCAGCTCGGCGCAGCGCTGGAGCACGGTGACCTGGTCGGAGAGCTCCGGGGGCAGGATGTTGACGCCGTAGACGAAGATCTGGTCGACAACCTCGTCCATCGAGTCCATCACGTCGTCGAGACCGGAGCCGAGGGCGTAGATGTCCTCGCGGTCGAAGGGCGTGACGAAGGTCGAGTTGACCTTCTTGACGATCTCGTGGGTGGTCTCGTCAGCGGCATGCTCCGCGTCGCGCATGCGTCGCGCGACGTCCTCGCGATCGGCTGTGTCGCTGAGCATCTCGGCGAGCAGCGAGACACCGCCGACGAGGTGGTTGGCGGACTCGGTAAACAGATCGTAGAACGACGTGTCGACCGGGCGGATTCGGAAACGCACGGGGGGCTCCTGGCTGGATGAGGCAGACCTGCGCGCTCATGTTAGGCGAGTCCGCTTGACACGACGAAAGTCAGGGCGTGTTCAGCCTGTCGAGGCTCGCCTGCGCTGACGCTGACGTGTGATCAACATCGCCTGGAGATGGTTGGGAGCGTGGTTGCGGGACCAGGTCCCGTCGGGCCCGAGGACCCAGGCGTCCGTGGTCGGTTCGAAGGCCATGTCGAACAGCGAGCCGACCTCGGCCACGAGCTCCGGGGTGGGGAGGCGTACGAGGGCCTCGACCCGTCGGTCGAGGTTGCGGTGCATCATGTCGGCCGAGCCGATCCAGGCGCTCGGTCCGTCGCCGTCGTCGGGAGTGCCGTTCTCGAACCAGAAGATCCGCGAGTGCTCGAGGAACCGGCCCAGGATCGAGCGCACCTCGATGGTCTCGCTGAGCCCTTCCACACCCGGACGGAGCGCGCAGATGCCACGGACCAGCAGCTGCACCGGAACGCCCGCCTGGGAAGCCAGGTAGAGCGCGTCGATGATGGCCTCGTCGACCACGGAGTTGGCCTTCAGCCGGATCCGGGCCGGCCGCCCCGCCAGATGGTGGGCGATCTCGGCGTGGATCTGCTCGATCAGGCCGAGACGTACGTTGCCGGGGGCGACCAGGAGCTGGCCGTACGTCGCCTCGCGGCTCCAGCCGGAGAGGTTGTTGAACAGGTGGGCGACGTCCTCGCCGATGGCCTCGTCGGTGGTGATCAGCCCCATGTCCTCGTAGAGCCGGGAGGTCTTGGGGTTGTAGTTGCCCGTGCCGATGTGGGTGTAGCGGCGGATGGTGCCGTCGGGCTCCTCGCGGACCACCATCGCCAGCTTGCAGTGGGTCTTCAGGCCGACCAGGCCGTAGACCACATGGCAGCCGGCCTGCTCGAGCTTGCGGGCCCAGCGGATGTTGGCCACCTCGTCGAAGCGCGCCTTGATCTCGACCAGCACCAGCACCTGTTTGCCAGCCTCGGCGGCGTCGATCAGGGCGTCGATGATGGGGGAGTCGCCCGAGGTGCGGTAGAGGGTCTGCTTGATCGCGAGCACGCGCGGGTCCGCCGCCGCCTGTTCGATGAAGCGCTGCACGCTGGTTGCGAACGAGTCGTAGGGATGCTGGAGGAGTACGTCGCCGCGGCGCGCTGCCTTGAAGACGTCGACCGGCGCGGCGCTCTCGACCGGTGCCAGGGCCGGGTGGGTGCTCGGCAGGAAGGCCGGATACTTCAGCTGACCGCGGTCGATGTCGGCGATTCCGTGCAGCCCGCGCAGGTCGAGCGGGCCGGGCAGCCGGAAGACCTCCTTGTCGGAGATGCCGAGCTCGGAGACCAGCAGGTCGAGCGTCGAGTCGGTCATCGACTCCTGCACCTCGAGGCGTACGGGCGGGCCGAAGCGTCGCCGCAACAGCTCCTTCTCCAGCGCGGTCAGGAGGTTCTCGGTGTCGTCCTCCTCGACCTCGAGGTCCTCGTTGCGGGTGACCCGGAACGTGTGCACCTCGATGATCTCCATGCCCGGGAAGAGCTTCTGCAGCCGCTCGGCCATGACCTCCTCCAGCGGCACGAAGCGGTCGTTGCCGAGCGGCACGAACCGGGCGAAGATCGGCGGCACCTTCACCCGGGCGAAGTGCTTCTTCTTCGTCTTCGGGTCACGCAGGCGGACGGCGAGGTTGAGCGAGAGGCCGGAGATATAGGGGAACGGGTGGGCCGGGTCCACCGCGAGCGGCGTCAGCACCGGGTAGACTCGCTCCTTGAACAGCTTCTTGCAGGCCTTGACCTCCTCGGGGGTCAGGTCCTCCCAGTGCAGCAGCTGGATGCCCTCGGCGAGAAGCGCCGGCTTCACCTGCCCGCGGAACACCTCGGAATGGCGCTCGGAGAGCTCCCGGGTCTTCTTCCAGATCAGCTCGAGGACCTCGCGCGGCATCAGCCCGGAGGCGGCTCTCACCGCCACCCCTGCCGCGATCCTTCTCTTGAGCCCCGCCACGCGGACCATGAAGAACTCGTCCAGGTTGGAGGTGAAGATCGCCAGGAAGCGTACGCGCTCCAGCAGCGGCAGCGTCTCGTCCTCGGCCAGCTCCAGCACCCGCTCGTTGAACCGCAGCCACGACAGCTCTCGGTCGAGGAACCGGTCCTCGTACTTCTCGACCTCGGCCAGCGCCTCGTGATCAGGGATGTATTCGGGCTCGACGTCGAACGGCTGGTCGGGAACCGCGGTCAGGCTCACGGTGTCCTCGGCCGACCGGGTGGGGGCCTGCGGGTCGAGACTCATGGGGCCAGTCTTTCATCCGAGCGTCATGTGGAACCGTCGATTCCACCGTACGTCCCACTCCTGCGCACCAGGTTGCTGGATCGGCCCGGCCGAGCTCGAAGGGGTATCGCGGTGGGCCGCCTGGTGAACTACCTGTTACACGACGTCCCGGTAACAGGGTACTTTGGGCGCATGTCGATTCTCGCGCGTGCGTCGTCCCTGATCGATCCGTTGCTGGTGCCGGTGAAGAAGCCGGCGTTCGCGGCGGCGATGAACCTGCCGCCCGCGGTGCAGCGGCGGATCGTCGGCAAGCCGGTGACCTACGACGGGCAGACGCTCGCGGTGGACACGCAGATCATGCTCGCGCTGATGAAGGTGTCGGGGGAGCCGGACCCGTCGACGCTGCCGATCCCGAAGGGGCGGGTGGCGCTGCTGCGGCAGTCGCAGCTCGGTGGCGGCCGTCAGGAGATCGGGTCGGTGCGTGATCTCTGGGTCGCGGGATTCAAGGCGCGGCTCTACACCCCCGAGGGCACCTCGGGCAACGCTCCGCTGCTGGTCTTCCTGCACGGCGGCGGGTTCATCTTCGGTGACCTCGACTCCCACGACGCCCCCTGCCGGCTGCTGGCCAGCGAGTCTGGGGTCAAGGTGCTCTCGGTCGACTACCGGCTGGCGCCGGAGTCGCCGTTCCCGGCGGCGTACGACGACTCGGTCGCGGCGTTCCGATGGGCGGTCGAGCATGCGGCAGAGCTCGGCGCGGACCCGGCCCGGATCGGGGTCGGCGGCGACTCGGCCGGCGGGAACCTGGCGGCCGGGGTCGCGCTCGCGGTCGGCGAGGACTGCGCCTTCCAGCTGCTCATCTACCCGGTCACCCAGTCGGAGGCGAACACGCGCAGCCGCGAGGAGCTCAGCGAGGGCTTCTACCTGACCGCCGACTTCATCGCGGCGGCCACCAACAACTACCTGCCCGAGTGGATCGACCGCCGCGACCCGCGCCACGCTCCGCTGCACGCGGAGATCCCGACGAGCGGGGTCGCCCCTGCGTACGTCGCGACCGCGGGCTTCGACCCGCTGCGCGACGAGGGTGAGGCGTACGCGGCCAAGCTCGAGGAGGCCGGGGTGAAGGTCGTGCACAAGCGCTTCGCGGACCAGATCCACGGGTTCCTGAACGTGGTCGGCGCCGGGCGTACGTCACGCGCCGCTGTGCTCGAGATCGCTCAGGCCCTGCGCGACAACCTCTGACTTCTCAGGCAATTGCTGCACTTCTCAGGTGTTGCAACGCCTGAGAAGTGCAGTGATACCCGGTTAACCGGGTATCACTGCAAGCCGCTCAGCCGGCCATGTCCGGGCGCCAGCGGAGAACCTCGCGCTGGAACGCCTCGGGGTCGACCATCGACTTGTCGACCTGGACCGCACCGGCCTCGTCGGTGGCGAACTCGACGACCCACTCGTCGGTGGTCGGCTGACCCTTGATGGTGATGTCGGTGTGGGTGTCGTAGAGGTCGTAGGTGTGGGTCTGCTCGTCCTTGCGGACGTCGAGCACGCCCTCCTCGGTGACCGTGACGGTGCTCTCGGTCATGAGCGAGCCGTCCTCGGGCCTGAAGGTGCGGACGGTGAGCTTCTTGGTGCCGACCATCTCACCCAACGGGTCGGCGTCAGAGTCGTCGGCGGGCTTGGGCGCGGCACCGTCGGCGCCCGGGATCTTGGCGCCGGGGAACTTGCCGGACTCGGCGAGCTTGACCGCGGCCAGCCAGCCGCTGGAGCGCTGGGGGAGGGCGTCGCTCGGGGTGTCCGGCAGGTCGGCCGGATCCGCGAACGGGTCCTTGGCGGATGCCTGGTTCTTGTCACCCTGCGTCTTGCCCGGCTGCCGCTCCGGCAGGGTCACGGGCGCGGTCGGGGGACCGGTCTCGGGGGTGGCGGATGAGGAGACCGGCGCGGGAGCAGTCTCGGAGGTCTCGGCCGCCGGAGCGGACTCGGCCACTGGGGCAGGCTCGGCCGTCGGGGCTGGCTTGGCGGCCGGCAGGGGCTCGACCACGAGCGGCTCGTCCGGTGCGTCCGGGATGGGGAGCTTCGCCTCGGGCGGCGAGGGCGTGGCGGCGAGCGTGAGCTCGAGGGCCTGCATCGCACGCTTGTTGGTGCTGCCGCCCTTGACCGCGAGCATGACGGCCTCGCGCAGGTCGGCGAGCTGCTTGGCGAGCTGGGCGCTGCGGCGCTCGGCGATCTGCCGGTCCACGATGGCCTTCTCGACCAGCTGGGTGTTGTGCAGGATGGAGGCCTCGACGGCCTGACGGTCGATCGCCTTCTGGCCGGCCACCTCCTCGGCCTCGACCCGAAGGCGTACGGCCTCGGCGGCCTGCTCCTGGACGTCGGCGAGACGGTCCATCATCTCCGTCATCCGGCGCTCGGCCTCTTCCCGGTCACGGGCCTGGCCGGTGACGACCTCGGTCATCGCCTCGTGGGCGGCGCGCAGCGCGGTCTCGGCCGCACGGCGACCCTCGTTGGCCTCGGTCGCGGCACGCTCGGCGGCGCGGCGGCCCTCCATGGCCTGCACGGCGAGGTCGGCGTGCTCGGAGGCGCGCTGGTCGGCGGCCATCCTGGCCAGGTTGGCGGACTCGGCCGCCTGCTCGGCCTGCGAGGCGAGCTCGGTGAGCTGCCGGTAGCGCTCCTCGTTCTCGTTGGCCTCGTGAGCCGCGGCGGCAGCGAACTCGGCGTACTGCTTTGCGCTCTTCTCGGCCTCGAGACGAGCGTCGTTGGCGGCGTCGGCGGCCTTGAAGGCACGCAGCGCGGCCTCCTCCGCCTCGGTGCGGGCGGCGAGCGCCTCGGCGGCCACGGCGTACTGGTCGGCGGCTGCGGCCTCTGCCGCGGCCCGGGTCATCGCGTGGTCTTCGGCGTTGGCGTCGGCGGACTTGCGCTCCTCGAAGGCCTCCTTCGCCGCCTCCTCGGCCTTGGCGCGGGCGGTCGCGGCGACCTCGGCCGCGGCGTAGGCGGCCTCGGCCGCAGCCTCGGCCTCCTTGCGAGCCTGCTCGGCCTGCTCGGCCTGGGTCGCCATCGCGACCGCGGCCTCCTCGGCCACGATGCGCGCAGCCTCGGCCTTCTCGGCCTCCGTCGCGCGTTCGTTGGCGGCCTGCTCCGCGGCCTGGCGCGCGGTGAACGCCGCCAGCGCCTCGTCGGCCCGCCCGGCGGCGGCCGCGTCGGCCTCCTCGCGCATCCGCGCGAGCTCCTCGGAACGGGTGTCGGCCTCGGCGCGAGCGGTGTAGGCGGCCTCGGCCGCGGCCTCCGCCTCGCTGCGGGCCTCGTAGGCGGTTCGGGACTCGTCGGCGGCCTTGCGGGCGGCCCTCTCGGCCGCCGCGAGCGCGTCGCGAAGCTCGTCCATCTCCTCGAGGCGGTCCTCGGCGGCGGCTTCGGCGACGCTGCGCGCGGCGTAGGCGGCCTGGGCCAGCTCGGCGTGCTCGGCGGCCTTCGTGTTGGCCTCGGCGGCAGCGGCCGCCGCTGCGGTGGCCTCCTCGGCCTTGATCCGGGCGGCCTCCTCGGCCTCGGTGCGTGCGCGGGCCTGCTCCTCGGCGACACGGGACGCCTCGAGAAGGCGGCGTTCGGCCGCCTCCAGCTCCTCGCCCCTCGCCACCGCGGCCTCCTCGGCCTCGGCACGCTGCTTGGTGCGGGTGTCGGCGAGCTTCTCGGCCTCGACTCGGGCGAGGGCGTACTCCTCCGCGGCTCTCTCGGCGACCTCACGCGCCTGGTGGGCGTCGGCCGCCAGCTCGGCGTGGAGCTTGGCGGTCTCGTCGGCCTTGGCTCGGGCGGTGGCGTGCTTGGCAGCGGACTCCTCGGCCACCAACCGCTCCGCCGCCTGCTCGGCGGCCGCCTGCTCGGCGGAGATGCGGAGCGACTCGGCTGCGGCAGCGGCGCGGGCCAGCTCCGCAGCACGCGCCGTCAGGTCCTCGTCGTCACCCGGCTGGGCGGCCGAATCACGGCTCCACCACTTGCCATTGGGGGTCTGCGTGCTCACGAGGGTGAATGCTAACGGCGATCCAAGCGGTGTGTGGAGTCTCCGAGAGGATTAACATCCCCGCGACCTGGAACTACATTCGTGTAATTCTCGGTGGTGCCGATCTCAGTAGACGATCGCCTGTACGCCCTCGCGCAGGATCTCCTCGGCGAACACGAACGCACCCTTGATGAAGACGCCGTCGATCAGGTCCTCCTCGGACAGGTCCCGGCGGGAGGCGCACTGGCTGCACACGGTCACCTGACCGCTATCCAAGACCAGCCCGATCAGCTCCTGCAGAGGCGCGGCGTTCTCGAGCTTGAACTCCTCCGCACGCCCGGGAACGGCGAACCACGTCGCCTCACCGGTGAGCCAGAGCGACACCTTCGCGCCGGCGGTCGCGGCCGCCGAGGCGACCGTGAAGGCCTGGTTCGTACGCTCGGGCGCCTCCGCGCCCACGGTCACCTTCACCACGAGTTCTTGCATGCCGTGCACATTAGCGCTTGCGTTTCGGGTCGTAGCCGATCTACGGCCTAAACTCGGCGTGTGGCTTTCGAACTTCCGGAGAACCTTCACCCCGATGCCGGTCCCTGCGCGTGGATGCTCGGCACCTGGCAGGGCAACGGGCACGGTGACTATCCGACGATCGACAAGTTCGAGTTCGGGCAGGAGCTGATCTTCACCCACGACGGGCGGCCGTTCTTCCACTACTTCGCGCGCTCGTGGATCATCGACCCGGAGACCGGGGAGAAGGTGCGCGACGCGGCGCTGGAGACCGGCTTCGTCCGATTCCGCCCCCAGGGCGAGGTCGAGTGGGTGATGACGCACAACACCGGCATCATCGAGGTCTGGTACGGCAAGGCAGAGGGCGGCAAGCTCGAACTCACCACCGACGCGGTCGGCCGCACCGAGACCGCGAAGGAATACACCGCGGGCAAGCGCCTCTACGGCAACGTCGAGGGCGACCTGCTCTACGCCTTCGACATGGCTGCGATGGGTCAGGCCCTGCAGCCGCACCTGTGGGCGCGACTCAAGCGTGCCAACAAATAGGCTCAGGAAAGGCCTAGGAAGCAGTCACGATGACCGAAGCGGCTGAGGACTGGCGTGAGGCCCTTCGCGCGAAGGGCTATCGCCTCACGCCCCAGCGCGAGCTGGTCCTCGGTGCCGTCGAGCAGCTGCGCCACGCAACCCCCGAGGAGGTGCTCGCGGTCGTGCGCGAGTCGTCCTCGGCGATCAACCTCTCCACCGTCTACCGCAACCTCGAGGTCCTCGAGGAGCTCGGGCTGGTGAGGCACGCCCACCTGGGCGAACGGGCATCGACCTACCACTCGGTCTCCGGACGCCCGCATTTTCATGCGGTTTGCAGGAAGTGTCAGAAGGTCACCAGTGTTGACCCATCAGTGGCCGACGGTATCTGCGAGCGGCTGCGTGAGGAGTACGCCTTCGAGGTAGATGTCGCTCATCTGACCGTCTTCGGAGCGTGTGTCGACTGTTCTTCTGAGGAGCCATGATGACAACCCCCAGCCCGCTGCTGTCCCTGCCCGGTGCCGTCGCCGGCGATGGTGCCGACGCACCCGTCGCCGCCCACTACGGCTCCTTCAACGTGGAGCAGCGGACCTTGGCCTCCGGCGAGGGGTTCGTCGACCTCTCCCACCGTGACGTGGTCCGGATCGCCGGGCCCGACCGGCTGACCTGGCTGCACTCGCTGACCTCGCAGGCGTTCGAGGGGCTGGTTCCCGGGGTCTGGACCTCGGCCCTGGTCCTGTCGCCGCAGGGCCACGTCGAGCACTTCTTCTCCGGTGTCGACGACGGCACCTCGTTCTTGGCGTGGACCGAGCCGGGCTGTGGTGATGCTCTGGCGGCGTACCTGGAGCGGATGAAGTTCTGGTCCGACGTCACCGTGACGCTGGAGCCGTCGCAGGCGGTGGTCTGGCGGGGTGGTGACTACTCGTTCATCCCGCGTGAGTCCCTGGAGACGTACGCCGATGCCGCGGGTCCCGCCTGCGGGTTCTGGGCTTTCGAGGCTCTCCGGATCGAGCGCGGTGAGCCGCGGTTCGGGGTGGACACCGACACCCGCACGATCCCCAACGAGGTCGGCTGGGTGCCGGGTGCGGCGGAGATCGCCGGCTCGGAGTACGCCGTCCACCTCGACAAGGGCTGCTACCGCGGTCAGGAGACGGTCGCCCGTGTCCACACCCTGGGCCGTCCGCCTCGCCGCCTCGTCCTGCTCCACCTGGACGGCTCGGAGAACCGCCTCCCGACCGCTGGGTCGGAGCTGGTCTTCGGGGAGAAGACGGTCGGCTTCGTGGGTTCGTCGGCTCGTCACCACGAGCTCGGTCCGATCGCGTTGGGGCTGGTCAAGCGCAACGTGCCTGTCGACGCGCAGCTCGACGTGGACGGGATGCCGGTCGCGCAGGAGATCCTGGTCGACCCCGAGATCGGCCTCCACATCCGCCCGCTTCGCTGATCGGTTCCCCGGAGCAGGTTCAGCGCCGTCCGGCGGCAACGGTGTCGAGAGCGAGGGTGACCAGGACGTCGCCGGCGACGCCGGGGTAGCCGTGGCTGAGGGCGCGCCACTCGGGAGGGACCGCGGCGGCACCCCAGTGGGCGCCGAGGAGGCCGCCGGCGATGGCGGCCACGGTGTCGGTGTCGTTGCCGATCCGGATGGCGGTGTTCAGCGCTTCGACGTAGTGGCTGCCCGGGTCGGCCTCGGGCACCGGGGTCTGGGCGATCGAGGACCATGCGGCCTGCAGCGCGGTCACCACCCAGCCGTTGGGGTTGAAGGTCGCCGGCGCCTCGGTCTCGGCCTCGTCCAGCTTCTCGGCCCAGAAGTCGGCCTCGGCGGGGGAGAGGAGGGAGAGGCCGGAGCGTACGTCGAGCTCGCTGTGCATCACCGCGTGCTCGATCGCGAGCGACCAGAGGGCACAGCCGGACTTGGCGTGCTCGTCCCAGTGGGTCAGTGCGCTCACCGCCGCGGCGGCCTCCGCGACCGCCGGACGATCGCCGAGATAGCGCAGCGCGACCGGCGCGGTGCGCATCAGGGAGCCGTTCCCGCCCGTGTGACCGGTCATCTCGTGCAGCTTCTCCGAGACGTGCCGCAGCTGATCGGCGGTCGGCGCGGGGCCGGCGGTGTCGAGCACCCGGGCGGTCTGGTTGCCGATGTCCTTGGGCTCCGACTCCGACCACTTCCGGAAGTTGCGGCCGACCGCGGTCAGGCCCGCTTCGGTACGCAGGTCCAGACCGCTCGCGGCGGCGTCGAGGATGCACCACGACATGGTCGTGTCGTCGGTCCACTCGCCGGGCGCGAAGGGGCCGAGCCCGCCGCCGAGCATCTGCGCCTGCTCGTCCGCGCCGAGCGGAGGCAGGTCGAACTCGTAGTGAGCTCCGAGCGCGTCGGCCACCGCGGTCCCGATGATGGCCCCGACGGCCCGGTCGCTCTGAGTCTCGGTGAGATGGGATTCGGTCGGCTTCACGCGACCAGAGACTAGCGGCGGGTGTACTGCACGTGCGTGTCCGCCGCAGCGCGGGTGAAGCCGAGCCCTTCGTAGAGGCATACGGCCGGAGTGTTGTCGCCCTCGACATAGAGGTGGATGTTCGTGACACCGTCCCCTCCAGCACCGGTGGTCCCGCCGCCGGAGGCGGCCAAATGATGCAGCCCTAGGAGCGTGATCAGCTTGCCGAGGCCCCGGCCCTGGGCAGCGGGATCGACGCCGACGACATAGACCTCGCCGTCGGTCTCGCTGTGTCGCTTGGTCCAGTGGAACGCGAGCAACCTGGTGGTCGAGCTTGTCGAGACCCCCTCCCATGCGGTGACCAGCCCGGAGGCGTCGAACCACGGCTCGGCCATCCGCTCGGCGAGGTCGGCGGCGGTCATGTCGCCCTGCTCGGGGTGGTGTGCGAAGGCAGCAGCGTTGACGCGAAGCAGCTCGGCCTCGTCACCGGGCTCGAAGCCGCGTACGAAGACCCCCTCCGGCAAAGACGGAGCCGGCGGCAGACCGGCGACCGGGCGCCGCATCACCCACAGCTCGCGGGTGCGCTCCCAGCCCTGCTTCGCGGCCAGGGCGGCCGCAGCCGGGTTGTCCCCGTGGGACCACGCCGTCGTCCCGGTCGGGAGCGAAGGCGCACGGAGCAGCAGCTGCCGACCGAGGCCGACCCCGCGGTGCTGGGTCAGGACGACGAGGGAGAGCTCCGAGCCGACCAGCGCCCCGAACCCGCGTACGTCACCCCAGATCGTGACGTCCTGCGGACGGTTGCGCAGCGTCAGGAGCGTGGCCTCGTCGAGCGGTGCCACCCCGTCGTACGCCTCGGTCGCCTTAGCGATGGCCAGGACCTGCTCGACGGTGAGTGCCATAGGAGCAGCCTAGGCGTCAGCACCCACGCCGCGAGAGGGGGCCAGCCGAGCGCTGTCGGCGCTGGCCTCGTTCTTCTTCGACGGCAGCACGAAGCGGTAGCCCACGTTGCGGACGGTGCCGATGAGCGTCTCGTTCTCCGGGCCGAGCTTGGCGCGCAGGCGACGTACGTGGACGTCGACGGTGCGGGTGCCACCGAAGTAGTCGTAGCCCCACACCTCCTGCAGCAGCTGCTGGCGGGAGAAGACGCGGCCCGGGTGCTGGGCGAGGAACTTCAGGAGCTCGAACTCCTTGAAGGTCAGGTCGAGCGCTCGGCCGCCGATCTTGGCGGTGTAGGTGGCTTCGTCGACGACGACCTCGCCGGAGCGGATGACGTGGGCCTCGGGGTCGGAGGCGTCGCGAGCCGCCGAGCTGCGGCCGATCGCGAGCTTGATCCGCGCCTCGAGCTCGGCCGGGCCGCAGGTGTGCAGCACGACGTCGTCCATCCCCCAGTCGTGGGAGACGACCGCGAGGCCCCCCTCGGTGGCGACCAGCAGGACGGGGATGTCGGTGCCGGTCGTGCGGATCAGCCGACACAGGTCGCGGGCCTGGGCGAGCTCCTGTCGTCCGTCCACCAGCAGCAGGTCGGAGTCGGGAGCCTCGAGAAGCGCGCTACCTTCAGCAGGGAGGATCTTCACCTGATGGCCGAGGAGCGAGAGCCCGGGAAGGACATCTGTCGAAGGCTGGAGCGAACTGGTCAGCAACAGAAGCGAGCTCATCGGGGGTGCCTCTCAGTCAGAGAAAGAGCACCGAAACGCAACATTGAGCCTCGGTGAGGTGATCGTTAGACCATATTAACGAAACCTCTCGGTGACATAGGAAGGTTGTCCACGAGAAAGTGACGAACGTTATAGAGGTCCGCTATTGGGCGGCAGCCAAGTCGGCGGCCGGGACTCCGTCCGACCAGATCGAGGTCGACGGCCCGTTGTCGCTGGCAGAAGTCGTACGCCGCGCCGCGGCGCTGCACGCCGACACCCGCCTTCCCGAGGTGCTGAAGGCCTGCTCCGCACTCATCGGCGACAGGCCGGCAGGCACGGGTGACCCCGACGGGATCGAGGTCCCGCCGGGGTCCACGGTCGAGTTCCTCCCTCCGTTCGCGGGCGGGTGACCTCCGAGGCGAGGGAATGAGTTGAGCCGAATGCGGGTTCAATAGTCCTATGAGCACCGGAGCCTGGATCGCCGTCATCGCGATAGCCGTCGCCCTCGCGTTCGGTCTGTTCCGGATGCTCAGCGACGGCCGCTTCCGAGGTACGAAGGAGCTTCACGTGCCCCACGAGGTCCACAAGCCCGAGCCGCACGCATGGGATGCGGTCAGCGACGCGTTGGGTGAGACCGAGCTCGGTGCGCGCGCGACCCTGGTGCAGTTCTCCAGCGCCTTCTGCGCTCCCTGCCGGGCGACCCGGCGGATCCTGGGCGAGGTCGCCGAGATCGTGCCGGGCGTGGTGCATCTCGAGATCGACGCCGAGCACCACCTCGATCTGGTGCGCCGCCTGGACATCCTCAGGACGCCGACCACCCTGGTGATCGATGGCGGCGGTTACGAGATCGCGCGAGCCACGGGGGCTCCGCGCAAGGAGCAGGTGCTGAGCGCGATCCCGACCATCGATCTCGAATCCTGATACGGCTGTCCGAATGTCAAGACATTCGTTTCCTGCTGGTTCGGCAGCGCGTTACTGTCTTCCCATGTTCTCGACCATGCTGACCAAGCGCCGCGCAGTGGATCACTGCCGCGTGCGCTCGGCGCTGTGTCGTTCCTGCCGCTGAATCCCTGAGATTTGTCGACCGAGTCGACCCGGGGATCGCTCTCGCCTGTCAGGCTCGTTCTGACGACCCCCTTCTCTCTCGCAGGAGCACACCATGTCCGAGACCTCAAGCCAGACGGCGACGCAGACCGGAATCGACCCGCGCGGCCCGCAGTTCGCTGCGGCGCTGACCGTTGTCGTACTCCTCCTGGCTCTGCTGCTGCCGCAGCCCTGGGCGCTCGTGGTGACCGTCATCCAGACGGTGCTCTTCGCGATCGGGACGGGGCTCGGCGTTCAGCGGACCCCGCACGCTTGGTTGTTCAAGAAGTTCGTACGTCCCCGCCTCGGCGCCCCCGATGAGCTCGAGGACCCGGCACCGCCCCGGTTCGCCCAGGGCGTCGGCCTCGCCTTCCTGGTCGTCGCGCTCGCGGCGTACGTCCTCGGCGCCACGCTCGTGGCGCAGATCGCCCTCGGCCTCGCGCTCGTCGCAGCCGTGCTCAACGCCGTCTTCCGGTTCTGCCTCGGCTGCGAGATCTACCTGCTGATCAAGCGTTTCGCTTGACCCTGAACGCCCGTAACAAACGAAAGGTACCTAGATGACCCGCGAGAACTCCCTCGTCTCCGCCCAGTGGGTGGAGGAGCACCTCGACGACCCGAAGGTCGTGCTGATCGAGGTCGACGAAGACACGACCGCCTACGACAAGGGCCACATCAAGGGCGCGATCAAGCTCGACTGGACCACCGACCTGCAGGACCAGGTCCGCCGTGACTTCGTCAACAAGGACCAGTTCTCCGCTCTGCTCTCCGAGCGTGGCGTCGCCAACGACAACACTGTGGTGCTCTACGGCGGCAACAACAACTGGTTCGCCGCGTACGCCTTCTGGTACTTCAAGCTCTACGGCCACACCGACGTCAAGCTCCTCGACGGTGGCCGCAAGAAGTGGGAGCTCGACTCCCGCGAGCTGACCGACGAGGCCGTCACCCGCGAGGCGACCAGCTACACCGCCAAGGACCAGGACCTCTCGATCCGCGCCTTCCGCGACGAGACCGTCGAGGCCATCGGCGTCAAGAACCTGGTCGACGTCCGCAGCCCTGACGAGTACGCGGGCCGCCTGCTCGCCCCGGCGCACCTGCCGCAGGAGCAGGCTCAGCGCGCCGGCCACGTGCCGACCTCGATCAACGTGCCGTGGAGCAAGGCAGCCAACGACGACGGCACCTTCCGGTCTGACGACGAGCTGCGTGAGATCTACGGTGAGGCCGGCCTCGAGGACGGCAAGGACACCATCGCCCTGTGCCGGATCGGTGAGCGCTCCTCGCACACCTGGTTCGTGCTCAAGGAGCTGCTCGGCCACCAGAACGTGAAGAACTACGACGGTTCGTGGACCGAGTACGGCTCGCTCGTCGGCGTGCCCGTGGCCATCGGCGACGAGCCCGGCTCTGCTGACCTTGGGGGCAACTGAGATGTGCGGAGCAACTGAGGGCGGTCTCTCGCTCGCCGGCGTCGATGTCGCCAAGGAAGCAGTCATCCAGGGCCAGGTGACCCGTGCCGGTGAGCCGGTCCACGGTGCGTACGTCCGGCTGCTCGACCGCACCGGCGAGTTCACCGCCGAGGTGCCCACCTCGGCCACCGGCCACTTCCGGTTCTTCGCCGGCGACGGCGAGTGGACCCTGCGTACGCTCGCGCCGAAGGCGGAGCCGGTGGACAAGAAGGTCCACGCCGCGGTCGGCAACGTCGCCGAGGTGACGATCCCGATCGGCTGACGATCCCTGACGTGGGAGCCCCGGAGTCACTGGTTGACTCCGGGGCTCCCACGTCGTTTTTGCCATCTTCGGATGGAGATATTGCGGTGAAACGTTCGAGTGGCGCTAGATTGTCCGGGTGACTGGACTGCTTGTGACCGTGGCGCCGACCGGGGCGGAGACCGCGAAGGAAGACTGCCCGCAGCTGCCGACGACGCTGGAGGAGCTGGTGGCGACGGCCGTCGAGTGCGAGGAGGCCGGGGCGCGGATGATCCACGTCCACATCCGCGACGACGACCACGCGCCGACGCTCGACCTCGGGCGGCTCACCCACACGGTCGACGCGCTGCACGAGAAGACCGACCTGATCGTGCAGCTCTCGACCGGTGGCTCGGTCCACGACCCGCTGGACAAGCGCCTGAAGGTGCTCGACGCGGGGCCGGACTCCTGCTCGCTGACGATGGGCACCACCAACTTCGGCGACGACGTCTTCTCCAACCCGTGGCCGTTCATCACCGAGCTCTACCAGCTCACCCAGGAACGCGGTGTGGTGCCGGAGTTCGAGCTCTTCGACCTCGGGCACGTCGCCGCGCTGCAGCGGCTGCTGGGGAAGTACGGGCTGCCTGCCGGCGGCAAGGTCCACGTCGACTTCGTCATGGGAGTGCCCGGTGGCATGCCCGGCACCTCGGCGGCGCTGGTCGCCGCCGTCGCCGCGCTGCCGGCCGAGGTGACCTCGTGGTCGGCGACCGGCATCGGCCGCTCGACCCTCCCTGTCATGCTCACCTCGCTGGCCATGGGCGGCCACCTGCGCGTCGGGATGGAGGACGTCCTCACCCTCGCCAAGGGTGTCCCCGTCGACGCCAACCGCCAGCTCGTCGAGCGCGCCGTCGAGGCAGCCGTGGTCGCCCAGCGCGCCCCGATGAGCACCGACGAAGCCTGGGCCCTCCTCGGCCTCGAGCCGTAGCAGAGCGACAGATCCATCAGGCCCGCGAAGACCGCCGTCCCGGAGGGCCGTCGGCGGTGAACGGGAGGCTGTCCAGGGTCAGCGTCGTCGGTGAAGGCAGCGGTTCGCGGGTCGCGTCGGCACGGAACGACTGGAGCAGATAGGCCACCAGGCGCCGGGAGGCTGCGGCGTCGTCCGGTAGTGCGGCCACCAGGCCGCAGTGCGCCAACATGACGACGCCGAGGTCGGAAGGGTGGAAATCTTCCCGAAGGGCGCCGGTCGCTTGGGCCCTGCGGACCAGAGTCATGATGCCGTGCTCGGCGTCCTTCCTGGCCTGTGCGTGCTCGGCGGTGCTGTCCGGGAAGGCGGCCAGAAAGGCGGCTGGGAAGCCGCGTTCCTTCCGTTGGAGGTTGCACACGGTCTCGACCAGTTGCTGGAAGCCCTGCCACGGGTCGGAGGCTGCCAGGGCGTCGTCGAGAGCCTGCGAACAGGTGTCCATCTGTTCCTCGAACGCGCCCTGAACCAGAGCGTCCCGGGTAGGGAAGTGCCGGTAGAGCGTCGCGACGCCCACTCCGGCTCGCCGGGCGACGGTGGCCATCGGGGCGTCGATCCCGCGCTCGGCGAAGACCGCACGGGCGGCGGCGAGGACGCGGTCGCGGTTGCGGCGTGCGTCGGCTCGCACCCCCTTTGGGGCTGGGATCCGAGACGATTCCACCATCACTGTCTCTCGCTTCCGTCCTAAACGGATGATTGTATCCATTTAGGACCTTACCGTCTGTGAAGGATCCACCGACGACGACAGCCGAAAGAGGCAGAGTGATGAACGACCAGATGATGAAGGCAGTGCTCTTCGACCGCTACGGCGGGCCCGAGGAGCTCTACGTGGGCCGGGTGCCACGCCCCGAGCCGGCCCACGGCGAGGTGCTGGTCAAGGTGCACGCATTCAGCGTCAACGGCGGTGAACTCTCGGCTCGTGCCGGTCGTATCCGTCTGCTGACCGGCCGGAAGTTCCCCCAGCGCGTCGGACTGGACTTCACCGGCGAGGTCGCGGCACTCGGCGCAGGCGTCACCCGTCTCGCCGCCGGTGACCGCGTGTGGGGCGTCATGGGTCGCACCTCGGGTTTCGGAAGCGCCGCGGAGTACGTGTCCGTCCCGGCCGAGCGTGTCGGCCTGGTCCCGGACGGACTGGACCTGGTGGAGGCCGCATCGCTGCCGGTCGCCACCACCGCCGTCACCGCGCTGAGGGACAAGGCAGGGCTGCGTCCGGGCGAACGACTTCTCGTGCGCGGTGCGGCGGGCGGCGTCGGCAACGCCGCGGTGCAGCTAGGACGGGTGTACGGCGCGGAGGTGACCGGCCTCGCCCGAGCCGCCAACCTCGACTTCGTACGCGGGCTCGGGGCCCATGAGGCCGTCGACCATCGCAGCGTCCGGCCCGCGGACCTCGGTCGCTTCGACGTCATCCTGGACACCGTGGGGACCGACCTGCGGACCTTCAGGGGCCTGCTGAACCCTGGCGGGCGCATGGTCGCGATCGCTTTCGACCTCGAGAAGGTGGTGTCTTCCCTCGGCTACATCGCCGCCAGCGCGGTCCACGGCCGTAGCCGGGTGCGCTTCTTCAGCGGCAACCCGACCCAGGCCCTTCTCGACGACCTGGGCCGGCATGTCATCGACAAGGAGCTGAGCCCGGCGGTCGACACCGTCTTCTCTCTGGAGGAGACGGCAGCGGCGCACCGGGCGCTCGAGGCGGGCGGGGTGCAGGGGAAGTACGTGGTCAGCGTGGTCGACGTCGACGAAGGTGTGGGCGCGGCGTCCGGAGATCAGCCGAGGTCGAGGTAGCCCGCGAGGCGCAGGCCGTCGATGACGTCGTCGAGCGCGTCCTCGATCGAGCGGCCGGTGGTGTCGACGCGTACGTCGGCGTCGTCCGGCTCCTCGTAGGGCGAGGAGATCCCGGTGAACTCGGGGATCTCGCCGGCCCGGGCCTTGGCGTAGAGGCCCTTGCGGTCGCGCCGCTCGCACTCCTCCAGCGGGGTGGCCACATGCACCAGGAAGAAGGCGCCACCGGCGTCGTCGACGTAGCGGCGTACGTCCTGGCGGGTCGCGTCGAAGGGAGCGATGGGGGAGCAGACGGCGAGGCCGCCGTGGCGGGAGATCTCGGCGGCGACCCAGCCGATCCGGCGGATGTTGGTCTCCCGGTCCTCCTTGGAGAAGGTCAGCCCGGCCGACAGGTTGCGGCGGACGACGTCGCCGTCCAGCGAGGTGACCGTCCGGGTGCCCTGCTCGAGGATCCGGTCCATCAGCGCGCGGGCGAGCGTGGACTTGCCGGATCCGGAGAGGCCGGTGAAGAAGACGACCAGGCCCTGCTCCTCGGGGGCGGGCTGGTCGGAGTCGATGATGGCGGCGATGTCGGTGGGGTAGTCGTCCGACGCGGGGGAGGCCAGCGCGTGGATCGGGTCGCCGCCGGCGTACGCCTCCACGACGGCAACACCCAGGGCATGGTCGGCCTCGGGGTCGTCGTGAGCGGCCAGCGGGACCGCGACGACGGCCGCGTCGGGCAGTGCCTCCGCGGCGAGCAACGAGGCGCGCAGCAGCGCGACGGGAGAGAGCGACGGGGTGCCGTGCCCGACGAGCGCGAGCAGGAGGACCGGTCCCAGAGAACCCAGCTCGGTGATCTCGGTGGTGGTGAGCGCGTCCGTGACCGGGACGACCGTCCGCCCGGCGTACGCCTCCCGGGTCTGCTCCGGGGTGAGGTAGAGCCGTCGGAAGGGACCGTAGGCGGGGGAGGAGAGGCCGGTGACCTCGCCCGCGGGCCAGGTGACCCGTGCCAGCGGCAGTCCCTCGGGGTCCACGACCTCCACCGCGCCGTCCGCCGCTGCCGCCTCGGACACGGAGTCGGGGAGGGCCAGCGTCAACGGGGACCCGGGGGCGTTGAGTGGACCCTGGAGGGCGCCGGAGACGATCAGCTCGATGTCGTCGAGCTCGCGCGGCGTGGGAGAGAACTGCTGAGGCACAAGATCACCTGATGGGTCGGTAGATGGCCGGCAGCGTTTGCCACCGCCGAGTCGGCGCAATCCGGTCCTCGCTGCGCTCCGGTCCGTTTGCGCCGACTCGGCGGTGGCTGAACGTGCTCAGTCGTTGATCATGCCCGCGCCGACGGTGACGCCGGTCGCCTCGTCGATGAGGATGAAGGAGCCGGTGGTGCGGTTCTTCGAGTAGGGGTCGCACAGCAGCGGCTTGGTGGTGCGCAGCTGGACGCGGCCGATCTCGTTGAGGCCGAGCTCCTTGGTCTCCAGGTCACGGTGGAGCGAGTTGACGTCCAGGCGGTACTGGATGTCCTTGATCAGCGCTCGCCCCGAGTTGGAGGTGTGCTTGATGGCCAGCTTCTGCCGCGGACGCAGCGGTGCGTTGGTCATCCAGCAGATCATCGCGTCGATGTCCTGGCTGGGCTCGGGAGCGTTCTTGACCCGCGAGATCATGTCGCCGCGGCTCACGTCGACGTCGTCCTCGAGCCGCACGGTCACCGACATCGGCGGGAACGCCTCGGAGATCTCCCTGTCGAACAGGTCGATCCCGGCGATCTTGCTGGTCATGCCGGACGGAAGCACCATGACCTCGTCACCCGGCTTGAGCACGCCGCCGGCGACCTGACCCGCGTAGCCGCGGTAGTCGTGGTGGTCGTCCGACTTCGGCCGGATGACGTACTGCACCGGAAGGCGCACGTCGACCAGGTCGCGGTCGGAGGCCACGTGGACGTGCTCGAGGTGGTGGATCAGCGTCGGGCCGGAGTACCAGTCCATGCTGGTGGACCGGGTCACCACGTTGTCCCCCTTGAGCGCCGAGATCGGGATGACCTCGAGGTCCGGGATGTTGAGCTTGGTCGCGAACGCGGTGAACTCGGCCGAGATCTTGTTGTAGACCTCCTGGGAGTAGTCCACGAGGTCCATCTTGTTGATGCACAGGACCAGGTGCGGCACGCGCAGCAGCGAGAGCAGGACGGCGTGACGACGCGACTGCTCGGTGAGGCCGTGCCGGGCGTCGACGAGCACCAGGCCGAGGTCGGCGGTGGAGGCACCGGTGACCATGTTGCGCGTGTACTGCACGTGGCCCGGGGTGTCGGCGATGATGAACTTGCGGTTGGGCGTCGCGAAGTAGCGGTAGGCCACGTCGATGGTGATGCCCTGCTCCCGCTCGGAGCGCAGCCCGTCGGTCAGCAGCGAGAGGTCCACGTAGCCGTGGCCCTTGTCCAGGGAGGTCTTCTCGACCGACTCGAGCTGGTCGGTGAAGATCGACTTCGAGTCGAACAGCAGCCGCCCGATGAGCGTGGACTTGCCGTCGTCGACGGAGCCGGCGGTCGCGAACCGCAGCAGATCCATGGCCATCAGAAGTAGCCTTCCTTCTTGCGGTCCTCCATGGCTGCCTCGGAGAACCTGTCGTCACCGCGGGTCGCGCCACGCTCGGTGACCCGGGCAGCGGCGACCTCCTCGATGATCTCGGGGATGGTGGAAGCCGTCGACTCGACGCAACCGGTCAGCGTCATGTCGCCGCAGGTGCGGTAACGGACGGTGCGCTCGGTGACGACCTCACCCTCGCGCAGCGGGTTGAGCGGAGTCTCCGTGAGCAGCATGCCGTCGCGCTCGAAGACGCGGCGCTGGTGGGCGAAGTAGACCTGCGGGATCTCGATGTTCTCGCGGCCGATGTAGTCCCAGATGTCCAGCTCGGTCCAGTTGGAGATCGGGAAGACTCGCATGTGCTCGCCCTCGTGGAGGCGGCCGTTGTAGAGAGACCAGAGCTCGGGGCGCTGCATCTTGGGATCCCACTGGCCGAACTCGTCGCGGTGGGAGTAGACGCGCTCCTTGGCGCGCGCCTTCTCCTCGTCACGGCGACCGCCACCGAAGGCGGCGGTGAAGCCGTTCTCCTCGATCGCGTTGAGCAGGGTCGGGGTCTGAAGGCGGTTGCGCGAGGTCTTGCCGTCGTCGACGACGATGCCGCGCTCGATGGCGTCATCGATGCTTGCGATCACCAGGCGTACGCCCAGGCGGCTGACCCAGCGGTCACGGGTCTCGGCGACCTCGGGGAAGTCGAGACCGTTGTCGATCTGGAGGACGGGGAACGGGATCTTGGCAGGGAAGAAAGCCTTCTCCGCAAGTCGCAGCATCACGATGCTGTCCTTGCCGCCCGAGAACATCAGGACAGGCTTCTCGAACTCTGCCGCGGCCTCGCGGAAGATGTGGATCGACTCGGCTTCCAGCTGGTCGAGCTGGCTGAGCCGGTAGTCGGCGTGTGTTGCAGTCATTACGGAACCAGAGGACCTCTCCGTCAGGTTGAGGCGCCCATGCTAGTGGCGGCTTCCACGGCACGGCGAAATGTCCCATCCCCGCGTGGGCGGGATTGCGAGTGTACGCAGGCCTCCGGTCTTCCATGGCAGCGCCATTCGCACGGTGAGATGTGACAGGTGAGACGCCCTAGCGGCGGGGTGCGACCACGACCCGTTCTCCGGCCAGCAGGAAGGCGATCCGGCCGACGTCGCCGGCCGGCGGAGGCGCCAGCTCCAGACGTAGGAACAGGTCGCGTACGCCGCCCGGGTCGACCTCCTCGGCAGGCCGACGACCGAGCGCCTGCCGGATCGTCTCGGCATGGATGCGCCGACCGCCGAGCCGGTCCCAGCGCTCCGAGACGAGGGCGGCCTGCGCGCCGAAGGTGATCAGCTCGGTGCGGGTGGCGGGGATCCCGGCTGAGCGGGACCGGCCCAGGTCCGCGATCACCGCGGCGGCGTCTGTGGGGGTCGTCGGTCGCAGGATGTGCGTCGACGGATGCTCGTACGTCGGCCAGAACCACTGCCCCGAAGCCCGCCGCAGCGCGAACTTGCCCTGATGGCCGCCGAGGGAGAACCGTGGCCGCGCCCGCTGGTCGAGCCACGAGGTGGGCTGGTTGCGCAGCGCCGCGAGCCGGGTCGCGATGTCGGCCAGCGGCGCTTCGACGGGCTGCGGTGCCCGGCGCCAGGGCAGATCGGGGTCGGCGGTGAGCGAGACCGCGCCGGGGAGATCGTCGCCGTAGGAGGCGAGCAGCGTCATCGGCTCGGTGTCCGGGAGCCCTCGTTCGCGCGCCCATCGGCGGCGTACGTCCTCCGGGGCCGGGAGCAGGTTGTCGAGCCACGCGCGTGCCGCTCCCGGGGTCAGGGCCGGGCCGGTGCGCGGGAGGGAGGCCGAGATCGGCGTCGGGCCGGCGGTCTCGGCGTAGGCGAAGTCGATCCGGTCGCCTGCCTGACGGAAGGTGCCCATCTGGCGGCGGCCGGCGAAGGCGTACAGCTCTCGCATCACGGAGCGGTGAGGCAGCGGGCCAGGACGCCGTCGAGATCGACGTCCTCCAGCGGCGGAGCGATCGAGGTGAGCTGAGCGGGCGCGAGGTAGACGTCCAGGACCGCCAGGAGCGCGAGGGCCTTGCCGAGCTCGGCGCGCGGGTGGCCGGACTCGACGTCGACCACGAACCGACGGCCGACGCCGGCGCGGTGCGCCAGGTCGCTCTGGGTGAGGCCGGCGCGGCGCCGGGCCGCGCGCACAGCCGACCCGAAGGCGGCCGGTGAGGTCAGGTACGGCGACGACACGATGAACACTCTAGCCGATGTTCCCGTACGGGAACATCCCGGACGATGGTGCTGTGACGCGCCCTGAACCGCTGCTTACAGTGCCGATATGAAGATCACCGTTGTCGGCGTGGGATACGTCGGGATGTCGCTCGCGGTCCTGCTCGCGCAGAAGCACGAGGTCGTCGTCCTCGACATCTCCCAGGAGCGGGTCGACCTGGTCAACGCGCGGAAGACGCCGATCGAGGACGCCGAGATCACCAGCTTCCTGGCCACCAAGGAGCTCGATCTGCGCGCGACCCTCGACAAGCAGGACGCCTACGCGGGCGCTGCGTACGTCCTCGTCGCCACTCCGACCAACTACGACGAGGCCTCGAACTACTTCGACACCTCCACCGTCGACGGCGTGATCGTCGACGCGGTGAGCTACGCGCAAGAGGCAGCGATCGTGGTGAAGTCGACGATCCCGGTCGGCTACATCGCGGCCAAGCGGGCCGAGCACCCCGAGGCGACACTCTTCTTCAGCCCCGAGTTCCTGCGCGAGGGCCAGGCGCTCCACGACAACCTGCACCCCTCCCGCATCGTCGTCGGCGACGACTCCGCGGCCGCGAAGGGGTTCGCGGAGCTGCTGCTCGAGGGCTCCCTGGAGTCGGACGTGCCGGTCCTGATGACCGGCGCGACGGAGGCCGAGGCGATCAAGCTGTTCGCCAACACCTACCTCGCGCTGCGGGTCGCCTACTTCAACGAGCTCGACACCTACGCCGCCACCCACGGTCTCAACACGCCCCAGATCATCGAGGGCGTCGGCTTGGACCCACGGATCGGGTCGCACTACAACAACCCGAGCTTCGGCTACGGCGGCTACTGCCTGCCGAAGGACACCAGGCAGCTCCAGGCCAACTACCAAGACGTCCCGCAGAACCTCATCTCGGCGATCGTGGAGGCCAACACCACGCGCAAGGACTTCGTCGCCAACGACGTCCTGCGTCGCGAGCCGAAGGTGGTCGGCGTCTACCGGCTGATCATGAAGTCGGGCTCTGACAACTTCCGTGAATCCTCGATCCAGGGAGTGATGAAGCGGATCAAGGCCAAGGGCGTCGAGGTGATCATCTACGAGCCCGAGCTCGACGAGCCGGAGTTCTTCCACTCGGAGATCATCAGGGATCTCGACGAGTTCAAGAGCCGGGCCGACGTGATCATCGCCAACCGGCGCACCGAGGTGCTCGCCGATGTCGCCGACAAGGTCTACACCCGCGACATCTACGGGCGCGACTGAGCTCTCTTCCAGCGAGATCCGGACCTCGTGGGCGACCTGCGTGTAACGGACCGGTGAACATCGGCACGCAATGAACCGTGCGCCGATGCGTACAGTTATGGTCGCGTCTTCTGCTCAGTGTCTAGGAATGAGGCAACATCATGGCTGGTGACTCCGAGACCCGCCCCTGGGGTTCGTGGCACGTCATCGACGTCGGTCCGGGGTACAAGGTCAAGCGGATCGAGGTGCTCCCCAACAGCCGCCTCTCCTACCAGACCCACACCCACCGCTCCGAGCACTGGGTGGTCATCTACGGCAAGGCGACCTGCATCATCGACGGTGTGACCACCATCGCCGGCCCGGGCGAGTCGGTCGACGTCGCCGTCGGCCAGGCCCACCGGATCTGCAACGAGACCGACGAGCCGCTCTCGATCATCGAGGTCCAGCGCGGTGGCTACACCGGCGAGGACGACATCGTCCGGCTCGAAGACGACTTCGGCCGCGCCGAGCAGACGGTCGCGGCCGAAGCCTGAGGCACGGCTAGGCGAGCAGCCCGAGTAGATACTTCCCGTAGCCGCTCTTCAGGAGCGGCTGAGCGAGCTCGGAGAGCTGCTCGTCCGAGAGCCAGCCCTGGCGCCAGGCGACCTCTTCGGGGGCGCCGATCTTGGTGCCCTGGCGGTGCTCGATGGCGCGGATGAAGTTGGCGGCCTCGTTGAGGTCCTCGAGGGTGCCGGTGTCGAGCCAGGCCGTGCCTCGGGGCAGCACCTCGACCTGGAGGGTGCCGGCTTCGAGGTAGATCCGGTTGAGGTCGGTGATCTCGAGCTCGCCGCGCGCGGACGGCTTCAGCCCGCGGGCGTGCTCGATGACCGAGCTGTCGTAGAAGTAGAGGCCGGGGACGGCGTACGGGCTCTTCGGGTCGGAAGGCTTCTCCTCCAGGGAGATCGCCTTGCGGTTCTCGTCGAACTCGACGACGCCGTACGCCCTCGGGTCGGCGACGCGGTAGCCGAAGACGGCGCCACCGGTGATCTTCTCGAACCGGGCCAGCTGGGTCCCGAGGCCGGGCCCGTAGAAGATGTTGTCGCCCAGGACCAGGCCGACACCGTCCTCGGACTCGTCGAGGAAGCCCACGTCGGCGCCGATCGTGAACGCCTGGGCGAGGCCGTCGGGGGAGGGCTGCTCGGCGTAGCTGATGTTGACGCCGAGATGGCTGCCGTCGCCGAGGAGCCGGTGGAACCCGGAGGCCTCGTGGGGCGTCGTGATCACCAGGATGTCGCGGATGCCGGCCAACATCAGGGTGGTCAGCGGGTAGTAGATCATCGGCTTGTCATAGATCGGCATCAGCTGCTTGCTGATCGCGAGCGTGATCGGGTGCAGACGTGAGCCGGTGCCGCCGGCCAGGATGATGCCCTTCATGGTTCGTTGATCCTACGGATGTTCACCCCACGTTCTAGGGAACCCGCCGGGGCGCGGCAACCACCAGGTGGTTAATTCTGCCTACGATGAACCGGTGAGACGGATTCTTGTGACTGGCGGTGCCGGGTTCATCGGCTCCAACTTCGTGCACCACCTCGTGGCCAACACCGATGCGTACGTGACGGTGCTCGACAAGCTGACCTATGCCTCCTCGGAGGCGTCGCTGGCGGGGCTGCCGGAAGACCGGGTGAAGCTCGTGGTCGGCGACATCGCGGACGCCGCGGTCGTCGAGCCGCTGGTCGCTGAGTCGGACGCAGTGGTGCACTACGCGGCCGAGTCGCACAACGACAACTCGCTCTCCGACCCGGCTCCGTTCGTACAGACCAACATCGTCGGCACCTTCGTGCTGCTCGAGGCGGTCCGCCGCCACGACGTGCGGTTCCACCACGTCTCCACCGACGAGGTCTACGGCGACCTGGACCTGGACGACCCGAAGCGGTTCACCGAGGACACCCCCTACCAGCCGTCCTCGCCCTACTCGGCCACCAAGGCCGGCTCCGACCACCTCGTCCGCGCCTGGGTGCGCTCCTTCGGCGTGCGCGCGACGATCTCCAACTGCTCCAACAACTACGGCCCGTGGCAGCACGTCGAGAAGTTCATCCCGCGCCAGATCACCGAGGTGATCGAGGGGCGCCGGCCGCGCGTCTACGGCGACGGGCTCAACGTGCGCGACTGGATCCACACCGAGGACCACTCCTCGGCGGTCTGGGCGATCCTCGAGAAGGGCCGGATCGGGGAGACCTACCTGATCGGTGCGGACGGCGAGAAGTCCAACGTCGACGTCGTCCGCGCGATCCTGCGTCACTTCGGCCGTCCCGAGGACGACATCGAGTGGGTCACCGACCGCGCCGGCCACGACCGTCGCTACGCCATCGAGTCCGGCAAGCTGCGCAGCGAGCTCGGCTGGGAGCCGAAGTACCAGGACTTCGACAAGGGCCTGGCCGCGACGATCGCCTGGTATCAGGAGAACGAGGCTTGGTGGTCGCCGCTGAAGCACGAGACCGAGACCAAGTACGCCGCGAAGGGGCAGTGACTGTGCCTGAGAACCGCGTGCCTGATCTGACCATCGAGAAGACCCCGATCCCGGGAATGCTGGTCGCTCGTCTGCCCGTGCACGGGGACTCCCGCGGCTGGTTCAAGGAGAACTGGCAGCGCGCGAAGATGGTGGAGCTGGGGCTCCCCGACTTCGGCCCGGTGCAGAACAACATGTCCTTCAACGCCTCCCGCGGCGCGACCCGAGGCATCCACACCGAGCCGTGGGACAAGTTCGTCTCCGTGGCGTGCGGGCGGGTCTTCGCGGCATGGGTCGACATGCGCGAAGGGGACTCCTTCGGCGCGACGTTCTCCATCGAGATCGGCCCGGACACCGCGGTCTTCGTGCCCCGCGGGGTCGGCAACTCCTACCAGGCGCTCGAGGACGGCACGGTCTACTCCTACCTGGTCAACGACCACTGGCGTCCCGGGTTCGCCTACCCGGCGCTCAACCTCGCCGACGAGACCGCCGCGATCGCCTGGCCGATCCCGCTGGACTCCGCCGAGATCTCCGACAAGGACCGGACCAACCCGCGCCTGGCCGAGATCGCCCCGATGAAGCCGAAGAAGACGCTGATCATCGGCGCCAACGGCCAGCTCGGCCGGGCCCTGGCCGCGGCCTTCCCCGAGGCAGACGCGGTCGACCTCGACGAGCTGGACATCTCGGACGAGAAGGCCGTCGCTGCCTGGCCGTGGCCCGACTACCAGCTCATTCTCAACGCCGCCGCCTACACCGCCGTCGACGTCGCCGAGACCGCCGACGGCCGGCGCACCGCCTGGGCCGCGAACGCGACGGCTCCGGCGCTGCTCGCCCGGGTCGCGACCGAGCACCGCCTGACGCTGGTGCACTACTCGACGGAGTACGTCTTCGACGGCACCGCCACCGAGCACGCCGAGGACGAGCCGGTCTCGCCCCTCGGCGTCTACGCCCAGTCCAAGGCTGCCGGTGACATCGCCGTCGCCGGCGCTCCCCGTCACTACATCCTGCGCACGTCCTGGGTCGTCGGCGACGGCAAGAACTTCGTACGCACCATGGCGGCTCTCGCCGAGAAGGGCGTCTCGCCCACCGTGGTGGACGACCAGATCGGTCGCCTGACCTTCACCGACACCCTCGCCGCGGCCACCGCTCACCTGCTGCGGTCCGAGGCTGCGTACGGGGTCTACAACTGCACCAACGCCGGGCAGCCGTGCTCTTGGAGGGACGTCGCCGCCGAGGTGTTCTCGCTGTCGGGGCGCGACGCGGGCGACGTGGGTGCGACCTCGACGGAGGCCTACTTCGCGGGCAAGGAGGGTGTCGCGCCGCGGCCGCTCAACTCGGTGATGTCCCTCGACAAGCTCACCGCCACCGGCTTCGAGCCCGAGGACCACCTCGACGCCCTGCGCCGCTACCTGAAGGCCTGAGGCTCGCTGGTCGAGCCGCCGGAGCCGCTAGGCGAAGGCGTGTCGAGACCAACACAGTTCGATCGAGCGCGACAGGGGACTGTGTTGGTCTCGACACGCTCGGCCGCAGGCGGCCTCGCGGCTCGACCAGCGGGGCGTGGACTACTTGTCCGAGCGGTCCGGCAGCCGCCAGGCAGCCGCATTGTTGTCGAAGGCGGCCAGCCCTCGTGACTGGCGGATGAAGCCCCACAGCAACGGACCCAGGAGCAGCATCCCGCCACCCAGGAACAGCAGGAACGTCGCGTCGGCCCCGAGCATCTTGGCGCCGGAGAGCGTCAGCATGATGACGATGCCGCGGCGGATGACCGACTGGGAGACCCAGCGCGCCATCCGGGAGCCGAGGAAGGTGCCGGGGGTGCCGCCGAGGATGAGCGGGATCAGCACCGCCCACTCGACTCCGTGGTTGATCACCTGGCCGATCGCGGCGGCCAGGACGAGCGGCACCGCCTGGACCAGGTCGGTGCCGACCAGCTTGACCGCGGAGAGCGTCGGGTAGACCAGCAGCAGCGCGATCATGATGACCGAGCCGGAGCCGACCGAGGTGATGCCGACCAAGAGGCCGCCGAGCGCGCCGATGACGATGGTGAGCAGCGGCTTCAGTCGGGGATCTTCCTCGGGGGCCTCGTTGCCGCCGGTGACCAGGCGAAGCTGGAGGTACATCCGGAACATGTAGGACGCGGCCGCGAACAGCAGGGCCCCGCCGAGAACGAGCTTGAGGAAGTGGTCGGTGTCACCGGGCGCCAGCTTGTGCACGAAGGTGCCTAGGAAGGCGAAGGGCACCGAGCCGATGACCAGATAGGTCGCCAGCCGGATGTTGGGGGAGCCGTGGCGCCAGTGCACCGTGGCACCGACCGACTTGTTGACCGAGGCGGCGACGAGGTCGTTGGCGACGGCGGTCGTCGGGGGCACTCCGAGGAAGATCAGCGCCGGCGTCATCAGGGCGCCACCGCCCATGCCGGTCAGCCCGACGACGATGCCGATGCCGAAGCTGACCACGAGAACGCTGAGTGCTTCTTGGGTGAGGAGGTCGGCGAGCACGGGGCAACTCTCACATAGTCTCGCCCCCATGCCAGCACCTGTGCCGTTCGCCGAGATCATCCGCTCCGACTTCGTCGAGGGACACCACTACGGGTCCGCCGTTGCCCTGGCCGCCGACGGCACCGTGGGGTGGTCGCTCGGCGACGTCGACTCGCCGATCCTGCCTCGCTCCTCGACCAAGCCGGTCCAGGCCCTCGCGATGCTGATCCTCGGCCTCGACCTGCCGCCCGATCTGCTCGCCCTCGCCTGCGCCTCCCACTCAGGAGAGGCGATCCACCAAGAAGGCGTACGCCGCATCCTCGCCACCGTCGGCCTGGACGAGTCCGCGCTCGGCAACATCGAGGACTACCCGTTCGGGGTGGAGGCCCGCGAGGAGGCGCTCCGTCGCGGTGAGCCGAAGACCCGGCTGGCGATGAACTGCTCCGGCAAGCACGCGGCGATGCTCGCCACCTGCGTCACGGCCGGCTGGTCTCTCGAGGGCTATCTGGATCCCGAGCACCCTCTCCAGGTTGGGATCCAGGAGGTGCTCGAGGCGTGCACCGGCGAGGCTGCGTACGTCACCGTCGACGGCTGCGGGGCGCCGGCTCTGTCCACGTCGCTGACCGGGCTGGCGCGGGCGTTCTCGACCATCGCCGCGGCGGTCGACGGCCCGGCCGCGCGGGTCGCCGCGGCGATACGTGCACACCCTGAGTACGTCTCGGGCACGACCCGCGACGAGGTGGCGCTGCACCGGGCCGTACCTGGCCTGATCGGCAAGCTGGGAGCCGAGGCGGTCTATGCGGTCGCGCTGCCCGACGGCCGTGCCTGGGCCCTGAAGGCCGACGACGGCGGTGACCGGGCGCGGCCGGTCGTGATGGCCGCCGCGTTGATCCGGGACGGGGTCGGCGACCTCGACGGGGTCGACGCCGACGCGGTGCGGGCGACCGGGGAGGCGCCGATCCTCGGGGGCGGACGCAGGGTGGGGCAGATCCGCGCGCTGCTGTGAATGCTAGCGGGTTGCTAGCGAGCCTGGAGGGCCGCGTTTCGGCGTGTTTCCGCTGGTTGATGAAGCAACTAGTAGGTGATGTGTGTCACTTTGGTTGCCGAGGACTTGTGTTTGCTAGCAATTGTTAGCACACTGGACGCATGGTCAAGAGCAAGGTCACGAGTGCGGTCGGCACGCTCGGCGAGTATCTGAAGGAACAGAGGATCTCGGCCGAGATGTCTCTGCGTCAGCTCGCCGACCAAGCAGGCGTGTCCAACCCCTACCTCAGCCAGATCGAACGCGGTCTGCGCAAGCCATCGGCTGAGGTCCTCCAGCAGATCGCCAAGGCGCTGCGGATCTCGGCGGAGCAGGTCTACGTCCGTGCCGGGATCCTCAGCCCTGACTCCAACGTCGGAGGGTCCGTGGAGCTCGCGGTGCTCGCCGATCCGACCCTGACCGAGCGGCAGAAGCACTCGCTGCTCGACGTCTATCACTCGTTCCTTGCTCTCAACAGTCGTGTCACCGACGATGCGCCGGCCGCCGATGAAGAAGCACCCCATCCTGAGGAGAACCCAGATGCCCACCCTGCCCAAGATTGAGACCACCAAGCCCCTCAACGCCGTCGCCGGCGTCGCCGACCTCGCCTACGAGACCGTCAAGGGTTACGCGACCGACATCCAGAAGCGGGTCGACGGCTACCGCTCCGAGGCGACCACCAAGCTGACCGACGCCCGCACCAAGGCGACCGAGAAGGCCACCGCCGCCAAGACCACCGTGACCGGCTTCAACCCGAAGACGCTCCCGGCCCTGGCCAAGGAGCAGTACGCCGTCCTTCCCGAGAAGGTGAAGGTGACCGTCAAGTCGAAGCTCGACGAGACCACCGACAGCGCCACCGGCACCTACGACAAGCTCGCCACCCGCGGTGAGACCTTCGTTGCGAAGCTCAAGAAGACCGAGATCGTCGCCGAGAGCCCCGCGGCCCCGGCCCCGGCCGCCGCGAGCCCCGAGGCGCCCGCCAAGCAGGCCCCCGCCAAGAAGGCCCCGGCGAAGAAGGCTCCCGCCAAGAAGGCCGGCACCACGAACGCCAAGGCCTGATCCAGGTCGAACAGCGAAGGCGGCCCGCTCGAAAGAGCGGGCCGCCTTTCATTTCGCCGGGAGCGGGTCAGCCGGGGTAGTCGTCGCCTGCGGCCTGGCGGGCCTCCCAGGCGGTGGCGACCATGGAGCGCAGGTCGTGGCGCATCTCCCACCCCAGGTCGCGGCGGGCGAGCTCGCCGGTGGCGACGATGCGGGCCGGGTCTCCGGGGCGACGCGGGTTGATGATGGGCTCGAACTCGATGCCGGTCACCTCACGGATCGTGTCCATGATCTGCCGGACCGAGGAACCGTCACCCGAGCCCAGGTTGTAGACCGGCTCGAGGTCCTTGCCCTCCGCGAGCCGCTTGGCGGCGACCACGTGGGCGCGGGCGAGGTCGGAGACGTGCACGTAGTCGCGTACGCAGGTGCCGTCGGGGGTCGGGTAGTCGTCGCCGTTGATCTGCGGCGTCTTGCCCTTGGCCAGGGCGTCGAAGACCAGCGGGAAGAGGTTGTGGGGGCTGGTGTCGTAGAGGTTCTTGCTCCCGGAGCCGACCACGTTGAAGTAGCGCAGGCTCGTGTGCGTGAGCCCCTCGGCGCGCGCCACGTCGGCGATCAGCCACTCGCCGATCAGCTTCGACTCGCCGTAGGGGCTCTCCGGGGTGGTCGGCGTGGTCTCGGTGACCAGGTCGACGTCGGGGGTCCCGAAGGTCGCGGCCGAGGAGGAGAAGACGATCTGGTCGACACCGGTGGCCGCCATCGCCTCGAGGAGGTTGGCGGTGCCGGTGACGTTCTGGGCGTAGGTGTGCAGCGGACGCTGCACCGACACCCCGGCGTACTTGAAGCCGGCGAGGTGGATGACGCCCTCGACGCCGTGGTTGCTGATCGCCTGCTCGACCGCGGACCTGTCGAGCAGCGACGCCTCGACGAGGGTGACGTGGTCGGGCACGAACTTCGCGAACCCCGAGGAGAGATCGTCGAGGACCACCGGCTCCAGGCCTGCGTCGAGCAGCGCCTGTACGACGTGCGATCCGATGTAGCCCGCGCCTCCGGTAACCAACCAACTCATGCGAAGAAGATAGCGTGGGTCTCGACAGGCTCGACCACCGGCGGCTCTAACGTGGGCAGGGTGATCCTCCTGCACGGTGACGGTGACCCGACCACTCCCGAGGGCCTGCGCGCGATCTACGCGCCGCCCCGACTGCCCTGGTTGCGCGTCAACATGGTCAGCTCCCTGGACGGCGCCGCGACCGGCCCCGACGGCCGGTCCGGCACGGTCAACAACACCGTCGACGTCGAGGTCTTCCATGCCCTGCGCGACCTCGCGGACGTGGTCCTGGTCGGAGCGGGGACCGCCGCCGCCGAGACGTACGAAGCCAAGGGAACCCCGATCGTCATCGTCTCCCGCCGCGGCCGGATCCCCGACGATCTCCGCGGCAGCGAGCCTGGCTCCGTCCGGCTCGCGACGGTGGCCGAAGCGCCGGGCCTGGCGGCGGCCCGCGACGAGCTCGGCGAGGAGAACGTCTACGTCACCGGCGCGGTCGAGGTCGACCTCTCCGCGCTTCTCACCCGCCTGCACGAGGAGGGTCTGCGGCACGTGCTCTGCGAGGGCGGGCCGTCGCTGCTCGGCACGCTGCTCGAGGCCGGCCTGGTCGACGAGCTCTGCCACACGATCACCCCGAAGCTCCTCGCGGGCAGCAGCCCACGCATCGTGACCGCACCGCCCATCGAGGTGCCGGTGTCCCTGGGATCCCTCATCGAGCACGACGGCACCTTGCTCGGCCGCTGGCTCCTCTGAAGGCCTCGACGTTCACCTGGTAATTCTGTGACGTTCATGATCAGTTTCCGGTAACGAAATCTTGAGATCAAGAGTTTTGCTCTTGACGGGGTCCCACCCAGCGGCTTGACTCACCGATCGTGCCAAGTATGACGGCAGTCACAGCGAAACGACCGCGTCAGGCACTCTCGGGAAGACGCGTACGGGAGTGGTTGACCTTTCTGGCGTTCGTGCTGCCCAACGTCGCGCTGATCGCGGTCTTCATCTATCGGCCGCTCTTCCAGAACATCTACTACTCCACCCTCAACTGGACGTTGGGCTCGAAGTTCGCCACGCCGGTCGGCCTTGGCAACTACCGCGACTTCTTCGCCTCCGGTGAGGCGAGCAAGGTGCTGACCACGACGGCGATCTTCACCGTCGCGACCGTCGGGCTCACCCTCGTGCTCGGCCTCGGCGTCGCGCTGGCGCTCAACCGCAGGCTCCCGGGTGCGGGTTTCGCACAGGCGACGGTCTTCGCGCCGTACATCCTCTCCGGCTATGGAGTCGGGCTCGCCTGGCTCTACATCTTCGACCCCAACATCGGCGCGCTCTCCGCGGTCCTGCGCGATGTCGGCCTGAACAGCCCGGAGTGGATCAACTCGCCTCCGTGGACGCTGACGATGGTGATCATCGTCTATGTCTGGAAGAACCTCGGCTACGCCGCGGTCGTCTACCTCGCCGGGCTGCAGGCCGTTCCGGGTGAGCTGCTGGAGGCGGCCGATCTCGACGGCGCCGGGCCGGTGAGGCGGTTCTTCACGGTGACCCTTCCGCTGCTGTCGCCGACCACGTTCTTCCTGATGGTCACCACGATCCTCAGCAGCCTGCAGGCCTTCGACCTCCTGATCGCGATGGACAAGCTCGGCCGTGGCGCCCGCACCCTGATCTTCGACGCCTATCTCACGGGCTTCAAGGAGCAGAGCCAGGCGGGCTACTCCGCGATGCTCTCGACGGTGCTCTTCGCGATCCTCGTCGTGCTCACGCTCGTCCAGCTGATCGTCGTCGAGAGGCGGGTGCACTACCGATGAGCGCGACTGCTCCTTCGCGCAGGGTGCGGCTGACGCCGCTGACCGTACGCGACTACCTGATCCTGCTGCTCGCAGTCCTCGTCGTCGTGCTGCCGCTCGGCTACATGTTCTTGGCGTCCTTCAAGGGTCCCGGCGATCTGGCGACGACAGACCTGGTCGTCTTCCCCGAGGTCTGGAAGCCGGAGAACTACTCCGAGGCCGCGCAGAAGGTCTCCTTCGGGCGACTCTTCCTCAACTCCAGCATCGTCACGGTCGTCGGCGCCGGGCTGAAGGTGCTGCTGGCGATCCTGACGGCGTACGGCTTGGTCTTCTGCGAGTTCCCCGGCAAGAAGTACGTCTTCTGGGGCGTGCTCGCCACGATGATGGTGCCGCCGCAGGTCACCGCCCTCCCCAACTTCGTCTTCATCAGCAGCCTCGGCGGCGAGAACACCTACTGGGGCCTCATCCTGCCTGGCCTCGGCACCGGCTTCGGTACGTTCCTGCTGCGCCAGTCATTCATGCAGCTGCCCTACGAGGTGATCGAGGCGGCTCACCTCGACGGCGCCGGCCACTGGCGGCGCTTGTGGCACTGCGTGGTGCCGATGTCGCTGCCGTCGATCGCGACCGTCGCTCTGGTCGCCGTGGTCTACGAGTGGAACGACTATCTGTGGCCGCTGATCATCATCACCGATCCGGAGATGATGACGCTGCCCCGCGGTCTGACGCTGCTGCAGAACAGCGAGTCCGCGGCCAGCTCGTTCGGGGTGCTGATGGCCGGCACCGTGATGGTGCTGCTGCCGATCCTCGCCGTCTTCGCGATCCTGCAGCGCCACATCGTCAACGGCTTCACCCAAGGCGGCGTCAAAGGCTGACGTCCGCCATGACAGGGAAGGGATGCTCCATGAACAACTCGTCCAACCTGCATCGCTCGGGTCTGATCCTGGATCGGCGACGGTTCCTCGGCCTCAGCGCCCTGGGCATCTCCGCGGCGGCACTCTCCGCCTGCGGCGGCGGTCCGTCGACCAGCGGCGGCGGCAACAGCGGCAGCACCGTCGAGCAGATCGACTTCAGTGGTGTGAAGCCGGCCAAGGAGATCACCTTCTGGACCTCCAACCCAGGTGACTCGATCAAGGTCAGCACCGAGATCGTCGACGCCTTCAACTCCTCGCAGTCCGACATCACGGTCAAGCTGGTCACGGCCGGCGCCGACTACGAGGAGATCGCGCAGAAGTTCCAGACGGCGCAGACCGGCGGCAACCTGCCCGACATCATCAACCTGTCGGACGTGTGGTGGTTCCGCTACAAGATGAACGACCAGATCATCCCGCTCGACTCCCTCTTCGAGGCGCTCGAGTTCGACACCGACGACTACGTCGACTCGCTGCTGAGCGACTACCTCTACGACGACGCCCACTGGGCGGTGCCGTGGGCTCGCTCGACACCGCTCTTCTACTACAACCTGGACCACTGGAAGAAGGCCGGGCTCTCCGACCAGGGACCGCAGAGCTGGGAGGAGTTCGGCGAGTGGACGACCAAGCTCGCCGAGAGCAGCGGCGCGAAGTTCGCCTTCCAGCTCCCGGCCCTGGCGGGCTACGCCGGCTGGACCCTGCAGAACAACCTGTGGGGCTGGGATAGCGGCTGGTCGAAGGAGGAGTCCTTCGACATCACCTGCAGCTCGGCCGAGTCGGTCGAGGCGCTCTCCTTCCTCAAGGACTGGGTCTACAAGGACAAGGTCGCCGGCGTGGCCGGGGTCGACCAGATCCAGGACTTCGCGGCGGGCGTCGCCAGCGCCACCGTGGGCTCGACCGGGGACCTCATCAACGCGATCACCTCGGCGAAGTTCGACGTCGGCGTCGCCCCGCTGCCCGCCGGGCCGGTGGAGAGCGAGCGGATCTGCCCGACCGGTGGCTCGGGCGTCGGCATCCCGAAGGACATCAGCCCGGAGCGGCAGCTCGCGGCGGGAACGTTCATCAAGTTCCTCACCGAGCCCGAGCAGGCGATCAAGTTCTCCGAGGCGACCGGTTACGTGCCGATCCGCAAGTCCGCCGACCCGGCCGCGATCGTGAAGAAGACCCCGCAGGCGCAGGTCGCGATCGACCAGCTCGCCAACACCCGCTCGCAGGACTACGCCCGCGTCTTCCTGCCCGGTGGCGACCTGGAGATGGCCAACCACATGGCCGCGATCCTCACCGAGAACAAGGACGTCCAGGCCGAGATGGACAGCCTCAAGACGGCGCTGGAGAAGATCTACACCGACCAGGTGAAGCCGCACATCTGATGAACACGGGCGTAGGGCATCCCGCGGGGTGCCCTACGCTCGGTTCCCGTGAGCGAGGACTTGATAGTGGAGCGGCGCCCCGGCGTCGTACAGGTGACCTTCAACCGGCCGCAGAAGCACAACGCCTTCACGTACGAGATGTACGGCGAGCTGCACGCTCTGTGCGACGAGCTCGCGTCGGACGAGTCGGTGAAGGTGCTGGTCCTGACCGGCACCGGCGGACGGGCGTTCGCCGCCGGCAACGAGATCTCCGACTTCCTCTCCCGCGATGCGGTGGACTACGAGGACTGGATCCGCGCGCTGCTCGAGAAGCTGTTCGCCCTTCCGCAGGTCACCATCGCCGCGGTCGACGGGGTCTGCGTCGGCGGCGGTCTCGCGGTCGCGACCCACTGCGACCTGCGGGTCGCGACGCCGCACTCGCGCTTCGGCTACCCGATCGCGAAGACCCTCGGCAACGCGCTCGCGGCCTCCATCGTCTACCGTGCCGCCGCCGTCTTCGGCGAGCCGGTCGTGCGCGAGATGCTCCTCGCCGCGCGGCTGGTCGGCGCCGACCGCGCCTATGCGACCGGCGCGCTGACCGCGGTCACCGACTCGCTGGCCGACGAGGTCGACGCCCTGGTCGAGGGGATCCTGCCGCTGTCCGGCGTCACGGTCCGGGCCACCAAGAGCCAGCTCGCCGACTTCGCCGCCCGCACCGAGGCCTCGCCGAAGGGTGACGAGGACCTGCTGCGCGAGGTCTACACGGGCGAGGACTTCAAGGAGGGCGTTCGCGCGTTCCTGGCCAAGGAGAAGCCCGTCTTCCGCTGACCGTTACCCGTTGGCCTTTACTCCGTTGACGGGTGCGCCGGGCGGGCAGACGATGGCGTATGACTTCCGAGCAGAAGACGTACGTCGACAGCGACCGGTTCCGGGACGCGCTGATCCGGCAGAGCGATCTCAGCGGTCTGGAGATCCGGGACTGCTGGTTCGAGGAGCGGCTGAAGATCGTCGACTGCTTCGGCCGCGACGTCTATCTCGCCGGCGACTTCGGGCGGATCGTGGTCAACGACGTCGACGTGACGGCGTACGTCGCGGCCGAGCTCGATCGCGCGGCGCCCGACCGGGTGCTGGCCCGCGAGGCCCGGACCGCGGACGAGATCCGCGCGGCCTGGGCGGCCATCGAGTCGACATGGTCGGCGACGACGGAGCGTATCCGCGCGCTGCCGGAGGAGCTGCTCCATGAGCGGGTCGACGATGAGTGGTCGTTCATCGAGACCTTGCGCCATCTGCTCTACGCCAGCGACAAGTGGCTCGGCAACCCGGTCCTCGAGGAGGACGATCCCTACCACCCGCTCGGCTACGGGCCCGCGGGCGCGGATGAGGCGGGCTCGGGGCTCACCGTCGACGCCGACCCCTCGCTCGACGAGATCCTGGCGCCCCGCCTCGCCCGGATGGACACGATGCGCGCGTTCGTCGCGGGAGTCACCGATGCGGACCTCGACCGGCTCTGCGCCCGCAAGCCGGTCGGCAACGACCCCGAGGCCGACTACGACGTACGCCGCTGTCTCAAGGTCGTGCTCGCCGAGGAGGCCGAGCACCACCGCTATGCCGTGCGCGACCTGGCCGTTCTGACCTCGCGCGACTGAGTCTTCGCCTGTCATCAGGCCCGGCTGCCGCGTTTCAGGTGGCAAGGTGGCCCGCGGTGTGCGTAGTCTCGAACCGTGATCGCCGAAGCGCTTGCGCTCGCCACCGAGGAGCCTGCGGGGCTCCTGCCGGCGCGCCAGCAGATGGCCTTCTCGCTCGGCTGGCACATCATCCTGGCCTGCTTCGGCGTCGCCTTCCCGACCATGATCTTCGTCGTCCACCTCCTCGGTCTTCGCGGCAACGAGGTCGCACTCGTCCTGGCGAAGCGGTGGGCGAAGGTCTCGGCGGTGCTCTTCGCGATCGGCGCGGTCTCCGGCACGGTGCTCAGCTTCGAGATGGGGCTGCTCTGGCCGGGACTGATGGGCAAGTTCGGCGACGTCCTCGGACTGCCGTTCGCGTTCGAGGGCCTCTCGTTCTTCACCGAGGCGATCTTCCTCGGCCTCTACCTGTACGGCTGGGGACGGATGTCGCCGCGCCTGCACCTCCTCTGCCTGGTGCCGATGGCGGCGGCCGGGATCTTCGGCACCTTCTGCGTGATCTCGGTCAACGCCTGGATGAACATGCCCACCGGCTTCCGCATCACGGCCTCCGGAGACGTGGTCGACGTCGAGCCCTGGAAGGCGATGTTCAACGAGGGCGCGCTGCTGCAGTTCCTGCACATGTGGCTGGCGGCTTTCATGGTGGCGGGCTTCGTGATCGCCGCGGTGTACGCCGCCGGCATCCTCAGAGGGCGGCGCGACCGCCATCATCGGCTCGGCTTCACCGTGCCGTTCGTCTTCGGTTCGGTCGCGGCGGTGCTCCAGCCGGTCGTCGGACACATCCTCGGCATCCGCCTGGGCGAGACCCAGCCGGCGAAGCTGGCCGCCTTCGAGCTCGCCGACACCACCGAGCAGCCGGCGCCGCTGCGCCTGGGTGGACTGATGATCGACGGCGAGCCGCGCTACTTCATCGAGATCCCCAACTGGGGCTCCTTCATCGCCCGCGGAAGCTTCGACCTGCCCGTACGCGGTCTGGACACGTTCCCGGCCTCCGACCTCCCGCCGGTCAACATCACCCACATCGCGTTCCAGACCATGGTCGGCATCGGATCACTGCTGATGCTGGCCGTCATCGTCTACTGGCTGCTGCGCTGGCGCGGCCGCGACCTGCTCGACACCCGTTGGTTCTGCTGGTTCGCGGTCGCCGCGGGGCCGCTGGCCGTGATCGCGCTCGAGTCCGGTTGGGTCGCCACCGAGGTCGGCCGCCAGCCGTGGGTCGTCTACGACGTCATGCGCACCGTCGACGCGGCCGGGGACAACCCCGGTCTGTGGTGGGTCTTCGGCACGACGCTGGTGGTCTACACGCTGCTGACGATCGGCGCCGTCCTGGTGCTGCGCTCGATGGCGCGGCGGTGGCGCGAGGACGGTGAGGAGCTCCCCAGCCCGTACGGCCCGGCCGCGCTCGCCGAGGACGGCCGCTGATGAGTCTGGAGGTGGCGGTCGCCGCTGCGTTGTTCGTCGGGGTCCTGGCGTACGCGCTCTTCGGCGGAGCCGACTTCGGGTCGGGCTTCTTCGACCTCACTGCCGGTGGAGCGCGGCGGGGTGCAGAGGTTCGCACGCTGGTCGATCACAGCATCGGCCCGGTGTGGGAGGTGAACCATGTCTGGCTGATCTACTGCCTGGTCGTGTGGTGGACCGCGTTCCCGGAGTCGTTCGCCGCCGTGATGACGACGTTGATCGTGCCGTTGCTGCTGGCGCTGCTCGGCATCGTGCTGCGCGGAGCGTCGTTCGCCTTCCGGAAGTACTCCGCGACGCTGTCGCAGGCTCGTACGTTCGGGGTCGTCTTCGCGGTCTCCTCGATCATCACGCCGTTCTTCCTGGGGACCGTCGCCGGCGCGATCGCCTCGGGCCGAGTGCCTGCCGAGGGATACGGCGATCGCTGGTCGTCGTGGGTGAACCCCACCTCGGTCTTCGGAGGGATCATCGCCGTCGGCACCTGTGCCTTCCTGGCCGGCGTGTTCCTCTGTGCCGATGCCGTACGTGCCGGGAAGCCCGATCTGGCCTCGACCCTGCGGACCCGGACCCTCGGCGTCGGGCTCGCCACCGGACTGGTCGTCTTCATCGCGTTGATCCCGATCCAGATCGACGCCCCGACGTTGGCCGACGGGTTGGAGCGACAGGCAGCGCCGCTGATCATCTGCTCGTTCCTGGCCGGCGTCGCCACCTTGTGGCTGGTCTGGACGGACCGTTTTGCGCTCGCCCGGCTTCCGGCCCTGATCGCGGTGGCCACCGTGATCTCCGGCTGGGGAGTCGGCCAGTATCCGTGGCTCCTGGTCGACGAGGTCCTTCTCGCCGATGCGGGCGGCGCCGACGCGACCCTGAGGGCGCTGCTGGTGGCCGTCGCGATCGCGGGGGTCGTGGTCGGACCTCCGCTGGTCCTGCTGTTCCGGCTCACTCAGACCGAGCGATGGAGCAGGTGAGCCTCGACGAGGCTCGGGCCGTACCAGGTGATCAGCCGGCCGCTGACCAGCTCGGTCGGGGTGTGGGTGAAGGCCTCCGGGCCGTCCTCGGCCGTGAAGACGTACGGCTCGTCGGGCAGCAGCACGACGTCCGCTCCGGCTCCGTCGATCTCGGTCAGCTCGACGTGCGGATAGCGGTCCTCGGACGGGTTGAGCGCGGTGGTGTCGAAGACGTTCTCCCAGCCCAGGCGCCGCAGCAGGTCGCCGGTGAAGGTCCGTGAGCCGACCACCATCCACGGGTCGCGCCAGATCGGCACCGCGACCCGCCGGGTGACCCGGGGGAGCGGCCCGCACCAGAGCCGGCGGGCCTCCACGAGCCAGTCCGGGCGGTCCCAGCCGAGCCCGTCGAGGAGCCGCTCCATCGCGCCGATGGCGTCCGGGACCGTCTCGATGTCCGTGACCCAGACCCGTACGCCCCGCTCTCGCAGCCGGCGCACGTCGAGCTCCCGGTTCTCCTCCTTGTTGGCCACCACGACGTCCGGCGCCAGCGTCGCGATCGCGGCCAGATCGGGGTTCTTGGTCCCGCGTACGCGAGGAACGTCGAGGTCCGCCGGATGCGTGCACCAGTCCGTGGCGCCGACGACCCGGTCCGCCGCGACCGAGACGAGGGCTTCCGTCAGCGACGGGACGAGCGAGACCACCCGCGTCGCGGGGCGCGGGCCGTCGTACGGAGTGCCTAGGTCGTCCATGTCTCTCCTCCGCTGGTCGAGCCGCTGGCTCCTCCGCTGGTCGAGCCGCCGGAGCCGCTAGGCGGAGGCGTGTCGAGACCAACACGGTCCCCTCGTCGCGCGAGAAGGGCTGTGTTGGTCTCGACACGGATTCGTTCGTACCTCACGAATCCGGCTCGACCAGCGCGGCGGCTCGATCAGCGGGGTTGGTCATACGTTCCTGCGGTACTGCCCGCCGACCTCGAAGAACGCCTCGGTGACCTGCCCGAGCGAGCAGACCCGAGCAGCGTCCATGAGCGCGGCGAAGACGTTCTCCTCGGAGGTGGCGGCCTGCTTGAGGCGGGCGATGGCTGCCTCGGCCTCGTTGGCGTGGGCAGCCTGGAAGGCGTGGACGCGGTCGAGCTGCGACTTCTTCTCCGACTCGGTCGCCCGGGCGAGCTCGACGGGGCCGGCCGGCTCGCCGTTCGTGTCCCGGACGAACGTGTTCACCCCGACGATCGGCAGCGTGCCGTCGTGCTTGCGGTGCTCGTAGAGCATCGACTCGTCCTGGATCTTGCCGCGCTGGTAGCCGGTCTCCATCGCGCCGAGCACGCCGCCACGCTCCGAGATCCGGTCGAACTCCTTGAGCACGGCCTCCTCGACGAGGTCGGTGAGCTGGTCGATGATGTAGGAGCCCTGGAGCGGGTTCTCGTTGAACGCCATGCCCCACTCGCGGTTGATGATCAGCTGGATCGCGAGCGCGCGCCGCACCGACTCCTCGGACGGGGTCGTGACGGCCTCGTCGAAGGCGTTGGTGTGCAGCGACTGGGCGTTGTCGTAGATCGCGATCAGCGCCTGCAGGGTGGTGCGGATGTCGTTGAAGTCCATCTCCTGCGCGTGCAGGGACCGGCCCGAGGTCTGGATGTGGTACTTCAGCTTCTGCGAGCGCTCCGAGGCGCCGTAGCGGTCCCGCATCGCGACCGCCCAGATGCGCCGGGCGACTCGCCCGATGACCGAGTACTCCGGGTCCATCCCGTTGGAGAAGAAGAAGGACAGGTTGGGCGCGAAGTCGTCGATGTCCATCCCGCGGGCCAGGTAGGACTCGACGTAGGTGAAGCCGTTGGCCAGCGTGAAGGCGAGCTGGGAGATGGGGTTCGCCCCGGCCTCGGCGATGTGATAGCCGGAGATCGAGACGGAGTAGAAGTTGCGTACGCCGTTCTCGATGAACCACTCCTGGATGTCGGCCATGCAGCGCAGCGAGAACTCCGTGGAGAACAGGCAGGTGTTCTGGCCCTGGTCCTCCTTGAGGATGTCGGCCTGCACCGTGCCGCGTACCGTCTGCAGCGCCTTCGCCGGGTCCACGCCACGCTCGCGTGCCTGGTCGATCACGGTGTTGAGGAAGAACGCCAGGATCGTCGGAGCGGGGCCGTTGATCGTCATCGACACCGAGGTCGTCGGGGCCAGCAGGTCGAAGCCGTCGTAGAGCGCCTTCATGTCGTCGAGCGTGGCCACCGAGACACCGGAGGTGCCGACCTTGCCGTAGATGTCGGGGCGTACGTCGGGGTCGCGGCCGTAGAGCGTCACCGAGTCGAACGCGGTGCTCAGCCGGGTCGCCGGCTGGCCCTCGGAGAGCAGCTTGAAGCGGCGGTTGGTGCGGAACGGGTCACCCTCGCCGGCGAACATCCGTGCCGGGTCCTCGTTGGCCCGCTTGTAGGGGAAGACGCCCGCGGTGAACGGGAAGACCCCGGGGAGATTCTCGTTGCGCAGGAACCGGGTCAGCTCGCCGCGGTCGGTGTAGCGGGGGGTCGCCACCCGCGGGATGTAGTTGCCCGACAGCGACGTCCGGCCACCCTCGTCGGCGGCGTACGTCTCCTTGGTCTGCTCCCACGACGAGAGCTGCTCGCGCAGGTCGTCGGGGAGGTCGGAGGCGGGAGCCTCGAGCTCGGGGTGGTCCTCGGCCACGATCTCGTAGGCCTGCTCCTTCCGCGCCGCGGCCACGAGCTCCACGGTGCGGGCGTGGTAGTCGCGTACGTCGCCGGCGATGTCGGCCAGGTAGCGCACCCGCTTCTCGGGGATGATCGGGTGGAGGCCGGTCGAGTGCCGGGTCGAGACGCGGGGGAGGACGCCCTCGCCGACCGCGAGCCCCGCGTCGGAGAGCAGCCCGCGCAGGTGCTGGTAGAGCGCGGTGACGCCGTCGTCGTCGAAGGCGGCGGCCGAGGTGCCGAAGACCGGCATGTCGTCGGGGGAGGAGGTGAACGCCTCCCGGTTGCGGACGAGCTGCCGGGAGACGTCACGCAGCGCATCCTTGGCTCCACGCCGCTCGAACTTGTTGATCGCCACGACGTCGGCGAAGTCGAGCATGTCGATCTTCTCCAGCTGCGAGGCGGCGCCGAACTCGGGCGTCATCACGTAGAGCGAGACGTCGACGAAGTCGCTGATCCCGGTGTCGCCCTGGCCGATGCCCGGCGTCTCGACGATGACGAGGTCCACGGCCGCCTTCATCACGGCGAGCACGTCGGTGAAGTGCTCGGGCACCTCGTGGCTGCCGCGGGTAGCCAGGGACCGGTAGTACGTCGTCGAGCCGCCGTCGCTGATGGCGGCGAGCGAGTTCATCCGGATTCGGTCGCCCAGCAGCGCGCCGCCACCGCGCCTGCGGGTCGGGTCGATGGCGAGCACGCCGATGCGGATCTTGTCCTCCTGGTCGATGCGCAGGCGTCGGACCAGCTCGTCGGTGAGAGAGGACTTTCCGGAGCCGCCGGTGCCGGTGACGCCGAGCACGACCGCCTGGTCTGCCGCCCGCAGGCGCGCCAGGAAGTCTTCGGGCAACCGACCCTGCTCGGCGCCGGTGATCATGCGGCCGATGGCGAGCCCGTAGCCCGCGATCACGCCGTCGGGGGTGACGTTGAAGGTGGGCCACAGGTCGCGGTCGATGTCGCGCACGACCGTGTTGATCATCCCCGGGAGCCCCAAGCGCTGGCCGTCCTCGGGGGAGAAGATCTTGACGCCGGAGTTGGCGAGCCGCTCGATCTCGTAGGGCACGATGACGCCGCCGCCACCGCCCACGACCTTGATGTGACCGGCGCCCCGGTCCTTGAGCGCGGTGACCAGATACTCGAAGAACTCCACGTGGCCGCCCTGGTAGGAGGAGACCGCGACACAGTGGGCGTCCTCCTGGACGGCCGCGTCGGCGATCTCGGTCACCGAGCGGTTGTGGCCGAGGTGGATCACCTCGCACCCCTGGGCCTGGAGGATCCGGCGCATGATGTTGATCGCCGCGTCGTGACCGTCGAAGAGGCTGCTCGCGGTCACGATCCGAACGTGGTTCTGGGGGATGTGGAGGTCGGACATGGGCGGTGCTCCCAGGGAATAGTTGGACGTCCAAGTATTTCCAGGATAGGTCGTCCGCCACATACGCGCCAGTACGCGACGTCTACCCCGCAGCGCGGGAGCTCAGCCGACCGAGTCGCCGGCGGCCGCCCGCAGCTCGGTGAGCAGCCCGGTCAGGCCGGGTACGTCCTCGATCCCCGGCTTCTCGAAGACCTCGGAGTTGAGCGAGACCGTGGCCGCCTCGACCGCCTCGCGGCCGGCGTCGGAGATGGCGGCGAGGACGACTCGACCGTCGTCGGCGGTGCGGCTGCGGCGTACGAAGCCCTGCTTCTCCAGCCGGGCGACGGCGCTGGTCACGGAGGCGGGGTGGACCTGGAGGCGGGAGCCGAGCTTGGCCATCGGGAGCTGGCCGTCTCGGGTGAAGGAGAGGAGGCGGAGCACCTCGTAGCGGGCGAAGGAGAGGTCATGGGGGCGCAGTGCGGAGTCGATGCGCTCCATGACGAGCTGGTGGACGCGGACGAGCGACGTCACCAGCGCCATCCCGTCGGCGGCATCTGCCCAGCCGTGCGCGATCCACTGTCGTTGCGCCTCACGGATGGGGTCCATGGCGGTCAGCATCACACAAAGTGTGTGCGATGTGGTTACGACGGCGTGCCGAAGGTGCCGAGCAGGTTGAGGATCACCGCGACTCCGATGACGGTCGCGATCACCGACAGCGTGACGACCAGACCGACCGCGAGGGAGAACGCCGTCCCCTCGTGTCGGGCGCCGCGCTGCTGGAGCGCGTAGAGCCGGGCGACGCTGGTGATCAGCGTGCGCCCCTCCTCGGCGTCGAAGCGGTACTGGTCCAGGTCGGGGACCGCCTCGGGGTCGTGCACGGTCCACACGCCCTGGTCGGTCTGCTCGTCATCGGCCTCGATGCGGCGTACGCCGGTCTTCTGGGTGTGCGGCTCATCGGCGAACCAGACGACGCTGCTGGTGTCCTCGATGATCGCGTAGGACTTCCGCGTCGGCATCGTCACGTGGTAGGTGAAGACCCAGCTCAGCTTGGCTTCCTGGAACTTGGAGTGCCAGCGGTTGTTGGTCAGGTCGAGCGCCATGTCGAACCCACGCGCGGTCTCGGTCGCCTTGTAGGGCGTTCCGTCGCACACGCGCGCGACATGGTCGAAGAAAGGCCTCGTATGAGGGGACACGACTCAACAGGTTATCTGCTCAGGGGGCTCTGTGGGATCACTCCGCGGCGTTGGGCGGCACGTCGATCTTGAAGCGGACCCGCTCACCGTCGACGTTGTCGACGGTGATGATCGCGTCGTACTTCTCGCCGTCGGAGGTGAGGACGCAGGTCATCTCGGTGCCGACCTTGCCCTCGAGGTCGCCGGGGCAGTCGAGGTCCTCGGGGGTGACACCGATGGCGTTGGTGAGCTGCTCGGTCGCGATCCGCTCGACCGTCTTCTCCTGGACGTAGTCCTTGCTCGAGCCGCAGGCCGTCAGGGAGAGCGACAGGGCGAGCAGTGCCGCGCCGGTCATGGCGCCCGAGAAGGCGCGGGTGCGTGTCATGGGGTCAGAGTATGCCGACCCGGACCACCCAGACGTACGCAGCACCAGATCCGCCGTGAGGATGCGCCTGGCCGCCGGCCCCGAGGGGGCCGGCGGCCGGGCGGCGGTGCGGTCAGCCCACCGGAGTGAAGTCGCGCGCCCCGATGAACGTTGGCCGCGGCCTCGGGGCCGAGAACGGCTCGACCGCGGTGTTCTCCACGCTGTTGAACACCAGGAAGACGTTCGAGCGGGGGTACGGCGTGATGTTGCCGTTGGACCCGTGCATGCAGTTGCAGTCGAACATGATCGCACTGCCGGCAGCGCCGGCTAGCACGTCGATCCCGTGGGTATCGGCCATCTTCGTGAGTGTCTCCTGGTCCGGAGTCCCGGCGCCCTGCATCACCAGCGAGGACTTGTAGTTGTCCTCGGGAGTGGCGCCCCCGCACGAGACGTACGTCTTGTGCGTGCCGGGCATGATCATCAGCGGCCCGTTGTAGGAGTGGTTGTCCGTCAGCGAGATGGAGATGCTGACGGTCCGCATCCGTGGCAGGCCGTCCTCGGCGTGCCAGGTCTCGAAGTCGGAGTGCCAGTAGAAGTCACCGCCGCCGAAGCCGGGCTTGGCGTTGATCCGGCTCTGGTGGATGTAGACCTCCGAGCCGAGGATCTGCCGGGCCCGGCCGACCACGCGCGGGTCGGCCGCCAGCCGGGCGACGACGTCGCTGGTCCTGTGCACCTCGAAGATCGAGCGCACCTCCTGCGAGGCGGGTTCGATGATGGTGCGCTCGTCGGCCCGGGTCTCCGGGTCGTCGCTGAGCCGGCGCAGCTCGGCGCGCAGCTCCTCGACCTCCTCAGGCGTGATGAGGTCGGGGACGCTCAGATAGCCGCGCTCGTCGAAGGAGTCGAGCGTCTGCTGGTCCATCGGCCCGTCGGCCGTCGTGCCCCAGACGACCGGGTCCAGGCGTGGGAGCGAGCTGAAGCCCTCCTCGAGGCGGGTGGGATACACGTCCTCGACGTGTTCGGTCGCAGCGGTCATGCAGTTGCCTCCTCTGTCGTGTTGCCGGTCGTGTTGCCGGTCGTGGCGTCGGGCTCGGTGAGGAGCGGGTAGACGCCGTTCTCGTCGTGCACCTCGCGGCCGGTGACCGGCGGGTTGAAGGTGCAGATCAGACGCAGGTCTGTCTTGGCGGTGACGGTGTGCCTGTCGTGCTTGTCGAGCAGGTAGCACATCCCGTCGCGGATCTCGTACGTCTCTCCCGTCTCGCGGTCGAGGAGCTCGCCCTCTCCGCCGACGCAGTAGACGCACTCGATGTGGTTGGCGTACCAGAACTCGTTCGTCGTCCCGGCGGGGATGTTGGTCTCGTGGAAGGAGAAGCCGACCCCCTCGCGGGCCAGGACGATCCGGCGGCTGCGCCAGTTGCCGTTCTCGGACTCGACGCGTACGTCGCGGTCGGTGTCGGCGAGATCTTCCAGGTAGGTGACGCGCATGTTCCCTCGTTTCGGTATCTGGGTGGTCAGGCCGGGTTGCCGTCACCGAGGACGGCTGCGGTGGCCTCCTCGAGGATGGCGAGACCGCGGGCGAGCTCCTCGGAGGTGATGGTCAGCGGCGGCATCGTCTTGAGAACCTCGTCCTCGGGGCCGGAGGTCTCGACCAGCAGACCCTGCTCGTACGCCGCGGTCGCGATCTTCCCGGCCGCGCTGGTGTCGGGGAAGGCGATGCCGGTCAGCAGGCCGCGACCGCGGACGGCCGCACCCTCGTACCGCTCGGCGATCTTCGTCAGTCCCTCGCGCAGCTCGACGGCCTTCGCCTGGACCTCCTTCTGGAAGGAGTCGTCGGCCCAGTACCTCTCCAACGCTGCCCGGCCGGTGACGAAGGCGAGGTTGTGCCCGCGGAAGGTGCCGTTGTGCTCGCCGGGCTCGAACTGGTCGAGCTCGGGCCGGATCAGGGTCAGCGCCATCGGCAGGCCGAAGCCGGAGATCGACTTCGACAGGCAGACGATATCGGGGGAGAACCCGGCCTCCTCGAAGCTGAAGAAGGTGCCGGTACGCCCGCAGCCGGCCTGCACGTCGTCGACGATCAAGATGATGTCGTACTCACGGCACAGGTCCGAGAGCGCCTTGAGCCACTCCAGGCGGGCGGCGTTGAGACCGCCCTCGCCCTGGACGGACTCCACGATGATCGCGGCCGGCTTGTCGACGCCGGAGCCGCTGTCCTGGAGCACCCGCTCCAGCCACATGAAGTCGTCGACGACACCGTTGAAGTAGTCGTCGTAGGGGATCTTCGAGCTGTTGGTCAGCGGGATGCCCGCGCCCTTGCGCTTCATCGAGTTGCCGGTCACCGCCAGCGAACCCAGCGTCATCCCGTGGAACGCGTTGGTGAAGGACAGCACGTGCTGGCGTCCGGTCACCTTGCGGGCCAGCTTGAGAGCGGCCTCGACGGAGTTGGTCCCGGTGGGCCCGGGGAACATCACCTTGTAGTCGAGGTTGCGCGGCTCGAGGATCAGGTCCGAGAACGCCTGCAGGAAGTCCCGCTTCGCGCCGGTGTGCATGTCCAGCGAGTGCAGGATGCGGCCCTCGCGCAGGTAGTCGAGCAGCGGCTCCAGCAGCACGGGGTTGTTGTGGCCGTAGTTGAGCGCGCCGGCGCCGGCGAAGAAGTCCAGGAACTCGCGCCCGTCCTCGCTGGTGAGGGTGGAGCCTTGGGAGTGGGTCATCACGGCAGGCCAGCTGCGGCAGTAGCTGCGGACCTGCGACTCCAGGGAGTCGAAGATCGCGGTGCCGCCGCCGGTCTGAGGCGTGTCGGTATTCGTGGGTTCGGTGGTCGTCGTCATGGATGACACCTCCGTGTGTCGTCGATCCCGAGAACGCGGGCACAATGCCCGGCGGACCAGGATGCGGTCGGTCGGATCGTGCGGTCGGATCGTGCGGTCAGAACGGACCGATGCGGAACAACAGCTCCGCGTCGTGCCCGTCCGGGAACATCGCGGCCTCGAAGAGCGGCGTGCGCTCGATCGGGGCGCTGCGTGCGTTCGCGAACGAGGTGAACAGCGCGATGGAGGCGCTGTTGTCCGCGGTGATGGTCGTCTCCAGGTGGCGTACGCCCTGGTCACCGGAGAGGCGGTCGACGAGCTCGTCGAGCATGCGGCGGGCCAGGCCCTGGCCGCGGTGTCGCTCGTCGACGGCGACCTGCCAGATCATCAAACTCTCCGGCTCGTCCGGGCGCCGGTAGCCGGTGACGAATCCTCCTGGGTCGTCATCGACGGTCGCGACGAGCGATGTCGCCGCGAAGTCGCGTGCCCACAGCAGGTAGGCGTACGAGGTGTTGACATCGAGTACCCGAGATTCCCGTGCCATCCGCCACATGTGCCGACCGTCCTCGAGGTCCGGTGAGCGGAAGTCGACTCGGGTAGCCGACTCCTGGCGGGGCACGCTGCCAGTCGAATTGCGATGTGGCATCGCGTCAGGACGTTAACAGTCCGGACCCAGGCATGCCCGGGAGGAGTCCGTACTCCGATATGCGGCCGGCGAGTGGCGCCTCGGTCAGGTCACGCAGACGTACGCCGCACCAGCTCGGGAGCGAAGACGACCCGCCGCGGGTGGGTGGTGGTGCCGTCGAGCTGGGCGAGGAGGAGCCGGACGGCCTCTCTCGCCATGTCTCCTATCGGGTTCTTGACCGTGGTGAGCGGGGGAGTGGTGCGCTCCGCGATGCCGAGGTCGTCGTAGCCGACGACCGCGATGTCGTCGGGGACGCGTCGGCCGGCCCGGCCGAGCGCGCGGAGCGCGCCCGCGGCCATCAGGTCGGAGGCGACCATCAGACCGTCGATGTCCGGATGGTCACGCAGCAGGATCTCGCAGGCGGCTTCGCCGCCGTCCTCGGTGAAGTCGCCCTCGATGAGTACGTCGGTGGCGAGCCCGGCAGCGTCGAGAGCGGCCCGCCAGCCGACGGCCCGGTCGATGCCGGCGCTCATGTCGGCGGGCCCGGTGATGGTGCCGACGCGGCGGCAGCCGCGTTCGATCAGGATGTTGGTGACCTCGCGAGCGCCGGCGACGTTGTCGGGGTCGGTGTAGAAGACCTTCTCCGCGCCGGCCAACGGCCGGCCGATGAACGAGGCCGGCAGCCCGATGACCGCGAGGTGGTCGGCGAGCGCATCGTTGCGGTGGTGGGAGACGACGATGGCGCCGTCGACGTGCCCGCCACGCAGATAGCGCAGCGTCCGCTGCATCTCCTGACCCGGCTGGGCGATCAACAGCACGACCTGCAGGTCGCGCTGGGCGAGTGCTTGGGTCACCACGTGCAGGGTGCGGGCGAAGAACGGGTCGGCGAAGACGCGTTCGTCCGATTCAGGCACGACCATCGCGACCGTCTCGGTCCGCCGGGTCACCAGGGAGCGGGCAGCCGGGTTGGGGACGTAGCCCAGCGTCTGCACGGCCTCGGCGACCGCCTCGGCGGCCTTCGCGGAGACGCGCGAGCCACCGTTGATCGCGCGCGACGCGGTCGCCCGGCTGACACCAGCCAGCCGGGCGACCTCGTCGAGCGTGGGCATGTTCACGCGCGCGCCGGAACCCGGTTGTTGGCGGCGACGTCGGCGAACCAGAGACCGCTGTCCTTCGGCGTACGCACCTGGGTCTCGAAGTCCACGTGCACGATCCCGAACCGGTGCCTGTAGCCGTAGCTCCACTCGAAGTTGTCGAGCAGCGACCAGGCGAAGTAGCCCCGCACGTCCGCGCCCTGTTCCATCGCGTCGAGGGTCGCGCGCAGGTGCGTGTCGATGTAGTCGAGTCGGGCGGTGTCGTGCACGGCGCCATCCTCCACCACATCATCGTAGTAAGCGCCGTTCTCGGTGATGTAGACGGGCGGGGCGCCGTACTCGTCGCTGAGCCGGGTCAGCAGCCGGGTCAGCCAGACCGGGTCGATCTCCCAGTCGCGGTCGGTGGTGGGGCGGCCGGTGCGCGGGGTGACGAACTCGGCGCCGGGGTAGGGGTTGCCCCGCGGCAGGTCGGAGTGCACGAGCCTGCTGCCCAGCACCTGGTCGGGGTCGATCTCGAACGGCTTCGCCGCGATGGCGTTGCCGAAGTAGAAGTTGATCCCGAGCACGTCGATCGGCGCGGAGATGACCTCGAGGTCACCCTCCAGCACCCAGTCCTGCCACGGCCGGCCCTGGAAGGTGAGCCCCTCGGTGTCCGCGGCCAGGTCGTCGGCGTACTTGCCTCGGAACAGCGGCTCGAAGAACACCCGGTTGTGCAGACCGTCGATCCGCCGGGTCATGTCGACGTCCTCGGGACGGTCGGCGTCGTAGGGGTCGACGACCGTCGGGTTGAGGGTGATGCCGAGGTGCTTGCCGTTCTCCGGCGTCGCGCCGCGGCTGCGCAGCTCGTTGATCACGAGGCCGTGCCCGAGCATGAGGTGATGAGCCGCGACGATGCCGGCCACACCCTCCTGGCGACCCGGCGCGTGCTGGCCACCGGAGTAGCCGAGGAACGCCGAGCACCACGGCTCGTTCAGCGTCGTCCAGTTGTCGACGCGGTCGGAGAGCTCGTCGTAGACGGTGGTGGCGTACTCCACGAACCGGTAGGCGGTGTCGCGGCTGGTCCAGCCGCCCTGGTCCTCCAGCGCCTGCGGCAGGTCCCAGTGGTAGAGCGTGATCCACGGCGCGATCTCGGCCTCGAGGAGCTCGTCCACCAGGCGGCTGTAGAAGTCGAGCCCAGCCTGGTTGACCTTCCCGCCGTCAGGCCGGATCCGCGGCCACGCCGTCGAGAACCGGTACGAGGCCAGGTTGAGGCGCTTCATCAGCGCGACGTCCTCGGGGACCCGGTGGTAGTGGTCGCAGGCCACCTCGCCGGTGTCGCCGCCCAGGACAGCCCCGGGAACCTTGGCGAAGGTGTCCCAGTTGCTGGGCGTGCGCCCGTCCTCGTCGACGGCTCCCTCGATCTGGTAGGACGCGGTGGCAGCACCCCAGAGGAAGTTCTCGGGGAAAGTGCGGCCCTGATGGGTCGAGGTGGTCATCCTTTGACGGCTCCTTGCATGATGCCGGACACCAGGTGGCGTCCGGTCGCGATGAACAACAGAAGTAGGGGCACGGTCGCGAGGATCGTTCCGGCCTGGACCAGGGCCATGTCGGCATGTCCCTGACCGGGTGCGACCTTGAGTGCGTCGAGCGCGGTCTGGAGGGTCTGCACGTCCGAGCCCTGCAGCACGATCAGCGGCCACATGAAGTCGGTCCACACCTGCATGAAGGTGAACAGAGCCAGGATCGCCATGGCCGGTCTCGCCGCTGGGATGGCGACGGTCCAGAACGTACGGATCATGGACGCGCCGTCGACGCGGGCCGCGTCGATGAGCTCGTCGGGGATCGCGTCGACGAGGTACTGCCTCATGAAGAAGACACCGAACGCGGTCACCATCCACGGCAGGATCACGGCGGGCAGGGTGCCGGTGAGGCCGAGGTTGGAGAACTGTTTGAGCATCGGCACCAGGGCCAGCTGGGTCGGCACCGCCATGGTGGCGACGACGAAGATCATGCCCACCTGGGAACCGCGGAAGCGGAGCTTGGCGAAGGAGTAGCCGGCCAGGGTCGAGAAGAGCACGACCGAGACCGCCGAGATCCCGGAGACGATGATCGAGTTGAGCAGCGCCGACCAGAAGTCGATCCGGTCGAGGACTCGGGCGGCGTTGTCGAAGAAGTGCCCTCCCGGGATCAGCGGCGGTGGTGCTTGGATCGCCCGCTGCCGGGTCACCGAGCCGATGACGAAGGACCAGTACAGCGGGAACGCCGAGCCCAGCAGGAACGCCACGAGCAGGCCATAAACGAGGAATCCAGGTCGTCGTGTCATCGAAGGCTCCTACGTTGGACGGCCCGGGTGACCAGGAAGTTGATCAGCGCGATCCCCACGATGATGAGGAAGAGCACCCAGGCGGCGGCGGCCGCACGTGGATACGGGTTGGTCGTGGTCTGGGCGGTGTTGAAGACGTACATCGTCAAGGTCGTGTACTGGAAGTCGGAGCCGCCCTGGAAGCGCAGGTTGGTGTCGAAGATCCGGGGCTCGGTGAAGATCTGCAGGCCACCGATGGTCGAGGTGACGATGACGAAGATCATCGTCGGTCGGATCGAGGGCAGGGTGACGTGGAAGAACTGCTTCACCTTGGAGGCGCCGTCGATGTCGGCCGCCTCGTAGAGGTCCCGCGGGATCGCCTGCATGGCGGCGAGGATGATCAGCGCGTTGTAGCCGGTCCAGCGCCAGTTGACCATGGTCGCGATCGCGGTCCAGCTCGCGAACCGGTCGGCGTGCCACGGCACCTTCGAGAGGCCGAAGCCGTCGAGCGTCTGGTTGATGAGGCCGGTGCCGTCGGCGAAGATCGCGCCGAAGATCATCGCGGACGCAGCAGGTGCGACCACGAAGGGAAGCAGGATGCTCATCCGCCACAGCGTGCGGCCCCGGAGCCGGGTGTCGAGCAGGGCGGCGAGGATCGTCGCCACGATGATCTGCGGCACCGAGGAGAGCAGGAAGATCCCCATGGTGTTCCAGAAGGCCTTGCGGAAGACCGAGTCACCGAGGACGTGGGCGTAGTTGTCCCAGCCGACCCACGGACCGACCTCGGACCCGTAGGCGGGCCAGGAGAAGAAGGACAGGTAGCCGGTGTAGAGCATCGGGTAGAGCCCGATGATGGCGAAGACCAGGAAGAACGGCGCGATGTAGAGGTACGGCGAGAGCTTCAGGTCCCACCTGGAGAGCCGGTCACGCCAGGTCTGGCGGCGGGGGGACGCCCCGGCCGAGGTCGCCGTGGTGGCGTTCTCGACCGGGGCGGATGTGGTGGTCGGCATCGATCAGGACATTCCTTCGACGCCCTCGACGAAGGTCGCCCACGACTTGTCGGGGTCGGTGCCCTCGTCGACACGTCGGATCGCCTGCTGGAAGAGACCGAGGATGTCGGAGTACTTGTCACCCTTGAACGGGACACCCGCAGGCACCGCTTCCGCGCGGCTGGCGAGGATCTGCGAGGTGGGGGCGTCGTTGAAGTACGGGTCCGTGGCGTTCTCCTCGGCCAGGACCGTCTGGGCCTCCAGGTTGGCCGGGAAGTTGCCGGCCACCTTCGACGCGGCCACCTGGGACTCGGCGGTGGTCAGGTAGTTGGCGAACTCCTTGGCCTCGTCCGGGTGCTCCGACTGCGTCGGGACGGCGAGGTAGGAGCCACCCCAGTTGCCGCCGCCGCCCGGGAAGGCGTCGACGATGTCCCAGCCCTTCACGTCAGGCGCGGAGTCCTTGATGTTGGCGAACATCCAGCCGGGGCAGGGGATGGTGGCGAACCCGTCGTTGGTGAAGTTGGCCATCCAGTCCTCGCCCCACTGCTCGACCTTCGTCGAGAGGGTGGGGGCGTGCTGCGAGACCGTGTCGTAGACCTCCCGGAGGTCCGGGTTGTCGACGTCGACCTTCTGGTCCTTGGTCTGGAAGGGGTACTCCACCTGGTTGAGCATCGCCTGGGCGACCGCGCCGCTGGAGTCGTACCAGGCCGTCTTGGGCATCTTCTTCTTGAACTGCTCGCCGGTGGCGTAGTAGGTGTCCCAGTCCTTGAAGAGCTCCTTCACGGCCTCGCGGTCGCTCGGGAGGCCGGCCTTCTCGAAGAGGTCGGCGCGGTAGCAGAACGCCTCCGGGCCGGCGTCGGTCGGGTAGCCGATCTGCTTGCCGTCGGCGGTCTTGCCCTCGAGGTACTTCGACTCCATCCAGCGGCTGTCGAGCTCGGAGTCGGACAGATCGACGAACTGCTCCGAGGCGCCCTCGGCGAGCAGCGCGGGCATCATGTCGCCCTCGATGCCGACGATGTCGGTGAGGCCCTCGCCGGACTGCAGGCCGGTGGTCAGGCTCTGCTTCCAGGTGTCCCACTCGGCGACGACGGTCTGCTTGACCTTGAAGGGGCGTTCAGGGTCGGCGTTCCACTTCTCGATGAGGTCGCCGTAGCCGAATTCGCTGAACGTCGTGATGGTCAGGGTGTCGTCCTTGCCGAGCTTGGTCGACTCGCTGGGGTCGTCGCCGCCGCCGCAGGCGGCGACGAGGCCGACGACGAGAGTGGCGACCGCGCCAGCGGCTAGACCGCGGCGCCAGGACTTGGAGATCTTGGACACGGGGTGCTCCTGCACGTCTGTGTGGGGAGTGAGAGCGCTTCCACTCTCGGGACTAGGGAGAGTGTGATCGCGCTCACAAGGCCCTGTCAAGTGGCGGGCACTTAACGATTCCGTGTCTGTGGGAGCGCTTCCACAAAAATGGGGAAGCGGTGGCGTCGATCAGTCCGAGATGACGGTGAGCAGCCGAGCGGCCTCGGCGGTCATGGCGTCACGGCCGGCCCCGAGGTAGCGGCGCTGGTCGACCAGGTCGCGGTCCGCGTCGAGCCGTTCCCGGACCGCTGCGGTGAAGGCCTTGTTGAGCTGGGTGGCGACGTTGATCTTGGTCATCCCGGCGGCGATCGCGGCCCGAAGGCCGTCGTCGCTCACCCCGGAGGAGCCGTGCAGGACCAGGGGGACGTCGACGGCGCTTCGGAGCTCTGCGATCAGCGCCTCGTCCAGAGTCGCGTCGCGGGTGGTCATCTTGTGGCTCGAGCCGACCGCGACGGCGAGGGCGTCGACGCCCGTGCTGGCGACGAACGCGGCCGCCTCGACCGGGTCGGTGCGTACGCCCGGTGCGTGGACGCCATGATCTCGACAAGCTCGATCCATCGCCTTGCCGCCGACCTCGCCGAGCTCGGCCTCGACGTGGGCACCGCGGTCGTGGCAGCGGCGGGCGACAGCAGCGGTACGGGTGAGGTTCTCCTCGTAGTCGAGCTGGGAGGCGTCGTACATCACCGACGAGAAGCCGAGGTCGACCGCGATCCCGACCAGGCGCTCGTCGGTCGCATGATCCAGGTGCAGCGAGATCGGCATCGTCGAGCCGGACGCGACCGCGATCGCGGCGTGGGCCAGCGGCGCCAGGCCGCCGTGATATCGCACGGCGTTCTCGCTGATCTGCACGACGACCGGCCGGTTCGCGGCCTCGGCTCCGGCGGCGATGGCCTCGACGGTCTCCAGGTTGATCGCGTTGAAGGCGCCGACACCGCGGCCTTCCGCGTAGGCGGCGCTGACGAGCGCGGCGGTGGTCGTGAGGGTCATGAGGGGAAGTGTCGCAGCCAGATCACAGCGAAACGGCCGCCGACCCCGGTGGGGTCGACGGCCGTCACGAGGAGTCGGTCAGGACTTGTTGGCCTTGCGCGCCCGGCTCGCGATCTTCCCGCGGTCGTTGGCGTCGAGGACGACCTTGCGGATGCGGACCATGTCGGGGGTGACCTCGACGCACTCGTCCTCGCGGCAGAACTCCAGGCACTGCTCGAGGGAGAGCTTCTTCGGCGGGATGAGCTTCTCGAAGTTGTCGGAGGTGGCGGAGCGGACGTTGGTCTGCTGCTTCTCCTTGGTGATGTTCACGTCCATGTCGTCGGCGCGGGAGTTCTCGCCGACGATCATGCCCTCGTAGACCTCGGTGGCCGGCTCGACGAACATGACGCCGCGCTCCTGCAGCGAGGTCATGGCGTACGCCGTGGCAGCACCGGTACGGTCGGCGACGAGCGAGCCGTTGTTGCGCGAGCGGATCTCGCCGGCCCAGCGGTCGTAGCCCTCGGAGATGTGGTGGGCGATACCGGTGCCGCGGGTCTCGGTGAGGAACTCGGTGCGGAAGCCGATCAGGCCACGCGCCGGCACGATGAACTCCATGCGCACCCAGCCGGTGCCGTGGTTGGTCATGCCCTCCATGCGGCCCTTGCGGGTGGCGAGCAGCTCGGTGATGGAGCCGAGGTACTCCTCCGGGGCGTCGATGGTCAGGCGCTCGTACGGCTCGTGGACCTTGCCGTCGACCTCCTTGGTGACCACCTGCGGCTTGCCGACGGTCAGCTCGTAGCCCTCGCGGCGCATCTGCTCGACCAGGATCGCCAGCGCCAGCTCGCCGCGGCCCTGGACCTCCCAGGCGTCCGGACGCTCGGTGTTGAGGATCTTCAGCGACACGTTGCCGATGAGCTCCTGGTCAAGGCGGTCCTTGACCAGACGCGCGGTGACCTTCGAGCCCTTGACCTTGCCGACCAGCGGCGAGGTGTTGGTGCCGATGGTCATCGAGATGGCCGGCTCGTCGACGTGGATGAGCGGCAGCGCGACCGGGTTCTCCGGGTCGGCGAGCGTCTCGCCGATGGTGATCTCCGGGATGCCGGCGATGGCGACGATGTCACCGGGGCCGGCGACCTCGCCCGGCTTGCGCTCGAGGCCCTCGGTGATGAGCAGCTCGGTGATGCGTACGTTCTTGACGTCGCCGTCACGCCGCATCCAGGCGACGTTCTGGCCCTTCTTCAGGGTGCCCTGGTGGACGCGGACCAGCGCGAGGCGGCCGAGGAACGGGCTCGCGTCGAGGTTGGTGACGTGGGCCTGGAGCGGCGCGCCCTCGACGTAGGTCGGAGCCGGGATCGTGTCCATGATCGTCTGGAACAGCGGCTCGAGGTCCTTGGAGTCGGGCAGCTCACCGTTGCCGGGCTGCTCGAGCGCGGCGACGCCGGCCTTGCCGGAGGCGTAGACCACCGGGAAGTCGAGCGCGTCCTGGCTGTGCGAGTCGTCGAGCAGGTCCATGAAGAGCTCGTAGGTCTCGTCGACGACCTCCTCGATGCGGGCGTCGGGACGGTCGACCTTGTTGACCACCAGCACCACCGGCATGTCGGCGTTGAGCGCCTTGCGCAGCACGAAGCGGGTCTGGGGGAGGGGGCCCTCGGAGGCGTCGACCAGCAGCACGATCCCGTCGACCATCGACAGACCGCGCTCGACCTCACCACCGAAGTCGGCGTGGCCGGGGGTGTCGATGATGTTGATCGTCATCCCCTCGGGAGCGCTCGGCCCGTTGTAGTGGATCGCGGTGTTCTTCGCGAGGATGGTGATGCCCTTCTCGCGCTCGAGCTCGCCGGAGTCCATGACCCGGTCGGCGACCGACTCGGCCTCGTGCTCGGTGAAGGTGCCTGCCTGACGCAGCATGGCGTCGACCAGCGTGGTCTTACCGTGGTCGACGTGCGCAACGATGGCGACGTTGCGGAGATTTGCCTTGAGGATCTCGGACATGTGCGAAGCGGCTCGATTTCTGGCGCGGGACGGGACGACTGATCTTATCCGCCAGGACCTCCTTGACCCGCATCCGGAGATGGCGGTTGGGTGAGACCCATGACTTCTCGGAAACACGTCTGCCACATCGTGCCTCCCTACCTCATGCAGCGGCTCGACCCCGCCCGCCTCGACCAGGACAACGGTTTCCGAGCGGCCCGCGCGGAGCACCTGACCAGGGTTCTCGCCCAGCGCCCGGCTCCCGAGGCGGGCAGCACCGCCGCGGAGGCGGGGGACTGGACCGTCTACACCGCGGCCAACGGCACCGACCTCCCCGGCGAGAAGGTGCGTGCCGCAGGCGAGCCGGATTCCGGTGACGAGAGCGTCGACGAGGCCGCGACCGGCATCACCGGCTCGCTGGCCCTCTTCGAGGAGGTCTACGGCCGCGACTCCTACGACGGGCAGGGCATCGAGGTCGTGATGACCGTCCACTACGACCGGGACTACGCCAACGCGTTCTGGGACGGCACCCAGCTGGTCTTCGGCGACGGCGACGGCAAGATCTTCCAGCGCTTCACCAAGGCCGTCGACGTGATCGGCCACGAGCTCTCCCATGCGGTCACCGAGCACACCGCCGGGCTCGTCTACCAGGGCCAGCCCGGAGCGCTCAACGAGCACATCTCCGATGTCTACGGCTCCTGCGTCAAGCAGCGTCTCCTCGGGCAGAGCGCGGAGGAGGCCGACTGGATCATCGGCGAGGGCCTCTTCACCGAGTCCGTCCAGGGCGTCGGGCTGCGTCACATGCTCGAGCCGGGGACGGCGTACGACGACCCCGAGCTGGGCAAGGACCCGCAGCCGGCCCACATGGACGACATCTACGACGGCCCCGACGACAACGGCGGCGTCCACATCAACTCCGGCATCCCCAACCGCGCGTTCGCCCTGGCCGCCAAGGCGATCGGGGGCAGCTCGTGGGACGGCGCCGGCAAGATCTGGTGGGCCGCGCTGACCAACGGCGCCGTCACCACCGACACCGACTTCGCCGGGTTCGCCGCGGCGACCGTCGCGGAGGCCGGCGACCAGGCCGAGGCCGTCACCACCGCCTGGTCCGAGGTCGGGGTCACCCCGGCTTCCGGGACTCCCGCGCCCGGTGGCGAGGCGCCGACCACGACCGTGAGGGTTCGTCGCAGCGGCGGTTTCATGGGGCGTACGACCGAGGGGACCGCCAAGCTCGCGCCGTCGGCAGCCCAGGTGGCCACCGTGCGCAACCTGGTCGCGGGTGGCGGTGCTCCGTCCAAGCCGAAGGGTGCCGACCGCTACGTCTACGAGTTCGAGATCGACGGTCAGACCGCCGTCGTGCACGAAGGCGACCTGAGCCCCGAGCTGCACGCGCTCGCCAACGATCTGCTCGAGAAGTACGACAGCTAGCCGAGACGACCGGAGCGAGGCCGAGCGGCGAGCTTGCTCGTCCGCTCGTGCCGAGCGAGGGAGTAACCGCGCGCAGCGAGGAGGCGTCAGCTACGTCGGCCGAGTTGGCACTGCGCTGACATCTCGGCCGACCGGAGTGACGCCTCGACCGACCGGAGTGACGCCTCGACCGACCGGAGTGACGCCTCGGCCGGCAGGGCTACGCGGGGAGGGCGTGGTTGAGCGCGGCCTCGACGTGGACGGAGATGGCGTCGAGGATCGGTACGTCGACGTCGTTGGGCCGGACCAAGAGGCTGAGCTCGGAGGCGCCGAGGATCACGCCGTCGGCGCCGGCGTCCCACAGCTCGTGGACGACCTCGAGGACCCGCTTGCGGGAGCCCGACACGACGGTCCGGTGGACGAGCTCCTCGTAGATGATCGAGTCGAGCATCTCCACGTGGAGGGGGTCGGGCAGGTTGACGTCGACGCCGTGGTCGGAGATGCGCTGCGCGAAGAAGTCGTTCTCCACGGTGTAGCGGGTGGCGAGGAACCCGACCTTGGTGATGCCGAGCTCCTTCGACTTCGTGGCGAGCACGTCGGCCAGATGCAGCACGGGTACGTCGACGGCCGCCGCCACCTGGTCATAGACCTTGTGGAAGGTGGTGGTGCACAACAGGATCAGGTCGGCGCCGCCGGCCACCACGCTGCGGGCCGCGGCGACCAGGATCTCGGCGACCTGGTCCCAGGACTCCTTCTCCTGAAGGTCCGTCAGCTCGGCCAGGTCGACAGAGGCCAGCACGATCTTGGCGGAGTGAAGACCGCCGAGCCGCTCCTGAACACCCTTGTTGAGTCCCTCGTAGTACGCGGCGGTGCTTTCCCAGCTCATGCCGCCGATGAGTCCGATCGTCTGCACCCGTCGAGTGTGACACCGCCGGAGGCTGCGTACGGAATCCTCGGTGGCCTGACCAGGGCCGATGTCGGCGTCAGCCCTCGCGGTGCACCTTGTGCGGGGCGGCCTGGGCGCGGGGCTTGATGACCAGCTCGTCGATGTTGACGTGAGCCGGACGGGTGGCCATCCAGACGATCGCGTCGGCGACGTCCTCGGCCACCAGCGGGTCCGCGACCCCCTGGTAGACGGCCTCGGCGGCTTCCTGGTCGCCCCCGAGGCGGACGAGCGAGAACTCCTCGGTCTGGACCATGCCCGGGGCGATCTCCATGATCCGCACCGGCTTGTCGACGATCTCCAGGCGCAGCGCCTCGGTGACCGCACGGGTGCCGAACTTCGCAGCGTTGTAGCCCGCGCCGCCCTCGTAGGCGCGCCGGCCGGCGATCGAGCCGAGGTTGATGATCGCGCCCGCGCCGGAGGCGATCAGTGCCGGGAGCAGCGCCTTGGTCACCCGGGTCAGGCCGACCACGTTGACCTCGAACATCGCCTGCCACTTGGCCAGGTCGGCCTCGGCCACCCGGTCCACGCCGAAGGCGCCGCCGGCGTTGTTGACCAGCAGGTCGAGCCGGTCGCCGACCGCCTCGACGAGCGCGGCGACGGAGTCGTCGGAGGTGACGTCGGTCACGATCGCGGTGCCGCCGATCTCCTCGGCCAGCGCCTCGATCCGGTCAGCGCGGCGAGCGGCGAGGAAGACGTGGTAGCCCTCGTTGGCGAGCTGACGGGCGGTGGCGGCGCCGATCCCGCTCGAGGCGCCGGTGACGACAGCGTTCTTGGAGGGCATGGCGCCATTCTCTCGTTGCTCGCTCGGCCTCGCCCCACCGGTCCCACGATCGAAGATGGTTCGAGCACGTTCGCGAGGCCGGGAATGATGAGCGACATCGGAGTGTTGAGAGACGGGACCAGAGGCATACACACACAAAGGGGCAGGCATGATCCACCGCGTAGCGATGGTCAGTCTGCACACCTCTCCGCTCGACCAGCCGGGCACCGGCGACGCAGGCGGCATGAACGTCTACGTCCTCGAGCTCTCCCGGCGGCTGGCCACCCAGGGCATCGCGGTCGACATCTTCACGCGCGCGACCTCGTCGCGGCTCCCGCAGGTCGTCGAGGCGTTCGACGGGGTCGCGGTCCACCACGTCCACGCCGGTCCCTTCGAGGGGCTGGCCAAGGGCGACCTACCCGGACAGCTGTGCACCTTCGCACGCGAGGTGCTGCGCGCCGAGGCGTCCAACCCGCCCGGATACTTCGATGCCGTGCACTCCCACTACTGGCTCTCGGGCCAGGTCGGGGCGCTCTCCCGCGACCGCTGGGGCGTGCCGCTGGTCCACTCGATGCACACCATGGCGAAGGTGAAGAACGACGCGCTCGCCGAGGGTGACAGCCCCGAGCCGGAGGCTCGGGTGATCGGGGAGGAGCAGGTCGTCGCCGCCGCCGACATGCTGATCGCCAACACCGATCTCGAGGCCAAGCAGCTGATCAACATGTACGACGCGGAGCCGGGTCGCGTCGCGGTCGTGCATCCCGGTGTCGATCTTCGGGTCTTCCGTCCGCGCGGCCGTGCCGAGGCCCGGGCGGCGCTCGGGCTCCCGGCCCGGGCTCACGTGCTCCTCTTCGCCGGCCGCATCCAGCCGCTCAAGGCTCCCGACGTACTCCTGCGGGCGGCTGCAGTCATGCTCGCGCGCGACCCCTCGCTGCGCCGCGACCTCGTCGTCCCGATCGTCGGGGGGCCCTCCGGCTCCGGTCTCGAGCACCCGACCGGCCTCGCCGACCTGGCTGCCGAGCTGGGCATCTCCGACGTGGTCCGGTTCGTCCCGCCGGTGCGCCAGGACGAGCTCGCGCTGTGGTACTCCGCCGCCTCCGTCGTCGCCGTCCCCTCCTACAACGAGTCGTTCGGCCTGGTCGCCGTGGAGGCCCAGGCCTGCGGCACCCCCGTGGTCGCCGCCGCAGTCGGCGGCCTGACCACCGCGGTGCGCCACGACCGCAGCGGTCTCCTGGTCGACGGACACGACCCGGCGCAGTGGGCCGACGCGCTCACCGACGCCGTCTCGTCCCACCCGCGCTGGTCGGTGCTGGCCGACGGTGCCCGCGAACACGCCCAGGACTTCTCCTGGGATCTCACCGCACGCAATACGCTCGAGGTCTATGAAGAGGCCAAGATGCTGATGCGTGAGGAGCTGACGGCATGACGGATGTTTCCCGACGCGATCTGGAAGAGGTCGTACGCGGCTGGCTGAAGTCCAACGACCTGGACTGGGACGAGAAGTCGCAGCCCGGTGGCGAGCTGGTCTTCTCGTTCGCGCTGCCCGGTGAACGCAAGCTGCAGACGCCGGTCCGGCTCGACCTCGGGCAGCACGCATTGGGCGTGCACGCCTTCGTCTGCCGCCGCCCTGACGAGAACTTCGAGACCGTCTACCGCTGGCTGCTCGAGCGCAACCTGCGGCTCTACGGGGTCGCCTTCGGGATCGACCGGCTCGGCGACATCTATCTCGACGGCCGGCTGCCGCTGGCGATGGTCGCTCCCGACGAGCTCGACCGTCTGCTCGGCTCGGTCCTGACCTACGCCGACGAGTCCTTCAACACCATCCTCGAGCTCGGCTTCGCGACGTCGATCCGCAAGGAATGGGAGTGGCGCAAGCTTCGCGGCGAGTCGACGGCGAACCTGGAAGCCTTCCGAGGCTGGCTGGAATCCGCCGAGTAGTCAGTTTCTGACGCCGAGCGGTCAGTTTCTGAGGGCATTCAGCGCGGGTCAGCGCGCGGCCGGCGGCGGGTGATCAGCACACCCACGATGCACATCGCGCCACCCACGAAGGCAAGTGCCGGCGGCACCTCGTCGAGCACCAGCCAGGCCATGAGCGCGGTGATGAACGGCACCAGGAACGTCGACTGCGCGAACTTGCCGGCATCGGAGTGGGAGAGCGCATAGGCCCAGGTCACGAAGGCAAGAGCACTCGGGAAGAGGCCGAGGTAGACGATCCAGCCGATGTTGCCGACGCTGATGTCGGGGATCGTGGTGACCAGCTCGCCCGACCACGGCAGGCAGATGACGAGGCCGGCGATGGCGTACCAGAACGTCAGCAGCAGCGCGCTCATGGAAGGCAGCAGCTTCTTCTGTGTGAGGACACCGATCGCGAAGGTGAGCGCTGCGACGACAGAGAGAGCGACGCCGATCCAGTCGCCGGTGTCGCCGTTGGCGGAGGCGCGGCCGATGACGACGACACCAGCGAACCCGACGCCGGTGCCGATGAGGATCCACCGGTGGATCTGCTCCTTGAGCACGAGGCCTGCCAGGAGCGCCACCACGATCGGGCCGACCTGGACGATCAGTGCTGCCGTGGCCGCGTCGATCCGGCGCTCGGACTCGTTGAGCGCCAGGTTGTAGATCCCCAGCCAGGAGGCGCCGCCCAGGGCGATCAGCGGCCACTCCTTCCGGGTAGGCAGCCGGAACCCGCCCTTCAGCGCGAGGTAGGCGCCGAGCGCCGCGACCATCACCAGCAGCCGGCCCAGCGACAGGCTTCCCGGCGGGACGGTGTCACCCAGGTGCCGGATCCCGACGAACGCCGATGCCCACAGCACCAGCGTGATCCCGCACGCGACCAATGGCTTCCAGAGCGGCGTGGTCGCGGCCGGTGCGGGGCTAATCGTCGTCGTCACGATAAAAGGCTACGGACCCGTACGCCGGTACGCGAGCGGATAACGGTCATCGATGTTCGACATCCCGCCATGTCGACCCCCGCCGAGACGTCACTGGCGTCGGCCGAGACGTCACTGGCGTCGGCCGAGACGTCAGGGCGATGCCCTTTCGGCCGTCCGACGTGACGCTTCGGCCGACGGGGGTGACGCTTCGGCGGGGGTGGTCAGCCGCGGAAGGTCCGCCGGTACGCGGTGGGGGTGATACCGAGGGCGGCGTGGAAGTGGAGGCGGAGGGACTGGGCGGTGTTGAGGCCACATCGGGCGGCGACCTGCTCGACGCTGAGGTCGGTGGTCTCCAGCAGGTTGCGGGCGAGCTCGATGCGCTGGCGCTGCAACCAGCGGCCGGGGGAGTCGCCGGTCTCGTCGCGGAAGCGCCGGGTGAAGGTACGCACCGACATCGAGACCTGGGCCGCCATCGTCTCCAGGGTGAGGGGCTGGTCGAGGTGGGCGAGCGCCCAGGCGGTCGCCGCCGAGATGCCCGCGTCGCCCGACACAGGCGCGTGATGCCGGATGAACTGCGCCTGGCCGCCGTCGCGGTGGGGCGGGACGACCGTCACCCGAGCGACGCGGTTGGCGACCGCGGCGCCGTGGTCGCGGCGTACGACATGCAGGCAGAGGTCGACGCCGGCGGCCACCCCGGCGGAGGTGAGGATCTCGCCGTCGTCGACGAAGAGCACGTCGGGGTCCAGCCTGACCTGCGGAAACAGCTCCCGGAACTGGTCGGTGTAGAACCAGTGGGTCGTCGCCGGGCGGCCGTCCAGGAGGCCCGCGGCGCCCAGCGCGAAGGCGCCGGTGCAGATCGACATGACCCGGGTGCCCGGGCGGATCATGTCGAGCGCCTCCTTCAGCGGCGCCGACAGCACTCCGTCGGTGACCATCGGCGAGGCTTCGTCGAACTTCGGGATCACCACTGTGTCGGCTCCCGCCAGCGCCTCGGGGCCGTGCGGCGCGAGCACGACCATGTCCGAGTCCGACTGAACCGGTCCGGGGCCGCCTGTCGTGCAGGTGAGAACCTCGTAGAGCAGTCGGTCCTGGCTGTCGCGAGCCTTCCCGAAGATCCGGTGCGGGATACCGATCTCGAACGGGATGAACCCATCCTGGATCAGCACCGCGACCCGGTGCGGAGAAGGAACCCGTACGTCGTCCATGGCTGGATCTTATCGATAGATGTCAATCAGGCCACTGTCTGGAGCGGCGCGCTCCCGGAAGGATCTTCCCCATGACCCAGACGACGAGCCCGCCGCCTGCCGGCCGAACATCCGCGCGCCGCCCCCGCATCCACCCGGCCTGGTGGGTGGCTGCCGTCGCCTTCGTGACCATCGTCGGAGCTGCTGCCTTCACCGCGGCGCCGGGCCTCCTCGTCGGTCCGCTGCACGATGAGTTCGGCTGGTCGCGCGGCACGATCGGGGTCGGGATCACGCTCCAGCTCGCGCTCTACGGTCTGACCGCACCCTTCGCCGCCGCGCTGATGGACCGCTTCGGGATCCGGCCGGTGGTGGCCGTCGCGCTCACCATGATCACCCTCGGCTCGCTCGGCACCGTCTGGATGAGCCAGTCGTGGCAGTTCGTGCTCGGCTGGGGCGTCCTCGTCGGCGGCGGCAGCGGCTGCATGGCGCTCGCCTTCGGTGCCACGATCACCACCCGCTGGTTCGACAAGCGACAGGGCCTCGTCAGCGGTCTGCTGACTGCCGGCGGCGCCTCGGGACAGCTGATCTTCCTGCCGGTGCTGGCGATCCTGATCGGCGAGTACGGCTGGCGGGCGGCCTCGGTCACGATCGCGCTGGTCGCAGCCGCGGTGATCCCGTTCGTGCTCCTGCTGCTCCGCGACTACCCGGCCGACCTGGGTCTGACGCCCTACGGTGCCTCGCAGATCGTGCCGCGACCTGCGCCGGCGACCGGCGCCGCGCTACGGACCGTTCGCGTTCTCGGGATGGTGATGCGTACGAAGGCCTTCTGGCTCCTTGCCGGCGCCTTCGCAATCTGCGGAATCACCACGAACGGGCTGATCAGGACCCACTTCATACCTGCCGCACATGACCACGGCATGGCCCCGGTCGCGGCCGCCTCGCTGCTCGCCGTGATCGGCATCTTCGACGTCGTCGGGACGATCTTCTCCGGCTGGCTCACCGACCGCTTCAACCCGGTCGTGCTGCTCGGCTTCTACTACTCGCTGCGCGGGATCTCGCTGATCTTCCTGCCGATGCTGCTGTCGTCCGAGGTGCACCTGCCGATGGTGTTCTTCATCGTCTTCTACGGCCTCGACTGGGTCGCCACCGTGCCACCCACGCTCGCGCTGTGCCGCGAGATCTGGCCCGAGGACGCCCCGATCGTCTTCGGCTGGGTCCTCGCCTCCCACCAGGTCGGAGCAGGCCTGGTCGCGTGGATGGGTGGCGTCGTACGCGATGTCACCGGGTCCTACGACCTGGTCTGGTACGCCGCCGGCGCGCTCTGCGCTGCAGCCGCGCTGATGTCGCTGGTGATGCCGCGGAGCCCGGTGACGGAGAAGCAGATGACGCCGGCCTGACCCCGGCGCCGCCGAGGCCTACGACGCGGGAGAGGCCATCATGTCGTTGGAGGTGTAGAGCCGACCGAGGTACGCATCGAGCCGCCTGACGGCTCCACTGCTGCTACTCGGTAGATGCACGACACCCTGGAAGGTCGCGCTGGTCTCTCCCGCGGGGATGATCACGCCGCTGGGTACCTGGAACGAGCTCGAGCTCGAGATGAGGCGAACCGGCGTATCCACGGTGGCGACTCCCGTCAGTGTGACCGTGCCGGTGAAGGGTTCGTCGCTGGTGGCACTGTCCGGCAGCGTGATGGCCGCCAGCCCGGGCTGCAGCGTGATCGGGACGTCGTAGGTGTGTGTTCCTGCGGTCACGTGGAGCGTGATCGGTGTGCTCTCGGTGACCTCGGCGACGTCGAAGTAGAGGCTGGCGACGGTGTGGCCGGGTCGGAACGCGGTCGGCTCGAATGTGAGCAGCGACGAGTCGGAGGACACGGTGACCGGTACGCCGTCGGGACCGGCGGGGCGTCCGATGTCGATCGAGGCACCTGCCCGCCCGCCGCCGTAGAAGGTCTGCCTGCTCAGCGAGACCGGGTCTCCGGGCCGGAAGCTCCGCTGGACGAGGACGGTGTCGGTTCGCTGCTGGCTGCCGAAGGTCGCGGTGATGCGTACCTCGGTGTCCTCCTCAGGTGCGGTGATCGTCCGATCGATGTCCGCGCGAGTTGTGCCCTTGGCGACGGTCATGCTCGGAGGGAGCGGGATCAGGGGATCGCTCGACTCGACCCGGACCACGGTGTCCGTGATCGCCGGGAATCCCAGGTCGACGTGGGAACGCACGGTGCGCGCCCCGTTGTCATCGGCCCATGCATTCAGATCGGCCGATTCGAGCCCCGGGTGCGCCTCAAGATCGAAGTGGTGCGCCCAGCCTCCTGGGTGGGACCCGACGCTGAGCTGTGAGCGGATGAGATCTGAGTCGGCGACGGTGCCGTCGGGGACGGTGACGGGAACCCCGACGCTCGTGCTGCCGGCGGGGACGAGAACCCGCCCCGGCACCTTGACGATCGAGTTGTTGGTCGCCAGGTAGACGTAGCGCGAGATATCAAGTGCGCACGGCTGCTTGAGGGTGACTGTCGTCGGCCTCGTACCTGCATAGATCACGTTGGCTGTCGCCCGTGAGGAGGGCATGCACATCTCAGGGTTCGCGGTTGCGATAAAGGTGTCCGACACCCAGCGGCTCGAACCCGCCTTGCGCACCTTGACCGCCACGTTGAGCCGGTTGGTGCGAGCTCGCGCGGTCACCTGGAAGGTGACGCTCGGTCGGTCCCTGGCGATCCAGATGTCCCCCGAGTTGTGCGCGGTCGCGCCCGAGGTCGTCGATACGACCAGACGGGTCCACTTGGTCGTGCGGCAGGCGAGCCGGGCGACAGCTTTGGCGGAATTCCCGCTGACGATCGTCGTGGGACTGATCGTCAGGCTGCTCAGTGGAGGGTTGGCGCAGTACGCGTACCTGCGGGTGAGAGCGGTGGACACGGTGCGTCGGTTGTACGTCGCGCTGATCGAACCGCGGGTCGTGATCGCCGTGAGCCTGGTCCTCACCATGAAGGACCGCGTGCGATGCCCGCTCCTGACATAGACCGAGGACGGAACCACGATCCCAGCGGTCGCTCTGACCGCCACTCGCTTTCGTGTGCGGGGCGCGCACGAGAGTGTCACCGTCGCGGTGGTGGACTGACCCGCCGTGACATTGCTTCGTTTCAGAGTGATCTTCGAGAGCTTCGGGCTGCTGCAGGCTGCTTCCGCGGGTGAGGCGGTGGTGCCCACCGGGAGGAGGACAGCGATCACAAGGGCGATCAGGAGAGGCAGGCGACGCAACACGACGTACTTTCCATTCGGCGCCGCGGGCTGCGGGCAGGCAGGGGAATCGTAAGCAGTGGATGCGCCCCGGGACATGGCCCGTCCGGGCTATGCGAAAGCCGACGTGGGAGTTCTGAGGTCACTCAGCGACCTCAGAACTCCCACGTCTCTTAGGCCTTACAGGTCGAGCTTGTAGCCCAGGCCTCTCACCGTGACCAGGAACTTCGGCTCGGACGGGTCCGGCTCGAGCTTGGCGCGCAGGCGCTTGACGTGGACGTCGAGCGTCTTGGTGTCGCCGACGTAGTCGGAGCCCCAGACGCGGTCGATGAGCTGGCCGCGGGTCAGCACCCGGCCGGGGTTGCGCAGGAACATCTCCAGGAGCTCGAACTCCTTGAGTGGGAGGCGCTGCTCGTTGCCGTCCACGGTCACGACGTGGCGCTCCACGTCCATCCGGACCGGACCGGCCTCGAGGGTCGCCGGGGCAGCGTCGGGCTCGGTGCCTCGCCGGAGCACGGCGCGGATCCGGGCGACGAGCTCGCGCGGGGAGTAGGGCTTGGTGACGTAGTCGTCAGCGCCGAGCTCGAGGCCGACGACCTTGTCGACCTCGTCGTCCTTGGCGGTCACCATGATGACCGGGACCGAAGAGGTGGCCCGGATCTGCCGGCACACCTCGGTGCCCGAGAGACCGGGAAGCATCAGGTCGAGCAGCACGATGTCTGCCCCGTTGCGGTCGAACTCCTTCAGAGCGTCGGTGCCGTCCTCGGCGACGGCGACCTCGAAGCCCTCCTTGCGGAGCATGTAGGACAGTGCTTCGCTGTAGCTGGCTTCATCTTCGACGACGAGTACCCGGGTCACGGGCGTTCCTCCTTGCTTGTGCCGGACTGCCCGGCAGTTGGTAGGTGCTGGGGCAGAGTGAGGGTGAAGGTTGAACCTTGACCCTCCTGCGACCAGACCTTGACCTCGCCACCGTGTGTGGCGGCGACGTGCTTGACGATCGACAGGCCGAGCCCGGTGCCGCCGGTGGAGCGGTGGCGGGCGGGGTCGACGCGATAGAAGCGCTCGAAGATCCGGTCGATCTCCGTGGACGGGATGCCGATGCCCTGGTCGACCACGGAGATCTCGACGGAGCCGTCGGTCGCGCGGGTCGAGACGGTCACGGTCGAGCCGGGGTCGGAGTAGGCGACCGCGTTGGAGACCAGGTTGGTGACGGCGGTCGAGACCTGCTCGTCGTTGCCGAAGACGTGCAGCCCGGCGGTGCCGGCGCTGACCACGTTGATCCCCTTCGCGCTGGCGTCGACGATCGAGCTGTCGACGGCGGCCACGATGACCTTGTCGACGTCGACAGCGACCGGCGCCTCCAACGGCTCGTCGCCCTGCAGCCTGGAGAGCTCGATGATCTGCTGGACGAGCGCGGTCAGGCGCTCGGACTCGGTGATCATCCGGTTGGAGAAGCGGCGTACGGCCTCGGGGTCGTCGGAGGCCTCGGTGACCGCATCGGCGAGCACTCTTATCGCGCCGACCGGCGTCTTGAGCTCGTGGCTGACGTTGGCGACGAAGTCGCGGCGTACGGCCTCCACACGGCGCTCGCGGGTGCGGTCCTCGACCAGGGCGAGGGCGAGGCGTGTGCCCAGCGGAGCGACGCGAGCGGTGACGTGCCGCGACGCCCCGTTGGCGCGCGAGATCACCAGCTCGGTCTCCCGGATCTGACCGTCACGACGCACGGCGTGGACGAGCTCGGACAGCTCGGGCGAGACCAGCGAGGTGCCGCGAACCAGCCCGAGGGCGTACGCAGGGGCGCTGGCCTTGAGCACCGTGTCGTGCTCGTCGACGACGACCGCGCTGCTGCGCAGGACCGAGAGGACCGCGGCGACCTCGGAGGGAACCTTCGGGGGCTCGACCTCGGGGACCCGGCGGCGGGAACGCTCGCTCATCGCCCACGCAAGCACCGCCGCTCCGGCGACGACCGCGCCGAGGAGCGCAGCAAGAAAGGCCTGCGTCGTCGAGTCCACACGATCAGGGTAATCCCATCAAACACCTGTTCTTCACCACTGGACGCCTGCGCGCCGAACGTTCACCATCGGTTCACTCGCGATGAAGATCCGTACATGTCGAGTGTCTAGGATCGGGACATGCGCGCTGCTTTCCATGACGACCTCGATGCCATCTTCAACGACCTCACCAATGTCTGTGAGCTGGTGTCTGTGGCCGTACGCGACGCGACCACCGCTCTTCTGGACGCCCGCAACGACCTCGCCGAGCAGGTGATCGACAAGGACATCGAGATCGACGACGCCCGCGAGCGGATCGAGGAGAACGCCCTCGAGCTGCTCGGGCTGCAGTCTCCGGTGGCCGGCGACCTCCGCGTCGTCGTAGCCGCGCTGCGGATGATCTCCGACCTCGAGCGGATGGGTGACCTCTCCGTCCACGTCGCCAAGATCGCCAGGCTGCGTACGCCGAACAAGGCCGTCCCCGAGCTGGCCCAGCCGACCATCGCCAAGATGGCCGAGATCGCCCAGCAGATGGTCGAGCGCACCTGCCAGATCCTGCGCACCCGCGACGTCTCCGCAGCGCAGGACCTGGTCGCCGACGACGACGAGATGGACCGGCTGCGCCGCCAGTCCTTCGCCGAGCTGCTGGGTCAGGACTGGACCCACGGCGTCGAGCCCGCCGTCGACGTAGCCCTCCTGGGCCGCTACTACGAGCGCATCGCCGACCACGCCGTCACGGTGGCCAACCGGGTCGTCTTCGTGGTGACCGGCGAGACTCCCGCCGACTCCTGACCGTCGACAGGTCACAAAAGCCGGTCGAGACGTCACCTGAGTGACGTCTCGACCGGCTTTTGTGACGCTTCGGCTACTGCTTGCCCTGGTTGGCGACGGCCTCAGCCGCGGCAGCCGCGGCCTCGGGGTCGAGGTAGGTGCCGCCGGCGACGACGGGCTTCAGCGACTCGTCGAGCTCGTAGACCAGCGGCTGACCCGTGGGGATGTTGAGCTTGGCGATCGCGGCCTCGGAGACGTTGTCGAGGTGCTTGACCAGCGCGCGCAGGCTGTTGCCGTGGGCGGTGACCAGGACCGTCTTGCCGGTCTTCAGGTCGGGCACGATCGCGGAGTCCCAGTAAGGCAGCATCCGGGCAACGACGTCCTTGAGGCACTCGGTGGCGGGCACCTCGATGTCGGCGTAGCGCGGGTCATCGGCCTGGGAGAACTCGGAGTCGAGCTCGATCGGCGGCGGCGGGACGTCGTAGGAGCGGCGCCAGAGCTGGAACTGCTCCTCGCCGAACTTCTTCAGCGTCTCGGACTTGTTCTTTCCCTGGAGCGCGCCGTAGTGGCGCTCGTTGAGGCGCCAGTCGCGGCGCACCGGGATCCAGTGACGGTCGGCGGTGTCCAGAGCGATGTTGGCGGTGGTGATCGCACGGCGCAGCAGGCTCGTGTGGACCAGGTCGGGGAGGATCCCGGCCTCGGCGAGCAGCCTGCCGCCGTTGACGGCCTCATCCCGGCCCTTGTCGGTGAGGTCGACATCGACCCAGCCGGTGGAGAGGTTGAGCGCGTTCCACTCGCTCTGGCCGTGGCGCAGGAGGACGAGCTTGTAGGTCATCAGTGGGCTTCCTCGGCGCCGGGGAGGGCAGCCGGGGGGAACTCACAGGAGTAGGGGTCCTCGGCGATCGAGCCGTGCGCACCCTCGGTGGCGTGCTCACCCTCAGCGGCGTGCTCGCCCTCGGTGGCGTGCTCGCCCTCGGCGGAGGCGTCGGCCGGCAGGGTCGAAGCCTCCTCGGAGCCTTCGGTGCCGGTCTCGCCGGAAGCTTCCTCGCCGGCAGCACCCTCGGACTCCTGAGCCTGCGCGTTCTTGCCCTTCTTCGCGGGCTTCTCGGTCTCGCCGGCGGCGGCGACGACCTCGGCGTACGGACCGCACTGGGTGACCACCGGGACCGCGATGGTCTTCTCCTCGCCCTCGGAGAAGGTGAAGGTCATCGGGATGCTGTCGCCCGGCTTGAAGTCGCCGGTGACCGGGATCCCCCCGGTGGCCGGGTCGGCCAGGTTGATGATGCCGCGGGTGGGCAGCTCGATCGGCGTGAACGACTCAGGCGTGACCGTCTCGGTCGCCTCGGGCGCCGTCGCGATCGAGGTGACCGACGGCAGCGGCTTGCCGGCGACCGCCGGGTTGATCGCCGGGTCGAGCGAGAAGGTGCCGACCAGGACGCCGGAGCCTTCCTGCGCGGTCACGATGCGGGCCGCGTTGATCCGGACGGCACCGTCGAGCGTCGAGCCGCCGTGGATGATCTCGTTGGGCCGGTCGGTCGCGTAGTCGAAGCTGCTGCAGGCGGTGAGCGCCGGAAGGGCGAGAGCCACGAGGGCGCCCGTCACTGCGAGCCGCTTCTGCATAACCTTGGTCGTCACGCGCGACACTCTATCCGCCCGATCCGGCGATACCGGAAAAGGGTCAGGCTCGCAGGTCAGACACCGCTCATGCGCGCAGTCCGACGACGCTCGCGACGTACAGCATCCCGCCGACCACGATGGCGACATAGAGCAGCGTGACGAGGAGGAGCTTCCCGGCTCCCAGCTTCAGGCCGGCCTTGAGGGGCAGGTACGTCCAGCCGTCCGCGTTGTCGGCCACCAGGCCCCACAGTGCGGTCAGGAAATGTACGCCGACACCCAGCCCCGCGGCGAGCGCGACCATCGCCCAGTGGGGCGGCCCGCCCGCGGCCTCGCCGGCCCAGCCCGCGTACGACAGGTATCCGGGGTAGCAGGCGAAGGCCGCGGTCCAGGGGACCCAGGACAGCAGGCCCCTGCGCAGCAGTACGTTGGCGAGCATCCCGAGCACCAGCGAGCCCAGGTAGAACAGCCCCGCGACGGTGCCCGAGGTGACCGAGAGCGGAATCACGAGCAGTACGCCGCAGCACAGCGCGAACCAGACGCCGCCCGGCTCGAGGCGGCCGTCGGAGATCGGTTTGCCCTCACGCTCGTGACGACGGTCGACGGCCTGGTCGACGAGGTCGTTGTGCCAGCCGAGGACGGCCTGGCCGACGAGGACGGTGACCGCGATCAGCGCGACCTCGCGAGTCGTCAGCCCCGCGATGACGGCAGCCCCGGAGAGGCCGATGGCGGTCAGCACCGCCTGGCGCGGGTGGGCGGAACGGATGAGGAGGAAGGGGGCCCAGTTGCCGACCTTGGCCATGATGCCTTCTCTGCCCGCCGAGGCATCGGGAACGGCGGACGCGCTGGCCTGCGTCCGTTGCTCGCTCCGCTCGCTCACTCCCTCGCTCGGCGCGGACGGACGAGCAAGCTCGCCGCCCGACCTCGCTTCGGTCGTCTCCGGGTCCTGATCCTGGGCGTGCGGCGACGCGGTGAAGATGGTCTTGGGGGCGCTCTGCGGTGCATTCGCCATGGCGGCAGTATCGGGCACTGCGCCAAGCCGCGCAGGACAACAGGCTGGCGACGATGAGATTTCGGCCCTGTTTCGAACTCAACCATGCTGCCACGCTTAACCGTCCAGCGCGCGCGGAACCACACAAGTTGTCGATCTGTCAACCCCTGAATAATGCCCTGACCTGCACAAACACGGAATCCGAATTCTAAGATCCGTGGTAGACTTAGGTTCCTAGGAAGGGGTACCTAAAAATATGACTTTCACCGTCGGCGAGACCGTCGTATACCCGAACCATGGCGCGGCCGTCATCGAAGACATCGAGATGCGCACCATCAAGGGCGAGGAGCGGCAGTATCTGGTCCTCCGCATCATCGCTCAGCAGGACCTCGTGGTGCGTGTTCCGTCCAACAACCTCGAGCTCGTCGGAGTTCGAGACGTTGTAGACAAGGATGGGCTTGATCGGGTCTTCGAGGTGCTCCGTGCGGAGCACGTCGAAGAGCCGACCAACTGGTCGCGTCGTTACAAGGCAAATCTGGAGAAGCTGCACAGCGGCGATGTCATGAAGGTCGCCGAGGTCGTGCGTGACCTGTGGCGTCGTGAGCGTGACCGTGGCCTCTCCGCCGGGGAGAAGCGCATGCTCGCCAAGGCACGCCAGATCCTCGTATCGGAGCTCGCGCTATGTGAGCACACCAACGAAGACAAGGCTGAAGTCCTCCTCGACGAGGTGCTGGCCAGCTGACGCTGGTCTCGGTCTGCGCGACAGGCTCCGGGTCATCCCGGGGCCTGTTTCGCGTTTTCACGGGCTGGTCGCCGGGTCACCCGGCCAGCCGCTAGCGTGGCTCACATGGACGACCCCTACGCCGAGTACGACGAGATCGATGAGACCGCCGAGCTCCCGTCCGCCCTCGGGACGGTTGCCGAGGACGGCCGCGGATCGCTGCCGTTCGCGCTGATCCAGGGTGAGGCGCTGGTCGCCGCGGCGACCTGGTCCCTCGGGGAGTCCGGCGTGACCCCCGTCGACTTCACCGCATCCTGGGAAGGGATCGTGGCCGCCGAGGAGCCGTTGGTGCTCCACGACTCACTGTGCCCGATGACCCCGCCGGCCTTCATCGCCCACTGCGTCTCGACCGCGCTCGAGCGTGATGCGGTCGTGATCGGCGTACGCCCGGTCACGGACACGGTGAAGAAGCTCGCTGTCGAGGAAGGGGTGCCGGTGCTCGGCGAGACCGTGGACCGTGACGCGATGGTCTCGGTCACCTCGCCGATCGTGCTGCCGCCCGCCGTCGTCGCCTCGCTGGACGACTGGCCGACCGGCGACTTCGCCGAGATCGCGGCCGAGCTGGCCGGCCGGTTCCCGGTCGTCTCGATCGAGGCTCCGCCGATCGGTCGCCGGGTGACCTCCGAGGAGGACATCCGCCTTCTGGAGGGCCTGGCGCTCAGCTGAGCAGCGCCGCGGCCGCGCGCAGATCGTCGGCGAAGGTCACCTTGAGGTTCAGCTGGGTGCTGGGGACCGCGACGATGCGTACGCCGGGGGAGTAGCGCTCCAGGGTGGCGCCGGTGTCGGTGCCGTCGAAGCCGTCGGCCGCGGCCTGCGCGTAGGCGGCCAGGAGGTCGGCGGCCCGGAAGGCCTGCGGCGTCTGTACGCCGACGAGAGCACCGGCCACAGGCTGAAGGTCACGCGTCGAGAGGTGGGTGAGCGGGGCGGCCGGGATGGCGCCGCCGTGCTCACGGGCGACGCCGATGACCGTGGTGTAGAGGTCCGGTGTGGCCAGCGGCCGGGCGGTGTCGTGGATCGCCACCACGTCGATCTCGCCGGCCTCGATGTCGGCCCGGAGCACCCCGAGCGCAGCCTGCTCGGAGGCGTGGCGGGTCTCGCCGCCGGTGACCATCGCGACCTCGCGCTCGCCGAGCAGGGGCTGAGCGACGGCCGCGACCGCCTCCTCGTCGCCGCTGCGTACGACCAGGACGACACGGTGCACGTCCGGCACCTCGAGAGCTGTCCGGAGCGAGAGGCCGAGGGCTGAGGAGGCCGGATCGCCGGACCCGTCGAGCGGGAGCAGCACCTTGTTGGCGGCGGCCCCGACGCGGGTGCCGGAGCCGGCGGCCAGGAGTACGAGAGCGGCAGGCACCCCAGGAGATTATCCGTTCGGCGCCGGAGCCGGCCGACGGGCCGGATCGACGGACTGGCCGACGGACTGGACCGATGGCCTGGGCGCTGGTGTTTACGCACCCGTTACAAACCGAAACAGGAGGCGGCTGCCACGCGCCCTACGGTCGATTCCACCGAAGGGAGGACCGACGTATGTCGACGAAGCGGCTCGGGCCTGCGACGGCATGAGCGAGCGGATACCGCTGTATGAGGACGGAGACTGGCAGCACGTCTGCCAGGTCGACGAGCTCGAGGTGGAGCGCGGCGCCACGGCGCTGGTCCACGGCCAGGCCGTCGCCATCTTCCGGATGTCCGACGACGTCGTCTACGCGCTGGGCAACCACGATCCGTTCGCCAAGGCGTCGGTGATCGCCAGGGGCATCGTCGGGGTCCGTGACGGGGTGCCGTTCGTGGCCTCGCCCGTCCACCGGCACGGGTTCGACCTGCGTACGGGACAGTGCCTGGACGACCCGCACGTGACCATTCCTGCCTACGAGGTCCGGGTCCTCGACGGCGTCGTCCAGGTCGGGCACCGGAAGACGACCTGACTGCGTCCGATAGGCCGGGGATCTGGGAGACTTCGGAGCGTGCAGCTTCCTCTGGTCGGCATCGGGACCGACGTACACAGCCTTGCCGACGGTGTCCCGATGCACGTGGCCGGCCTGGCCTTTCCCGACGAGCTGCAGGGGCTGGCCGGGCACTCCGACGGCGACGTCGCCGCCCACGCCTGCTGCGACGCGCTCTTCTCCGCGGCCGGCCTCGGCGACCTGGGGTCGAACTTCGGCACCTCCGAGCCCGAGTGGGCCGGAGCAGCCGGGGTCGCCCTGCTGGCGGAGGCCGCGCGCCGGGTCCGCGAGGCCGGCTTCGAGATCGGCAACATCGCGGTCCAGGTGATCGGCAACCGGCCCAAGATCGGTCCTCGGCGCGATGAGGCCAACCAAGCGCTCTCCACGGCGGCCGGCGCGTCAGTCACCGTGACGGCGACGACCACCGACGGTCTCGGGCTCACCGGACGCGGCGAGGGCGTCGCCGCGATCGCAACCGCGCTCATCGCGCCACGCCGGTAGCGCAAGCGCGAGGATACCGACAGGGTCCGATGAAACACCCGTTGTTCGCCCGCTGGCGCTCGCTCATCGTGCGTCGCGATGGGTAGGGAACACCCGTACTTCCCTAGACTTGGAGCATGGCACTCAGGCTCTATGACTCGGCGACCCGTGAAGTACGTGACTTCACGCCCTTGCAGCCCGGCAAGGCGTCGCTCTATGTCTGTGGCCTGACCGTCCAGAGCGAGCCGCATGTCGGACATGTGCGGAGCGGGGTGAACTTCGACGTGCTGCAGCGCTGGCTGCGGGCGTCGGGCTACGAGACCACGTTCATCCGCAACGTCACCGACATCGACGACAAGATCCTGGCGAAGTCGGCCGACCAGGGCCGGCCCTGGTACAACCTCGGCTACGAGATGCACCGTGAGCTCGACGCCGCCTATGCCTCGCTCAACGTCGCCCGGCCGACCTACGAGCCGCTGGCGACCGGCCACATCCCCGAGATCGTCGCGCTGATCGAGGAGCTGATCGCGAAGGGCCACGCCTACGCCGCCGAAGACGGTTCGGCAGATGTCTACTTCGACGTGCGCTCCTGGCCGACCTACGGCGAGCTCTCCGGGCAGAAGGTCGACGACATGGAGGCCGCCGCCGACGCCGACCCGCGGGGCAAGCACGACCCGCGCGACTTCGCGCTGTGGAAGGGCCGCAAGGTCTCCGAGCCGGAGACCGCCTCGTGGCCCTCGCCCTGGGGTCTGGGACGGCCCGGCTGGCACATCGAGTGCTCGGCGATGGCCGGGAAGTACCTCGGTCCGGCCTTCGACTTCCACGGTGGCGGCCTGGACCTGCGCTTCCCGCACCACGAGAACGAGCAGGCGCAGTCACGCGCCGCCGGCCGACCGTTCGCGAGCTACTGGCTGCACAACGCCTGGATCACCACCTCCGGTGAGAAGATGTCGAAGTCGCTGGGCAACTCGCTGGTCATCCCGGAGGTCCTGAAGCAGGTACGCGGCATCGAGCTGCGCTACTACCTGGTCGCGGCCCACTACCGCTCCCACGTCGAGTTCTCCTTCGAGGCCCTCCATGAGGCGGCCGTCGGGTTCCAGCGGATCGAAGGCTTCCTGGAGCGGGCGGCGTCGGTGATGGGGGCCAGCTCGATGGAGGTCGCCCCGGCCGACGGCGTCCCGTGCGCCGACTTCGTCAACGCCATGGACGACGACCTCGGCACTCCCGCCGCTGTCGCCGCCCTGCACGAGGTCGTCCGCGAGGGCAACAAGCTGCTCGCAGACGGCGACAGCCCGGCGCTGCGCGGGGTCGCCGCGAGCGTCCGCGCGATGCTGGACATCCTCGGCCTCGACCCCGCCGACCCCGCGTGGGGCCAGGCGAGCGGCGAGGACGAGAAGCTGACCGGTGCGCTGGACGTACTGGTCCGCGGGGTCCTGGACGAGCGTGCCCAGGCGCGCGCCGCCAAGGACTGGGCCCGCGCTGATGCAATGCGAGACCGGCTCAAGGAAGCCGGGATCGAGATCGAGGACACCCCTGAGGGTCCGAAATGGAGCGTTAACTGATGGCAGGCAACTCCCAACGTCGCGGCTCGATCGCGAAGGGCCGTAAGAAGGGTGCCCAGGCCGGCACCGGCGGCAACCGGCGCAAGGGCTTGGAGGGCAAGGGCCCGACCCCGAAGGCGAAGGACCGGCCCTACCACAAGGCCCACAAGGCGGCTCAGGCCTCCGAGCAGCGCAACAAGGGCCCGCGCAAGCGGTCCGCCGGCGACGCCGAGTGGATCATCGGGCGCAACTCCGTGGTCGAGGCGCTGCGTGAGGACGTACCGGTCAACGGTCTCTATGTCGCCGAGGGCGCCGAGCGCGACGGGCGGCTGCGCGAGGCGTTCCTGCTCGCCTCCGAGAAGGGCATCTCGCTGCTCGAGGTGACCAAGGTCGAGCTCGACCGGATGACCGGGTTCAACGGCCACCAGGGGCTGGCCGCGCGGATCCCCGCCTACGAGTACGCCCATGCCGACGACCTGCTCGACCGCGCTGCCGAGATCGGGGAGAAGCCGCTGATCGTGGTGCTCGACCAGATCACCGACCCCCGCAACCTGGGCGCCATCGTGCGTTCGGCTGCGGGCTTCGGCGCCCACGGCGTCGTGATCCCGGAGCGGCGTGCCGCCGGGATCACCGCCGCCGCCTGGAAGACGAGCGCCGGCGCCGCGTCCCGGATCCCGGTCGCGCAGACGGTCAACCTGACCCGTCAGCTCAAGGCCTACCAGGAGGCCGGCTGCATGGTCGTCGGGCTCGACATGGAGGGCGACATCACGCTGCCCGAGCTGGGCGCCCCCGACGGTCTCGCCGACGGCCCGCTGGTGATCGTCGTCGGCGCCGAGGGCGGCGGTCTCTCGCGCCTGGTCCAGGAAACCTGCGACCAGATAGTGTCGATCCCGATGGCCAACTCAGTCGAGTCCCTCAACGCCGGCGTCGCTGCGTCGGTCGTGCTCTACGCCGTCGCAGAGGCGCGTCGCTGATCTCTCGCCGAGCCCTGCTCCGTGGCCTCGCCGTCTGGGCGGGGCTAGGTGCGTTGTGGCTCGTGCTCGCCGCGGTGGTGAGCACGTGGCTCTTCCTGTCCAGCGAGCGTCAGGTGGTCCTGGCCGGTCACGACTCGGTCCTGCGCCCGACGCTGTCGGGCAAGGCGATCATCCACACCGGACCGGTGCTGCCCGACGTACGCCTGGACGTCGGTGGCCCGGTCGGTGTCGACGTCACTCTCGGGAAGACCGAGCTGAGATCGATGGACGAGCTCTTCGAGCGCTACGCGGTGCTCGGCTCGGCGCCCGACGGCCAGCGCGCCGTCGTGGTGGAGATGGTCGAGTCGATGCTCGTGGCGGCGGTGCTCCGTGGCGCCGCGATCTCCTTGACGATCGTCGCCGGCGTGGTGCTGATCTGGCGGCTGCCCGGCTCCTCACGCCGCGCTGACCTGCGCAGACAGCTGTCCGCCGCGACCCGGACGAGACACGGACTCACCGCTGCCGGCGTCGGGGCGGTCACGGTGTCGCTGCTCGCGGTCGCGGTCTGGCAGCCCTGGGGCGAGTCCATAGCGCCCGCATCAGACAAGGAGGCCGGCCCGGTCTCCGGTGACTGGACCCTGCTGGCCGACTTCCTCGGTCCGGAGATCCCGGTGCCCGACGAGCTGGCCGGGGTGGAGGTCCGTGGTGACGCCTACGCCAACCAGACCCGCCGGCTGGTGGCCAGTGCCGTCGACACCTACAACTCCAGCCGGACCTTCTACGAGAAGGTGGTCGAGAAGGTCCCGGACCTCGCGCTGCGGGAGCCGGCCGAGGACGAGACCGTGGTGGCCCTGGTCTCCGACCGACACGACAACGTCGGCATGGACTCGGTGATGCGTGCGATCGCCGACGAGGGCGGTGCGACCGGCATCCTCGGCGGCGGTGACGACACCTCGACCGGGTCCGACTGGGAGACCTTCTCCCTCGACTCCCTGACCGACGCGAGCGACGGCCTGGACAAGTGGGCGGTCACCGGCAACCACGACCACGGTCCGACGGTCGGCGACTACCTGGCCGACAGGGGCTGGACCATGCTCGAGGGCGAGGTCGTCGACGGTCCGGGCGGCTCGACGCTCCTCGGCGCCCCCGACCCCCGCACCAGCGGCCTCGGCAACTGGATCGACGAGAAGGGTGTCAGCCTCGAGGACGCCGGCTCGAAGCTGGCCGACATCGCCTGCGCCTCGAAGGAAGAGGGTACGCCGGTCGCGACGCTCCTCGTCCACGACCCGGCGCTGGGGCGCGAGACCCTGCGCCGGGGCTGCGCGACCCTCGTCGTCGGCGGCCACCGCCACGTGCACCAGGGGCCGACCGAGGTGACCGGCGAGAACGGCGAGACCGGTTGGACCTACACCAACGGCACCACCGGTGGCGCTGCGTACGCCTTCGCGATGGGGAAGATCCGCCGCACCGCCGAGGTCACCCTGATCACCTACGCCGACGGGCTCCCCGTCGGCCTCCAGTCGATCGAGCTGGAGACCAACGGGGCCCTCACCGCCCACGAGTACGTCCCGCTGGAACGCCCCGCCGAGAGCGAGTGAGGCTAGACCCGCTCGGACTTCCGCTCGTAGGTCTCCCAGTAGGTGGCTCCGGTGATGTTCAGTGCGTGCGGGTCGAACACCGGGTCGAGTCCCTGCTTCTTCTGCTTCTCGTAGTCACGGAGTGCCTTGAACGCGGGCTGCTGGAGGACGAGGATGCCGAGGATGTTGAGCCACGCCATCAGGCCGACACCGATGTCGCCGAGCGTCCAGGCGTCGCTGGCCGTCGACACGCAGCCGTACGCGGACGCGGCCAGGATGACGGCCTGCAGGGCAAGCGTGGTCACCCGTCCGATCGTGACCCCGCGCTCCCCGCCCAGCCGAACGGTTGCGAACCGGCCGACGATGAAGCGCAGGTTCGTCTCGGCCATGTAGTAGTAGGCGACCATCGTCGTGAAGCAGAAGAACGCCAGCGAGATGGCGATGAAGGAGGCGCCGACCCCGGGGAACACCGTGTCGAAGGCCGACTGCGTGTAGGCCGGGCCGACCTCCGCGCCTGCGGCGAGGATGCCACCGTCGACGAGCACACCGCCGGTCTCGCTGCCGTCCTCGAAGACCCGGTAGGCACCGGTGGACAGGATCAGGAAGCCCGTCGCCGAGCAGACGAACAGGGTGTCGACGTACACGGCGAACGCCTGGACCAGACCCTGCTTCGCCGGGTGGGAGACCTCGGCGGCCGCCGCCGCGTGCGGCCCCGTCCCCTGCCCCGCCTCGTTGGAGTAGACGCCGCGCTTGACGCCCCACATCACGGCCAGACCGAGCACGGCGCCGAACGTGGAGTGGAGGCCGAAGGCGCTCGAGAAGATGTCGCTGAGGACCGCCGGGATCTTGTCGGCGTTGACGAACACGACGATCATGGCGACGAAGACGTACGCGACCGCCATGAACGGCACCACGAGCGTCGCGAACGACGCGATGCGCTTGACGCCGCCGACCACGACGAACGCGAACACGATGACCGTCGCGATCGCAACGCCCCAGGTCGGGACGCCCCAGGCGTTGGTCATGCTGGCGGTCATCGAGTTCGCCTGGACGCCGGGAAGGAGTACGCCGCAGGCCAGCACGGTCACGGCCGCGAAGATGAACCCGTAGACGGTGAAGTAGCGGCGGGCGCGGGTGTGCGCGAAGGCTCGGCTGAAGTAGTAGGCCGGCCCGCCGCGGTACTCGCCGGTCAGCGGGTCACGGGTCTTGTAGATCTGGCCCAGCGTGCTCTCCACGAAGGAGGTCGAGGCGCCGAGGAAAGCGACCGCCCACATCCAGAACATCGCGCCGGGGCCACCGAACGCGATCGCGGTGGCGACCCCGGCGATGTTGCCCGTCCCCACGCGTCCGGCCAGCGACATCGCGAGCGCCTGGAACGAGGAGACCCCGGAGGCCGACTTCTCCCCGCGTGCGAGAAGCCGGATCATCTCCGGGAAGTGCCTCACCTGGAGTAGCCGTGACCGCACGGAGAAGTACACCCCCGCGGCGAGACACAGATACACGAGCCAGTTGCTCCAGATGACACCGTTGATGGCGCCCAAGATGTCCGTCATCCGTCTTCCCTTCGTCTACAAGTCGCTCGGATGAAGGGAAACACTCTCAGACGCCCGCCACGGGAGTGTTCCCGAGGGTTGCTTCTGGGCGAGTCTGGGGTTTGCTCGACACGCCGGATACGCACTCGGGGCCCTGACTGGCTACGATTGTCCCGCCGTCGCGGAGACGCACGGCATGCCGGTGTAGCTCAGTTGGTAGAGCGCCTCACTTGTAATGAGGATGTCGCGGGTTCGACTCCTGTCACCGGCTCCGTTCACTGCTCAGCGGAGCTGAGTGACCTCGTACGTCGTCGGCGGGTTGGCGATGTCGTCCTGCGAGGCGATGAGCTCGAGCTCGCGGCGGCCGGACCTGAGGGTGCGGTCGAGGATGGCGAAAAGGGTGTTCGCGGTGCGTCCCAGAGCGGTCGGGGTCGAACCGGTCGAGAGCAGGTGGGAGAGGTAGACCGCCGCGGTGACGTCGCCACCACCGTTGGGGGAGATCGGGAGCAGGGGAGTGGTGACCGACCAGGCCCCCTCGTCGGAGACCGCGATCAGGTCGAGGTGGGTCGGGTCCTCGGTGATCACCGAGGTCACGAGCACGTTCGAGGGACCCGACTCGCGGACGACGTCGACGGCGGCGAGCACCTCCTCCAGGGTCTCGGTCGACTCCACGCCGGCGAGGAAGTTGAGCTCGAAGTGGTTGGGCGTGATCACGTCGGCCGCCGGAACGACCTCGTCGCGCATGAACTCCGGGATGCCCTCCCGGACGAACATCCCGCGCCCGACGTCGCCCATCACCGGGTCGCAGCAGTAGAGGGCTCGCGGGTTGAGCGCCTTCACGCGGCGTACGGAGTCCAGGATCACCGCGCCGACCGCCGGGTCGCCCTGGTAGCCGGACAGCACCGCGGAGACGGTGGAGAGACCGTCGCGCTCGGAGATCCCCTCGATGACCCCGGCGACCTGGTCAGCGTCCACGACCGGTCCGCGCCACGCGCCGTAGCCGGTGTGGTTGGAGAAGTTGACGGTGAGCACCGGCCAGACCTCGTGCCCGAGGCGCTGGATCGGGAAGACGGCCGCCGAGTTGCCGACGTAGCCGAAGGCCACGTGCGACTGGATGGAGAGGATCTGCATGGAACCAGTCTCCATCAGCTCGTTCAGGCGGTCTTCTTGTGGGCCTGCTTCGGGGCCTGCTTCTGGGACGGGTCGTGGAGCAGCCAGGCTGCCAGCGCGCCACCGATCGCGCCGAAGAGGTGGCCCTGCCAGGAGACGCCGGTCTGTCCGGGGAGCACCCCGAGCAGCAGGCTGCCGTAGGCCAGGAAGATGAGCACGCCGATGACGATCTGGCTGACGCGGTGGCTGAACAGGCCGCGCATGATCAGGTAGACCAGCCAGCCGAAGATCAGCATCGAGGTCCCGGCGGTGATGCTGCCCGGAGGCGACATCACCCAGACGCCGACGCCGCCGACCACCCAGATGATCAGCGTCGCCACGATCCCTCGACCGACGCCAGAGGCGAGGACCAGGAAACCGAGGACGAGCGCGGGCACGGTGTTGCCGTAGAGGTGGGCCCAGCCGAAGTGGAGCACCGGCGCGAAGACGATGCCGAGCAAGCCGGCGTCGGTGCGCGGCACGATGCCGAGCGTGTCGAGCTGGTGACCGCTGATGTAGTCGGTGGCCTCGAGCACCCACAGCAGGGCGACGAAGCCGAGCGCCCAACCCCCGGCCCGAAGCCAGTTCGTGCGCTGGGGCAGCGTGGGGGAATCCTGGCTCACGCCAGAATTCTACCTACCGCTCCACAGCGGCGAGGCGTTGTTCGAGACTCTCGTAGAGGTAGGGGACGGCGGCCGGGTGTGGTCCGGTCTCGTAGAGCTCGGTGGCGAGGGTCCGGGGCGACTCCCCGGCGTGGTCGGCCGCCCAGGTGGCGCCACCCCCAGTGATCCGCCCGCCGTCGAGAGGGAGCACGGCATCGGCCGCCAGTGCGACCCAGCGCCCGTCGCTGCTGCCGTCCTCGATCCAGGCCACCGGCACGGCGTACACCTCGTCCGCGGTCATCTCGGCCTCGATCGTGATCTGACGACCGATCGGGTGGGATCCCTGCCGGCTCCACAGGACGGTCGTGACCTGCAGCCGGTCTGTGTCGTCGGGGCCGGCGGTGCCCAGGACGACGTGGTCGGCGAAGGTCGCCCAGTCGCGTACGTCGGCCGCGGGGAACTCCGGAGGAGCTGCCCGGTCCAGCAGGGTCCGGGCGCCGAGCGCAGCGGCCCAGACCGCCAGCAGGACGACGACGATGGTGCCGGTGATCTTGAGCCGGCGTGGCACCGACAGCGTCGGTCCGGTCGCGTTCTCGCCCACGTGCCCCCCCGTTCGCCGCCGATGGTCCGATCCTAGTTAGTCAGGCAGGGACCAGTCGATCGGCGAAGCGCCCTGCTCGACCAGGAGGGCGTTGGCGCGCGAGAACGGCCGGGACCCGAAGAACCCACGGCGCGCGGAGAGCGGCGAGGGGTGGACGGACTTGATCGCCGGCACCTTGTCGAGGCGCGGCTCGAAGTTCTGCGCGTGCCTGCCCCACAGGATCGCGACCAGTGGCCCGCCGCGCTTGCCGAGCACGTCGATCGCCCGCCCGGTGACCTCCTCCCAGCCCTTCTTGGAGTGTGAGGCGGGAGCTCCGGGCCGCACCGTCAGAGAGGTGTTGAGCAGCATCACCCCGCGGTCGGCCCAGGCCGAAAGGTCGCCGTGCTCGGGCATCTTCAGGTCGAGGTCGGTGGCCAGCTCGGCGTAGATGTTGCGCAGCGACGCCGGCAGCGGACGTACGTCCTTCTCAACCGCGAAGCTGAGGCCGATCGGGTGGCCGATGGTCGGGTAGGGGTCCTGGCCGACGATCAGGACGCGTACGTCTCGCAGCGGTCGCCGGAAGGCGTTGAAGATCCGGTCGCCGTCGGGGAGGTAGGGCCGTCTCGCCGCCAGCTCGTCGCGCAGGAAGCGGCCCATCTGCTCGATCTGCGGCTCGGCCGGCGCCAGCGCCTCGGCCCAGTCGGATGCCATCAGGCCCTTGTCCACGAGTCCGGCGAGTGCGCTCATAAAAGGTGAGGGTATCGGCTGGCGCCGAGGGTTAAGTTGTCCGTGGCAGCTCAGGTTGGACTCATCAAGGAGTAGACATGAAGTTCGGTTTCTTCGTCCCGCAGGGATGGCGCTTCGACCTCGTCGGGATCGACCCGGCGGACCAGTGGACGACGATGAAGGACCTGGCGACGTACGCAGACTCCGGCTCCTCCTGGGAGAGCATCTGGGTCTACGACCACTTCCACACCACGCCGGTTCCGTCCGAGGAGGCCACGCACGAGGCCTGGTCGCTGATGGCCGGTCTGGGCGCGGTGACGTCGCGGGTGCGGCTCGGCCAGATGTGCTCGTGCATGTCCTACCGCAACCCGGCCTACCTGGCGAAGGTCGCCGCGACCACCGACCACATCAGCGGTGGCCGGATCGAGATGGGGATCGGCGCGGGGTGGTACGAGCACGAGTGGCGCGCTTACGGCTACGGCTTCCCCGAGGCCCGTGACCGGCTCGGGATGCTCCGCGAGGGCGTCCAGATCTTCCAGCAGGCCTGGACCACGGGCGTCTCGTCGCTGGACGGGAAGTACTACCAGGTCGACGGCGCCATCTGCCAGCCGCTGCCGATCCAGAAGGGCCGCTCCGGGATCCCGCTGTGGATCGCGGGTGGTGGCGAGAAGGTGACCCTGAAGATCGCCGCGCAGTACGCCGACTACACCAACTTCCTCGGCGACCCGGAGACGTTCAAGGCCAAGTCGGACATCCTCGCGGCGCACTGCGAGAGCCTCGGGCGTGACTTCTCCGAGATCACCCGCTCCTCCAACTACAACGTGGTGCTGGGCGAGACCGAGGCCGAGGTCGCCGACAAGCTGGCCGCCTGGAAGGCGCGGCTGCTGCCGCACCTCGGTGAGGACAAGACCGCCGAGATCATCGCGAACAGCAGCGGCCCCGGCGCGCTCGCCGGCACTCCCGAACAGGTCGTCGAGCGGCTCAAGGCGATGGAGGAGCTCGGGATGACGTACGCCATCGGCTACTTCCCCGATGCCGCCTACGACCGCTCCTCGCTCGAGCTCTTCGAGTCGCAGGTCATCCCCGAGCTCGCCTGAGCGAACCGACGACACCGTCGCCACGTTTACAAGTGGGTGACCGCCCGGTAGGAAGACGTACATGAAGATGACGACCCTCCTCGGAGGAGCAGCGGTTGCTGCCGGTGTGGTCGCCGCGCGCGACCTGACCCAGCGCAAGCACGCGATCCTGAGGAACTTCCCGGTGATCGGGCATGCGCGCTACCTGATGGAGAAGATCGGTCCGGAGCTGCGGCAGTACATCGTGACCAGCAACGACGAGGAGAGGCCCTTCAGTCGTGACCAGCGGCGCTGGGTGTACGCCTCGTCCAAGGGTCAGAACAACTACTTCGGCTTCGGCACCGACAACGACGTCGAGCACATGCAGGGCCACATCCACATCAAGCACCGTACGTTCGCCGACAGCCTCCCCGACGACCACGACATGGCCGCGAAGCTGCCCTCGGCGAAGGTGCTCGGAGGCCCACGGGGGCGCGCCAAGGCGTTCCGGCCGGAGTCGGTCGTCAACATCTCGGCGATGTCGTTCGGATCGCTGTCGGGTCCGGCGATCAAGGCGCTCAACCTGGGCGCCCACCGTGCCGGGGCGATGCACAACACCGGCGAGGGCGGCATCTCGTCCTACCATCTCGCGGGTGGCGCGGATCTGGTGTGGCAGATCGGCACCGCCTACTTCGGCTGCCGGAACCCGGACGGCACCTTCTCGATCGAGCGGTTGAAGGAGAAGGTCGCCGCCGCACCGGTCAAGGCGATCGAGATCAAGCTCTCCCAGGGCGCGAAGCCGGGCCTCGGCGGGCTGCTGCCGGCGGCCAAGGTGACCCCGGAGATCGCCGAGATCCGGGGCATCGAGGTCGGCAAGGACTGCGTGTCGCCGTCTCGGCACTCTGCCTTCTCCGACGTCGACTCGATGCTCGACTTCGTCGAGATGATCGCCGCCGAGACGGGACTGCCGGTCGGCATCAAGTCGGCTGTGGGGGAGATGGAGTTCTGGCAGGAGCTCGCCGGCAAGATGCTGTCGGGGGAACGAGGAGTCGACTTCATCACCGTCGACGGTGGCGAGGGCGGCACCGGCGCTGCGCCGCTGATCTTCTCCGACGCCGTCGCGATGCCGTATCGGATCGGCTTCTCGCGGGTCTACGGCACCTTCGCCGAGCTCGGTCTCACCGACTCGGTCACCTTCATCGGGTCGGCCAAGCTCGGTCTGCCGGAGAACGCCGCGGTCGCCTTCGCGCTCGGTGCCGACATGCTCAACGTCGGCCGCGAGGCGATGCTGTCGATCGGCTGCATCCAGGCGCAGAAGTGCCACGACGACAGCTGTCCGACCGGCGTCGCGACCCAGAGCAAGTGGCTCTCCGGCGGTCTCGACCCGCAGGACAAGGGTGATCGCTGCGCCAGCTATCTCAGGACCCTGCGCAGGGAGCTGACCAAGGTCTCCGCCGCCGTCGGCGTCGCCCACCCCGGCCTGATCACTCCGCACGACATCGAGGTCATGAACGGCGACTACGAGTCACGCACCCTCGCCGGCGTCTACGGATACAAGAACCACTGGGGAGCCCTTGGGCCCGACGTGATCCGTGACCTCCTCGACGTCGTGCAACCGCACGGCTCCTTCAACGAGAAGCCGAACACCGCCTGAGAGCCGAAGCGTCAGGTACGTCGGTCGAGACGTCGCTTGCGTCGGTCGAGCTGGCATCCAGGTGCCAGCTCGGCCGACGTGCGTGACGTCTCGGCCGGCGGGGGTGACGACTCGGCCTGTGAGGTGACTACTCGTCAGGCTTCGGTGGCGTAGCGGGCGCCGACGGACTCGCGGATCATGTCCATCTGGCGCATCAGGCTGAGCGTCTGGTTGTGCGGGACCAGCGGGGACTCCAGGAGCCCCTCACGCAGGCAGCGCTGCACCTCGACGATCTCGTTTCCGTACGCAGCGCCGATGACGGGCTCGTCGCCGACGATCTCGACGGGCTCGTCTCCGTTGGCGGGCTTGAAGACGGCCGAGGACGGGTGGTGGAAGTCGGTCAGCTCGACGCGGCCCTGGTCGGTGGCGATGGCCGCCGAGCGGGAGGAGTGGGACGTGACCGAGGCGACCATGGTGGAGAGCTCGTTGCCGGCGTACTTCCCGGTCATCACCAGGTCCAGGTCGAAGGTGCCGCCGGAGGCGCCGTCAGGGCTCGTGCCGATGTTGGCCTGAGCGGTCAGCGCTCGGGCCTCGCCGAAGAGCAGATGGGCGAAGGTGAGCGGGTAGATGCCCATGTCGAGCAGCGCGCTCGCGCCGAGCGCGGGGTCGAGCAGGCGCTGGTGCTTGTCGGGATCGGCGACGAAGCCGAGCTCGGCGTGTACGTGACGGGGAACCCCGAAGCGGCCAGACTGCACGTCGGCGACGACGCGCCGGATGATCGGGTTGGTCGCCATCCACATGGCCTCCATGAGGAACAGCTTCTTGGAGGTGGCCAGGTCGACCATCGTCTGCGAGTCGGTGCTGTTGAGCGTCAGCGCCTTCTCGCACAGGACGTGCTTTCCGGCCTCCAGCACGAGGCTGGCGTGCTCGAGGTGGTGGGAGTGGGGGGAGGCGACGTAGACGACGTCGACGTCCTCATCGGCGGCCAGCTCCTCGTAGGAGCCGTGCGCGCGAACCGGGCCGTGGGCGGCGTACACCTGCGCGAACGTCTCCGCGGACTCCTTGCTCCGCGACCCGACCGCCACGAGTTGGCCGTCGGGGACGAGCATCAGATCGGTGGCTAGGGAGTGGGCGATCCGGCCGGTGCCGAGGATTCCCCACCTGATCGGAGCAGAGTTGGTGGTCACGGCCTCGACTCTAGTGGCCCGGGGGGAGCTAGCTGCCGTTGGGCGGAAGGACGTTCTTGGTGTGGCTGCTCTGCACCGCGGCGAGCACCTCGAGGAACGTGTCGGCCCAGTGGCGGACATCCTTGGAGGCGACCTGCTTGCGCATCGCCCTCATCCGGCGGGTGAGCTCCTTCGGCTCGGCGGAGTACGCTTCCAGCAGCGCGGCCTTCATCCCGTTGATGTCGTAGGGGTTCACCAACCAGGCCTGGCGCAGCTCCTCGGCCGCGCCGGCGAACTCGGAGAGGACGAGGGCGCCGTCGTTGTCGTAGCGGCAGGCGACGTACTCCTTCGCGACCAGGTTCATGCCGTCGCGGTAGGGCGTGACGACCATGATGTCGGCGGCGCGGTAGAGCGCGGCCATCTCGTGTCGTGGCAGCGAGGTGTGGAGGTAGGAGATCGCCGGGCGGCCGATGCGGCCGAGGTCGCCGTTGAGGTGGCCGACGAGCCGGTCGATGTCGTCGCGCAGCTTGCGGTACTGCTCGACACGCTCGCGCGAGGGCACCGCCACCTGGACGAAGATCGCGTCCTCGACGTCGAGCTCGGTGTCGCGGAGCATCTCGCCGTACGCGCGCAGACGGGCGTAGATGCCCTTGGTGTAGTCGAGCCGGTCGACGCCGAGAAGGATCTTCTTCGGGTCGCCGAGCTGTTGGCGGATCTCCTTGGCGCGCTGGTTGACGGACTCGTCGTGGGCCATCTCGTCGAAGCCGATGAAGTCGATCGAGATCGGGAAGGCGGCCGCGTGCACCGTGCGCCCGTCGGGGAGGTAGACGAGGTCGCGATGGGTCTTGTGGCCGACCCGCTGGCGCACCAGCCGGACGAAGTTCTGTGCCGCCTGGGGAAGCTGGAAGCCGACCAGGTCGGCGCCCAGCAGGCCCTCGAGCAGCTGCCGGCGCCACGGCACCTGCTGGAAGAGCTCGGCAGGTGGGAACGGGATGTGGAGGTAGAAGCCGATGCGCAGGTCGGGGCGGAGCTCGCGCAGCATCTGCGGGACCAGCTGGAGCTGGTAGTCCTGCACCCACACGGTCGCGCCCTTGGCGGCGACCTCGGCGCACTTCTCGGCGAACCTCTTGTTGACGCGCTGGTAGCCGTCCCACCACTCGCGGTGGAACTCGGGCTTGGCGACGACGTCGTGGTAGAGCGGCCACAGGGTGCCGTTGGAGAAGCCTTCGTAGTGCTCCTCGATGTCCTGGGCGGTCATCGTCATCGGCAGCAGGTTGAGACCGTCGTCCTCGAAGGGCTCGAGGTCCTCGTCGGTGCCCCCCGGCCAACCGATCCAGACGCCCTCGTTGGCGCGCAGGACGGGTTCGAGGGCGCTGACCAGGCCTCCAGGGGAGCGTCGCCACGCCTTCGTGCCGTCCGGCATCTCCACTCGATCGACGGGGAGCCGATTGGCCACGATTACCAGGTCAGCCTGCACATCGCCGACTCTAGTAGACCGGGCCCAGGTTCGGCGCGCCGTTGTTCCACTCACGACTTCCGCCCCGTCCGGAATACCTGTCGAGTAACACGCCGAAGGGTGAACCACAGCCGTGTAGTTCGGCGGGTTACGCTGTCGTCAGATGCAGACAACACCGGGGGACGAGGAATGAGCGCTGTAAACGTGCAGGTCACAGGCCCAGGTGAGGACCCCGCGAGCCTCAGCGAGCGCGACAAGCAGATCCTTGACTTCGAGCGCCAGTGGTGGAAGTACGCAGGCGCCAAGGAAGCCGCCGTGCGTGAGGCGTTCAACATGTCGGCCACCCGCTACTACCAGGTGCTCAACGCCCTGATCGACAAGCCGGAGGCCCTCGAGGCCGACCCGCTGCTGGTGCGCCGGCTGCGACGGCTCCGCGCGGCCCGGCAGCGTCAGCGCTCGGCGAGACGGCTCGGTTTCGAGGTCTGAATGACCGGCTGCGTACGTCCTTCGAAGGGGGAGCGCGGCGTCGCGCTCCCCACACCTGTCATCGCTCTGAGCGTCGTGGCCGTCGTCATTGCCGTCGTCATCTTCTGGGTGACCGGGGGCGACGACGACCAGGGCAAGGAGGTCGCCCAGGCCGGTGGCAGCCCGTCGGCATCGGCATCGGCTTCGCCGCAGGCGGCCAAGACCGAGACGAAGAAGCCGGCCAAGGCCGAGCCTTCGCCCGTCGACCGCGCCAAGATCAGCGTCGAGGTCTACAACAACAGCAACATCGGCGGCCTGGCCGGTGAGGTCGCGGCGAAGGCCACGACGGTCGGCTGGAACGTCGTGGGCGAGGACAACTGGATGGGCTCCATCCCGGAGAACACCGTGTACTTCCCGCCTGGGATGAAGCGCGAGGGCCAGCAGCTGGCCGACGATCTCGGCATCAAACGCACCCATCTGTCGGTGGAGGGCTCGATGAAGGGCGACCGGCTGACGGTCGTGCTGACCGGAGCTCTCTGAGGGTTCCCGGCCGTTCTCGACGGCGTGTGATCTGTCGCACGGCCACCCTCGCCCCGTCGGCTCTGGGGTCGTTGTCGTGTCACAGTTGATGCATGGCCGAACTCCAGTCCGTTGGCACCGAAGGCGAGCAGAAGTACGCCGCGGTCGTGTCCGCTGCCGCCGAGACCCTCGTCGGGCTCGACTTCGACGGGACGCTCTCGCCGATCGTCGAGGACCCCTCTACGGCGCGGATCCATGAGGACGCCGCGTCGGTCCTGATCGGTCTCGCCTCCCGGGTGAAGGCGCTGGCCATCGTGACCGGCCGCCCCGCCGGGCAGGCCGTCGAGCTCGGCGGACTGGACGCGATCGCCGATGCGCTCGCGGAGATGGGCAAGGAGATCTATGTCTTCGGGCAGTACGGCAACGAGCGCTGGAGCGGCTCGGACCGGGTCGTCGTCGGCCCGCCGCCGCCCGAGGGGCTGGCTGCCTTCGAGGCGGCGCTGCCGGAGGTGCTCTCCGCCCACGGGGCGCAGGACGCCTATATCGAGGAGAAGGGGCTTGCTGTCGGGGTGCACACACGCCGGTTCCCCGACCCCGACGGACTCGCCGAGCGCCTGCTCCCGCCGCTGGCCGAGCTGGCCGCCGAGCACGGCCTGATGATCGAGCCCGGCAAGCAGGTCATCGAGGTGCGCGCCCCCGGCATGCACAAGGGCCGCGCGATCGACACGCTGGTCTCGGAGGTCGCGCCCGGCGCGATCCTGTTCGGTGGCGACGATCTCGGTGACATCGAGGCGTTCGAGGCCGTCAGGGCTTGGGGTGAGACCACCGGATCGCCCACGCTTCTCGTCTACTCCCACGCGGGTCCCGACCGAGGCCCGCTCGCTGGGCTGGCCGACCTCGAGGTGGCCGGGCCTGAGGGTGTGCTGGGGCTGTTGCGGGGCCTGAGCGCCGACGCAGCCGGCGCCGTCCGCTGACAGCGAACAGACTAACCGGAGGGAACATCCGGTTGCTCCCAGAAGTTGAGCGGGTATCACTCAACTTCTGTAGGAGGGTCCGTCATGGACAAGCTTCCCGTGCTGTTCGTCTCCGACGCCGTGGTCCTGCCGGGCATGGTCGTGCCGATCGAGCTCGACGAGGCCGCGCAGGCTGCCGTCGACGCTGCCAGGGCCGGCTCGGAGAGCCGGCTGCTGGTCGCGCCGCGGCTGGGGGACCGGTACGCGACGTACGGCGCCGTCGCGACGATCGAGCGCGTCGGCCGTTTCCGGGGCGGTGAGCCCGCGGCGGTGCTGAGGGCCGACGGCCGCGCAAAGATCGGCGCCGGTGTGACCGGCCCCGGCGCGGCCCTGTGGGTCGAGGTCGAGCCCGCGGTCGAGACCACGACGGAGCACGCGAAGGAGCTGGCCGAGGAGTACAAGCGGCTGGTCGTCGCGGTGCTCCAGCGTCGCGAGGCCTGGCCGGTCATCGACCAGGTCAACCGGCTGACCGACCCGGCCGAGATCGCCGACACCGCCGGCTACGCGCCCTACCTCGACGACGAGGCCAAGCGCGAGCTGCTGGAGACGCCGGACGTCACCGAGCGCCTCGAGAAGGTGATCGCCTGGGCGAAGGAGTACATCGCCGAGTCCGAGGTCACCGACAAGATCGCCGAGGACGTACGCGAGGGCATGGAGAAGACGCAGCGGGAGTTCCTGCTGCGCCAGCAGCTCGCCGCGATCCGCAAGGAGCTCGGCGAGGGCGAGCCCGAGGGGTCTGACGACTACCGGGCCCGCGTCGAGTCGGCCGACCTCCCCGAGGCCGTACGCGAGGCCGCACTGCGCGAGGTCGACAAGCTCGAGCGTGGCTCCGAGCAGAACCCCGAGACCGCCTGGATCCGCACCTGGCTGGACACCGTGCTGGAGCTGCCCTGGGGTGTGACCACGGAGGACTCCACCGACGTGACCGCCGCGCGCGAGGTGCTCGACGCCGACCACCACGGCCTCGACGAGGTCAAGGACCGGATCGTCGAGTACCTGGCGGTGCGGGCCCGGCGCGCTGAGCGCGGGCTGCAGGTCATCGGCGGCCGGGGCTCCGGTGCGGTGGTGCTGCTCGCCGGCCCGCCAGGAGTCGGCAAGACCTCCCTCGGCGAGTCGGTGGCGCGGTCGCTGGGTCGGAAGTTCGTCCGCGTCGCGCTGGGCGGTGTCCGTGACGAGGCCGAGATCCGTGGTCACCGACGCACCTACGTCGGCGCGCTCCCCGGACGGATCGCGCGGGCCATCAAGGAGGCCGGCTCGATGAACCCCGTCGTCCTCCTCGACGAGGTCGACAAGGTCGGCTCCGACTACCGGGGCGACCCTGCGGCCGCGCTGCTGGAGGTGCTCGACCCGGCGCAGAACCACACCTTCCGCGACCACTACCTCGAGCTCGATCTCGACCTCTCCGACGTCCTGTTCGTCGCCACCGCCAACGTCGTCGAGCAGATCCCGTCGGCGCTGCTCGACCGGATGGAGCTGGTCACGATCGACGGCTACACCGAGGACGACAAGGTCGCCATCGCCCGCGACTTCCTGCTGCCCCGGCAGCTCGAGCGCGCCGCGGTGACCTCCGAGGAGGCCACCGTCACCGACGAGGCGCTGCGTGAGCTGGCGGCGAACTACACCCGCGAGGCCGGCGTTCGCCAGCTCGAGCGGCTCATCGCCAAGGCGCTGCGCAAGGCGGCGACGAGGCTGGCCACCGGGGCGGAGCACGTCGAGATCGACCTGGACAACCTCAAGGACCTGGTCGGGCGGCCGCGGTTCACTCCGGAGTCGGCGGAGCGTACGTCTGTGCCCGGTGTCGCCACCGGACTGGCAGTCACGGGCCTCGGCGGGGACGTGCTCTTCATCGAGGCGTCCGCGGCGGAGGGCTCTGCTGGATCTTCGGGGACCGGGCTCAACATCACCGGTCAGCTCGGCGAGGTGATGAAGGAGTCCGCGCAGATCGCGCTCTCCTTCGTACGCTCGCACGCCGCCGAGCTCGGCGTCGACCCGGCCGTGCTGGACCGCTCGCTCCACGTCCACGTGCCCGCGGGCGCGGTCCCCAAGGACGGGCCGAGCGCCGGGATCACGATGGTCACCGCGCTCACCTCCCTGGCGACCGGTCGCCCGGTGCGCAGCGAGGTCGGCATGACCGGTGAGGTCTCCCTCTCCGGGCGGGTGCTGCCCATCGGCGGCCTCAAGCAGAAGCTGCTCGCCGCCCAGCGAGCCGGCCTGACCGAGGTCTTCGTGCCGCAGCGCAACGAGCCGGACCTCGACGACGTCCCCGACGAGGTGAAGCAGGCGCTGACGATCAACCTGGTCAGCGACGTACGCGACGTCGTACGTGGCGCGCTCGCGCCTGCCGAGGGCAGCGCTGAGCTCGGGGCCGAGGTCGGGGCCGCGCACGCCGCCTGAGGTGTAACACGCTGTTCGTAGGACTATCCGGTCGTTCTGAACGACCGGATAGTCCGTGTAACAGCGTGTTACAGCAGGTAGGGGAGCCCGTCGGTCCGGATGGTGGACGCCTGGTCCGCGGAGTGGGACCCGCGTGTGCTGGCGGCGGGCTGCCTGCCGTACGATCGGTATTGCTCATCGAGAGGGACTGAGGGAACGGCCCTGAGAAGTCCCGGCAACCGCCACGAGCCTCCTCCCACCTGTGGGCGGGTCGTGGAAACGGTGCTAATTCCGGCCCGGCGCGAGAGACGTGATCGGGGAAGATGAGGAGGAGGTTTCTCATGAGCGCTGTGACATCGGAGCCCAACGGCACGACCACGGAGAAGAAGGGTCTGCGCGAGGGTGCGTTCGGCAACGCCTCGGCGCTGTCGTGCCGCGAGTGTGGCAACCAGATCGAGCTCGGACCGCACTATGCGTGTCCGGAGTGTTTCGGGCCACTTGAGGTGGCCTATGACTTCCCGGCCGTGACCCGCGAGGAGATCGAGGCCGGCCCCCGCAACATCTGGCGCTACAAGGCGCTGCTGCCGGTGCCCGACGACATCGAGCAGAGCCCCAACACCGAGCCCGGCTTCACCCGGCTCCTCGAGGCGAAGAACCTCGCCCGGGAGCTCGGCATCGAGAAGATCTGGGTGAAGGACGACTCGACCAACCCGACCAACTCCTTCAAGGACCGTGTCGTCGCGTGCGCGCTGAGCGCTGCCCGCGAGTTCGACGCCAAGGTCTTCGCCTGCCCCAGCACCGGCAACCTGGCCAACGCGGTCGCGGCCGCCGGCGCCCGGGCCGGGATCCCCACCGCCGTCTTCATCCCGAGCAACCTCGAGCAGCCCAAGCAGGTCAACTCCGCGGTCTTCACCGACAACCTGATCGCCGTCGACGGCAACTACGACGACGTCAACAAGCTCGCTCAGGAGATCGCCGCTGAGGAGGACGGCTGGGCGTTCGTGAACGTCAACGTACGTCCCTTCTACGCCGAGGGCTCCAAGACGCTCGGCTACGAGATCGCCGAGCAGCTCGGCTGGCGCCTGCCCGACCAGATCGTCATCCCCGTGGCCTCCGGCTCGCAGCTGACCAAGGTCGACAAGGCCTTCAAGGAGCTGGTCAAGCTCGGTCTGGTCGAGGAGAAGCCCTACCGGATCTTCGGCGCCCAGGCGACCGGCTGCAACCCGGTCGCGACCGCCTTCAAGGCCGGCGTCGACGCCATCCGTCCGGTCAAGCCCGACACCATCGCCAAGTCGCTGGCCATCGGCAACCCGGCCGACGGCATCTACGTCCTCGACGCCACCCGCTCCTCCGGTGGCGCCGTCGAGGAGGTCACCGACGACGAGATCCGCTCGGCGATCGTGCTCCTCGCTCGCACCGAGGGCATCTTCACCGAGACCGCCGGCGGCACCACGCTCGCGGTCACCAAGAAGCTCGTCGACAACGGTCTCCTCGACCCGAGCCTGGAGACGGTGATCATCAACACCGGCCACGGCCTCAAGACCCTCGACGCGATCAGCGGCATCGTCGGCCCTCGCGCGACCATCTCCCCGAACTACGACGCCTTCGAGGCGGCCGGCCTCTCCCAGGCGTAGGGGCTGTCCCTTCGTCAAGGTATGCAGGTGAAGGCACGCTTCCCACGCGGAACTCCGCACGGGAAGCGTGCCTTACTCTGCATACCTCGACGAAGGAACCGGACGTTCACATACGTCAGGTACACAAAGGAATGTGAACACCGCGAAGACGAGTGAAGAGGCCAGGTGGCTCGGTATGGTCGCCGCCACTGCCGGGGTCGCCGGCGCGGTCGGTGTGGTCGGGGCGGCGGCCGGTGCCGGGCTCGTGACGTTGCTGAAGAGACAGGCCGCGCACGCGCGCGACGTGATCGGAAAGCCCCTCGGCGAGGAGGCCATCGACGCCGACAAGGTCTACAAGAAGACCTACGGCGGTACGCCGGTGGAGCTGCTCGTCCTCGGCGACTCGATGGCCGCCGGGCTGGGTGCGGAGACCAAGGGCGGCACCCTCGGCGCACGGCTGGCCAAGGGCATCGCCAAGGCCCTGCTGAGACCGGTGCGGCTGCGCACCGCTGCGGTCGTCGGGGCCGAGACCTCGATGGTCCCCGCGCAGGTCGAGTCGCTGCCCGACGACTATCGGCCCGACGTCGCCGTGGTCATCGTGGGTGGCAACGACGTCACCCACCGGGTGCCGCAGAAGGACTCCACCCGTGTGCTGGGCGAGGTCATCGACGCGTTGCGGGAGCGCGGCGCCGAGGTCGTCGTCGGGACCTGCCCCGACGTGGGCGCGGTCCGGCCGCTTCCGCAGCCGCTGCGCTCGCTCGGGCGTAGGATCGCCAAGCAGCTGGCCGAGGGTCAGCGGGAGATCGCGCTCGCCCGGGGCGCCTACGTCGTCTCGCTCTCCGACGTCGTCGGCCCGTTCTTCATCACCAACCCCGACGAGATGTTCGCCATCGACCACTTCCACCCCAGCGCCATGGGCTACAAGCGCACCGCCAAGGCGATGCTGCCCTCGATCCTGGCCGCCCTCGGACACGTGGAGCGGGTGCCCTTCGGCCACCACCTCCCCGGGCTTGCTGGGCCCCTTGAGCCGCCTGATTCCACTGAGTCTGTCGGGCCGGTCGAGCCCTAGGAGGCCGCTGCGACTCGCTCATCGACGACGGCCCAGGCCTCAGCCGAGACACCCGGGTGAGCACTTCGGTCGATGTCAGCAAGCGCCTCGGCGAGGTCGGCGACGATCGTGTCGACCACTAGTCGGGCGCGGCGCTCTGGCAGGCCCCAGGATCGACCCTCCGCGACCAGATCATCGGCGGTGACATCGCTGACCACGAACTTGCCGTTGACGTCCAACGCGAACCGCCGGTTGTCCCGGCGGTGGTGGAGATGCATGGAGATGTCGTAGGCCGGGCTCAGGGTCACGCTCCCGTCGACCCGGCGGATGAACGAGATGTTCTTCGCGTGCATGTCGGTGTTGCCGATGAGGTGGGAGAAGGTGGCCAGCCGCAGGAGATCGTCAGGGTTCCCGCCGTCGAGGCGGATCACGTCGGCTGCGTGTCGCAGAGAGGGCAGCCTCGAACCCCACTGGAACTTCCGGTTGGGATCCAGGGTGTTCAGCCCGATCGCCTGAGCGAGATCCTCCTGGTGGATCCGAGGATGTGGTCCGTCGAGATCCCTGTCGTAGCGGGAGACCGCGATGGCACGTACATCCTCGAACTCCAGGACCTTCGCGTCGACGCTGGTCAGGCCCAACATGCGGGCAAGTGTCAGGGAAGCGACCTCGGTGTCGACGACATCAGCGATGGCGGACTCCGCTGGGCCTCCTCGCTTGATGATCCAGGTCGATGGGGCGCCGTCTTTGCAGGCGAACCAGATGCCGTCCTCGTGGTGGGCGGCGATCTTCGGGACCATTCCCGGAAGACTGACCGACTCGACGGTCGTCCCGAACGCGCCCGCTGGCGCGTGTTCGTCCGCGTGACGAATTCGGTCGGCGAGCTGGTCCTGCGTCAGTGGCACATATCGCCCTTTGGCGGTCGGGTCGTCTGCCCCTTCGGTGACGAAGATGGCCGCGCCGGTCGTGTCGCGGCCGTACGACCGGATCATCGCGAACGAGTCGTCCGGCGGGACGCCTGCACTCATCGCATGGTTGGTCCGAGCGTTCCCTTCTGGGAGAAGTCCGTCCAGATAGTTCTTGACCAGTGCGGGAACCGGCACGTCGCCGATCGTCAGCTTCGCCGACAGCAGGCGCGTGCCTTCGGGCCAGCGTTCCTGCGACTCGTCGGTCCAGGACAGGGCCAGTCGGCCGTCGTACGCCTCGGACAGGGTGGCGATCCGAGTGCCATAGATCCAGATGTCGAGCGGATCGCGCATCAGCGTCGCCCGTTATCGTCGACCTGGGCATGAATCTCGACGTGGGCCCCGAGCTCTCTGAGCAGCTCGAAGATGCGCGTGGCGTACAGGTTCGGTTTCCCGGACTCGAGCTCATAGATGTATCGGCGCGAGATGCCGAGCGCCTCTGCGAGCTCGTCCTGCGTCACGCCGCGCTTCGCCCGAAGGCGGGCGAGGGCCTGGCCGAGTGCTTCTGGTGACCTAGCGGTGAGGCGATAGTCCGCCACGATCGACTCCTATGGGCTGATATCAACTCATTCGATGAATGCGAGGATATCAGCCCATAGGGCCTGTGGGCTGATATCAGCCCGCGAGGCGTCTACTCGGCGTCCTCCTCGTCCGGGCCCCTCCCGCCATTGCTGAGCCCGCCGGTGCTGAGCAGGTCGGCGGTGAGGCCGGTGGCGGCCCGGTAGTCCACGGTCCCCGCAGGCGTACGCGGCACCGACTCGACCAGCAGGACGAGCTTGGGCTCGTACGACTCCCCGAGGACGTCGCGGGCGTGCTTGCGCAGGTCGGCGGCGGTGGTCTCGACCGAGGGAGCCAGCTGCACCAGGGCCGCGACCTGCTGACCCCAGCGCGGGTGGGGCATGCCGAAGACCGCCGCGTCGATGACGTCGTCGTGCGCGAGAAGGACGCCCTCGATGGTCTCGGGATGGATCTGGAGGTCGCCGGTCCGTACGAGCGTGGCTGCTCGGCCGAGCAAGGTGATCGAGCCGTCCTCCTCGCGGCGGGCGAGGTCGCCGGGGAAGGTCCAGCGTCGGTTGTCGATCAGCTTGATCGCGGTGGCCGAGCGGGCGTTGTCGTTGTAGTAGCCGAGCGCCGCCGGGCCGGAGCGCGCCAGCAGCCCCTCGACCCCGGGGGCCGCCGGGGTCAGGTCGGGGTTGAAGACCTGCACCTCCGGGCCGACCATGAACCGCGGCTCACCGGGGGCGACGGTCGACCCGTCGTCGGCACGGGACCCGGTCACACCGGTCTCCAGGGTGCCGTAGGAGTCGACGATGACCCGGCGGGCGAACGCGTTGCGCAGGACCGAGAGCACCCCGTCGGAGAGTGGCGCGGCGGTGTTGGAGACGCCCGCGAGCGAGCGCAGCGGCCAGCGCTTCTTGCTGGTCAGTCGCGCCGCCGCGACCGGTCGCGCCTGGGCGTCGCCGAGAAGCGTGATCGCGGTCGCGCCGGTCTTCTCGGCGAGGTCGAGGAAGGCCTCCGCCGAGAACGTCGCAGAGGTGTCGAGCACGGCGGTGCCGCCGGCGACCAGCGCCCGCAGGAGCAGCAGCTGGCTCTGCCCGTGCAGCAGCGGCCCGCCGGCGAGCAGGACGACGCTCGAGGCACGGGCGGCTGCCTCGGCGGCGAGCCCCGCGACCGAGGGGATCGGCGCGTTGTGGCGGACCGTGTTCAGCGCGGCCCAGATCAGGTCCTCCTGGCGCCAGACCGCGCCCTTGGGGGTGCCGGTGGTGCCGGTGGTGAAGATGATGTGCCAGTCGCCGGGGGTGCGTCCGACCGTCGGCCGTTCCTTGGACGCCGCGGCGACCTTGGCGTCGTAGTCGGGGCCGAGGACGACCCGGTGGTCCAGCTTCAGGTCGAGCTCATCGAGGTCGGCGGTGAACTCGGGCGAGACGATGGCCGCGACACAGTCAGTGGCGGCGTACGTCCGGGCGAGCTCGTCGCGCCGGTAGGCGTGATTGATGTTGACCGGGATCGTGCGGGCCTTGAGGCACCCGTAGAGGGCGTCGACCCACTCGATCCGGTTGGTCGCGTGGACGGCGACCTGGGCGCCCGGCTCGAGCCCGATGCTCAGCAGGTGGTTGGCCAGGCGCGTGGCACGCTCGTCGATCTCGGCGTACGTGTAGGCGCGCTCGGTGGTGATGACTGCCGGGCGGTCGGGGATGGCATCGGCCATCGCTTCCAGGATGTCGGGCAGTGTGAGGGGGATCACGGCGGACACAGGGCTTCTGCGCCTTCCAATTGGTAGGGCCAGGGGTAGCGCCGTACGGCACGGAGCCGTACGTCGGATCACCCGGTCGTCACGTACGCGCCTCGAGCAGCTCGGCGGCGACCGTAGCGCTGGCACGATAGTCCACCTTGCTCACCGGCGTGCGAGGGACTCGCTCCACGAGCAGGATGTCCTTGGGCACCTTGTAGGCGGAGATCAGGCTGCGACAGTGCTCTCGGAGTGCGTCTGTCGAGGTCGCGGCCCCTTCTCGGAGCTGCACGAGGGCGGTGACCTGCTGGCCCCAGCGCTCGTTCGGGGTGCCGACGACCGCGGTGTCGAAGACGTCGGCGTGGCGCAGCAGGACTGACTCGACCTCCTCGGGGAAGACCTTCTCGCCGCCGGTGTTGATGCAGCCCGAGCCGCGCCCAAGGACGGTGATCGAGCCGTCCTCCTCGCGCCGCGCGAAGTCGCCCGGGATCGACCAGCGCTGCCCGTCGATCTCCTTGAAGGTCGCTGCGGTCTTGGCCGGGTCGTTGTAGTAGCCGAGCGGGATCGCGCCGGTGCGCGCGAGCATCCCGGTCTCGCCCGGTGCGCACGGCTTCAGCTCGATGTCGAAGACCTGTACGTCCATCCCGACCTGGAACCTCGGCGCGGCCTGCGCGCCCTCGTTGCCCTCGTCGACCTGCATGCCGGTCGCCCCGGACTCCGAGGCGCCGTAGGAGTCGAGGATGTAGCGGCCCGGCAGCGCCTCCCGCAGCTGGGTGCGAACGCCGGCGGAGAGCGGGGCGGCGCCGTTGGAGACCGCGAACAGGCTGCTCAGGTCCCAGCGCTCCGGCTCGCGCAGGATCGCCTCTGCGACCGGGCGGCCCATCGCGTCACCGAGGAAGGTGAGCGAGTTGACCCCGGCGGCCTGGACGAGGTCGAGGATCGTCTCGGCCGACCAGGCGGGCTCGGTGTAGAGCGAGACCGTGCAGCCGGCGACATGGCCGTTGCCCATGATCCATTGGCTGCCGCCGTGCATCATCGGACCGCAGGCCAGCAGCACCATCGGCGACTCCTGCGCCGCGGCCTCCTGGGCGAGCTGCTCGACGGTGTCGAAGGGCGCTCCGAAGCGGCTCGCGTTCATCGCGGCGCGGATGATGTCCTCCTGGCGCCACACGACGCCCTTCGGCATGCCGGTGGTGCCGCCGGTGTAGATGACGTAGCGGTCATCGGGGCTGCGCTCGATGTCGGGACGCTCCTTGGAGGCGGCAGCGACCGCGGCGTCGTACTCCTCGCCCATCACCAGGGTCGGGATCCCCAGATCGAGCGCCGCGACGGCCTCGACGTGCTCCGGTCCGATGATCGCCGCGACCGCGTCGGAGTTGCGGTAGAGATGGTCGAGCTCGTCGTGGAGGTACTTGTGGTTGATGTTGATCGGCACCGCTCGCGCCTTCATGCAGCCGTAGAAGGCGTCGACCCACTCGATCCGGTTGCGGGAGTGGACGGCGACGTGGTCGCCCGGCTCGATGCCCTGGCCGATGAGATGGTTCGCGAGTCGGCTGGCGCGCTCGTCGAGCTCGGCGAAGCTGTAGGCGTGCTCCATGGTGAACACGGCGGTGCGGTCGGGGATGGCGTCGGCCATCGCCTCGAGGATGTCGGGGAGAGTGATCGGGGTCACATGAACGAGTGTGGCAACTAGAACGTGTTCTCGTCTAGCGATTGCGAGGCAAAACCTGTCAACGCGCCCCGTCGACGGTCGAGGTCGGCCCGCTCCGGTCCGTGTGTGCACAGCGCGATGGCCTCCTCGTAGGCCTCGACCGCCGCAGCGTGACGACCCGCCCGCTCCAGCAGCTGTGCCCGTACGGCGGGCAGCCGGTGCCCCGGGAGCGCGACCGACTCCAGCGCCCTGAGCCCGGCCTCAGCGCCGTCGGCCTCGGCGACCGCGACGGCTCGGTTGAGGCGTACGACCGGGGTGTCGTGCAGCGTGAGCAGCTCGTCGTAGCGCTCGACGATGCGACCCCAGGCGGTCGCCTCGGAGCTGGGCGCGACGGCGTGCTCGGCGGCGATCAGGGCTTGGAGCAGGTAGGGCGCAGGTGGTGCATGGGCGAGCGGGGTGAGGATCGCGAGTGCATCGGTGATCTCCTCGAGGCGCCAGGTGGTGCGGTCCTGGTCGGGAAGCAAGACGGGGCTCCCGTCGGCGCCGATCCGCGCCTCGCGGCGTGAGTGCTGCAGCAGCATCAGGGCGAGCAGGGCGTCGACCTCCGGATCGGGCGCCGGGAGGACGGTCCGCAGCACGCGGACCAGCCGGATCGCCTCGCCGGCGAGGTCCCTGCGTACGACGTCAGGGCCGGTGCCGGGCGCGTATCCCGCGGTGAACGCGAGGTAGGCGACCTCGGCGACGATGCCGACTCGGTCGGCGAGGTCGGCGACATCGGTGGGGACCTCGAAGGAGGCCCCGGCCAGACGCTTTCGCGCCCGGGTGAGCCGCGCCGCCATCGTTGCCTTCGACTGCAGGAAGAGCCGCCCGATGTCCTCGGTGGCGACACCGAGGACCAGCCGGAGAGTGAGCGCGGCGGCAGCTTCGCGAGACAGCGTCGGATGGGCGCAGAGCAGCACCAGCCGCAGCCGTTCGTCGGTGATCGCCTGGCCGCCGGCCCCGAGGGGCACCGTGGCCAGGACCTGCTGCGCCTCCTGGGTCACTGCCGCGTCCACCGCGAGCAGCGGCATCTTGCGGGCCAGCACCTCCTCCGAGCGCATCCGGTCCACGATCCGCCGCCGCGCGGTGGTGAGCAGCCAGGCCGGCCCGTTGTCCGGATCGCCGTCGGCCGTCCAGTGCCGGGCCGCGGCCTCGAACGCGTCGGCCAGGCCGTCCTCGGCCAGGTCGAGACGCCGGAACTGCGCGACGAGCAGGGCCAGCAACCGCCCCCACTCGTCGCGCAGCAGGGTCTCGACCAGAGACATCAGCTGAGCTTCACCTCCAGGCACGGCCGGATCTCGGTCGCGAAGCGCTTCGGCAGCAGGTCGGCGAGCTCCGTCGCGTCGTCGATGGTGGGCACATCGATGAGGATGAAACCGCCCAACTGCTCGACCGACTCCGCGAACGGTCCCTCGGTGACGGTTCCGTCCGTGTGGATGGTCCTTGCGGTCTCTGGGCGGCCGACCGCGTCGCCAGCGAGACGTGTGCCGCGCTCGACGAGTGCCTTCTCGAAGGCGATGAAGTCTGCGTGCGCCTGGTCGCGTTCATCCTTGGACAGGGCGTCCCAGCGATCGTGGTGGTCGGGACCGCCCAGGAGAAGGAGGAAGTTCATGACATCCCCTCGTGCTCGACGATCTCGCGGATCTCGAGCGCCGTCTCGAGCTCGGCGAGGACCTTGCAGCACTCGAGCATGTCGGCCGCGTCGTCGGTCTCGATGACGTAGAAGCCGGTGACGTGCTCGACCGTCTCGGCGTAGGGCCCGTCGGTGATGACGATCCCGTCGTCGGTCTTGCGCAGCGTCTTCGCCGCGCTGGAGTGGTGGAGCTCGGCGCCGCCGGTGACCTTGTGGCCGCGCTCGGCGAGCAGCTTGGCGAACTTGCCGTGCACCTCGTAGCCGGCTGCCTTCTCCTCCGACGTCGACTCGGCCCAGAAGGCCTCGTTCGTCGGCAGCAGCACCATGTATCTGGTCATCGTGATCCCTTTCGTCCGCTCGAATGAGTCTGTCACCGGGGATGACGGGTGGGACGAGAACAAATCGACAGCGAGAAAGAAGGAAGATGTACGTCATCCGTTCAACTCGCCCCGGAAGGCTCCGCGTGTGACCGACCCCCTGCTGCGAGGAGACCTCGCGCCCGAGCCTCGGACCCTCGTCGACATCTTCCGCGCGACTGCGGCCCAGGTTCCCGACGAGCCGGCCGTCGACGCGGGCAACGGCCTGCTGACGTACGCCGAGCTCGAGGAGGCCGCCGACGGGCTGGCCGCCGAGCTCAACGCCGCCGGGATCGGGCCGGGTGACAAGGTCGGGCTTCGGATCGCAAGTGGCACCACCGACCTGTACGTCGCGATCCTCGGCATCCTCTGCGCGGGCGCCGCCTACGTACCGGTCGACGCCGACGACCCCGAGGAGCGGGCCAGGCTGGTCTTCGGCGAGGCGCAGGTCGCCGCGGTCGTGACCAATGACCTGCGGGTCACCCTGTCTCCGGTGGTCGAGCCTGACGAGACCCGGGAGCCGCGTGAGCCGGAGGAGCCCTCGACCGAAGACGACGCCTGGGTGATCTTCACCTCCGGGTCGACAGGCACGCCCAAGGGCGTCGCGGTCACCCACCGCAACGCCGCCGCGTTCGTCGACGCCGAGTCGCGCCTCTTCCTCCAGGACGCCCCGATCGGGGTCGGGGACCGGGTGATGGCCGGTCTCTCGGTCGCCTTCGACGCGAGCTGCGAGGAGATCTGGCTCGCCTGGCGCTACGGCGCCTGCCTGGTTCCGGCGCCCCGGGCGCTGGTGCGCTCCGGCGTCGACGTCGGCCCCTGGTTGGTGGCCAACCAGATCACCATCGTCTCGACAGTGCCGACGCTGGTGGCGCTGTGGCCGCCGTCGTCGCTCGACCGGGTCCGGCTGCTGATCACCGGCGGCGAGGCGATCCCGCCCGAGCTCGCCGCCCGCCTGGTCACGCCCGAACGGGAGGTGTGGAACACCTACGGCCCGACCGAGGCGACGGTGGTGGCCTGCGGCGCTCGGCTGAGCGCCGAGGGGCCCGTACGGATCGGCCTCCCGCTCGACGGCTGGGACCTCGCCGTCGTCGACCCTGCGACCGGCATCCCGGTCCCCGAGGGTGAGACCGGCGAGCTGATCATCGGCGGAGTCGGCCTGGCCCGTTACCTGGACGCGGCCAAGGACGCCGAGAAGTACGCCCCGATGCCCACCCTCGGCTGGGATCGCGCCTACCGCTCCGGAGACCTGGTCGTCAACGACCCCGCGGGGCTTCTCTTCGGCGGGCGCGCCGACGACCAGATCAAGCTGGGCGGCCGGCGCATCGAGCTCGGGGAGATCGACAGCGCCCTGCTGCAGCTGGACGGGGTCGTCGGGGCCGCGGCAGCCGTCCGCAAGAGCGCTGCCGGCAACAGCCTGCTGGTCGGCTACGTCACGGTCGAGGACGCCTTCGACCACGCCGCCTCCGTCGCCCGGCTCCGGGGCGATATGCCGGCAGCCCTGGTGCCGCGGCTGGCCGTGGTCGACAGTCTCCCGACGCGTACGAGCGGCAAGGTCGACCGCGACGCCCTGCCATGGCCGCTCACCTCGAGCGCGGGGGCGGGGGAGGGGCTCAGCGACACCGAGACCTGGCTGGCCGGGCTTTGGAACGACGTGCTCGGCGCCCAGGTCACCGGGGCCGCGGCGGACTTCTTCGACCTCGGCGGCGGCAGCCTGACCGCGGCCCAGATGGTGAGCCTGATCCGGGAGCGGTTCCCCGAGGTCGCTCTCGGTGACATCTACGACCGGCCGAAGCTCGGCGCGCTGGCGGCCTACATCGACGAGCTGGGCAGCTCGGCTGCGGTCTCCGAACGCGAGGTGCCTGCAGTCCGGCGCCGGACCCAGGTCGCGCAGGTGGTCGCGACGATCCTGCTGCGCTGCCTCGCCGCGCCGCGCTGGTTGACCTGGATCGCGCTCGGGACGACGCTCGCCCAGCCGTGGGCGCCCTGGCTGCCCTCGATCGGCTGGTGGGTCCTCGTGCCGGCGATCCTGCTCTTCCTGACCCCGCCCGGACGGATGCTGGCCGCGGCCGGGGTCGCCCGGCTCGTGCTGCGCGGGATCGGACCGGGGGAGTATCCGCGCGGCGGCGCGGTCCATCTGCGGCTCTGGCTGGCGACGCACGCCGTCGACGAGCTCGGCGCGCACGGTCTCGCCGGGGCGTCCTGGATGCTCTGGTACGCCAGGCTGCTCGGCGTGCGGATGGGCAAGAACGTCGACCTGCACAGCCTCCCGCCGGTCACCGGCATGCTCACCCTCGGCAAGGGCTGCTCGATCGAGCAGGAGGTCGACCTCTCCGGCCACTGGATCGAGGGCGACGTGCTCCATCTCGGCGCGGTCGAGGTCGGCGAACGGGCCCGGATCGGGGCGCGGTCGACGCTGCTACCCGGGGCCCGGGTCGGTGACGACGCCGAGGTCGGGCCCGGGTCGGCCGTCTTCGGCGCGGTGCCGGCGGGCGAGTTCTGGTCCGGCTCCCCGGCCGTCCGGGCCGCAAGGGAGGCCCGCGGTCCGTGGCAGCCGCCCCAGGCGCGAGCCCGGGTGTGGATGCTCCTCTACGGCATCGCCGCCGCAGTGCTGGCGCTGCTGCCCGCGGTCGCCATCGGTGTCGGTGGGCTCGTCGCCGTCGCGCTGGCCGGCTTCCCTGATTCCTACACCGACATCGGGCCGCTGCTCGCCTGGAGCCCGGTCGCGGTGGCGGCCGGCTTCTGCACCCTGGCCGCGCTGATCTGGACCGTGGTGCGGCTGGCCGGGCTGGCGATCACCCCCGGCGTACATCCGGTACGCAGCCTGGCTGGTGTCGCGGTCTGGTCGACGATGCAGGTGCTCGACGAGGCGCGCACCTGGCTCTTCCCGCTCTACTCCTCGACGCTGACGCCGCTGTGGCTGCGGGCGCTCGGCGCGAGGATCGGCAAGCGCGTCGAGGCGTCGACGGTGCTGATGATTCCCCGGCTGACGCAGGTCAACGACCAGAGCTTCCTGGCCGACGACACCCTGATCGGTGGCTACGAGCTCGGCGGCGGCTGGCTTCGGGTCGAACGGGTGAAGATCGGCAAGCGCGCCTTCGTCGGCAACTCGGGCATGGCTGCCCCGGGCCGCAAGGTGCCGAAGGCGTCCCTGGTCGCCGTGCTCAGCGCTGCTCCTCGCCGCAAGCGCGCCCAGAAGGGGGAGAGCTGGCTCGGCTCGCCGCCGGCGCCGCTGCGGAGAGCGGCCGGCGACGCCGACTCGGGGCGCACCTATGACCCACCCACCCACCTCCAGATCGCCCGAGCGCTCGTCGAGCTGGCGCGGCTGGTGCCGCAGACGCTTGCAGCGCTTCTCTACGCCGGCGTCGGCTATGTGCTCGTCCGGATCTGGGCCGCCACCGACCTGCTCGTCGCGATCCTGGTCGCCGGGCCGGTGCTGGCGCTGGCCGGAGCGGTCGCGGCCGGCCTCACGGTGCTCGCCAAGTGGCTGCTAGTCGGCCGGATCCGGGCCGGGTCGCACCCGCTGTGGAGCTGGTTCGTGTGGGCCAACGAGCTGGCCGACACCTTCGTCGAGGTGCTCGCGGCGCCGTGGTTCACCGGCGCGGTGTCGGGCACGCCGGTGCTCAACCTGTGGTTCCGGGCGCTGGGGGCGAAGATCGGCCGGGGCGTGTGGATCGAGACCCACTGGCTCCCCGAGACCGACCTGGTCGAGCTCGGCGACGGCGCCACGGTCAACGCCGGGACGGTCGTGCAGACCCATCTCTTCCACGACCGAGTGCTGGCTCTCGACACGGTCGTCCTCGAGAGCGGTGCCACGCTGGGGCCGAACTCGGTGATCCTGCCCGCGGCCGTGATCGGCCGGCATGCGGTCGTCGGCCCGGTGTCGCTGGTGATGCGCGGGGAGAGCCTCCCGGACAAGACGCTGTGGATCGGCAACCCGATCGGTCCGTGGGACCGATCGAGCGAGGACACCCTCTAACATGACCGCCGTGCCGAAGCTCCCCACAGCCGACCCCTACCTTCCCGGTCACGGGGACCTGTCGTGGAGCGCGACCCACTACGACCTCGAGCTCACCTACGACCTGGTCGGGAACCGGCTCGCGGGCACGGCCACGATCCGCGCGGTCGCCGTCGAGGACATCAGCCGCGTCGTCCTCGATCTCGCCCACCTGCGCGTGCAGAAGGTCGCGGTCGACGGCCGTACGCCGGCCAAGTGGGCCCACGACGACCACCGGCTGGTGCTGAACCTCCGCTCGCGGATCGCGGCCGGCGAGGAGTTCGTGGTCACGGTCAGATACTCCGGCAAGCCCCGCCCGGTCGTACTCGCCCATCACGGCGACGCCGGCTGGGAGGAGCTCGACGACGGCGTCATCGTCGCAGGTCAGCCGCATGGTGCGCCGACCTGGTTCCCCTGCAACGACCGGCCCTCAGACAAGGCCCGCTACGCGATCAGCGTGACCACCGCGCCCGGCTATGCGGTCGTCTCGAACGGCGAGCTGACCTCCCGCGTACGCCGCGGCAGCGGGGAGACCTGGCGCTACTGGCAGGCCGAGCCGATGGCTACCTATCTCGCCACGGTGCAGATCGGGCGCTACCGCGTCGTCGACATGGAGCCGGCGGAGGGGGTGGGCGGCCAGGTGCCGATCCGCGCTGCGTACCCGGTCGACGCCACCGCCGAGTTCGACGCCTCCTTCGGCCGCCAGCGGGAGATGCTGGCCTACTTCGCCTCGATCTTCGGGCCCTACCCGTTCGCCTCCTACTCCGTCGTGGTCACCGACGACGAGCTCGAGATCCCGCTCGAGTCGCAGTCGCTGTCGACTTTCGGGCGCAACCACCTCACCGGCGAGTGGGCGGAGGTACGCCTCGTGGCCCACGAGCTCGCCCACCAGTGGTTCGGCAACGCGGTGACCCTGCGTGAGTGGCGCGACATCTGGCTGCACGAGGGCTTCGCCTGCTACAGCGAGTGGCTGTGGTCGGACACGTCCGGCGGGCGCGCGTGCGGCGAGCACGCCCGGCACCACCACCGCCGGCTGGCCGAGCTTCCGCAGGACCTGGTGCTCGCCGACCCCGGCCCTGAGGACATGTTCGACGACCGCGTCTACAAGCGTGGAGCCCTCACCCTGCACGCACTGCGGCGCACGGTCGGCGACGAGGCGTTCTTCCGGCTCCTGCGCACCTGGGTCTCCCGGCACAGCGGAGGCTCGGTCACCACCGCCGACTTCGAGGCCCACGCGGCCGAGGTCTGCGGCCGCGACCTCACCCCGCTCTTCGACGCCTGGCTGCGCCGGCCGGCATTGCCGGACCTGCCCGCCTGAGGACGGTCCCGCTCGCTGGTCGAGCCGGATTCGTGAGGAACGAGCGAATCCGTGTCGAGACCAACACAGTCCCCTCGGCACACGGCAGGACTGTGTTGGTCTCGACACGCTCGGCCGCAGGCGGCCTCGCGGCTCGACCAGCGGGCGCTGACTCCGGCTACCCTCGGCGACGTGCCTGAGCTGACCTTCCGTGACGCGAACCTCTCCGACGTGGACCCCCTGGTCGAGCTGATCGAGTCGGCCTACCGTGGCGACGCCTCCCGTGCCGGGTGGACCACCGAGGCCGACCTGCTCGCGGGCCAGCGCACCGACCCCGGGGGCGTACGCGAGGTGATCACCGCTGCCGGATCCCGGCTCCTCGTCGCCGAGCAGGCCGACCAGCCCGACCCGCCCGAGCGGCCAGGCGGGATCGTCGCCTGCTGCCAGCTGCAGAAGCGCGAGGCGTACGTCTACTTCGGCATGTTCTCCGTCGCGCCGCAGCTCCAGGGCGCTGGTGTCGGCAAGGCCGTCATCGTCGAGGCCGAGCAGATCGCGCGCGAATGGGGCGCGGAGGAGATCCGGATGACCGTGATCCGCCAGCGAGAGGACCTGATCGCGTTCTACGAGCGGCGCGGTTTCCGGCGTACGGGTCGGTTCGATCCGTTCCCCTACGGCGACGAGCGCTTCGGCCTCCCGCTGCGTGACGACCTGGAGTTCGCCGAGCTCGCGAAGGACCTCTGACCGGCGTCTACGACGGCTTGGCCTGTCCGTCGCCGGCCCGGTTTTCTTGCACTCTCTGGGGTCGAGTGCTAAACATGAATCTGGCACTCTTACCATGAGAGTGACAACAAACCGGACCGGTGACGTTGAGGCGTCGCGAGCGGCAGGGAAGGGTTCTGCCGGGAGTGACGTCGTCCGTCGCGGGCAACCCATCGGACCGGATCCAACGAACTTCCCAAGTGAAGGATCGCAGGAGCAATGCCGAAGCTCATCGCTTTCAACGAGGAGGCCCGTCGGGGTCTGGAGAAGGGTCTCAACACCCTCGCCGACGCCGTCAAGGTCACCCTCGGTCCCAAGGGCCGCAACGTAGTGCTCGAGAAGAAGTGGGGTGCCCCCACGATCACCAACGATGGTGTTTCCATCGCCAAGGAGATCGAGCTCGAGGACCCCTACGAGAAGATCGGTGCCGAGCTGGTCAAGGAGGTCGCGAAGAAGACCGACGACGTCGCCGGTGACGGCACGACGACCGCGACCGTTCTCGCCCAGGCGCTCGTCCGCGAGGGCCTGCGCAACGTCGCCGCGGGTGCCAACCCGGCCGGCCTGAAGCGCGGCATCGAGGCGGCGGTCGACGCCGTCACCGAGCAGCTGCTCGCCCAGGCCAAGGACATCGAGACCAAGGAGCAGATCGCTGCTACCGCCTCGATCTCCGCTGCTGACTCCACCGTCGGCGAGATCATCGCCGAGGCGATGGACAAGGTCGGCAAGGAAGGCGTAATCACCGTCGAGGAGTCGAACACCTTCGGGCTCGACCTCGAGCTGACCGAGGGTATGCGCTTCGACAAGGGCTACATCTCGGCCTACTTCGTGACCGACACGGAGCGTATGGAGACCGTCCTCGACGACCCGTACATCCTGATCGTCAACTCGAAGATCTCCAGCGTCAAGGACCTGATCCCGGTCCTCGAGAAGGTCATGCAGACCGGCAAGCCGCTGGTCATCCTGGCCGAGGACGTCGACGGCGAGGCTCTCTCGACGCTGGTCGTCAACAAGATCAAGGGCACCTTCAAGTCCGTCGCCGTCAAGGCTCCGGGCTTCGGTGACCGCCGCAAGGCCATGATGCAGGACATCGCCATCCTCACCGGTGGCCAGGTCATCTCCGAGGAGGTCGGCCTCTCCCTGGAGACCGCCGGCATCGAGCTGCTCGGCCAGGCCCGCAAGGTCGTCATCACCAAGGACGAGACCACCATCGTCGAGGGTTCGGGCGACCAGGGTCAGATCGAGGGTCGGGTCAACCAGATCCGCGCCGAGATCGAGAAGTCGGACTCCGACTACGACCGCGAGAAGCTCCAGGAGCGCCTCGCCAAGCTGGCCGGCGGCGTGGCCGTCATCAAGGTCGGCGCGGCCACCGAGGTCGAGCTCAAGGAGCGCAAGCACCGCATCGAGGACGCCGTTCGCAACGCGAAGGCTGCTGTCGAGGAGGGCATCCTCGCCGGTGGTGGCGTCGCGCTGATCCAGGCTGCCGCCGTCGCGTTCGAGAAGCTCGAGCTCGAGGGCGACGAGGCCACCGGTGCCTCGATCGTCAAGGCCGCCATCTCGGCCCCGCTGAAGCAGATCGCCATCAACGCCGGCCTCGAGGGCGGCGTCGTGGCGGAGAAGGTCGCCGGCCTCCCGCAGGGCCACGGCCTCAACGCTGCCACGGGCGAGTACGTCGACCTGCTGGCCGCGGGCATCATCGACCCGGCCAAGGTGACCCGCTCGGCACTGCAGAACGCCGCGTCGATCGCCGCGCTGTTCCTCACCACCGAGGCAGTCGTCGCCGACAAGCCTGAGAAGGCCGGCGCCGGTGGCGACCCGACCGGTGGCATGGGCGACATGGGCGGCATGGGCTTCTGAGTCCGAGTCCGTTCTTGCTCTAGGCAGGGCCTCTCCTTCGGGAGGGGCCCTGCTCCCATTTCGGATGTTGGCGCTCCGCTCACGGGTGCGGGCTACTCTCGACGGCATGAGCCCGAAGGCGATGTCGGCGCTGGCGATCTCGGCTGTGCTGCTGGCTGGGTGCGGCGGTGAGCCGCCCGCTGCGCCGTCGTCCTCCGGAACGACGTCATCGGCCTCGGCGAGCCCGGCCACACCCTCTGCGTCCCCGTCGGAGACGCTGCCGCCGGTGACCGACAAGGTCTCGCTGCCACAGCTGATGCGTGAGGAGTTTCCGGGCGGTCAGGTGAAGGTGCTGCGGGAGTCGGGAAGCACGGACGCCTATCGGCGCTTCGAGGTCAGCTACCCGAGCGGCCCGCTGACGATCACCGGCGTGCTCTTCCGGCCGCGCGGGACGGGGCCGTTCCCCGGCGTGGTCTTCGCGCACGGCCACATCGACACCGACATCTACGTCACTGGCCAGGGGCTTCGACGCGAGCAGGACCGGCTGGCGCGAGAGGGCTACGTCGTCCTGCACACCGACTACCGCGGCCACGCCGGGTCATCGTCCATCCCGGAGGGCACCGAGGAGGACGAGAGCCGGCTGGGCTACACCCGGGACACCATCAACGCCGTCCAGGCGATGAAGAGACTTCCGTACGTCGACCCCGACCGCACCGCACTGCTCGGTCGCTCCATGGGCGGGGGAGTGGTGATGAACGCGCTCGTCGCCCAGCCCGACCTGGTGCGGGCCGGGGTGACGTACGCATCGGTCTCCTCCGACATCGTCGACAACATCAACCGGTGGGCGGTGCCGTCGCGGCCCGAGGAGGTTGCCCGGCTCTACCGGCAGCACGGCGACCCCGAGCAGCAGCCCGAGTTCTGGGAGGGGCTGTCGGCACGGACGTACTTCGACCACATCGAGGTCCCGGTGCAGATGCATCACGGGACCGATGACGAGTCCTGCCCGATCGGATGGGCCTACACGACCCGGGACCTGATGGAGACCGCGGGCGTACGTCAGCGCCTCTGGGTCTATCGAGGTGAGCAGCACGCCTTCGGGCCGCAGTGGGACCTCTCGATCCGCCGGGTCCTCGGGTTCCTCGATCGTCACCTGGCCTGAGCCCGAGGACGCCGAGAATGAGTCGTTGGGTCCATCGATCTGGGGACTTTCGACACTGTCTCGACAGCATCCCGGTGGCGCAGCATGGGTGCTCCACACACAGTGGCCGACTGCGGGGAAGCGTCTGGATCTGGGGGGCTTTGAAGCCCAAGGAGACATCCGGGTGAGGTTCTGCAGCGGCGGGCGGGGTCAGGGCTCATCGAAGCCAGGGCCCCGCCTGCGTGTGTCAACCGGATGCGTCGACCAGGAGTGCCAACCGGGTCCCGAGATCGCACCCAGCGATGAGGCATGATGTTGGCATGAGCGAGCGCAAGCGAGCGGCAACAAGCCATGAGTGACGATGTCGGACCGAACACCGAGACGGAGCAGCCGCGGTCGCCGTGGCGCTGGGTGGCGGCCGTCGGAGCTGCCGCGGTCGTGCTCGTCGCCATCGTCGCCTCGTTCGGGCTCCTGGGCTCCGACGACACCGCCGACGACCCCGCTGCCACGCCCCCGTCGCCGATCGCGACAGTCACCGAGACCGCGCCGGTCCCGTCGAAATCCGCTTCCGGCGGAGGCGCCGGAGCGACCGAGCTGACCGTCGTCGCGGACGCCGCTCGCTGCATCCCGCCGACCCCGAAGTGGCTCTCGCAGAACGCCGCGCTGGCCTTCGAGGGCACCGTGGAGAGCACGAAGAAGGATGAGGCCGTGCTGCGGGTGAAGACGTGGATGTACGCCGATGGCGTCGGTGGCACCGACACCGTCCGGATCATCCTGCCGGCGCCGAGCACGATCCCGATGCCCGAGTTCGAGAAGGGCGAGGAATACCTGGTCGCGGCCAAGGGCGATGGCAAGGTCATCGGCTGCGGCTACAGCGACGTCAAGAGCGCGAAGCTGCAGAAGCTGTATACCACCGCCTTCAAGTGACGGGCAGAATCGCGGGGCTGCTGCTCGCCGCCGGCGCCGGGCGGCGGATGGGGCGGCCCAAGGCACTCGTCGACGACTGGCTGGTCCGGTCGATCGAGGTCTTGCGTGAGGGCGGCTGCGACGACGTGCTCGTCGTGCTCGGAGCGTCTGCGGACGAGGCCCGGGCGCTGCTCCCCGCCGATCAGGAGGTCATCCTCGCCGAGGACTGGAACGAGGGGATGGGCGTCTCGTTGCGGGCCGGGTTGCGGGCATTGAGCGAGCAGGTCGACGCGGTCGTCGTCCATCTCGTCGATCTGCCTGATGTTGGCCCCGATGTGGTCGCCCGGGTGGTCACCTCGACGAGCTCGGCCACTGGAGCCTTGGCGCGTGCGGCGTACTCGGGCGTCCCCGGCCACCCGGTGCTGATCGGCCGCGACCATTGGGCCGGGGTCATCGAAGCCGCGGTCGGCGACGAAGGCGCCCGCGCCTACCTGAGGTCCCACGACGTACGCGTGGTGGAGTGCGGCGACCTGGCTGGTGGGCGGGACGTCGACAGTCGGTGACGGACGCTGCCGGGGTAGTCCGGTAGCGACCTGCCTATTACTCGCCGGTATATGGGCAGTTCGCTACCGGACTACCCCGCCGCCCGCCACCCAACCACCAACCAACGACACGCGCTCTACGCTGAGGACCATGGAGTCGCTGACGCCCGAGATGATCGCCGACCGGCTGGCGGCGACGGGTTATCTGGCCGATCCGGAGCTGGCGACGGTGACCTTCCTCGGGCTGCGGATGCAACGCCCGCTGCTGCTCGAGGGCGAGCCCGGCACCGGCAAGACCGCGCTCGCCGAGGCGGTCGCCGAGGCGCTGGACCTGCCGCTGGTGCGGTTGCAGTGCTATGAGGGGATCGACGCCACCCAGGCGCTCTACGACTGGGACTTCGCCCGCCAGATCCTGCATCTGCGTGCGCTCGAGGCGACAGGTGGCGCGGCCGAGGTCGAGGAGGCCGAGAAGTCCCTCTACGACGAGCGGTTCCTGCTCGCCCGACCCGTGCTGGCCGCGCTGCGACAGTCGCCGTCGGTGCTGCTCGTCGACGAGGTAGACCGGGCCGACGACGAGTTCGAGGCGTTCCTGCTGGAGGTGCTGTCCACGTATCGGGTGACGATCCCGGAGTTCGGGACGGTCGCCGCCACGGTCCCGCCGATCGTCGTGCTCACCTCCAACCGCACTCGCGAGCTCCACGATGCCCTCAAGCGCCGCTGCCTCTACCACTGGATCGACCACCCGGGCCTCGAGCGCGAGATCGAGATCGTACGCAGCCGAGCCCCCGAGGTCGCCGACGAGCTCGCCCGCCAGGTGGTCACCGTGGTCCAGCAGCTGCGCAGCGCCGAGGGCGCGAGCGCGCTGCTCAAGCCGCCGGGAGTCGCCGAGACGCTCGACTGGGCGCGCGCCCTGCACCACCTCGGCTCGGTCGAGATGGACCTGGAGAGCGCAGCGGCCACGCTCGGCGCGCTGGTCAAGCACCGCGAGGACGCCGACCGCGTCCGGGTTGCCCTGGACCGGCTCCTGGCATGAGCGACTTCTCAGGCGAAAGCTGCACTTCTCAGGCATTGCAACGCCAGAGAAGTGCAGCGATACCCGGTGAACCGGGTATTCCGACCGCGATCCTGCTCGGCTTCACCCGAGCGCTCAGGGCAGCGGGGGTCTCGGTGACCCAGGACCGCGCCCACGGGTTCCTGCAGGCGACGGCGATCGTCGGCGCCGGCGATCCGGTCGCGACCTACCGGGCGGGACGAGCCACGTTGTGCGCCGGCCCGGACGACCTGCGCCGCTACGACCAGGTCTTCGAGGCCTGGTTCGGGTCGACGACGGGGCTGCCGAAGCCGCAGGGGCCGCCACGTACGGTCTCGGTCTTGTCCACCCTTCCCGAGACCGAGCCGCAGCCGGGGGAGGAGGCTGCCGAGGGTCCCGACGAGGTCGTCCGGGCGCGCGCCAGCGACATGGAGACCCTGCGTCATCGGGACGTCGCCGACCTCGACCCGGCCGAGCAGGAGCGGGTGGCTGCGCTGATCGCACGCCTCCGCCCGCGAGCCCCGCGACGACGGACCCCGCGGCAGGATCCCTGGCGGCGGGGGCGGGTCGATGCTCGCCGCACCCTGCGGGCGAGCCTGCGACACCTCGGTGAGCCGGCCGGGATCCACTACCGCAGGCGCGGCGAGCGGCCGCGCCGGGTCGTGTGGCTGATCGACGTGTCCGGGTCGATGAGTTCCTATGCGGACGTCTTGTTGCGGGTCGCCCACCGAGTGGTCTCGACGAGCTCGACCACGAGGGGCGGCGCGGTGTTCACGATGGGGACCCGGCTCACCAACGTCACTCGCGCGCTGCGCCACCGCGACCCCGACCGAGCACTCGCCGCGGCAGGCGAGACGGTGCCTGACTGGTCGGGAGGGACCCGCCTCGGCGACAATCTGCAGGCGTTCCTGCGGCGGCACCAGGGGCTGGCCAGAGGCGCCGTTGTGGTCATCGCGAGCGACGGCTGGGAGCGCGGTGACCCGACCCTCCTCGAGGAGCAGACGGCGAGGCTGCACCGTCTCGCGCATCGGGTGGTGTGGGCCAACCCACATCGTGGCAAGGTTGGATATGAACCGCTGCAGCAAGGCATCGTCGCGGTGCTGCCGCACGTGGACGACTTCGTCGCCGGGCATTCGCTGGCGACGTACGAGGAGCTGGTGGAGGTGATCGCGCGTGCGTGACGTGCTCGACGATCTGATGAAGTGGTGGGAGTCCGGCGAGACCGTGGCGGTGGCCACCGTGGTGGCGACCTTCCAGTCGGCGCCCCGTCCACCGGGAGCCTCGATGCTCGTCGGCCCCGACGAGACCGCGGTCGGCTCGGTCTCCGGCGGATGCGTGGAGGGCGCCGTCTACGAGGTCGCCCGCGAGGTCGCCGGCACCGGCGTCCCGGAGCTCAACCGCTACGGCGTCTCCGACGACGACGCCTTCTCCGTCGGGCTGACCTGCGGCGGCATCCTCGACGTCTTCGTCGAGAAGGTGTCGAAGGAGACCTTCCCCGAGCTCGGCGAGCTCGCCGAGGACGTACGCAGCGGCAGCCCGGTCGCGCTCGCGACGGTCATCGAGCACCCGGACCCCGAGATCCTCGGGCGCCGCGTCCTCATCCGCCCCGAAGGGGTCAAGGGGTCGCTGGGCAGCGCCCGGATGGACGACGCCGTCCACGACGACGCGCTCGGTCTCCTGGCACACGGCACCAACCAGACCCTGTCCTACGGCATCGACGGCGAACGTCGAGGCGAAGGGATGCGGGTCTTCGTCTGGTCCTTCGCGCCCAAGCCGCGCATGCTCGTCTTCGGCGCGATCGACTTCGCTGCCGCCGTTGCCCGGGTCGGTGCGTTCCTCGGCTATCACGTCACCGTCTGCGACGCCCGCCCGGTCTTCGCCACCAACTCCCGCTTCCCCGAGGCCGACGAGGTCGTCGTCGACTGGCCCCACCGCTTCCTGAACCAGGAGGTCGAGGCGGGCCGCATCGACCAGCGCACCGTGGTCGCCGTCCTCACCCACGACCCGAAGTTCGACGTACCTCTCCTCGAGGTCGCCCTCCGCCTCCCCGACATCGCCTACGTCGGCGCGATGGGCTCCCGCCGCACCCACGACGACCGCCTCGCCCGTCTGGTCGACGCCGGCCTCACCGAAGAGGAGATCGCCCGCCTGAGCAGCCCCATCGGTCTCGACCTCGGCGCCCGTACGCCGGAGGAGACCGCCATCTCCATCGCCGCCGAGATCATCGCCGGCCGTTGGGGCGGCAGCGGCGAGCGCCTGGCCACCACCGCCGGACGGATCCACGAAGAGCGTTAGACGGACACAGCAGACACTCAGGACACCTACAACCGGGCCACGATCCCCTTTGCTACGGTCGAAAGATGAAGAGAACTTGGCAGCTCGGCAATGTCCTCGCTCTCCTCTTTGCGCTGGTGGCCAACTTCCTCACCGGTGCACAGATTCTCGATCTGCCGGCGATCGGTGAGATCTCGGACAAGTACGCGACGTATCTGACCCCGGCCGGATACGCGTTCTCCATCTGGACGCCGATCTATCTGCTGCTGATCGTCTTCGTGGTCTACCAGGCGAGAGATCTTCGTGATCCGCGCGATGACAACGACGTACCGCAGTTGCTCGGGCCGCTCTTCATCGTCGCCAGCATCTGCAACGGGCTGTGGACCTACGTCTTCGTGAAGGAGTGGGTCGGGCTCTCCGTCGCTGTCCTGCTGACCCTCACCGCAACGCTCTATGCCGCGCTGTGGCGCCTCGGGGTGGGCACGACCCGGCCGTCCACGAAGGACTTCCTCATGGTCTGGCTGCCGCTGATGCTCTACACGGGATGGGTGACCGCGGCGAGCATCGTCAACATCGCGACCTACCTCGACTCGCAGGATGTGACGGTCAGCCCGCTGGCCACGATCGTGGTGATCGCGGTGCTCACCGCCGCTCTGCTGGCGCTCCTGCTCAAGCGCAACCTGCGAGAGCTGCTGTTCTCCTGCGTCTGGGCGCTGGGCGCGATCGGTCTTCGCCAGATCCAGCTGTCGCAGAGCACGTCGGTGGCGGTCGTGGCGCTGGTCTGCGCCGGCATCCTGGTCCTCGCCATGCTTTTCCACGGGATCGCTCGCGGACTGTCGTACGACGCACCGCACCGAGGCGCTCCGGCCTGACCGTCAGCACCCCAGGCTGAGCAGGAGCCCTACAGCTCCTTCTCGTAGTAGAGCGCCCGCGGCCCGGAGCCGCGGCCCTCGTGGTTGTCGAAGCCGAACTTCTCGTACAGCGCGCGGGCGGAGGTGTCGTCCTCGCTGGTCCCCAGATCCATGTACGTCGCCCCGCGAGCCTTCGCGTCGTCGATGATCGCCTGCAGCAGGACGGTGCCGAGGCCCTGTCCACGCCGGGCGGGGACGATGTAGAGCTCGGCGAGGTAGGCCTCGAGCTCATCGGCGGTGGACTGCAGGCGGAAGCGGGTGATGCCGTGGCCGACCGCGGGGTCGCCGATCAGTATCACGGACGTGTCGCCGTTCTCGGCCAGCCGGCTCAGGTGCTGGGCGAGCTCCTCGGCGGGCGGGGCGGGGTCGTCGTACTCGGTGTTGAAGTCGACCTGCAGCCGGGCCGCCGTCTCGAAATCGGCCCTGGTCGTGGCAGTGCGCGTCTCCATGCGCCCACTGTGACACCGCCGCGCGACCGCCGCGACGGTTGTGACCGAAGTGGGTGTGGAGCGGGTACCACCGAGGGGATCGTGAGGCACATCACAGGGTGCTACCTTGGCAGCACCCAGTCTCGAGGGCCGAGCTCCAAAGGGGGAGTGATGGTTCGTAGCGATCTGCAGGAGCGCCGTATCAGCGCGGCGCGGGCGTGGACCGCCTTCGTGGAGAGCGGCGATGCCGCCGAGGATTTCGTCAGGCCGGAGATCCTGTCGAGCTGGACGCGCTCGGCGACGGCCATCAAGCCCGACGTGCGCGAGGCGCCGCTGGCCGACGAGGACGAGACCCGGGAGATGTGGCGCGACTCCCCGCTCCAGGTGGCCGTCGAGCGGGTCGAGCAGGAGCTGCGGTGCACCGCCGACGACGGTGACCTCGTCATCGCGATCACCGACCCGGACACGCGGGTCCTGTGGACGTACGGAGGCCGGGTGATGCGTCACAAGGCCGAGTCGGTGAACTTCGTGCCCGGAGGGCGATGGGATGACCGGTCGGCCGGCACCAACGCGCTCGACCTCGCCAACCGCACCGAAGCCCCGGCGATGGTCTTCGGCCCCGAGCACTACGCCGAGGCCGTGCACAACTGGGTCTGCTGGGCGGCGCCGCTGCATGATCCGGTCACCGGCAAGCACCTCGGCGTCCTCGACCTCTCCACCACGTGGGACCGCACCCACCCGATCGGCCTGGCCACCGCCCGGGTGATGGCGCGCCTGATCGAGGGAGCGCTGCCGAAGATGCCCACCCAGCGAGGCGGCGACGAGGCGATCGAGCAGCCCGGCCTGGTGCTCACGCTGCTCGGCACCGCCGAGACCTGGCTCGACGGGAAGCGGCTGCTGCTCAATCGCCGCCAGACCGAGATCCTCGCGCTGCTCGCGCTCCACCCCGAGGGGCTCTCGCTGGAGCGGCTGCACGCGATGGTCTACGGCGACCAGGCGGTCACCTTCTCGACGCTCAAGGCCGAGGTCTCCCACCTGCGCCACGCGCTGGGTGGCCAGGTCGCCTCCCGCCCCTACCGCCTGCTGATGCCGGTCGTGACCGACGTCGAGCAGGTCCTCGCCCTGATCCGGCACGGCCGGGTGGCCGCTGCTGTGGAGGCGTACGGCGGTGATCTCCTGCCCGGCACCAACAGCCCGGCGCTGGCCGAGATGGCCGAGTACGTCGCGGTCGCACTGCGCGAGGCGCTGATCGCCGACCCGCAGCCCGACGCGGTGCTGAGCTACAGCGAGCTGGCTCCGTACGACACCGAGATCGTCGACGTCTGCCTGCGCCGCCTGGGCGGGAGCGTCCACCCCGCGTTGCCCCTGCTCAGGGCACGCCTGGCAGCCAGCCGCTGACGGTCATCTCGACAAGCTCGATACGACGCTCGACAAGCTCGACCACCGGACGGCCGCGGCAGCCAACCGGAGCCCAACCCTCTCCGTCCTACTGTGATCTGGCCCACACAGTGACGTCTGGCAGGGAGACAACATGGCCCGGATCAGCATGCGCGTCGACGGTATGAAGGTCACCGACGACGTCGAACCGCGGACGCTGCTCGTGCAGTATCTGCGCGAAGGACTCGGCAAGACCGGCACGGTGATCGGTTGTGACACCAGCAACTGCGGCGCCTGCACGGTCCATCTCGACGGCGACTCGGTGAAGTCGTGCAACGTGCTCGCGGTGCAGGCCGACGGGTGCGAGGTCACCACGATCGAGGGCCTCGCCGACACGGTCGACAGCGATCTGCACCCGGTCCAGGAGGCGTTCCGTGAGTGTCACGGTCTCCAGTGCGGGTTCTGCACCCCCGGGATGATCATGCAGTCCGTCGACCTGCTCAAGCGCAACCCTCAGCCCAGCGAGGACGAGATCCGCGAGGGCATCGAGGGCAACCTGTGCCGCTGCACGGGCTACCACAACATCGTCCGGGCGGTTCAGCACGCTGCGGGCACGGAGGTGAATGCGCTGTGACCGCCACCGAGACACGTCCGGACCAGACTCTCGAGATCGGCCGCGACCGACGCCGCAAGGAGGACGCGCGTCTGATCACCGGTCGGACCCGCTGGACCGACAACATCAACCTGCCCGGGATGCTGCACCTCGCCATGGTGCGCAGCCCGTTCGCCCATGCCCGGATCACCGGCATCGACACCAGCGCCGCCGAGGAGTCCGTGGGCGTGGTGACCGTGCTGGCCGCCAAGGACTTCGACGAGAGCCTCGGCGTCTGCATCAACGCCTGGCCGATCACGCCCGACCAGAAGACGCCGCCCCACCCGCCCATCGCCACCGACCGGGTCACCTTCGCAGGCGAGATCGTGGCGGTCGTGGCCGCGCGGTCCGCGGCAGCGGCACGCGATGCCGCCGAGATGGTCGAGGTCGACTACGAGGAGCTCCCCGCGGTCGTCTCCCTCGAGGAGGCGGTCAAGGACGAGGTGCTCGCGCACCCCGACCTCGGCACCAACAAGTCCGCGCTGTGGGTCTTCGACAGCGCCCAGGCCGGCACCGGTGGCAACGTCGACGAGGCGATCGCCTCCGCGAAGAGCGACGGCGTCGTCATCGAGCGCACCTACCGCCAGCAGCGCCTGATCCCGGCTTTCATGGAGCCTCGCAGCGTGGTGTGCGACCCGACCGGTGAGCAGATCACGGTGTGGAGCGCCACCCAGATCCCGCACATCCTGCGGTTCGCGTTGGCAGCGACCACGGGTGTGTCCGAGTCGAAGATCCGGGTGATCGCGCCTGACGTCGGCGGCGGCTTCGGCGGCAAGCTCCAGCAGACGCCGGAGGAGATGATCGTCTTCGCGATCGCTCGCCGCCTCGGCAAGCCGGTGAAGTACACCGAAACCCGCTCCGAGTCGCTGGTCGCCGCTCACCACGGGAGGGACCAGATCCAGAAGCTGACCCTCTCGGCCACCAAGGACGGTCAGGTCACCGGCCTCAAGGTCGAGCTCGACGCCAACCTGGGTGCGTACGTCGCCATCGTCGGTGGCGGTGTCCCGGTGCTCGGCGCCTTCATGTTCAACGCGATCTACAAGTTCCCGGCCTACCAGTTCAACTGCCAGACGGTGCTCACCAACACCACCTGGACCGACGCCTACCGCGGCGCAGGACGGCCGGAGGCGACGTACGCCATCGAGCGGCTGATGGACGAGCTGGCGGCCGAGGTCGGGGTCGACCCGCTCGAGATCCGGGAGAAGAACTGGATCAAGCACGAGGAGTTCCCGTTCACCACCATCGCGGGCCTGACCTACGACTCCGGGAACTACGAGGCCGCGACCGCCAGGGCGAAGGAGATGTTCGGCTACGACGAGCTCCGTCGTGAGCAGGCCGAGCGCCGTGCCAACAACGACCCGGTCCAGCTCGGCATCGGCATCTCGACCTTCACCGAGATGTGCGGTCTGGCACCGTCCAGGGTCCTCGGCAGCCTCGACTACGGCGCCGGCGGCTGGGAGCACGCCCAGGTGCGCCTGACGCCGACCGGCAAGGTCGAGGTCATCACCGGTGCCAGTGCTCACGGGCAGGGGCACGAGACCGCGTTCAGCCAGATCGTGGCAGACCGCCTCGGCGTGGCTTTCGAGGACGTCGAGGTGCTCCACGGGGACACCCAGATCGCGGCCAAGGGTTACGACACCTACGGGTCCAGGTCACTGGTCGTGGGCGGCGAGGCGCTCGTACGGGCCGCCGACAAGGTGCTCGAGAAGGCCAAGCCGATCGCGGCCCACCTCCTCGAGGCCAGCGTCGACGACATGGAGTTCACCGGCGGCAGATGGACGGTGCGCGGCACCGACCAGGGCATGTCCATCGGCGAGCTGTCCACGGCGGTCTTCGCCGCGCACAACCTGCCCGACGGCGTCGAGGCCAACCTCGACTCCGAGGCCACCTTCGACCCGGAGGCCTTCAACTTCCCGCACGGCACCCACCTGTGCGCGATGGAGGTCGACACCGAGACCGGGCAGGTGAAGATGCGGAAGTACGTCTGCTGCGACGACATCGGCAACATCATCAATCCGCTCATCGTCGCAGGTCAGGTGCACGGTGGACTGGTCCAGGGCATCGCCCAGGCGCTGTGGGAGGAGGCGGTCTACGACGACGCCGGCACGCTGGTGTCGGGCTCGTTCGTGGACTACCTGCTGCCGACCGCGGCCGACACGATCAGCTTCGAGATCGACCACACCACCTCACCCGCGACGACCAACACGCTCGGCACGAAGGGCGTCGGTGAGGCCGGGACGATCGCCTCCACCCCGGCGGTGGTCAACGCGGTCGTCGACGCGCTGCGTCCGCTGGGCGTGCACGACGTGACCATGCCCTGCACCCCGGAACGGGTGTGGCGGGCGATCAACGAGAGCTCGGCCGGTGGCGAGACCACCGGTGCCGCCGCCGCACACTTCGATCCGTCGACGGGCATGTCCGGGAACGTCGACCGCACGGAAGGAGACGTCCAGTGATTCCCGCATCGTTCGACTACGTCGCCCCGACCACCGTCGAGGAGGCGCTGGCCGCGCTCGCGCAGTACGGCGACGAGGCCAAGGTGATCGCCGGTGGGCAGAGCCTGCTGCCGGTGCTGAGGATGCGCCTCAACGCCCCGGAGTGGGTCATCGACCTCGGTCGCATCGACTCCCTCAAAGGGGTGCGCGACGAGGGTGACTCGATCCTCGTCGGCGCCATGACGCGCCACTGCGACGTCGCGACCGATCCGCTGGTCGCCGAGCACGCTGCCCTGGTCGCGCGTGCCACGGCGACGGTCGCCGACGAGCAGGTCCGCCATCGCGGCACGTTCGGTGGCGCGCTGGCTCACGCCGACCCGGCGGGTGACCTCGGAGCCCCGGCACTCGCCCTGGGCGCCGAGTTCGTCATCGCCGGTCCGGACGGGGAGCGGGTGGTCCCGGGCACGGAGTTCTTCCAGGGCCTCTTCGAGACCGCGGTTTCCGAGGACGAGCTGCTCACCGGCGTACGCATCCCGAAGCACACCGGATGGACGGCCCACTACGAGAAGTTCGTCCGGGTCGCCCACCAGTGGCCGATCTGCGCGGTCGGCGCGACCCTCAAGGTCTCCGGCGGCGTGATCGAGGGGGCAGCGATCGGGCTCACCAACATGGGGTCGACCCCGTTGCGTGCCACCGGCGTCGAGCAGGCGCTGGTCGGCCAGCAGGCTACCGAGGAGGTCGTACGCAGCGCCGCGGCCCTGGCCGCGGAGGGTGCTGATCCGCCCTCCGACCTCAACGGCGACGCCGCCTACCGGCGTCATCTGGTCACGGTGCTCACCCGGCGGGCCATCACCAAGGCGCTCGGGGGCTGAGGCGTGGACCTGACGCACCAGTTCACGGTTCCGACCTCGGTCGAGGAGACCTGGGACAGCTTCTTGGACATCGGCTCCATGGCCGAGTGCTTCCCGGGAGCCCAGGTCACCTCGGCCGAGGGGGACACCTTCACCGGCACGGTGAAGGTGAAGCTCGGCCCGATCGCCATGGTCTACGCCGGCTCCGGCACCTTCGTCGAGAAGGACGAGGTCGCCCGGCGTCTGGTCGTCGAGGCGAAGGGGCGGGACAAGCGCGGCAACGGCACCGCCGGTGCCAACGCGACCCTGACGATGGCGTCGGAGGGCACCGGCACGAAGGTCGAGATCGTCACCGACCTCGCCGTCACCGGCAAGCCGGCCCAGTTCGGGCGTGGGGTCATGCAGGACGTCTCCGACAAGCTCCTCGGCCAGTTCGTCGCGTGCTTGGAGTCCAAGTCGGCTCCGGCCGCCGCCCCGGCAGTCGATCCCGACGGTGACTCCGCTGGTCGAGCCGCGAGCGCCAGCGAGCGTGTCGAGACCAACACAATCCCATCGAGCGCCGGAGGGGACCGTGCTGGTCTCACTGAGCCTGGTTCGGCGGGACCTCCGCCCAGCAGCTCCGGCGGCTCGACCAGCGCGGGGCCGAGGCACGCTGCTCCTCAGCAGCCCGAGGCGCTGGACCTGGGAGCGACGGTCATGCCGGTGCTGGTCAAGAACTACGGCAAGAAGATCGCCGTCGGAGCTGTCGTGGTGGCCGCGGCGGTCATCGCGTACAAGCTGCTGAGGGGTTGAGGCCGGCCCGGCGACGAACCCGTCGCGCAAATTGGATACCAACCGCGCGACGTGGATAGCGGGCGTCCGGCGACCTCTCTAGCGTTTCCACTACGCAGACCCCACTGCGAGAGGAAGCCCAAAAGTGAAGATCGCGGTCATCGGCGCCGGGTTCGCAGGCGTCGCCTCGGCGAAGGTGCTCACTGAGCTCGGTCATGACATCACCGTCTACGAGAAGGCACCGGACATCGGCGGCGTCTGGAGCCGGACCCGTCGTTACCCAGGCCTGACGACGCAGAACAACAAGGACTCCTACACGCTCTCGGATCTGAGGATGCCGAAGGTGTTCCCCGAGTGGCTCAGCGGCGAGCAGGTCCAGTGCTACCTCGAGATGTATGTCGAGAAGTTCGAGCTCGCCTCGATGATCAGGCTCGACACCGAGGTGCGTAAGGCCCAGCCGGCTGGAGGGGGCGGCTGGGCCATTACCTCCGCACCCAGCTCCGCGGTGGGGACCGACGGCGAGACGACCGAGCACTACGACCATCTGATCGTGGCCAGCGGCGTCTTCTCGGAGACGTTCACCCCTGCGTACGACGGGATCGACGAGCTGGAGGCTGCCGGTGGCCGGATCCTCGCGGCGAGCGAGCTGCACGATCTGGAGACCGTCAGGGGCAAGGACGTCGTGGTCGTCGGCTACGGGAAGTCGGCCTGTGACGTCGCCGTCGAGATCGCCAAGGAGGCGGCATCGACCACCGTGGTGGCGCGCCAGCTGCTGTGGAAGATGCCCCGCAAGATCAAGGGCGTCCTCAGCTACAAGATGCTGCTGCTGACCCGGCTGGGGGAGGGGCTGTTCCCCTACCAGAGCGTGCGCGGGCCGGAGAAGGTGCTGCACGCGGGCGGCTCGAAGATGGCGGGCTCGATGGTCGGCAGCGTCGAGTCGGTCACCAGCGGCCAGCTCAAGCTGAAGAAGCTCGGGCTGCTGCCGAAGGGCCCGTTCACCGACATCGCCCGATCGACCGTCTCGCTGGCCACCGAGGGCTTCTTCGAGGGCGTCGAGGCCGGTGACATCACCATCGAGCGCGACACCGAGATCGCCACGTTCGTGAGCAAGGACGGCAAGGCGTACGCCGAGCTGGCCAACGGCCGGGCCCTGCCCGCCGACGTCGTGGTGACCGCGACCGGCTTCAAGCAGGAGCTTCCGTTCTTCCCCGCGGAGATCCAGGACCAGCTCACCGACGACAACGGCGACTACCAGCTCTACCGGCAGATCCTCCCGCTGACCGTGAAGGACCTGACCTTCGCCGGCTACAACTCCTCGTTCTTCTCGCCGCTCTCGGCCGAGATGAGCGCCGTCTGGATCGCCTCCTACCTGGCCGGCGGCCACGAGCTCCCGCCGACGGAGGAGATGGAGGCGCACGTGACGTCGCGGGTCGCGTGGCTGCGGGAGCGCACCGACGGCCACCACGCCCGTGGCACCAACATCATCCCGTTCTCGATGCACAACATCGACGAGGTGCTCAGCGACGTCGGTCTCGATGTCAGCAAGCGGACCAAGGCGGCGCAGTGGCTGCTGCCGATCAACCCGAAGGCGTACGCCTCCATCACTCCCAGGCTCGTGGAGAAGCTGGCAGCGAGGAGCTAGTACGGGGGCGGGATGCCGGTGTTCAAGGGTGGGACCGGCATCTCGTTCGTGGCCGTTTGCGGGATAGTCCGGTAGCGAACTGCCTATTACTCGTCGGTATATGGGCAGTTCGCTACCGGACTACCCCGACGGAGGCCGGGACCTTAGACGGTGATTGCGCTGTGGCCGCGCTGCCACGGCGCCGGCTCCGCTACGCTCTTCGGTCAATCGAGCCACGCGCCAGGAGCCCCCATTGCCCCGTCCCCTGCTGGGCCGCCACACCGTCGTCGCCACCACCGACGTGGACCAGGCCAGAGAAGCCGTAGCCGAACGATTCTGTGCCCACTATCTGGCGCTGACCAAGGCCGGGTCCCACCTCGACATGGTGCACAACGCCGCGCCGCTGGGCGAGGACGTGATGCTGAACTACATGCGCTACGGCGACGAGGTGCGCATCACCCCCGGCACCTTCGAGGACTTCTACCTGATCCAGCTCCCGCTCGCCGGCACCGCCAAGGTCAAGGTCGGTGAGCAGGTCGTCCTCGCCGACCGCACCCGCGCCTCGATCGGCTCCCCGACCGAGCCCGTCGACATGCTCTGGTCCGACGGCTGCGAGAAGCTGCAGGTCTACATCCGGCGCAGCGCCGTCGAGGAGGCGGCCGCGGGCATCGGCGGGTCCGGACCGGTGGTCTTCGACCCCACGCTCGACCTGGGCCGGCCCGAGGTGCGCGACTGGATGAAGATGGTGCGGCTCGCCTACGACAACGTCGAGGCCGGCGGCGCGCTGATGAGCTCGCCGCTGGTCGCCGCCCCCTACGAGCAGGCGCTCATCGGCGGGCTGCTCACCGTGCAGCCCAACACGTCCCTGGAGGTTGCCTCCGCGACCGCCTCACCCAGCGTCTCCCGAGCCGTACGCATGGCGGTGGACCTTCTCGAGGCCCACCCGGAGCGCCCCTGGAAGGTGGCCGACCTCGCCCAGAGGGTCGGCGTCTCCACCCGCACGCTGCAGGAGGCGTTCCAGCGCGACCTCGGCACCACCCCGCTGGAGTACTGGCGGCGTACGCGGCTGGATCGTGCCCACTCCGACCTGCTCGCGGCGGACGCGCGAGCGATCTCTGTCACCGAGATCGCCGCCCAGTGGGGCTTCTTCCACCTCGGCCGGTTCTCGCAGGCGTACCGGGCGCAGTTCCAGGAGCTCCCGTCGCAGACGCTCATGCGCTAGCGGCGGTCGAGCCTCACCACTGGGGCTCGTCGCTGAACCCGCCGTAGTCGTCGAGGTCGGCGTCGTCGCGCCGGTACTCCTCACCGGCGCCGTTGCGCTGGTCGAGCTTGTCCTCCTTCTCGTCCTGCTTCTGCGGCTGCTCGGGCTGCTCGTCCTGATCGTTGGGCCTGATCGGGACCTTCGGGACCAGCTTCTCCTTCAGGCGCTCCTCCACGGAATCGCCCTGCTGGGACTGCTCGGGACCCTGACCTGCGTCGGTGGGGCAGTCGCCCTCCCGCAGCGTGGTCAGCGCCGCCTCGTACGCGGCCTTCGCCCCGGGCTGGTCGCCGGTGTCCCGGGCACGGTCGCCGATCGCCTCCTGGGTCAGCGACATGTTGATACGGACGGTGCACTCGTGCTCCTCGGGCACCCGCTCCAGGGCGTCGCGGTAGTAGGCGACCGCGCGGGCGTTCTCGCCGAGCAGGAAGGCCGCGTTGCCGGCGTCGAAGTGGGCGATCCACGGCTGCAGGAAGTTGAGGTCACGGTTGGCCGAGTAGTGCTCCATCGCGGTCGCGGCGTCCCGCGCGTCCCAGGCGTCGCGACCACCTCGGTCGTGGTGGCCCATCATCATCACCTTCGCCAGGAAGGCGAGCCCGAGCACCACGGGCAGGATCCCGGCCAGCAGCAGCGCGCGCCGCACCTGCTCGCGAGGGGTCCGCATCGGTCCTTGCGGCTCGGTCGAGTCGACAGGTGTCTCAGTAAGGGTCACGAAAGCACCTCCTCGGCCTCGTGTCCGCGACGACGGTGGCCCCACAGCTCCCACAGCAACAGTGCCAGCAGGGGGAAGCCGAAGATCCAGGCCCGCGAGACCTCGCCGCCGGCGGAGGTCTTCTCGGTGAGCATCTCGGAGTCCCAGGTGGAGGCCTCGGTGGCGACCTCTGCGGTCTCCTTCGTCGTCCGGTGAAGCGTCTGAAGACCCATCTGACCTGCGATCTCGCGCAGGTTCGCCAGGTCGATCCGGGAGCGGGCGTCCTGGCCCTCGCCGTCCTTGAGATAGCCGTCCTGGGGACGCTCGTCGTCCCAGGGCATCCGGCCGCCCTCCTCGGTGCCGTAGCCGAGCACCACGCCGCCGGCCGAGAGGTCGTCGACCTCGCTGAACGACTGCTGGTCCACGCCCGTGCGGGTGTTCTCGCCGTCGGAGGCGAACACCACGATCCGGCGCCGCTCGGGGAAGCGCTCCTGGTCGCGCTCCAGCGTCTCGACGAGCTCTTCGAGCGGAGCATCCACCATCGACCCGGACCCGTCGAAGGCACGCTCGGCGTAGAGCCCGTCGACCCAGGCCTCGAATGCGGTCGTGTCGTAGGTGAACGGCATCTCGGTGCGCACGACCTCGCCCCCGAAGGTGATCGCTCCGAAGCGCACCGAGGGCAGCGCCGCCGAGAGCGCCTTGAGGTCCTTCTTGAGCTGCGTCACCCGGGCCTCGCCACCGGGGCCGTCCTCGGCGACCATCGACCGCGTCCGGTCGACCACGACGATGACGTCGAGATCGGCCGTACGCATCTCCGCCGGGGCCGCGCCCCAGCTCGGTCGCACCAGGACGACGACGGTGAGCAGGACGATCAGCACGCGGCGTACGAGCGTGAGTATCTGCCATTTCCGGATACTCATCGACCCACCTCGCTCGGTGGCCGAGTCTGCTGAGGCGGCGGGCCCGCCGGCGGCGTGGGCCGGGATCCCGGGGACAGCCGGCCGGAGCGGACGAGGGCATAGACCCATCCAGCAGCCAGCATGAGAACGCCGAACACGATCAGAACGATCGGCCAGCCTGGAGCGTCGCGGACCTGATACTTCGGCGGCTCGACGACCTCGTCCGCCGAGAGCCGGTCGATGCCTGCCAGGATCGAGTCGATGGAGCCGTCGTCACCGAGCAGCGAGAAGGTGCCGCCGGTGTCGGTCATGGCCTTGTCGAAGGTGGCCCGCTTGTCCTCCTGGAAGCTGAGGTCGGCGGAGCCGATGCCGTAGAGCTGGACGTCGCGTTCCTTGGCGAACTCGGTGGCCTCGGGCAGCGTGTAGACCGGTGGGCCACCCTGCGGGTCGTTGTCGGAGGCGATGATGACCGCCCGGCCGCGCTCGGAGTTGGTCAGGTCGAAGCGCTTGACGCAGGAGACGATCCCGTCGCTGATCAGGCTCGCCCGCTCTTTGCCGAGGTAGGTGCCGGCGACGTACTCCTGGTCGCCGAGGGCGAAGGCGCGGCCGGCTCGGGCCAGCTCGTCCTGCACCCAGCCGTAGTCGTCGGTGAGCGGGAAGACCGTGACCGCGGCGTCGCTCCACAGGACCAGGCTGACCCGTTCGCCGTTGAGGCCGGAGACGAGCTCGGAGTAGGCCTGGGTGACCTGGGTGTCCTCGTCGAACATCGAGGTCGAGGCGTCCAGACAGAGCACGATGTCGCGGGTCGAGTAGCGGTTCTGGGTGATGTCGGTGGCCTGCGGACGGGCGATCAGCCAGATGCACCCGATGACCGCGAGCACGATCCCGGCGGTCTGCCACCAGGAGAGCCAGCGCTGCTGGGTCGCGAGCTCGCGGAACCGGGGGAGACGCCTGAGTCGCGCGGTGTGGGCGACGAGCACCGCGTCGGTCGGGCGGCGGTGCACCCGGGCGGCGAGGACGACGACCGCCGCGACCGCGACGACCGTGACGGCCAGCACGATCACGCCGACGACGGGCCACTTCAGGTCCATGTCGTCACCACCTGGCGGGCCCGGTCCAGCGCCTCGGGGAGACGTTCGGCCGCCTTGCCCTCCTCCTCGGAGGCGAATGCGGGCGGGTACATCACCTCGACCGCCATCGCCAGGGGACGGGTGCGGGGGTCGCTGCGTACGGTCGCCTTCAGGTCGGCGAGGACCATCTTGTCCGCCGGGATCTGGCTGACCTCGGCGACGTAGTCGCGCACCGTGCGGCTCAGGTGCTGGTGGCCGACCCGAGCGGGTACGTCGCCGCGGTGCACGGCCCGCTCGATCCGGTCGATCTCGGCCAGGTGCTCGGCGCGCAGGTCACGAGGCTCGGGGACCCAGGGCGTCTCGACCTCGACCACCGGCGGGCGCTCGCGGGTCAGCAGGATGACCGCGAGGTAGTAGAGGGCCACCGCGGCGAGCAGCGCGAGCGTGAGCACCAGCCACCAGCCCGAGTGGGCGATGGGCTGCTGGAACTCCTCCGGGAGGCTACCGGCGCGCATGCCGGTGCCTCTCCAGGAGGTGGAAGACCGCGCCGATGGCGGTGGCGTCGTCCTGCACCCGCTGGTAGGCGATGCCCAGGCGGTCCAGGATGCTGCGCAGGCCGTGCTCCTCGGCGGCGGCCAGCTCGGCGTACTGCGCCTGGAGGACCGCGTCACCGCTGAGCCATCCCGGCAGGGCGGAGGTGGTGTCGATGTCGACCGTCGGCGCACCGCCCGCCACGGCGGTGGTGGGGTCGAGGTCGTCGATACCGGCGATCAGGACCTCGTGCTGGACGGTGAGGCGACGAAGGATCGCGGCCATCTCGTCGCTGACCGAGTGCTCGTCGGTGACCACGAGCAGGATCGCCCGGCGGCGTACGTTGGTGGCGATGTGGCGCAGGACCGCGACGATGTCCGCCTCGGCGGCATCAGGGGTGATCGCATCGTGGGCCTGCCCCAGCGCGCGCTCGAGCGCGACCTCGGTGTCGGCGGGCTTGGTGAGCTTCTGGGTCGCCGAGTCGCCGTAGGCGACCGCGACCTTGTCGCCGTGACGAACGCCCAGCCAGCCGACCAGGCCGGCGGTGAAGACGGCGATGTCGCGCTTGGTCGTGGTGCCGGTCGCCTGGGCCGCCATGCTCCGGCCCGTGGAGATCGCCAGCAGCACCAGATGCTGGCGTTCTGCGGTGAACCGCTTGACCAGCAGGCTCCGCGAACGGGCCGTCGCCTTCCAGTCGATGTCCTTCACGTCGTCCCCGGGGACGTACTCCCGCAGGTCGTGGAAGTCCATGCTGCGCCCGGTCTGGATGCTGGCGTACTCCCCGTCCAGCAGGCCCACCACCTTCCGGTGGGCGTGGATCATCAGCCGCGTGCGGATCCGGGGAAGGTAGGTCGCCATGGCTGTGCCACTCAGGGGCTAGGGACAGCGCGGACCAGCGCGTCGACCAGCATCTCGGGCTGGACCTTCTCGGCCAGCGCCTCGAAGCTGAGATGGAGCCGGTGGCGCAGGATGCTGTGGCGCAGCTCGCGCACGTCCTCGGGCGTGACGTAGGAGCGGCCGAGCAGCAGCGCCGCCGCGCGCGACGCCTGCAGGAACGCGATCGAGGCACGCGGGGACGCCCCGATCTCGACGTAGGAACCGGTCTCCGGCCCGAGAAGCTGGGAGGCGTTGCGGGTGGACTGGACGAGGGCGACGATGTAGCGCTTGATCGCGGGGTCGACGTAGACCCGCTTGGCGAGCTCTTGGAGCCAGATCACGTCGTCGGGGTCGGCGACCGGGCGGGTCACCTCGTGGTCGGGTCCGAGAGTGCCGGCCTCGATGCGCTCCAGGACGACGAGCTCCTCGCCGTCGCTGGGATAGTTGACGATCTCCTTGAGCAGGAACCGGTCCATCTGCGCGTGGGGGAGGACGTAGGTGCCCTCCTCCTCGATCGGGTTCTGTGTGGCGAGCACCATGAACGGGCGCGGCAGCGGGTGGATGTGGCCCGCGATGCTGGTCTGGCGCTCCTGCATCGCCTCGAGCATGGCGCTCTGGGTCTTGGCGGAGGAGCGGTTGATCTCGTCGAGCAGCACGAAGTTGGCGTGCACCGGGCCGAGCTGGGTCTCGAACTCGTGGTTGCGCTGGTCGTAGACCTGGGTGCCGATGATGTCGCTCGGCAGCAGGTCGGGAGTGCACTGGATCCTGGAGAACTTCGCCTCGACCGTCTGCGACAGCGTCGCCGCGGCCAGCGTCTTGGCGAGCCCGGGGACGCTCTCGAGCAGGACGTGACCCTCGGAGAGGAGCGCGATCAGGAGCGCTGTCCTGAGCCGCTCCTGGCCGACCACACGGCTGCTGAAGGCGGTGCTGATCCGCCCGACGATCTCCTTCGCCCTGGCGATCTCCTCCGCGGACGGCGGGGCGAGGGGCGGTGCGGTGGTGGTCAAGGCGGCTCCAGAGGCGTCGGCTGTCAGTCCCATCCTTTCCTACCAGCGTACGGAACGCATCTGGGGCCCCGCCTCAGAAGGCGCGCGACCTCTCAGAAGACGTTGCGGGGGCGGAACTGGACCGAGATCCGGGGGCCTGCGGAGGAGACCTTGGGGATGGAGTGCTCCCAGGTGCGCTGGCAGGAGCCGCCCATGACGACGAGGTCGCCGTGGCCCATCTGGATGCTCATGCCCTTGCCGCCGCCGGTGGGCCGCAGCGCCAGCCGGCGTGGGTCGCCGACGGAGACGATCGCGACCATCGTGTCGTTGGCGCGGCCCCGGCCGATCCTGTCGCCGTGCCAGGCGACCGAGTCGTGGCCGTCGCGGTAGTAGCAGCAGCCCGCGGTCACGAACGGCTCGCCGAGCTCGGGCAGGTAGTGGGCGGTGAGGCGACCACGCGCCTCGGCCAGGCGTGGGTGGGGAAGAGGGTCTCCCTGCAGGTAGGTGTGCAGGAGCCGAGGCACGTCGACGACGCGGTCGTACATCTGGCGGCGCTCCTCGCGCCACGGGACGCCGTTGACCAGAGCTGCGAAGACGTCGTCGGGATCGGGCAGCCAGCCTCGGGCGATGTCCACCCAGGCTCCGCGGTCGAGCTGGATCCGCTCGTAGCTCGTCTCGGCGGTCTCGTCGTCTGTCGGGGCGAAGAGGGTTCCCTGGAAGTCCACCTTCGCAGCATACCTCGTGATCGAACATGTGTTCTAGTGAACATCGGACATCGATACTTCGTTGCAGATGAGGCGCCTCATCTCGATGCAGTGTCACAACTTGACGAAATTCGGGACGTACGCGAGGTGTACACCTACGCTCGGCTCATGGTCCGGCCGGTCGAGGGTGAGCGTTCCCTCAAGCACGTCCAGATCCGGGAGTACGTACGGGAGCTGGTCGTCGGCGAGAGCCCGGGCGCTTCGGCTCCCTCAGAGCGTGAGCTGGTCCAGAAGTTCAGCGTTGCTCGGGCCACCGTGCGACAGGCGCTCGACGCGCTCGTCGCCGACGGTCTGCTGGTCCGGATCCCGGGCCGGGGCACCTTCGTGGCGCGTCCTCCGCGGGCAGCGAGTCCGGTGCTCGGCTTCACCGAGGAGATGGCTCGCCGGGGGATGCAGGCATCCTCCGAGACGCTGCTGCTCGGCCGGGAGAAGGCAGGGCCCAGCATCGCCCGCGCGCTGGCCATCGAGGAAGGCGCGGCCGTCATCCACTGGCGTCGCCTCCGTCGCGGCGACGGGGTGCCGATCTGCGTCGAGGACGTCTATCTCGACGAGATGATCGTGCCCGGTCTGCTCGAACGCGCCGCGCCGTCCAGCCTCTACGCCGAGCTGGCCAGCCGCCGGCTGCGGCCGTCGTGGGTCGACGACACGTTCCGCGCCGATGTGGCCAACATCGAGGAGGCCACGCTGCTCGGCCTCTCCGTCGGCGTGCCCGTGCTTCGCAGGCAGCGGAAATCAGTCGCGGGGGACCGCTACGTCGAGGTGTGCCGCTCGGTCTACCGAGCAGACCGCTACGCGCTGCACCTGCAGCTCGGGCCGTCCTGACGCCGAGAAGTCGGGCTCAGAGATCGCCGAGCGGTGCGACGACGTCGCCGCTTTCTTCGCAGACCCAGATCGGGTCGGGCCCACCCAGGTCGGGTGTGATGTGCAGCGAGTGTGTCGGCGACTCGGGCGGACAGCTGGTGCACACCGGCCACCGCTCGGAGACCTCGCCGTCGAAGAGCAGGTCCTGCACGTCCTGGGCGACCAGGCCGGCAACGTACGCCTTGCCCTCCGGCCACTGCTCCACCCACCAGCCGCGCTCGGTCATCGCGTCCTCGAGGGCGGAGACGGCGGCCGCGCCGGCGAGCCCCCGGGCATCGAGGTCGTGGAGCACCCTCGCCCGAGCCTCGAACAGCACTGTCGTGTTCATCACGGACCATTCTTGCCGACCGGTCAAGGAGCCGCCATGCGCGATCGCGGACGATCGCGGACAATCCTCCTTGTGATCCTCATCGACCCGCCGAACGTCCCCAGTCGTGGCCGGATGTGGTCGCACCTCGCCAGCGACACCTCCTACGAGGAGCTGCACACCTTCGCGAGCCGGCTGGGCATCCCCGCCCGTGGGTTCGACCGGGACCACTACGACGTCCCGGCCGAGGCCTACGACGATCTCGTCGCCGCAGGCGCCGTCGAGGTCACCTCTCGGGACCTGGTCTCCGCGCTCCTCGCCGCCGGCCTGCGCCGCCGCAAGCCACGCAGACCGCGCTAGCCAAGGCGTCACTACGGTCGGCCGAGACGTCACTGCGGTCGGCCGAGGCGGCGTGGCTGTGACTACTCGGCCGGCGCGGGTGACTTCTCGCCCGGCGGGAGTGACGCCTCCGCGCTTCGCGCGGTTACTCCCTCGCTCGGCGCGAGCGGACGAGCAAGCTCGCCGCTCGACCTCGCTCGGTCGTCTCGGCCGGGCTGGACATCCGGCGGGTGGTGAGCCAGATGGCCGCCGCGATCAGCAGACCGAGACCGCCGCCGAGGACGAAGCCGCCCGGCCAGCCGATCAGGTCGATGGCGAACCCGGCGGCGGGGGCACCGACGGCGCTGCCGAGGGTGATGGCCGAGCCGTGCCAGCCCATGACCTCGCCGCGTACGGACGAGGGGACGTGGCGGGTGATCGCCTCGAGCGCCGCGGTCAGGGTCGGTGCGCAGAAGAAGCCGCTGAGCAGGAGCAGGGCGGTGAAGGAGATCGGGTCCCAGGCGAACGCGGTGAGCACCGTCGTCGCGCCCAGCAGGACGAGCATCACCGATGTCGGCGGGTGACTGTTGAGGGCGCCATAGATGAGCGCGCCGAGCAGCGAGCCGAGTGCCCAGATCGCCATCACCAGACCGAGCAGGGGAGTCCGGTCGAAGTCGCGCATCGCGGCCACGGTGCCGAGGTCCTCGGCGATGAGGATGAGCGAGGCGGTGAAGGTGCCGGCGAGGAGCAGCGCGACGCCAGGGCTCAGCCACGACGGTGGCCTGAAGCGGCGAGCCGGTCTGCCGGTGTCGCTCGGGACCGCGTCGCTCGGGACCGCGTCGCTCGGGACCGCGTCGCTCGGGACGGTCGGGTCGCCCTCGGTGATCCTCGGGTTGAGCAGCCACAGCAGCACAGCGGCCACGATGCCGAGCCACTGGATCATCAGCAACGCCCATGACGTGCCGAAGTAGCTCGCACCGAGGACGCCGAGGACCGGACCGGCCATGAAGGCGAGCTCGGTCATGATCGCGTCGGCGCTGAGCGCCGCGGTGCGCTGCCCGGGGCCGACCGAGCGGAGCATCACCTGGCGCACGATCGAGAAGGACGGCACGGTGAAGAGGCCGGCGACAGCAACCAGCGCGAGCAGCGGGAAGTAGCCGACCCAGGGGGCGATCGACCAGGCGATCGGCAGAACGGCCAGCGGCAGCAGGAGCGTACGCCGCAGGCCGAGGCGGTCGAGGAGGCGACCGAGCCAGGGTGCGGAGATCGCCATCGCGATCGCGAGGGCCGTCGAGACCAGGCCGGCCTGGGCGTAGGAGCGGTCCAGGGGACCGACCACGTGGAGGGTCACGATCACAGCGGACGCCGGCATCGGGATCCGGAGGAACAGACCCAGCACGAGGATGCGGCGAACATCGGGAATCCGCCACAGATCGGCGTAGGTCTTGAAGCTCACCGACGAATTCTGTCACCGAGATGGCATCCGCCACCAATTGTTATTGATCAGGCGACAGTTATGTGGTGAGCGTCTCCGTCTCGGCCTCGAGGTTGGCCCGGGCGGCGGTCTCCCAGCTGATCCGGGCGAAGGGCGTGGAGAAGAGCGACTCCTTCTCGAGGAGCCGCTCCAGGACCTGGGCGCGGCCGGCGCGGAACTCCTCGTCGGAGAGGTGCTGGTACTCCTCGCGAACCGTCGAGACGTACTCCGCATACCGATCCGCCGGGGCCGCCAGGATCGCCAGGTCGGCATCGGAGAGCACCCGGCCGCCGTGGTCGTCGGGCGCGGGGTCGTGGGTCTCGGTCAGTCGCACCAGGCGGGCGACCTCGGCGACCGCGTCCGCACCCAGGTAGGCGCCCAGAGCGTCCTCGGCCCAGGTGGCCGAGCGCTCCTCGGCGTCCCGCTCCCCGTCGTAGACGGAGTCGTGGAAGAACGCCGCCAGGGTGACGGTCAACGGGTCGAAGCGCTCACCCTCGTCCCGCAGCTCCTCGATCCGGTCCAGCACCTCGGCGAGGTGCCGACGGTCGTGATAGCGGCGGGTCGGCTCGTCGTACGCTGCCAGAATCTCACCGAGAAGTTCGGTCGCTTCGGGCAGCGGCCAATGTTGAGGGAGCTCCATGGGCCAGAACGCTAGCGTCAGGCCGGGTAGGCGCGCACCCACCGGGTGTGCGGGTTGCCCGCGATCTTCTCCAGCGTCGTCGGCGGTACGTCGGTCACGTCGGTGACCACGAAGCCGGTCTCGCCGGCGGTGGCGAGGTATTGACCGGTCACGTTGACGCCCTCGGCGGCGAGCAGGTTGTTGAGCTCGGCGAGCACGCCCGGGACGCTGTCGTGCAGCAGCGCGAGGCGAGCGCCCGCGCCCAGCGGCGGCGGCTGGACGGCGGGCAGGTTCACGCTCAGCGCGGTCGAACCGGAGCGGATGAAGTCGCCCAGCTTGCCGGAGACGAACCAGCCGATCTCCTCCTGGGCCTCCTGCGTGGAACCGCCCACGTGCGGGGTCAGGATGACGTTGTCGAGGCCCTGCAGCGGGCTCTCGAAGGCGTCACCCTGGGCCTTGGGCTCGATCGGGAAGACGTCGAGCGCGGCGCCGGCGATGTGGCCGGACTCGATGTGCTTGCGCAGCGCGTCGTTGTCGACGAGGAAACCGCGGGCGGCGTTGATGAACAGCGAGCGCGGCTTCATCTTCGCGAACTGCTCCTCGCCGAACATGCCCAGGTTGCCGGGGCGTCCGTCGATGTGGATGGAGACGACGTCGGCCTCGGCCAGGAGCGCGTCGAGCGACTTCATCCGGCGCGCGTTGCCGTGGGCCAGCCGGTCGGCGATGTCGTAGAAGATGACGTAGAAGCCCAGCGCCTCGGCGACGTTGGAGAGCTGGGTGCCGATGTTGCCGTAGCCGATGATGCCGAGCGTGCGGCCGCGGACCTCGTGGGAGCCCTTCGCGGACTTGTCCCAGACACCGGCGTGCATCTTCTCGGTCTTCTCCGGCAGTCGGCGCGCCAGGGAGATGATGTAGCCGATGACCAGCTCGACGACCGAGCGGGTGTTGGAGTAGGGGGCGTTGAAGACGGCCACGCCGCGCTCGCCGGCAGCGACCAGGTCGACCTGGTTGGTGCCGATGCAGAAGCAGCCGATCGCCTTGAGGTCGGTGGCCGCGTCCAGCACTCGCGGGGTGATGTGGGTGTTGGACCGGATGCCGAGCAGCGTCACGCCCGGAAGGTCGGCCACCAGCTCGTCCTCAGAGAGCGACTTGCTGCGCAGCTCGACCTCGAAGCCGGCCCTCTCGAGGTTCTCGACAGCGACGGGATGGATGTTCTCCAGGAGCAGCGCCTTCATGGGTCAAGCCTAAGACGCGGGACGTACGCCCCCTCAATCCTGCCCGAGGGCCGGACGTCAGGACACGGCGGTTCTCAGGACCAGTAGATGACGACTCCGTCGCCGATGCCGACCTGGTCGTAGAGCGAGGTGATGGCGCCGTGGTCGCGCACGTTCACGCAGCCGTGGGAGGCGCCGTTGTAGCCGTTGGCGGCGAAGTCGGGGGAGTAGTGGACCGCCTGGCCGCCGGAGAAGAACATCGCGAACGGCATCGGGGTCTTGTAGATGGAGGAGACGTGGTCACGGCTCTTGGCGAAGACCGAGAACCGGCCCTCGCGCGTCGGCAGCTCCTGGGAGCCGAACCGCACCTCGACGCTCAGCTGCACGGTGCCGCCGACGACCCAGCGCAGCATCGAAGTGGACTTGTCGATGCACATCACCCGGCCGGTCAGGCAGCGCGGATCGAGCTTGCCGGTGGGCACCGGTGGCGGGGCGTCGATCAGCTCGGCCTCGGTCGGTTCGCGGGTCATCGCGTGGAGCCGGTCGAGCGTGGTCTGGTCCACGAAGCCGGTGACCGCGATGCCGCGCTTGCACTGGAAGCCGGAGACGGCCTCGGCGGTGACGGTGCCGTAGTAGCCGGTCACGCCCGCGTTGAACCATCCGATCTGCTTCAGGCGCGCCTGCAGCTCACGTACGTCGTCGCCGCTGTCGGTCTGGCCGAGCAGGCGCGGGCCCGAGGTCGGGGACGGTTTCGGCTCGGGCTTCGGCTTCGCGCTGGGAGTCGGTGTCGGGGTGGCGCTCGGCGAGGTCGAGGGGCTGGCCGAGGAGCTGTTCGAGGACACCGCGGCCGGTGAGGCCGTCGTCTCAGGGGCGGCGGCAGGCTCCGCGGCGCACGCCGTGAACGCGGTTGCCAGCAGGACGGCGAGTGCCCCTGCGATCATTCCCCGCTTGACCATGTTCATCGCCTCGCTCCAGATCTTGGCCCTTCGAGATAGAACGGGCCGACGACCTATTGATGTGCGAACAGGGGTCTTCGGTTGCATTCTCTGCCGGAAACGTTCCGGATGTCGGGAGGTCTCTCAGTAGCGGGGGCGGCGGAGACGGCTGAACCAGCGGCGTACGGTCCGCTTCAGCCGGTGTCGCGCACCGTTGCACTCCACCAGGGGCAGCGTGAGGCCGACCCGGTCGGCATCGGCCAGCTCGCGCAGCAGGATCTCCGCGGCCACCCGGGTGTCGTCGCCCGCGTCATGCGCCCGCAGCTGCTCGACCGCGTAGTAGGCGGCGATCGTGGCCAACGACTTGTCGGGCACCTCCAGCGCGAGCGCCTTCGCGAACCTCATCGTGCACAGCCACTCCAGGACCTCGAGCCGTACGCCCGCACGGTCGGACTCCACGGCGACGAACGCCCAGTCGAACGCAGCGTTGTGGGCGACGAAGACGCGGCCGGCAAGACGCTCGGCGATCGTGGCGGCGACGTCTCGGAAGGGCGGGGCGTCGGCGAGATCGGCGCTGGTCAGGCCGTGCACCTCGACCGGCCCCGGGTCGACGCCGGCACCGGGATTGACCAGGCTCTCCCATTCCGACTCGGCGGTGCCGTCGGCGGAGATCTGGCGGATCGCCACCTGGATCACACGGTCGCGGTAGGGGTCGAGCCCGGTGGTCTCGACGTCGAGGACCGCATAGCCCCGTGGGTTGCCCCGGGCTTGGCTTCGACCGCGTGGTTCGGTGGTTGTCACAGTGCTGACGCTATCGGGGACCACCGACACTCGAGCCTTGGCCGGCGCTTGCGCCGGCCAAACGCGAGAGGGTCGAGCGAGCGCAGCGGGTGAGCCTGCGAACCCGCGAAGCGGGTCGAGACCTACCGGGCGTGACCGTTCGGCCACCATCGGTGAGAACGCAACTCACTGCGAACCGCGTACCCCCACGACCCCGTCCGATCAGATCGTCAGCGCCACGATCCCCACGATGACGAGCAGCACCACGACCAGCACAGCGACCAGCGCGAGCACGCCGGGCTTCTTCTGCTTGACGTGCCCGATCGCGCCCTTCTGGAACGTTGTGGCCGGCGCGGCGTAGAAGACCGGAACGGTGTGGCCCTCGGCGACGTCGAAGCCGAGCGACGCCTTGCCGAACTTCCAGGTCCACTGGGTGTACATGTCGACCTGCCAGTGCCCCGGTGGCACCGGGAAGACGTTGCGGCCGTACTGCGTCGGCATCTGGTGGCCGTTGAGCATCACCGTCGGCACGATCATGTTCGAGGTCATGTGGCTGCCCTGGATGGTCAGGTCGATCCACCCTACGGGCGGCTGTCCGGGCACCTGCTGGCCCGACTGGTCCGGCGTCGTCATGGGGGGATCATGCCCGATCCCCCAGAGCGGTGGTGGGTCAGATGTCGACGCTGCCGCCGTCGCGCCAGTAGAAGCCGCCCTCGCGCATCATGAACCCCTCCTCGTAGAGGTAGCGACGCAGCGCGGCGACGTCGTCGTGGAAGCCTCGCAGGATCTCGTTGACCTCACTCTCGGAGTAGACCTTCCCCAGCTCGAAGGACTGCGCGAGCTGGTTGAGCACCACCAGCTTCTTGACGTGCTTCGAGGGGATCGTCAGCAGCCGCCCGTCCTGGCCGAAGAACCGTCTCAGGGTCTCGGCGTCGTCGGGGCGGGGCTGCCAGGTCGCGCGGGTCACCTCTTCATCGTGGCCGATCAGGTCGGGCGATGCGACTGGTTTCTCCGCCGTCGGTCTCCCTGCCGTGCCCGCAGCCGTGCGCGGCCGACGAGGTCGTGGGCGGCGGAGGCCCAGTCGGCGTACTCGAACTCGAAGCCCGCCTCCAGCAGACGTCTCGGGACGACCCGGCGGCTCTTGAGGAGCAGCTCGGTATCCGTACGCAGCGCCCACGCTCCGATCTCCGCCATCCAGCGGGTCGCGGGCAGCCCGACCGGCATCCCGGCCTCCTTCCGCAGCGTGCGCATCAGGTCGCGCTGGGGTGATGGTGCCGGGGCTGCCAGGTTGACCGGTCCGGCGATGTCGTCGCGTTCGACGAGCAGATCGCAGGCGCGTACGAAGTCGGCCTCGTGGATCCACGAGACGAACTGGTCGCCGCCGGCGACAGGTCCACCGAGACCGAGACGGGCCATGGTGAGCAGCACGTCGAGGACGCCACCCTTGTCAGGGCTCATCACCATCGCCGAGCGGAGCGCCACCTTGCGGGTGTGCGGCGTCGTCGCCGCGGCCTGCTCGGCCTCCCAGCGCTTGGCGATCCGTGTCGAGAACTCCCAGTAGGCGGGGGTGTCGGTCTCGTCGCCGCCGATGATGCCGGTCGCCTCGTCGTTGGGGGCGTCGAAGCGGTGGGCGTAGATCGTCGCGGTGCTCATCTGCAGCCACGTGCGCGGGGGAGCCGACGCCTGCGCGATCGCCTCCCCGACGACCCGGGTCGACTCGACGCGCGAGTCCATCATCTGCTTCAGGTTGGCGTCGGTGTAGCGGCAGCTGACCGTTCTGCCCGCGAGGTTCACCACGACGTCCGCACCATCGATCTCGTCCGCCCAGGGACCGATCGTCCGGCCGTCCCAGACCTGATGGCGTACGCCTTCCTCGAGCTGTTCGGGGTGGCGCGAGAGCACCACGACCTCATGTCCTCGAGTGCTCCAGGCGCGCCGCAGGATGCCTCCGACCTGGCCGGTTCCGCCGGGGATGACGATCTTCATGAGATCGACCATAGGGCTATTTGAGCGATCGCTCAATACCTGCGCTAGGCTCAATTTGAGCAATTGCTCAATTCGGTTTCCGGGAGGCGTACGTGGCTGGTCGGGTGTGGATCTGTTTCTGGGCGTTCCTGCGGGCATGGCTGTTCGGTGTGGTGCTGGGGTTGGTGACGGGCGGTGTCTTCGGGACGCTTCTCGTTCCTGTCGTCGGCACGGTCTTCGGCGGAGTGCTCGGAGTCGGCATGGGCGCGATCATGGGACTGCCCTTTGCGGTGCTGGTGGCGCCTGTGTCGCTGGTTCCGACGTCGGTGGTCGCTGACCGGATCTGGCCCGCGGTCGTTGCGGCGGTGCTGGCGTTTCTGCTGCTCAGCAAGGTCATGTTCTCGGGGGCGAGCCTGGATCCGTCAGGGGACCTCGCCATCTTCGCCGGCCTGACTGCCATTGCCGGTCTGCTCACGGGGCTCTTCGGCCGTGCGGTCACTCGTGGCGTGCGGATCCGGGCGCTGCGTACTCCTGAGACCTTCGTCTACTTTGCGGTGGCGGGAACGCTTGTGTCGGCAGCTCGATTCGTGATGGTGGAAGAATGGAACCAAGCCGGGCCGTGGATCGCCCTGCTCTGCGCGTTCGTAGGCTTCGTCGGTGGCGGCATACTCGGTCTCGTCCTGATCGGCTACAACCTGCTCGTCACCAAGGAGCCCGCCGCAGAATGAACCCCACCAAGGCCAAGCTGATGTCGGCGGTGACCGACCTGCTCAAGGAGGACGGCATCGCGGGGCTCTCGGCGCGGGCGATAGCGACCCGCGCGGACGTCAACCAGGCGCTGGTCTTCTACCACTTCGGCACCGTCACGGACCTCGTCGACCAGGCGTGCCGGGCGACGTCGGACGAGGCGGCGGCGTCCTACCGGGACGAGTTCGCGGAGGTGGCCTCGCTGAGCGAGCTGCTGGAGCTCGGCCGGGGTCTCCATGAGCGGGAGCGGGCCGCGGGCAACATCACGGTGATGGCCCAGCTCCTGGCCGGCGCGCAGCGGGACGAGACGCTGGCGGAGACGGCGCGCTACGCGTTGGGTCAGTGGAACGGCGAGATCGAGGCCGCGGTCGCACGTGCGTTGAAGGGAAGCCCGGTCGAGGACGTCGTGGACGCCCCCGGCCTCTCGCGCGCGATCAGCGCAGCATTCATCGGCCTGCTCATGTACGACGGCGTCGACCGCCCCGGCGCCGACTCGGCCTTCTCCTCACTGGAGCAGCTCGGCGCGCTCGTCGAGGTCATCGAGAACCTCGGCCCGGCCTCCCGGCTCGTCCTCCGCTCCCGGCTCAAGGGCCGCGGCTAGCGCGACTCGAGCAGGCCGGGATCCGTGAACGAGACCGGCTTGCCGGTGGCGCGGGCATAGGCGATCTCCCTGCTCGTGGAATCCCCGATGTAACCACCCGGGTTGGCCACCAGAACCCGGTCGGCCAGGTCGATCTTGCGCAGATGGAGAGCGTCCAGCAAGGACTTCTGCTCGTCGGTGATCTCTTCGCTTGCTTCGCCGGCTTCGCCGGGCGCGAGGACGATGACGCCGGCGAAGGTCAGATCACGGTTCGCCGCACGCATCTCCTCCACGAACCGCATGGCGCAGATGCAGACGATCTCAGGTCGTTCGGGCACGTTCAGTCCTTCGGTCGAACGGAAGCTGTCAGTGTGCATGCTGGCATCGCGGCCATCGGGCTGAGATCCGGCAGCCTCTACGTTCGTCTGGTGAAGCGGATGTCGCCGTTGGGTAGGCGTTCATGGAGGTAGGCGGGGTCGTGTGCGCGGTGGTGGTGATGGCTGCAGAGCAAGGCTGCGTTCTCAAGATCAGTTGCCCCGCCTTGTGCCCAGGCGAGCCAGTGGTGGGCTTCGGCCCAGGTGCCGGGGATGTCGCAGCCTTCGGCTTCACAGGTCGCTGACCTGAGCAGGAGAGCTCGGCGTTGCGCGGCGGTGAAGAAGCGTTCCTTGCGGCCGAGGTCGAGAACCTCGGAGGCACCGCCGAGCACGGCGGGGACGATGTTCGCGGTGCAGGCCAGGCGCCTGGCTTCGGCCGCGGTGATCGGGCTGCCGCCCACGATCTGGCCGATGCCGGCGTCTTTGCGGAGCTGGTCGAGTTCGATGGTCACGATCACCGTGGTCGCGTCCCCGCCGTGGATCGGGAGCCGAGTCGGGTCGAGGGTCTCGAGCATCTGGCAGAACGCTCGTCCGAGCCTGCGGTCATAGGGCAGGTAGTCGCCGGTCTCGGTGCGGGTGCCGTCATCACGGCGCGGTGAGGTGAAGGCTTCGAGGTTGGTGGCGAGCCGGTCCGCGGCCGCATCTGGGATGACGGCGGAGATGCGGGTGGTGCCGTCCCCGATCCGGCGCATGGCCAGGCGGGTCTTCTTGCGGGCGTGAGCCTCCTCGGCCGCGAGCCGCTTGGCTTCTTCGGCCTCGGCGATCTCGGGGGCGATGAGATCCAGGATCCGGCGCCCCAGGCGGCGCAGCCGGGCGGGGTCGAGCTGGGTCGCGTAGCCGACCAGAGCCTGTTCGGCTTTGGACTTGATCTCGGGGTCGAGGTCGCCCGGCAGTTCGTCGAGAGCCGCCACGATCACCTCGGCTTGGGCGAGGTTGCAATCCCCGGCGCGCATCGCCGCAGCGACCCGGCCATAGGTCCGATCCAGCGCGGCCGCGAGCCGCAGGTCGGCACGCAGGGCATCTGGGCGTTGGTGGGTGTGGTGATGCAGCCACGCGGCCACATCACGAGCAGCGCTGTCCGCCGCCACATCATCAGCAGTCGCCATCACGCGTAGCTCGAGCTCAGCCAGCTGCGCCTTCGCCCGGGCGATCTCGACGAGTGTGGCAGCCTTCTGGTCGGTGGCCATGAACGTGGGGTTCGCGTCCGCGACCTCATCGAGGGAGTCGGTGATCGCGACCACAGCCTTGAGCACAGGATGCTGTGGCTGTTGCAGCGTGGTCATGGCGATCACCTCCCGACGTACGAACTCAAAGGGCTTCCTGCTGATGCAGAATCCCTACTTGGTTCGCTGGTCCCGGAGGCCCGCCAATCACGGGCTATTACTTACCCTCGCAGCTCAGCGCTCACGCCCCTGGATCCCCTGGAATACCCCACGCCCGTTGTCTGCCGGGCGGAGAGGCACGCCTCTGTCGAGGTGGTCGGCCTTCACGTTCACGCCTACCCCCACCATAACATATTATGTGATTGGAAGCACGCGGAACCTGGAAGAAAAAAGGTCGAGAACCCAGTCAGGGACAGGTATCCCAAACCCAACCCAGACCGCTGCTGGAAGCCCGCAAGACAGGTAAATGGCACCCGCCCAGACACCCTGCTTCTAAATCTCCCAACCCAGACAACGTATTGGCCCCACCCGTGCTGGAACCAGACACGAGACCAAACGGACACACATCCAGCCGACCCACACGGAGGCGGCCAGCGAGATCCGGACCGATCCTCAGCCACCCACCACAGCCCGAGCCATCACAAGCCGATCGGCGCAACGTACAGGCATCGTCTTCCAGTAATACGGGAACGTCATCACGGCGATGAACAGCGCCCACGCACGCGCACGGAGCCAGGTGTCATCGTCGAGACCAAGGATCGTCCGGAACTCCTCGCGTCCGTCACCGTCGAGCAGCTCCCAGGCGCAGATCAGGTCGACGGTCGGGTCGCCGACGGAGAGGGCACCGAAGTCGAGTACGGCGACGAGGCTGCCGTCGCGAGAGAGGAGGTTCTCCGCAAGCAGATCACCGTGGAGCCAGCGCGGCTCGGGCAAGACCAACGGCAGCGCCATCGCCTCTTTCCAGATGCTCGCGACCGCGTCCAGGTCCAGATCGAGATCGGTGAGCTCGCGGCACTGCTGGAGCCAAGACCGGAAGTCGTTGTCGAAGGCGGCGATCGGCTTGCCGCGGTACCACCGCAGCTCGGGGTCGGCGAGAGCCTCCGGCGGGACCTCGGTCCGGCGCAGCCCGGTCACGACCTCGGCGAGATCCGCGGCGGTCACGTCCCCGCCGCCGGGGCGCGGCTTCTCGCCGTCGATCCAGCGCACGACACTCCAGCGCTCGGGGTAACCGAAGCCGGGTTCACCGACCGTCAGCACCTCGGGCGTCGACACCGGGAGCTCGGCCGCGAGGCCGGGAAGCCAGCGTGCTTCCTGCGTGATCGCGGCTGACCCGTTCGGCTGGCGGGGGAGGCGTACGAGCCGATCCTCACCCAGGCGGAAGAGCCGGTTGGTCGATCCGGTCGAGGTCAACGGGCGGAGGGGAAGGTCGGCGTACGCCGCCAGGTCCCGTCCCAGCAGGGAGCGCACCAGGTCCTCGTCGATCGTCAGCTCGTCGTCGTGCATGGGTTCGCTCATCGGACCGAGCCAACCACGCCGGTGGCCGACCGCGCGCGGGGTTTTCGCCGGCCGGGCGGGAGTCAGACGAGGGAGATCGAGACGACAGCGCGGTCGCCCACCTGGAGATCCTCCCGGCGGCGTACGTCCTTCTTGATCGGCAGTGCGTAGCCGTCCTGGCCAGGGAAGACCGAGGTCCTCCAGAGGGTCGTCCCGATCCGCGCCTCGACCTTCACCGATCCGAAGCCACGGGGCGGGCCGATCGCGATCGACGCCTCCCGGATGTCCTCGGTGACCTCGGGCGGAGCGGTCACGAACATCCAGGCGTCGGTATCGCCCTTCCACGGCCACAGCTCTGCCTCGAACTCCCAGGTCTCCACGCACTCATCCTGGCAGGAGACCGTCTGGAAATGATGGTTCGTCCCGCAGGGGCGGCGGCTAGGGTGCGGACATGGCTGACCCTCGCTCCCTGGCTCAGAGACTCGCTGACACCCGCGCCCGTCTGGAGAACGATGTCGACCTGTGGATCGCGTCGGCACACGAGGACCAGCCGTGGCTGGTGCCGATCTCGTTCGTGTGGTGGGAGGGCGAGATCTGGATCGCGAGCATGGGCGGGGCGCGTACGCAGGGCAACCTGACGGCCTCCCCGGTCGTGCGCCTGGCGCTCGGTGAGCTGCGGGACGTGGTGATCATCGACGGTCGTGCCGAGGTCGGGCCGATGGACCGTACGCCGAAGAAGGTGCTCGAGATCTATGCCGAGAAGCAGGGCGGGGATCCGAGCACGTGGGCGGACAGCCTGATCCGGGTCCGGCCGGCGAAGGTCCAGGCGTGGCGCGAGTCGAACGAGCTCGACGGCCGCCACCTGATGCGCAACGGCCGCTGGCTGGACGAGGACGAGCCGGATGGGTCCTGAGGTTCCGCTGACCGAGGACACGTTCCGTGCGCTCGCTCGCTCGTCGCCGTGGCGCTTCTCGAGCCTGCACTTCACATGGCGCACGCAGTCGTACGGTGACGTCGAATGCTGGCTGCGTAGGCCCGGCCGCCTCCGGGTGCGTGACGGCTCGGGGGACCGTGTCATCGACGACGCAGCGACGACGGATCCGGCGCCGGCGCCGGTCCTGCGCGCCGATGGTCTCGTCGCGAGCCGGCCGAGGGCCTACACCCACGACATCGACGACCCGATGTGGAACACCTACTGGTTCGTGTCGATGCTCGATCCCGAGGAGCTGTCGGCAGACGTGACGCTGAGTGAGCTGCGCTCAGGACTGCGAGCGGGCCGGGAGACCTGGTGGGCGAGGGCCGTGCCAGAGGCTGGGTACGAGCCGCGGTGCGGGTGTTGCCCGCTGCTGTGGTCCCGGGTCACCGACTGGGCTGAGTACGGCGATGACGAGCCGGGTTGGGAGCCGCCTGCGGGGACGGTCTACCCCGAGGCGTACGAGGTGGCGTTGGACGTGCTGACGGGTGTCGTGGTGCAGCTGTCTCCGGTCGGCGGCTCCCGGCCCGATCTCGCGTTCGAGACGGAGATCCACGAGGCAGAACTGTCGGTGGTCTCTGCTTAGGTGGAGCTGAGGACGACATCCGATCCAGACGGAGGAGATGTCATGACCATCAGTGCGACCATCGACGAGGAGATCGACCGGCTCGAGGAGGAGTTCACCGAGCGGCCGGCTTGCGAGTGCAGCTGCGGCAGCCCGGACAGCGACGTGGAGCCTTGCGGGGAGGTGGCGGCCTACGCCGTCACCGTGCTCTGTCCTGACGATCGCTGCACCCACACCTACCTGCTGTGCCAGGAGTGCCGGGACCAGTGGGTGCAGAACTGTCCACCACCCCACCGGCTCCGAGTCGCAGCGCTGGGCTGAGATCTCGGAGCCGGAGGGATGCTCGGTCAGGCCGTGCCTGGACGGCCGGGCCTCATCGTGTCGGCACCACCCACACGTCGGCGACCGACGGGTCGTAGTCGCCGCCGGTGTCCTGGAACCGGATCCGCGCGGAGCCGTCGGCGGTCAGGTCCGAGGGCTCCACCAGGAACTGGTGGGTCATCGTGCCCTGTCCTCCGACGGAGCGGCTCAGGTCGACGCTGTGCGCGACCTGACCGTCCAGCGTGACGTCGTAGGTCTTGCGCCTCGCGCCGTCGAACGTCTCGACGATGCGGACCACGAACGGTCGGTCCGTCGGCACCTCGGCGTCGAACTCGAACCATCCCCCGGGGTAGGAGGAGTGCGTGTACCGGCGGGTCAGCCCGGCCTCCTGGCTCGACCCTGACCGTTCGGAGGCCGTCAGCCCGTGAGCGGTCTCCGAGCTCGCGTTGCCCAGGTCGACGTGGTCGGTCGATTCGCCCGGCGGCGTCGCGAGCCCGACGGTCACGGTGGCCGTCGCTTGCTCCATGGGCGTAGCTCCGGTCGCGACGGTCAGCGCCGCGGGGCCGGCCACGACGTTCTGCGGCACGACGACCTCGACGTCGATCTCGGCGTCCTGTCCTGCCGAGATCTCGTAGCCGACCGGCTCGGTCGTCCAGCCGGTCGGGACGGTCAGCGACACCTCGCCACGCTGGGTGACGCCGCTGCGGTTGTGCAGCACGGCGGTGACGGTTGCAGTCTGGCCGCCGTCGACCGCCGCCGGGGCGCTCGAGGTCGCGGTGATCTCCACCGCGGACCCGACCATCAGGGTGCCTCCGACAGGAAGCACGGCGGTCCCGCCCGAGCGGGTGTAGGACACCTCGCCGGTCAGGTCCACGGGTCCGACCGCGGTGTCATCGGGCACCTTGACCTCGAAGACGTGCGCGACCTGCTCTTCGGCGGGCACCTCGTCGGCGGGTGTGCCGACCGGCTTCGCCGTCCAGCCTTCCGGTAGGTCGAGCGAGGAGACCACGTCGCTCAGCGGCTGCTTGCCGGTGTTGTCGACGCGCACCGACATCTCGACGACGTCGCCGGGGAGAACCTCCTCGGCCGGGAGCTGCAAGGTGGTGACCGCGCCGACCAACCGTGCCGACGCGCGCGAGAGGCTCTTCTCGACCGCCGTCAGCCGATCGCGCAGCTCGGCCGCGGTGGCCTCGGTGAGCAAACCGTTGTCCGTATACATCCGGATCGAGGTGTCCAGGCTCGCGGCCGCTGCGAGCCCGAGATGGACCGCCTCGGCGACGTCCTGCGCACCGGCGTCACCGGCCTCGAGTTCCCAGGCCGCGTCGATCTGGTCGCGCAGCGTCTCGGTCCGATTAGCGAGGTCGCGCTTGGCCGCTTTGCCGCCGGCGCCCTTCAGGGGCAGCGCGGAGACGTCCTCAGCTGTCGCGGAGGCCTCGGCCCGGGCGGCACCGAGATCACCGAGCGTCGGCGCGACCGCGAAGCTGTAGCTGCCGGAGCCGACCTCCAAGACGACCACGTCCTCGTCGTAGCGGACGAACTCGACGTGCTTCGAGTTCTCGATCGGCGAGCCGCCCTCGGTCACCGCCCACCGGTTGGCGGCCGGGATTCGCACCTCGGCGGTCGTGTTCGCGGGAACGGTGACGTCCAGGGTCATCGGCCCGTCGTCGGTGGCCCAGGCGCTCTTCACCGTGCCGTACGGGGTCTCGAGGCTGTAGTCGACGTGGTCGACGCCCTCGCCCGGCTCGGGCGCGATCCTCACCTTGCGGTAGCCCGGAGCGGCCTCCGAGACCCCGGCCATGGTGCGGTACATCCATTCACCGACCGCGCCGTAGGCGTAGTGGTTGAAGGAGTTCATGCCGACGTCGTTGAAGCTGCCGTCCGGGTTGATCGAGTTCCAGCGCTCCCAGATCGTGGTCGCGCCCTTGCCGATCTCATACCCCCACGACGGGTAGTCCTGGTGCTGCAGCAGCTTGTAGGCGATGTCGGTTCGACCGGCCTTGGTCAGCGCCGGCAGCAGTCCGTCGACACCGAGGAAGCCGGTGGAGAGGTGGTAGTCACGCCGTTCGAGCGTCTGCACGAACTGCTCATAGACCGCGTCGCGGCGGTCCTCGGGCTCGAGGTCGTTGGTCAGGGTGAGGATGTACGCCGTCTGGCTGTCGCCCTTGACCGAGCCGTCCGCGCCGATGAAGGCCTTCTGATAGGCCGCCCGGATCGCTTCGTAGCGAGCCTGGTAGGCCGCGGCGTCGCCGTCCCGGCCGACGGCCTTCGCCATCTGCGCGAACTCACGCGTGCTCTTCGCGACGAACGCCGTGTCCAAGACGTCCGCGGGCGTCGGGTCATCGAGGTTGAGCCAGTCGAGGTAGCCGCCGGCGGACCGGATGTGGCCGGTGGAGTCGGCGTCGAGGAAGTCGACGTACCGCTTCATCATGTCGTAGTTCTCCGTGATGACTCCGGTGTCGCCGTACGCCTGCCACAGGGTCCAGGGCACGTGCACGCCGGCGTCCATCCATCCCGCCGACTCGTAGCCGCCGTCGAAGCGACCCGGGACGACCGGGGCGACGCCGGGCAGCGAGCCGTTCGGGCGCTGGGTGTCGCGGAGGTCCTGCAGCCACTTGGTCAGGAACGACTCGGAGTCCATGTTGTAGACCGCCGTCCGGGCGAACACGTTGATGTCGCCGGTCCAGCCCATCCGCTCGTCGCGCGCCGGGGTGTCGGTCGGGATGGAGAGGAAGTTGCCGCGCATGCCCCAGACGATGTTGCTCTGCAGCTGGTCGACCATGTCGGAGCTGGTGTCCAAGGTGCTGGTGAGGTCACCGTCGGTGCCGACCACGACGCCCACGATGTCGTCGGCGTCGGGCGCCTCCTCCACGCCCGAGACCTCGATGTAGCGGAAGCCGTGGAAGGTGAAGGACGGTTCGAACGTCTCCGGGTCGTCGGAGCCGAAGGTGTAGGTGTCGGTCGCCTTCGCGGAGCGCAGGTTGGCGGTGTAGAGAGTGCCGTCCGGGTTGAGCACCTCGCCGTGACGGATCTTGACCGTCTGGCCCTTCTTGCCCTGCATCTTGATCCGGACGTGCCCGACCATGTTCTGGCCGAGGTCGTAGAGGTGGACACCGTCGGTCGGTGACTCGATCCGCTCGGCGGTCTCGAGCTCTTCGGTGACGCGTACGTCGACGGTCGTCTGCGGCTCGAGCACGTCGGTCGGCTCGTCCCGCACCGCGGTCGCGGCCCAGTCCTCGTCGTCGTATCCGGCCTCGTCCCAGCCGTCGACCGTGGCGGCGCGGCGGGCGTCGTACCACTCGCCGTCGAGCATGTCGGACTCGCGGGTCGGCCCGCCGGTCGTACGCCAGGTGTCGTCGGTGCGGATGACCTCGCTGGTGCCGTCGTCGTAGTCGACGACGAGCTCGGCGATCAGGGAGTTGTCGGTGCCGTAGACATCGGTGCCGAACATCGCGACCTTGCCGGTGTACCAGCCCGGGGCGATCTCGGCCCCGAGCACGTTCTCGCCCGAGGTGACCTGGTCGGTCACGTCGTAGGTCTGGTAGTCGATGCGCTTGTCGTACGCCGTCCAGCCGGGCGCGAGCTCGGCGTCGCCGACCCGCTCGCCGTTGAGGCGCAGCTCGTAGACACCGCGTGCGGAGGCGTAGATGCGGGCGCGGGTGATCTTCTTGTCGCCCAGGTCGGCCTCCTTGCGCAGCAGAGGCAGCGCGTCGTCGCGCCTCAGCCAGGCCTCGCCGCCGGAGCCGTCGACGCGGAGACCGTCGGCGGTGACGGTGCCTGCGCTGAAGGTGTGGTCGTCGGCCGGGAAGTCGGTGTCCACGAGGACCGTCCCGTCAGCACTCGTGACGGTCACGTCCTGGACCACGCCGGACTCCGCGCCGTGTGCGCGGAAACCCAGGACGCCGGGCTTCGAGAAGCTGGCGTCGGTGCGCCTATCGAGCTGCTGGCCGTCGATGGTGGTGGTAATCGTGTCGCCCGCGACGTTGATCGCGTAGTCGTGCTCGGCGGCGAAGTCGAAGCCGCCGGGGACGGGCTTCGAGGAGAGCACCGAGTATCCGCCGTTGCGCTTCACGTGCGGTCGGAGCGCATCGTCGGTCTCGCTGAGCTGCCACATGTAGGCGTTCTCCGTGTCCTGGCCACGGAAGTAGACGCCGAGGGCACCCTTGATGTCGGAGGCGGTGAACTCGATCGTGTAGTCGGTCCACTCCGCACCCAGCTCGGGTGTCTCCGGGCCGATCCAGTCGGCGGTCCAGGCCTGGTCGCCGAGTCCGGTGGCGAAGGTCGCCGGCTCGCTCCAGGCGGACGGAGCACCCTTGTCGTCCCATACTCGCACGGCCCAGGCATAGTCCGTACGAGGCTTCAGGGCCGGCCCGGCGTACGTGACGTCGACCGACTGGCTGGACTTCACCTTCGTGCTCTCCCACACGTCGGGCGAGGTGAGCTTCTCCTTCGTGGAGGCGACCCGGATCTGGTAGGCCTTCTGCGTCACGCCGCGACGGTCGGCGTCGAGCTGCCACCCGAGCTTCGGGGCGGTCGTCGGGATGCCGAGCGGATCGACCAGCGCGTTGGTGCGCAGCTCATCGACCACGGGGCGTGAGCCAGCGGCCTCCTGCGCGAGCGGCTGCGCCGCGCCGGCCATCGGCGGTGACACGGTAGGGACGAGGATGACCGCGAGACAGGTCGTTAACGACCCGGCGATGCGTCTGCGCACAGCGACTCCTGGGGGCGAGTAATTGAAACGGTTCAAGCAGTATGGCGTGCGTCACATCACTCTGCAATGAGTTTGGCTGCTTCCGGCCATGTGGGCCGGCCCAGACAGACAGAAACGATTCAACGGGCGTCGGCTGTGGCCCGGCGGACGGACCAGGCCGTGCTCAGGAGGTGAGGTCGCCGAGAGAGCCGGCGTCGACGATCCGGTACGCGTAGCCCTGCTCGGCCAGGAAGCGTTGGCGGTTCTGGGCGAAGTCGGCGTCGATGGTGTCGCGGGAGACGATCGTGTAGAAGTGGGCGGTCTTGTTGCCGTCGCCGGGACGCAGCAGCCTGCCGAGCCGCTGAGCCTCCTCCTGGCGGGAGCCGTAGGCCCCGGAGACCTGGATCGCGACCTCGGCCGAGGGCAGGTCGATGGAGAAGTTGGCGACCTTCGAGACGACCAGCAGGTCGATCTCGCCGGAGCGGAAGGCCTCGAAGAGCCGCTGCCGCTCCTTGATCGAGGTCTTGCCCTCGATCACCGGGGCGTCGAGCGAGGCGGCGATCTCGCCGAGCTGCTCGAGATATTGCCCGATCACGAGCGTCGGCTTGCCCGCGTGGGAGGCGACGATCTCCTTGACCACGTCGATCTTGTGGTGCGTGCACGAGGCGATCCGGTAGCGCTCGTCGGGCTCGGCCGTCGCGTAGACGAGCCGTTCGTCCGCGGGCAGGGTCACCCGCACCTCGACGCAGTCCGCCGGCGCGATCCAGCCCTGCGCCTCGATGTCCTTCCACGGGGCGTCGTAGCGCTTGGGGCCGATCAACGAGAAGACGTCACCCTCGCGGCCGTCCTCGCGCACCAGCGTGGCGGTCAGGCCGAGTCGGCGGCGCGCCTGCAGGTCGGCGGTCATCCGGAAGATCGGGGCGGGAAGGAGGTGGACCTCGTCGTAGACGACCAGCCCCCAGTCTCGGGCGTCTAGCAGCTCCAGGTGCGGGTAGACGCCCTTCCGCCGCGTGGTCAGCACCTGGTAGGTGGCGATCGTGACCGGCCGGATCTCCTTGACCGATCCCGAGTATTCGCCGATCTCGTCCGGGGTCAGCGAGGTGCGGCGTACGAGCTCGTCCTTCCACTGCCGTGCGGAGACGGTGTTGGTGACGAGGATCAGCGTCGTCGCCTGAGCATGTGCCATGGCGGCGGCGCCGACGAGCGTCTTGCCGGCGCCGCAGGGGAGCACGACGACCCCGGAGCCTCCGTGCCAGAACGACTCGGCCGCCTCCGACTGGTAGGGGCGGAGCGTCCAGTCGGCGGTGTCCAGCGCGATGGCGTGAGCCTCGCCGTCGACATAGCCCGCGTAGTCCTCGGCCGGCCAGCCGAGCTTGAGCAGCGCCTGCTTGAGGTTGCCGCGCTCGGAGGGATGGACGACGACGGTGTCCTCGTCGACCCGGGCCCCGAGCATCCCGGAGATCTTCTTCGCCCGGAGGACCTCCTCGAGCACCGCCCGGTCGGAGGAGACCAGCACCAGCCCGTTGACCGGGTTCTTCTCCAGTCGTAGCCGGCCGTAGCGGGCCATCGTCTCGGCGACGTCGACCAGAAGAGAGTGTGGGACGGGGTAGCGGGAGAACTCCAGCAGCGTGTCCACGACCTGCTCGGCGTCGTGGCCGGCGGCGCGCGCGTTCCACAGTCCCAGCGGGGTGAGGCGGTAGGTGTGGATGTGCTCCGGGGATCGCTCCAGCTCGGCGAACGGCGCGATCGCCTTACGGCACTCACCTGCGCGGGCATGGTCGACCTCGAGCAGCAGGGTCTTGTCCGACTGGACGATCAGGGGGCCGTCGTTCACCGCACCAGCCTACGGGCCTGCCCGCGGGCGGCGGCGAGCCTCAGCCGCCGCGGTCTCCGGCGCGCCACTCGCGCGGGGTGACGCCGTAGGCCCGGCGGAAGGCTCGCGTGAAGGTGAGCGGGTCGTTGAACCCACAGGCGTACGCGACTGCGCAGATGCCGCCCGATGGCTGACGCTCGGCGGAGAACATCTCGGCCGCGACGGCCAGGCGTACGGAGCGGAGGTAGGCGGCTGGTGAGCTGCCGGACTCCTCGAAGGCCTGGTAGAGCCGCCGCCGGGAGACACCGTGGCGACGCGCGACGTCGGCCATGGTCAGCTCGCGGTCTCGGGCATGATCGCGCAGATGCTGGCGCACGGTGTGGCGCAGCCCGGCGGTGGTGTGCGGGGTGACCGGGGCGTTGGTGAACGCGGAGTGGATCATCGCCGCGGCCAGGTCGCGCACCACGGTCGCCACCTCGGCTGAGCTCTCCGCCTCGGGGAGCGCGGCCGCGTAGGAGAAGAGCGCACGCGCGGCGGGTGCTTCCTGGAAACGGGGGAGCGCGACCCGGTCCGCGGCCTCGCCCAGCATGCCGTTCGGCAGTCGTATCGAGGAGCGGGAGACCTGGACGAGGAGCTGCTGCTGGTGCGGTGCGGAGTAGTCGACGAGATATGGGGCGTCGACCCGGTAGACCGACACCGAGCCGGGGCGTACGGCGACGGTCCGGGAACCGGAGGAGACCGTGCCGGTGCTCGAGCGCTGCAGCGACAGGTGCAGATCGTCTCCGCCGGCGCCGCGGGCGAGCCGGGCGGTGCGGGTGGAGCTGTGGCCCGAAGAGGTCGCGAGTGCCACGGCGATGCCGTCGTCGAGCTGGGTGTGCTCCATCCGGCCGGAGAACCCGGGCTCGACGTCGTTGCAGGCGAGAGGCACGAAGCAGCTGCTCACGACCGACTGCCAGGCGTCGGCGCTGTCGACCTCGACGACCGCGCTCATCTCGTCCTCCTCCCAGTCTGACAAGAGCCTACGGAACCTGCGGCCGGTCAGGCCCCGATCCGTCCGGCACCGTGCACAAATCGTCGGTTCGGACCGCGGCGGCCGACCGTAGCGTCGTGGCGGCGGCGACCAGAGACGGTCGTCGCTCGAGCCAGACGAGGAGTGGAGATGGGTTTCTTCGACCAGGACCAGTGGACCGGCAGGGCGTACGTCGGGGGCTGGGTGAGGCTGAGCGGGACGCTGGACGTGGCCGCGCCCGCGACCGGCGAGGCGATCGCTGCGGTCGCCTCCGGACAAAGGGCCGACATCGACCAAGCGGTGAGCCTGGCGGTCGAGGCCCAGCGGGAGTGGGCGAGCCGGCCGGCCGAGGCGCGCGCCGAGGTGATGCGCCGGGCCGCGGAGCTCCTGACCGAGCATCAGGACGTACTGGTCGACTGGCTCGTCCGCGAGGCCGGGTCCGGCCAGGGTAAAGCGGCCTTCGAGGCCGGCCTGGTCGCCGCCGAGCTCCACCAGGCCGCTGCGACCGCGTTGATGCCGTACGGCCAGCTGCTCCAGTCGTCGCACCCGCGACTGAGCGTCGCCCGGCGTCGCCCGGTTGGCGTCGTCGGCGTCATCTCACCGTTCAACTTCCCTGCGATCCTGGCGGCTCGCTCGATCTTTCCGGCGATCGCGCTGGGCAACGCCGTGGTCCTCAAACCCGACCCGCGCACCAGCGTCGGCGGTGGGCTGTTCCTTGCCGCGCTCCTCGAGGAGGCCGGGCTCCCGGCCGGGCTGCTGTCCGTCGTCCCCGGACGGGTCGAGGCCGGCTCGGCGCTCGTCGAGCACCCAGAGGTCCCGGTCATCTCCTTCACCGGCTCGACCGAGGCCGGCCGGATCATCGGGGAGCGCGCCGGGAGCCTGCTCAAGCGCGCCCACCTCGAGCTCGGCGGCAACAACGCCATGATCGTGCTGCCCGGCGTCGACATCGCCGCCGCAGCCTCCGCCGGCGCCTGGGGCTCCTTCCTGCACCAGGGCCAGATCTGCATGACCACAGGCCGCCACCTGGTCCACACCGACATCTACGACGAGTACGTCGCGACCTTGGCGGCGAAGGCCGCCGGCCTCACCGTGGGCGATCCGGCCGGCGGCGCACCGCTGGGGCCGATCATCGACGCCGGGCAGCGCGACAAGGTGCACGCTCTGGTCACCGCATCGATCGAGGCCGGGGCGAGGCTGGAGACGGGCGGGACGTACGAGGGCCTCTTCTACCGGCCGACGGTGCTGTCGGCGGTGGCGCCGGAGCATCCCGCGTTCGCCGACGAGATCTTCGGGCCGGTCGCCCCGGTGACCAGGTTCGAGACCGTCGACGAGGCGATCGACCTGGTGCGCCGCAGCGACTACGGCCTCTCGGTCGGGGTCCTCACCACGGATCCGTTCGCGGCCTACGAGCTCGCCGACCGGATCCCCAGCGGGATCGTGCACGTCAACGACCAGACCGTCGACGACGAGGCCCAGGCGCCCTTCGGTGGCATCGGCGCCTCCGGCACCGGCGCCCGGTTCGGCGGTCACGAGGCCAACATCGACGCCTTCACCGAGACCCAGTGGGTCACCGTGCAGTCGCGGATCCAGCCGTACCCGTTCTGAACCACCCGGGCCCACGCCGACGGCCGAGGGTCACGGCCCCGGCCGGACGCTCCTGATCCGGGAGAGGGCGAAGGAGCGTACGTCGTCCTCGACCCGGGCAGCCAGGGAGCCGCCGTCCAGGCCCAGCGGTTCGACGCGCGCCTCCCCGGCGACCCCGCGGCCGTCGACGTAGGAGATGACGACCTTCTCGCCGGCGTCGATGGCCTCGTGGAGGATCGACATCGTCGAGGCCGGTTCCGGCGGGGCCGGACGTGTGGTCGCGGTCTCGTCGCCTGCCTTGACCCTGGTCGCCACGGCGGTCGCGCGGGCGGCGAGGTGGGCCTTCTGGGCACCTGCCGGGCGCTGGCCGGTGCGAACCTTGGCGCGTTTGGCGTCGGGGCGCGCCACGTGGACCGACCCGTCCGGCGCCTCGACGACCGGCGCCAGGCCGAGCTCGCGCAGCCGGGGGAGGAGCGAGTCGAGCGCGACGGTGCTGACGACCACGGTGGGCGCCAGCCGCCGCAGGCCCAGGGACTCGGCCGCCGGATGGACCAGCAGCTCGGCCAGCGCGGACTCGTCGTCGCTGCGCAGGTAAGCGGCGGCGAACCCGACGCGGACCGTCCCGAAGGTGCGCGCCGTGTCGTCGACCAGGTAGGAGAGCGCCTGCGGCACGGGCGTGCGGGAGGCGGCGGCGAGGAGGGCGTGGATCTCGGCAGCGGTCCAGCCGCGGTCCATCGCCCTGCGTACGGACTCCTTGGTGAACCGGTAGACCATCGCCCCGCCGTGCGACTCCACCGTCGCCACCACGGCCAGCGTGCGCGCCAGCGCCGGTTCGAGCGGCCCCGGCGCGACCGCGGTCAGGTCTCCCTGGAGCAGCACGTGGTCGACCGGCTCCGGCAGCATGCCGGCCAAGGTCGCCACCGGGTCGTCGCCGGCCACCAGCAGTCGACCGTACGCCGCCAGCCCGCCGAACGCCGCCAGCCCGAGCGTCTCCGCCTCGGTGAGCGTCCAGGCGACCAGCGACTCGCGCGACTCGGTGCGGGTGCGCGGCCGGCGCGGCCGCTCCCAGGACAGCCTCGCCACGAGCGCGGCCGGCCCGGTGCCGGCGGCGAGCACCTCGCCATCAGGGAGTCCGGCCAGGAGGCGCAGGGCCAGCCGCCGTGTCTCCACCGCCGACGCGCCGGCCATGTCGGGTGCCAGCGCGTTCCAGGTCTTCCCGGCCGGGTCGCGCTGACCGACGAGCCCGGGAAGCCGAGGTGATGCCAGCCAGGCACCGACCACGTGCGCCCAGCGAGCCGCCAGCGGCTGCTGGAGCCACTGGTCGTAGAGCTCGGTCGGCATCCAGGACGGATCGCCCTCCTCGTCGGTGCCGAGCGCGAGCAGCCCCGAGGCCCAGCCGACCTCGGTCAGCAGGGCCGCGGTGGGCTCGGTGACGTGGAGCCGCTCGGCGGTGGCCCTCAGGTCCCGCACGGTCAGTCCCGTCCCGCCACGCAGCGAGCGGGGCGGCGCGGCGCCCCAGGCGTCGAGGAGCAGCTCGAGGTTGCGTACGAGCTCGAAGGCGGCGCCCGCGGCCGCCCGGTTGACCATCGCCGACGGCCGCGACGAGGTCGGCAGCGGCGGCGGGACGTCCACAGTGGAGAGCGTCGTCCACCCGCCGCGCAGCGCGATGCCGACCTCGCCGGGCAGGGTCAGCATCCCGTCGCCCGAGGACACCAGCAGACCGTGAGCGATCAGCTCCTCCGCAGGTCCGGCGGCTTCGGCCACCGAGACGCGCGGCCGCGCGCGGGAAGATGAAGCCTGCCCGCCGCCGACGTCGACGGCCTCCAGCATCGCGCGGGCTTCGGCGGAGACAGCGGCTAGGCGGCGTACGACTTCTTCCTGGTCAGACGCGAGATCGCCGGCGAACGGCTGCAGCCCGGAAAGGCCTGGTGAACCTTGTAGCACGGCTGCGACTCCGGTCACCGCCCGAAGGCCGCTGAGGGAGTGCCAGACCAAGCAGGAGTCCTCCAGATGAGAAAGTGTTCGTGTCGTGGCGCCTACTTCCGCATTCACCATGGAAGATAAGTGGGCTTTGGTGGTTTGATTCGCGAGGACAACGGCATCAAGCACGATCAGCTGGAGATGGCTAAGGTCATCCAGCGCAGAGTGCAAGGATGTGCGGGTGGCTGCTCGGGCGGCGAGTTGGCCAGAGTCATGAGGGGACGGCGTGGCGAGATCAGGACGAGCAAGAAGCAGGCGTGAGATGCGCTCTGTGGGCCAAGAGCGCAACTGGTCTGCGAGCGAGCGAAAGCCTGTGTCCATCAGCATCACGCTATCCCGGCAGGCCTAGGGGGCGAGATGTCCAGGAAAGTAGTGATCGCGCACGGGGCGGCGACCGATGTCGGCCAGGTGCGGAAGGTCAACGAGGACTCCCATGTGGCAGAGCCCCCGGTCTTCGTCGTAGCCGACGGCATGGGTGGCCACGACGGTGGTGACATCGCCAGCGAGATGGTCATCCAGGAGTTCGCCAAGCTCGGCGGGACCCATTACGTGTCCGAGTCCGGCAGCCAGGCGATGGTCGAGGCGCTCCAGGCGGCGCAGGACCGGATCGTGGCCTTCGCGCTCGAGCAGCGCTCGCGTGGAGCCTCCGACTACCAGTCCGGCACGACCTGCGCCGCGGCTCTGATCGCCGACGGCGGCAGCAGCCCGCTGTGGATCCTGCTCAACGTCGGCGACTCGCGCATCTACCGGTTCTTCGACGGTACGTTGAGCCAGCTCAGCCGCGACCACAGTCTGGTCCAGGAGCTGGTCGACGCCGGTCAGATCACGGCGGAGCAGGCCGAGCACCACCCAGAGCGCAACGTGGTGACCAGGGCGCTGGGCGGAATGGCCCCCGCGGTCCCCGACATCTTCCAGGTGACGCTGCCCGTGGGGGCCCGGCTGATGCTGTGCTCGGACGGGGTGAGCGGAATGATCTCGGATGGTGAGATCGCCGACATCCTCGCGGCGCAGGACACCGACGCCCGCGACACCGCCGAGAAGCTCGTCGCCGCCGCGGTCGCGGCCGGTGGCAGGGACAACGCCACCGCGATCGTGGTCGATGTGATGGGATTGACCGAGGAGAACCCGTATGACTCGGAGCAACAAAGGGTGAGTATGGAGCAGAAGCTAGGAGTGCTGCCATGAGCGAGCGTCAGCGAGCGACAGCAGGCCTCAGGCGGTCACGTTCGTATCCTGGCGCTTGCGCCACGAAGGTGGCCGCATGAGTGAGCCAGGAATCATCGCAAGCACGTCCTACATGCCGGGCACGTGGTTCGGCATCATCGGTGAGAGCGCCACAGTGCTGCTCCCGCCCTCGGAGAAGAGCCGTGCGGGGGCGCTGTGGGCGCTCGTCGACGACGGTGCCGGGTTCGACGAGGTGCTCGACGCGCTGGTCGCGACCGGGCTGAGCTCGTTGCCGGGCTTCGTCCTCATCTCCGGGGACGTGACGCCTGACGGCGGCAGCGTACGTACGGTCGTGCGCGGCCCGTCGGTGGTCTCGTTCGACGCCGCAGAGGGCACCGTCGAGGTCGACGGCTCGTCCTCGAAGACGTGGGTCGAGCGCACCCTCGAGGGCGTCACCCGGATGTCCGTCTCGCTCGGCGAGGAGGGTGCGACCGGTGAGCCGATGACGGCCCTCGGCGGTCTGCTGCGAGTCTCGGGCCTCGAGGTTCCGCCGCCGGTGCCGGAGTTCGCCCACGACGACTCGCCGGAGAGCCGTGCCGGTTTCGTCGGCGCCCCGGTGGCGGTCGAGGAGGGCGTGGACGACAGCGTCGACGAGCCGACTCCGGGCGACCCGCTCACCGACCCGCTCCCCGAGGATGGCTACGCAGACGCCGTCGAGGAGCAGAGCCACGCCGAGGACGAGCCGGTCGCGGCTCCGCCTTCGCTGTCGGTAGTCCCGCCGATCCCGGTCTCGGGTGACCTCCCGGGTCTCGGGGACGATGCCGACTCCAGCCCCGAACCGGACGCCGACTTCGATTCGGACTCCGACTCGGATGAGCCGGTCTCGGTCAACCGCGGTGAGGAGTCCGGCGAGGCGCCGGCGCCTCGTCACGACGATCTGACCGAGCCGACCGAGGCGTTCGAGATGCCGGCTGCGTCGCAGGACGCCGACGGCGCCGACGACCACACCGACCAGGACTATCCCGAGTCCGCCTCCGCCGACTACGAGGACGACTACGCCAGCGACGAGCACGCCGCTGCGGTGGCGTCGTCCTTCGGGCCGTCCGCGGTCTCCCCGGAGCCCGCGCCCGATGAGGAGGCTGTCTCCGACGCCGAGACCGAGGTCCTCCAGGTCGTCGACGAGCGGGGCTATGACGAGCCCCAGTCCTATGACGAGGCCCAGTCTTACGACGAGGCCCAGTCTTACGACGAGGCCCAGTCTTACGACGAGGCCCAGTCTTACGACGAGGCCCAGTCTTACGACGAGCCCCAGTCCTATGACGATCCCCAGTCATACGACGAGCCCGAGTCCGCTCCGGCGCCCGCCTTCGGGCCGCCGTCGGTGCCGCCCCCGCCGCCGCTGACGACGCCTCCGCCGCCGCCCGTCGACGCGCCGCCCGCCCCCTTCACCGAGGCGTCGGCCGACGGTCTGATCGAGTCCGCGCCGACCGACGCGCCAGTCGCCGACGGCCCGCCAGTGGCTCCGCCGGTCGCTCCGCCAGGGACCGAAATTCCTCCCGCGCCGCCGGCTCCGCCTGCGTTCCCGGCCCCGCCTGCCCCGCCGGCTCCGCCCGTGGCTCCGGTTCCGCAGACCCACGACGAGCCGGTCTGGGAGGAGCCCAACCCAGATGAGGACGACCACGACGGTCTGACCCGCATCGGTGTCGGTGAGGACCTCAACGCCGGGCTCGCCGGGATCCCCGGCCAGCCCGAGGCCCCGAAGGTGACCGCCTACCCGGTCGCGCGACTGGAGTTCTCCAGCGGTGACCGTGTCGAGGTGGACCGCGTCGTCCTCGTCGGTCGCGCCCCCGAGGCGAGCCGGTTCACGCCCACCGAGCAGCCGATGCTCGTGACCGTGCCGAGCCCGCACCAGGAGATCTCCTCGACCCACTGCGAGATCCGTCCGGGTGCCGGGGTCGACCACGGCGCAGCGGTGGTCACCGACCTCGGCTCGACCAACGGCACCGTGCTGGTCCAGCCCGGGCTCGGCCCGGAGGATCTGCGCCCCGGCGTACCGGTCCAGCTGATGCCTGGCGCCGTCATCGATCTCGGCGACAGCCTCACGATCCGGGTGACCAACCCGTGAGAGAGGGGCTCTCGCTCAGATCGGGGGCGCTGGAATGAGTGAGCGCCAGCGAGCGACTACAGGCCTCAGGCCGTCGCATCCGTATTCTTCGCTGGTTCGTACGGAGGCGACGGCATGAGTGTTGCCGGCCTCCAGGCCCCGTCGGTCGAGGCCGCGATCGCGGAGCCGGATCGCCGGTTCTACGCCTTCGCCATCGACCGGGTGATCGCCTGGACGATCTTCGCCGCAGCGGGGTTCGTCGCCTGGCTGATCTTCCTCCGCGACGGAGACACGCTGCCCGGGGTCGCACTGATCGCGGGCGTGGTGCTGGTGGTCTGGTTGGTCGGCACCGTACTCACCGGCTCCGGTGGCAAGACGCCGGGGAAGGTGGCCCTCGGCCTCCGCGTGGTCAGCGATGACTCCGGGACCGCGGGCCGCCCGATCGGCGTAGGCAAGGCGTTCGTACGCCAGGCTCTGCTCGGTCTCTGCACCATCCCGACGCTCGGCATCGGCACGGCAACCTTCGCCTGGGTCGCCGCGATGGACGAGCGCGGTCGTCGTCAGAGCTGGCACGATCGTCGTGCGGGCTCGGTCGTGGTCGACGTACGTCCTCCGGCCGTCGTCGAGACCGAGGAAGAGGCTCCGGCACCGCGTCGCATCGTGAACCTCACGACGATGCGTCTGAAGCAGGCCGAGGCGACTCCGGAGGCGGCCGAGCGGCCGCAGACCCCGTCGGCCCCGACCCAGAGCCCCGCGGAGCAAGCCGCTGCGGATCAGGCAGCGGCAGCGCAGGCCGCGGCGCGGGCCGCGGCCGAGGCTCAGGCAGCCCCGACCCAGTTCCCGGCCCCGATCGCTCGACAAGGGTCGGCTCCAGCGCTGCCGACGCCTACGCCGCCCGCACCGCCTGCGCCCGCACCCACGCCCGCACCACCTGCCCCGCCGGTCCCGGCCGCGGTGCAGCCCGCCCCACCCGCGCCCCCGGCACCCGCTCCGCAGCCCGCGGTGACGGCTCGCTGGCGGGTCACCTTCGACACCGGTCAGAGCTTCTTGGTCGAGGGCCTCGCCATCGTCGGCCGCGGCCCCGAGCCGCGACCGGGCGAGGAGGTCGCCCACCGAGTGGCTCTCTCCTCGAGCGACATGTCCTTGTCCAAGACCCACGCCCAGTTCCAGGTCGCCGCCGACGGCACCCTCGTGGTCATGGACCGCGGTTCCACCAACGGCACCACCCTGATCCGCAAGGGTGCGGCGCGAGCTCTCGGTGCCCGCCGCCCGGCCGCGCTCGTCAACGGCGACAAGGTCAAGTTCGGCGACCGCACCATGGACGTGGTCCGGGAGGCCTGACCAGCCGAGACGTCACTCCCGTCGGCCGAGAAGTCACTCCCGTGACGTCTCGGCCGACGTGCGTGACGCCTCGAGCGACGTACGTGACGCCTCGGCGAGGGTCAGTCGACGGAGTCGAAGGTCTCGGGACGGTGCTCGAGGCCGAAGCGGTCGGTGGGCCAGAAGACGACGGCTACGCGTCCGACGACGTCGGAGACGGCTACGAAGGCGCTCGCGCAGGCCTCGTCGCCAGACCTCTGGCGTTCGGGGCTGCACAGGTGGAAGGACGAGTCGGCGGAGTTGGCGCGGTTGTCGCCCATCACGAAGAGCCGGCCCTCGGGGACGACGGCCTTCCAGCCCCGGCAGCCGCCCCGGACATAGGAGCCGTTGTCCTGCGCCATCGGACCGTCGCAGGTGGCGGACGGGGCGATGAACGAGGACGCGTCCAGAGGAGTGCCGTTGACCACGATGCGACCCGACTCGCAGCACTCCACGGTGTCGCCGCCGACTCCGATGACCCGCTTCACCAGGTGGTCGCCGGACGGGTAGAGCCCGATCTTGGCGAGCACGGCCTTGAAGCCGGTCGGCGCGGGAGGGACCTGGTTGGTCGAGAGCCAGTTGCCGGGATCGGCGAAGACGACCACGTCGCCGCGCTCAGGGGCGCCGCCCATCCAGTAGGAGGGCTTCTCGACCAGCACCCGGTCGTTGACCTTCAGCCCGGGCTCCATCGACTCCGAGGGGATGTAGAACGCCTGGGCGAGGAAGGTCTTGATGACGACCGTGAGCAGGATCGCCGAGACCGCGATGATCAAGATCTCGACGAGCGAGCCCAGAGTGCCTCTCGACCGTCGGCCCGACTTCACCGACGCCTCCCGCTCTGCCCCCATGGTCAGACCCTATCCAGACGATGCCCCGCTGCTGCGATCCGGAATTCACGCGCGCGGAGTGTCCGTCCTGTCCTAGGGTTCCACTCTCGCCGGACCGAGAGGTGTCATGACCAACATGCTGGCAAAGCCGCCGACCCGTCAGCCCGCCGCGAAGGCCATATGGGCGATGCGGGTCCTCTTGGTCCTGGCGGTGCTCACCGCGATCACGGCAGGCGTTCTCGGCTACCTGGGTGTCTCCCGAGCGACCGAACAGGCGGCCGCCACCCAGCGGGCCGAGGCACTCGCTGAGGCTCTGGCGCTCACCTTCGAGCTCGCGGCCGCGTTGGGCTTCGAGCGTGATGGGGCCCTGGCCGGCGTTCCCCCGGTGGTGAGCAGACCGTTGCAGGAGACGACTGACCTCGCGGCAGAGGCCTGGCGTACCGGCGTACGGGACATCGACAGCGGTGAGGACGAGGAGCTCGACGCGACGCTCGATCAGATCGATCGGGCCCTCGTCGACATCGACGACCTGCGTACGCAGGCCCGCGAGCCCGGCGACGAGGCGCAGCAGCGATACACCGACCTGGTGAACGACCTGTTCGGCATCGCCGCCCACCTGCCGGAGGTCACGGGTGAGCAGACCGCGTCCATGATCGAGGCGCTGGGCAGCGTCCCGGAGGCATGGGAGTCGCTGAGTCAGGAGCGCCTGCTCATGACGACCTTCCTGTTCGAGGCACAGAGGCCCGGGACGCAGCGGCTCGGCGAGAAGGAGCTCGCGTCCCTGGTCGAGGCCGAGGCCGGGGTGCGGAGCTCGCTCGCAGACTTCTACGAGAAGACCTCCGACCAGCAGCGGGAGGCGCTCGACGGGCTGACCCAGGACACGGCCACCGAAGGAGCGGTCGGTGTCCCTGCGCATCAGATCGTCAACCAGGTCATCGCCGAGAGCGGCGCCGACTCGTCCGCCGCTGCTCCGGACGTCTACGTCGCGTCCAGCACGGAGTTCATGCGGGGTCTGCAGGAGGTGCTCCGGGCCTCGGTTCAGGAGATCGTCGAGGACCTACGGGTCGAGCGCGACGAGGGGACCCGAGCCGCGCTGACCGCGGTCGTCCTCACCGTCGCGGTCGTGGGTCTCCTGGTCGTGCTCAGCATCGTGCTTGCGATCGTGCTGGTCGTCCTGGCCTCGCGGCGCCGATCCGCGGTGGCCACTGGAGTACGCCGATAGGGTCGGAGCGTGTCCGACCTCGATCAACGGCTCAGCGCTCTCGAAGCGGATCTCAAGTCTCGGGGAAGCGTGCTGGTCGCCTTCTCCGGAGGCGCAGACAGCGCTTTCCTGCTGGCGGCCGCGACGAGGGCTCTGACCAGCGACAACGTCGCCGCCGCGACCGGCTACTCCCACAGTCTCCCGGTCGCGGAGCGGGACCCGGCCGCGGAGTTCGCCAGGAGCCTCGGCGTACGCCTCGTCACCCCGCAGACCCATGAGATGGAGCGGGAGGGCTATCGGGCCAACGGCACCGATCGGTGCTTCTTCTGCAAGGCGGAGCTGCTCGACACCCTGATCCCGCTGGCCGGCGAGCTCGGTCTGGCCCATGTGGCCACCGGCACCAACGCCGACGACGCGATCGAGGGGCTCAACGGTCTCCGCCCCGGCATCCGCGCGGCCGCCGAGCGTGGCGCGATCACCCCGCTCAAGGACGCCGGACTGACGAAGGCACAGATCCGCGAGGCCTCGCGTCGCTGGGGGCTGCCGACCTGGGACAAGCCGGCCGCTGCCTGTCTCTCGAGCCGGATCGCCTACGGCCTCGAGGTCACGCCACGAAGGCTCGCGCGCGTGGAGAGAGCAGAGCAGGGCGTACGCGGCGTCCTGGCCTCCCACGGCCACGACGCCGCCAGGGTGGATCTGCGAGTCCGGGACCACGGGGAGAAGGCCATGGTGGAGCTGTCGGCTAGCCTCCTGCCTCTCGAACCCCACCATGCCGACGAGGTGCTCAAGACCGTGACCGACGCAGGATTCACCGCCGTGGAGATCGACCCACGCGGTTTCCGCTCCGGATCGATGAACCAGAAGGCGGCCAAGTGAGCGAGCGTCAGCGAGTGAACCACGAGGACAACACGCTGGCGTCTTCGTATTCTGGCGCTTGCGCTACGGAGGTGGCGGCGTGAGGGAGTTCTGGGACACGATCACCGCGACCCAGACCGTCCCCGAAGCGCCTTGGCTGATCGGCGCCGGGTTCGTCGCCCTGGTGCTGGTCGTGTGGCGTGGGAGCTGGCGCACCGTACGCCTCGGCGTCACCGTCGTCCACGAGGCCGGCCACGCCGTGGTCGCGGTCCTGGCGGGAAGGCGCCTGTCCGGGATCAAGCTCCACTCCGACACCTCGGGCGTCACCCTCTCGCGAGGCAAGCCGACCGGGCCGGGGATGGTGGCGATGCTCGCCGCCGGCTATCTCGCGCCGGCACTCCTCGGTCTGCTGAGCGCGACCATGCTGGCCGCCGGCCACGCCCTGGGACTGCTGTGGCTCCTGGTGGCGGCGATGCTCGTGCTCCTGCTGTGGGTCCGCAACGGCTACGGCCTCCTCGTCCTGCTGGTGTTCGGGGCCGCGCTGGGCGCGATCAGCTGGTACGCCGACGGCCGCCTCCAGACGATCGTCGCCACCTTGGTGACCTGGCTGCTCCTGCTCGCCTCGCCGCGGCCGCTCCTCGAGCTTCTCGGCCGCGGCGAGCGAGGCCGGCGTGGCTCCGACCCCGACCAGCTCGCCGGTCTGACCGGCATCCCGTCGGTGCTCTGGATCCTCGTCCTGCTGGCCGTGAACCTCGCCGGCCTGGTGGTCGGCGTGCAGACTCTGATCCCCGACCTGAGCTGGATCTAGAGAATCAGAGCTCGAACTCGTCGGCGATCTGCCGCAGCGCGGGGGAGACCTTCTTCGCCAGCTCCCGCGTGGGCGGGCGACCTTGGGCGTAGCCGTCCCGGATGTCGTCGAGGAGCTTGATCACGTTCTCGACGATCAGCTCCATCTCCTCGGGGTTGCGGCGCTTGGCGGCCCGCTGGCGCCCGGCGACGGAAGGCGCGCGCTCCAGGACGGTCACCGAGAGCGCCTGCTCACCACGGCGCCCCTGGGCGATGCCGAACTCGACCCGAGTGCCGGCCTTCAAGGTCTTGGCAGTGCCCTCAGGGAGCGCGTCGGCGTGGACGTACACGTCCGGACCGTCGTCCTGTGACAGAAACCCGAAGCCCTTGGTGGCGTCGAACCACTTGACCTTGCCAGTAGGCACGGCAGCTTGCCCCTTCCTCGCGCATCAGCGCTTCAAACGTACGTCGTCCGGCGACTTTGACGGCCGACGCGGAAGAGCCTAGTCCTCGCCTCCCAGAGACGCGTGGGGTATTCCCCTCTCCGGTCATCGACGGCATCGACGGGCATCCGGATGGCTCGACGTATCGTCCCTCGAGCGGCTGGGGCATATACTCCGCGTGCCCCTCCATAGATTTGCAAATGATTTCGTACACCATTGGTAATCGAGACCACTTATGACGTAAGTTTACGTCGCCAAAGACTGCAGACAGGTACGCCCGGGTGCCAGCAGTCTTCGCGGCGGGGGACTGGGGTGTGCGCCACAGATGGTGCACGCCTCTCGGGATTGATGTGACATGGCCACGAGAGGGAGTAATGGCCGAGCCATACGCAAGCACAGCCCACCGTCCGGAACGTAAGCCCTGGCAGGGAATTCGAGCGCGCCTCATCTTCGTGCTGCTCGTCCCGACCATCGCGGCGATGGTGTTCGGTGGATTGAGCATTTCGCGCGCCCTCTCCGCCCAGGCGGAAGCACGCCAGGCCGAGACCGTCGCCCAGGCGCTGCCTGACACCTACAACCTCGCGATCAACGTCCTCTTCGAGCGTGATGGTGCGCTCGCGGGTGTTCCCGAGGTCGTCATGCGGCCGCTGCAGCAGACGACCGACGAGTCGATCGAGGCGTGGAGCGCCAAGGCGAAGGAGATCGACGCCGGCGACGACAAGGACCTCGAGAACAGCATCGTCGAGATCCAGCAGGCGCTGAACGGGATCGACGACCTGCGTGCGCAGATCCAGGAGAAGGACACCCAGGTCGAGGCCCAGCTGGCCTACACCGACGTGATGAACAACCTCTTCGGCATCTCGGCGCAGATGCCGACGTTGGAGGACGACGAGGTCTTCTCGAAGATCTCTGCGATCAGCAACGTGCGCTCCGCCTCAGAGGCCATGGGCGTCGAGCGCGCCATCATGATGAAGGCGCTGAACGAGAAGGCTGCTCGCGAGGCCAGGGGGGAGACCAACCCCGACGTCCTCTCCGACGCCCAGTTCGCCGACCTCGCCCGTGCCGAGGCCAAGTGGCGCCTGTCCACGGCCGACTACTACCTGAAGACGTCCGACGAGATCCGTCAGGTGCTCGACGAGCTGACGGGCGAGACGACCACCGAAGGCTCGATCGGGGCGCCCGCGCACCGAGTCGTCAACCAGGTGATCTCCAGCGGGAGCATCGACCGGGTCAAGATGACCCCGGACCAGTACACCGAGGCCAGCACGGAGTTCATCCGTGGTCTGCAGAAGCTGATCGTCCAGACCGCGGAGGAGATCAGCGCCGACGTCGCGCAGATCAAGTCCGACGCGAGCCGTGACGCCATCATCATCGGCCTGCTGGTCCTCGGCGTTCTGATCTTCGCCCTCGCCGTCGGCCTGGTCGCTGCCCGCTCCATCCTGTCGCCGCTGAGCCAGCTGCGTCGTCTGGCCTACAACCTGGCCAACCACGACCTGCCTGAGCGAGTCGCTTACATGAACCAGGCCGAAGGCCCGGTCGACACCCATGTCGAGCCCCTGGACATCGCTCGCCGAGACGAGATCGGTGACGTCGCGGACGCGTTCGACGCGGTCCACGTCGAGGCGATCCGACTGGCCGGCGAGCAGGCCGAGCTGCGTACGAACGTCGACAAGATGTTCATGAACCTCTCGCGCCGTTCGCAGAGCCTCGTCGAGCGTCAGCTCCAGCTCATCGACCAGCTCGAGGCAAACGAGCAGGACCCCGACGACCTCGCGAACCTGTTCCGCCTGGACCACCTCGCCACCCGAATGCGCCGCAACGACGAGTCCCTCCTGGTTCTCGCCGGCGGCGAGATCGGCCATGCTGCTCGTGGACCGGTCCCGGTCCTCGACGTGCTCCGCGCCGCGGCCTCCGAGATCGAGCAGTTCGCCCGGGTCGACATCGACTCCGACGAGAACGCCGAGTTCGAGGGTGCGATCGCGGGTGACCTCGTGCACCTTCTCGCGGAGCTGATCGAGAACGCCACCAACTTCTCCCCGCCCGACACCGCGGTCACGATCCGCACCTTCCGCGCCGGACCGGCCGCGCCGCTGCTGGTCGAGATCGAGGACCTCGGCATCGGCATGACGCCGGAGGAGCTCGACGCGGCCAACCTGAAGCTGCGCCGCGCGACCGGCCTCGACGCCGACGTCGCCCGGATGATGGGTCTGGTCGTGGTCGCGCGCCTGGCGGCGCGTCACGGCCTCTACATCGAGCTCGTGCCCAACCGTCCCCGCGGTGTGGTCGCACGCGTCGAGATGCCGGTCACCACCATCGTCGGCGCCCACGCCGTCGAGGCCCCGTCGGGCCAGCAGCAGGGCTTCGACGCCTACGCCTTCCAGCAGGGCGGCTACGGCCAGCAGGCCGGCGGTTACCCGGGCACCGGCGAGCTTCCCTACGAGATGCAGTACGGGATGCCGGCCTACGACGCCCAGCCGCATACCGGTGGCAACCCCTACGACGTGCCTGTCGGTGCTCTTCCGGCGCCCGAGGCGCCCATGGCCTCCGCCGCAGCGCCCCCGGCGCTGCCGAGCCGTACGCCCGGCGCCTCCAACCACCCCAACCTCTCCGGTGGCGGTTCGGCGGGTCTCGCGCAGCAGGGCGGCAACGGTCAGTCCGGCCAGCACAACGGCTTCGGTCAGACCGGCACGCAGACGGGTCAGCAGCCCGCCTACGGTGGCGTCCCGCCGATGCCGGGTGACCCGGGCTTCGAGCCGCACACCGCACGCACGGGCACCTTCCCGGCGCAGCCGCAGCAGTTCAGCGGCAGCCAGCAGCAGTTCGGTGGAGACCCGTTCGGCTCCAACCAGCCGTCGGCACCGCAGCAGAACCCGAGCGGTCCGCAGCAGAACTTCCTCTCCAACATGCTCCCGGTCCGCAAGGCCGAGGACCTGGCCGCGCGCTTCCCCGACGGTCGCTTCGACCCGAGCACCGAGACCGGCGAGCTCCCTCGCCGCGACCCGGGCGGGCAGGGTGGCAGCCCGTTCGGCACCGACACCGGTGCGTTCCGCACCTTCGAGCGTCCCAACGAGCGCACCACGCCGCGTACGCCCCCGCCGGGCTTCGGTCCCGACGACGACCCGTTCGGTCCTGCCGGTGACGCGATCGCCCCGGGACCGATGGGCCCGATGGCTCCGGAGCCGACCAACTCGCCGAACCCGCTCGACTCGACCACCGAGGTTCCGATCCTCGACGACGAGGGAAGCTCGATCTTCGACGACCTCCAGTCCGAGTGGTTCACCCGCCGTCGCCCGCTGGGCGCGCGCCGGGCGATGGAGGCCAAGGGCGACCCGCTCAGCGACCCGATCGCTGCTCCGGCCGCCAAGGCCGACACCGGTGCCAAGGCCCGCGACGCCGCTGCTGCGGCCGCCCCGGCGGCTGCGCCCGTCGAGGAGCCGGTCGCTCAGGACGACGAGCCGACCACGCCGACGAGCTGGTCCTCGCCGGGCGACGAGGGTTGGCGCCGGGCGCAGGAGCTGGAGCAGCTGCAGGAGCAGGAGCCGGCGACGGTGACCCAAGGTGGCCTCCCGGTGCGTGTCCCGGGTCAGAACCTGATCCCAGGTGCGGCCCCGGCCGTCACCCCACCGGCTTCAGGTCCGCGTAATATGGACGCTCGCCGCACCCGTGGCCTGTCCAGCTTCCAGAAGGGCGTCAGCCGCGCCCGCAACAACCCCGCTGAGGCGGAAAGCAACCCCGAAGGTGAGGAGCAGCAGTGACAACGGCCCCCGCAGGACTGGACTGGCTTGTCGACAGCCTGACCCAGCGCACCCCTGACATCGCTCACGCGATCTTGGTGTCGGCTGATGGCATGCCGATGGCCAGCTCCGTCGACTTCCCCCCGGACCGGGCCGACCAGCTCTCGGCGATCGCCTCCGGTCTCACCAGTCTTACCCAGGGAGCAGCTCGGTGCTTCGCGGCGGGTAATGTCCAGCAGATGGTCATCGAGATGGACGGTGGCTATCTGGTCCTCATGGCGGTTGGTGAGGGCTCCAGCCTTGCTGCCCTTGCCGCCCCCGACTGCGATCTGGGACAGGTTGGCTACCAGATGCAGCTGTTGATCTCGCGTGTTGCCACCGCCCTCACCCCCGATACCAGAACCGGCGCCTGATCAGTGCCCCGACCCTAGGACCGAGATCGTGAGCAACCACGCATCCGAACCGCCGCCGCTGGTCAGGCCGTATGCCCTGACCCGTGGCCGCACGCAACCCAAGCGCGTCTTCCCGATAGAAGCTCTGGTGATCACGGACCGTTACGTGATCGACGGCTACGTCCGGTCGCCCGAGGAGCGGACGATCGCAGAGCTTTGCCGCGAGAGCCGTTCCGTCGCTGAGGTGGCGGCGCTCATCCGGGTGCCCCTGGGTGTCGCCCGAGTCCTGATCGGTGACCTTGCGGAGCGCGGCGTGGTGCAGGTGCACGCCAGCAAGGTCCCGGACGCCCCGGACACCGCTCTCCTCGAGCGCGTGCTGTCCGGCCTGAGGAAGCTTTGACAGGAGTAATGCAGTGACCACCGACTCCAAGCAGGCGACAATGTCTGCGAAGATCGTCATCGCCGGCGGGTTCGGCGTTGGTAAGACGACCTTCGTGGGTTCCGTCTCGGAGATCGTTCCGCTGACGACCGAGGCTGTGATGACGCAGGCGACCGCCGGCGTCGACGACCTCTCCGCAGTGCCGAACAAGAAGACCACCACGGTCGCGATGGACTTCGGCCGGGTCTCCCTCGACTCCGATCTGATCCTCTACCTGTTCGGGACCCCCGGTCAGAACCGGTTCTGGTTCATGTGGGACGACCTGACCCAGGGTGCCATCGGCGCTGTGGTGCTCATCGACACCCGTCGTCTCGCCGACTCTTTCGGTGCTATCGACTACTTCGAGTCCCGCAACGTGCCGTTCGTCGTCGCCCACAACGTCTTCGGCGCCAACCAGGCCTACAAGCCGGAGCAGATCCGTGAGGCTCTGGCTCTGCGCCCGGACATCCCGATCGTCACCTGTGACGCCCGCGACCGCCAGTCGACCAAGGCGACGCTGATCTCGCTCGTCGAGTACGTCCTCTCCATGGTCTCCACGCGCGCTCTGCAGTAACCAGCAACAGCCAACACCCGCCGTAGCCAAGCTTCGGCGGGTGTTGTCGTCTGATGAGATCGCGCGAGCAGGGCCGCCTGCTGCGCGGCGCGATACGGGCGCGCTGGCGGCGTTGTCGCCTCTCAATGGTGCAACCAGACCGCCTTCGAGGCTCCGCCTTGCCAGCACACCCGTCTCGCGCCGCTCGCGACGGCGCCCCTGCTCGCGCGATCTCAATACCTGCCGTGACTGTGCAGTAGCGGCGTACTTCTGGGAGGATCACGCGTTGTGCGGAAGTTCAGGTTGTGGTGGCGCAAGGTGACCCCGAAGTGGAACCTGAGACGCCTGTGGGCGAAGATGTGGATCGTGATCACGACCCCGTACGCCGATGCGACGGCCGTCGCTGCCGTCGACGAGGCCCGCGCCGCGCTCCTGTCCGACGTGCCAGCCGGTGACGTCGGAGAACACCTCGGCCATGTGGTCGAGGAGGGTGCCGGCTCAGGCGTCGTGACCCACCAGTTCGCCTGCGCCCGCAAGGGTTACGTGGGTTGGCACTGGTCGGTCACTCTCGTCACCGTGCCCACACTGGACGGTCCGGGATTCGGTGTCGACGCGCCGGTGACGATCAACGAGATCGTCCTGGTCCCCGGTGACGCTGCGATCGTCGCGCCGGCCTGGGTGCCCTACCGTGAGCGGATCAAGCCCGGCGATCTCTCGCCCGGGGATCTCCTCCCGGTCGAGGACGACGACGCTCGACTGGTCCCGACGTATGCCTTCGGTGACGACCCGCTCGACGCCGACGAGAAGGCCCAGGTGCGCGAGGTCGCCAAGGACCTCGGCCTCGGTCGTGTCCGGACCCTGTCCACCTCCGGCTTCGACGCCGCCGCGGAGCGTTGGTACGCCGGTGACGGCGGTCCCGAGGCGCCGCTCGCGCAGGCCGCCCCCGACCAGTGCCACAGCTGTGGCTTCCTGGTCCGGCTGACCGGCCATCTCGCGTCGAGCTTCGGTGTCTGCGCAAACGGCGACGCCAACGACGACGGCAAGGTGGTCAGCCTCAACCACGGGTGCGGCGCGCACTCGGAGGTGCGGCTGGCGAAGAAGCACGAGCCGCTGCCGCTGCCGGACCCGGTCTTCGACACCATCAGCGGCGACGTCGAGGCCTTCTAGGCCTTAGAGCTGCAGCCCCTCGGCGCGCAGCCGGCGCATCTTGCGGCGCCGGGTCAGCTCGATGCCGATCGCGCCGATGCCGAAGGCCGCCAGGCAGGTCCAGATCCACCAGGTCCAGCCGCGGTCGTTGAGCAGGCCCCAGAACGGGAGCAGGGCGACGAACCCGACGAGCCAGCCGAGCGTGGCGAGCTCGAACGCCCGGATGCCGTCCTCGTCGACCAGCTCGATCTTCGGCTCCGGTCGTTCCGTGGCGGGCTCCTCGACAGGCGGCTCCTCATAGCCGTAGTCCTGCGGGTAGCCGCCGTCCTCGGCGTAGTGGTCGCCGTCGTACCCGTCGTAGTTCTGCTCCGGGTAGGCGCCAGGGTAGTCCTCGTCGCGGTACTGGTCGTTCATGCGGCCGCCTCCGTCAAGCCGGACGAAGAACACGGACGCGGCGGCCTGAGGCCTATGGTCCCTCGCTGGCGCTCGCTCATGCCTCCCAACCTTAGTGGGCCTTGGGTGGGCGATAGTCTGGGGCTGCCGAGCACGTCTCGGCATGGCCCGACGACCTGGGAGGTTCCTGATGGCTTCGCTTCGCTGCCCCTGTGGCACCAACTTCCGCACGGAGACCGACGACGAGCTGGTCGAGAAGGTGCAGGAGCACCTCGCCGAGGCTCACCCCGGCCGCACCTACAGCCGCGACGACATCCTGATGCTCGCCGCGATGTCCTGACCGACCCGTCCTGACCGACCGGCCCTGACTGACCGGCCCTGCGCCGGGCGCCAGCGGACACCCATCCCTGAGTTCTAGGGAATAGTTAGTTCCGGTAAGTAGTTATGCTTACCGACATGCCTACCGCACAGCCCGTTCCCGCGCCCGACGCGACCTCTGACATCCCCGAGGTCGCGTCGGTGCTGCGCACCTCCGTCATGCGGATGCGCCGCCGTCTCGCCAACGAGCGCCACCCCGACAACGACCTCTCCCTGGGGTCGATGGCGGTGCTCGGGGCGTTGTACGCCAACGACGAGATGACGCTCGGCGCTCTCGCCGGACGTGAGCGGGTCCAGCCGCCGAGCATGACCAGGATGGTCAACTTCCTCGAGGAGGGCGGCTACGTCGTACGCCGCCAGGGCGAGACCGACCGCCGTCAGGTGCTGGTCTCGATCACCAGCAAGGGTCGCCGGACCGTACGCAAGGACCGGCTCAGCCGGGACGCCTGGCTTGCCCAGCAGCTCGTCGGCCTCGACGCCGACGAGCTCGCCGCCATCCGCACTGCCGCTTCGATCATGGAGAGAATAGCTACCAGTTGAGCCCCACGTTCCGTTCCCTGCGCAGTCACAACTACCGCCTGTACCTAGCCGGCAGCGTCGTCTCCAACGTCGGCACCTGGATGCAACGCATCGCCCAGGACTGGTTGGTCCTGAGTCTGGGCGGCGGGGGAGCGGCGCTCGGTATCACCACCGGCCTGCAGTTCCTGCCCATCCTCCTGCTGAGCCCCTACGCCGGGGTCATCGCGGACCGCTTCCCGAAGCGCCGCCTGCTGCAGGTGGCCCAGGCCTGGATGGCGCTGATGTCGCTGCTCCTCGGTGTGCTCGCGGTGAGCGGCAACGCCGAGGTGTGGATGGTCTACCTGGTCGCCTTCCTCTTCGGCATCGGTGCCGCCTTCGACGGCCCCGGCCGGCAGTCGTTCGTCTCGGAGATGGTCCACCCCGACGACGTCACCAACGCCGTCGGCCTCAACTCGGCCTCCTTCAACCTCGCCCGCCTGGTCGGGCCGGCGCTGGCCGGACTGCTCATCGGCTGGCTGGGCGGCGGTCCCGAGGCGACCGGCTGGGTCATCCTCATCAACGCCGTCTCCTACCTCGCCGTCATCGGGCAGCTGCAGCGGATGGACACCGGCGAGCTCCGCTCGCCCGACCCGGTCGCCCGTCGGCGCGGGATGCTGCGGGAAGGGGTCGGCTACATCCGTACGCAGCCCAAGATGCTGATGGTGCTCGTCATCGTCTTCTTCGTCGGCACGTTCGGGGCGAACTTCCCGATCACCTCGGCGCTGATGGCGACCGAGGAGTTCGGCAAGGGAGCCAGCGAGTACGGCCTCCTCGGCACCGTCCTGGCCGTCGGCTCGCTCTCGGGCGCTCTGCTCGGCGCCCGCCGCACCCGGATCCCGCTCAGGCTGATCGTGGCGGCGGCGACCGGGTTCGGACTGTCCATCATCGTGTCCGGGTTCATGCCGACGTACGCATTGTTCGCCCTGACCGGCCCGATCGTCGGGTTCTGCACCATCACGGTGCTCAACGCCTGCAACGCCACCATGCAGACCGAGGCGGCGCCTGAGTTCCGCGGCCGGGTGATGGCGATCTACATGACCGTCCTGATGGGCGGCACCCCGCTGGGGGCCCCGCTCATCGGCTTCATCGGCGAGCACTTCGGCGCCCGCACGACCTTGTACGCCAGTGGCACCATGGTCCTGTTCGGCACGCTTGCGGGGGTCCTGCTCCTGGTCGCGCTCCGAGGTGGTATCCGGGCCGTTTTGACCCCCTCTCAGGCTGCCGGGTAGCCTCTGAAGCGTGTCTGGGACAACCAGGCCGTCGCGCGTGCCCGGAACAAGCTCGAGAAAAGGTCTCGGACCCGGGTTCGGCGCCCTCTAGTGGGGATTCGGTTCGAGAGATCCGTCTTCATGCTGTTGAGGTATGGGCGACACGCCCGACCTCGGGGGCGAGGCGGGACCAGTTGGTATCGCACCACCTGGACGCACAACATTTGATCCTTCGCGGCAGAGCGCCGCGTAGTGAGAGCAGAAAAGAAGGGGAACCACCGAGGTGCCCACAATCAACCAGCTGGTCCGCAAGGGCCGCGAGGACAAGGCGACTAAGTCGAAGACGCCTGCCCTCAAGGGATCGCCGCAGCGCCGTGGCGTCTGCACGCGCGTCTACACCACCACCCCGAAGAAGCCGAACTCCGCCCTCCGGAAGGTCGCCCGCGTGCGCCTCTCCTCCGGCGTCGAGGTCACCGCTTACATCCCGGGCGTGGGTCACAACCTTCAGGAGCACTCCATCGTGCTCGTCCGCGGCGGTCGTGTGAAGGACCTCCCCGGTGTGCGTTACAAGATCATCCGCGGCACGCTCGACACCCAGGGTGTCAAGAACCGCAAGCAGGCCCGTTCGCGCTACGGCGCGAAGAAGGAGAAGTGACATGCCTCGTAAGGGTCCCGCTCCCAAGCGTCCGCTCGTCGTCGACCCCGTCTACGGCTCGCAGCTCGTAACCCAGCTCGTCAGCAAGGTCCTGCAGGACGGCAAGAAGCAGGTCGCGCAGCGCATCGTCTACACCGCGCTCGAGGGCTGCCGCGAGAAGACCGGCACCGACCCCGTGGTCACGCTCAAGCGTGCGATGGACAACGTGAAGCCGGCCATCGAGGTCAAGTCCCGCCGTGTCGGTGGCGCGACCTACCAGGTCCCGATCGAGGTCAAGGGCACGCGTGGCACCACGCTCGCGCTGCGCTGGCTCGTCGGCTACGCCCAGGACCGTCGTGAGAAGACGATGGCCGAGCGTCTGATGAACGAGATCCTCGACGCGAGCAACGGCCTCGGTGCCGCTGTGAAGAAGCGCGAGGACACTCACAAGATGGCCGAGTCCAACAAGGCCTTCGCGCACTACCGCTGGTGACGTATGGCGGGGTGCTCACAGCACAATGTGGGCACCCCGCCAATCCAGACCGAAGACAATCTCTTTAAGGAACGCTGAAGACAGTGGCCGTCGACATCACCACGGACCTCAATGTGGTCCGCAACATCGGCATCATGGCGCACATCGATGCCGGTAAGACCACCACCACCGAGCGCATCCTGTTCTACACCGGAATCTCGTACAAGATCGGTGAGGTCCACGAAGGCGCAGCCACGATGGACTGGATGGAGCAGGAGCAGGAGCGCGGCATCACGATCACGTCCGCCGCGACGACCTGCTGGTGGAAGGACCACCAGATCAACATCATCGACACCCCCGGGCACGTCGACTTCACGGTCGAGGTGGAGCGCTCGCTGCGCGTCCTCGACGGTGCTGTCGCCGTCTTCGACGGTGTCGCCGGTGTCGAGCCGCAGTCGCAGACCGTGTGGCGTCAGGCGAACAAGTACGCCGTCCCGCGGATGTGCTTCGTCAACAAGCTCGACCGCACCGGTGCCGACTTCTACATGGTCGTCGACTCGATCGTCGACAAGCTGCACGCCACCCCGCTGATCCTGCAGCTGCCGATCGGTGCCGAGTCCGACTTCATCGGTGTCGTCGACCTGGTCGAGATGCACGCCAAGGTCTGGCGCGGCGAGACCGAGATGGGTGAGGACTACGAGGTCGAGGAGATCCCCGCCGACCTCGCCGACAAGGCTGCGGAATACCGCGAGAAGCTGGTCGAGACCCTCGCCGAGGCCGACGACGACATCATGGAGGTCTACCTCGAGGAGGGCGACGTCTTCGACGTCCCCACCCTGAAGGCCGCCATCCGTCGCGCGACCCTGGCCGACAAGCTCAACCCGATCCTCACCGGCACCGCGTTCAAGAACAAGGGCGTCCAGCCCCTGCTCGACGCGGTCGTCGACTACCTGCCCTCGCCGCTCGATGTCGAGTCGATCATCGGCCACGACGTCAAGGACGAGGAGGTCGAGGTCACTCGCCAGCCTTCCGAGTCCGAGCCGTTCTCCGGTCTGGTCTTCAAGATCGCCTCCGACCCGCACCTGGGCAAGCTGTTCTACCTGCGCGTCTACTCCGGCAAGGTCGAGGCGGGTGCGACCGTGGTCAACCCGATCAACGGCCGCAAGGAGCGCATCGGCAAGATCTACCAGATGCACGCGAACAAGCGTGAGGAGATCGCGTCGGTGGGCGCCGGCCAGATCGTGGCCGTCATGGGTCTGAAGGACACCAAGACCGGTCACACCCTGTGCGACCCGTCCAACCCGGTCGTGCTCGAGTCGATGTCCTTCCCGGCTCCGGTGATCGAGGTCGCCATCGAGCCGAAGACCAAGAGCGACCAGCAGAAGCTCGGCACGGCGATCCAGCGGCTCACCGAGGAGGACCCGACCTTCACGGTCAAGTCCGACGAGCAGACCGGCCAGACGATCATCGCCGGTATGGGCGAGCTCCACCTGGAGGTCTTCGTCGACCGGATGAAGCGCGAGTTCAAGGTCGAGGCCACCGTCGGCAAGCCGCAGGTCGCCTACCGCGAGACGCTTCGCAAGAAGGTCACGAACCACAGCTACACCCACAAGAAGCAGACCGGTGGTTCGGGTCAGTTCGCGAAGGTCGTCATCTCCGTCGAGCCCAACATCGACGAGGAGACGGGCCAGGGCGCGGGCTACGAGTTCGCCAACAACGTCACCGGTGGTCGCGTGCCGAAGGAGTACATCCCTTCGGTCGACCAGGGTGCTCAGGACGCCATGGAGTTCGGCATCCTCGCCGGCTTCCCCATGGTCGATGTGAAGGTCTCGCTCGAGGACGGCGCCTACCACGACGTCGACTCCTCCGAGCTCGCCTTCAAGATCGCCGGCAACCAGGCCTTCAAGGAGGCCGCCCGCATGGCGAAGGCCGTTCTGCTGGAGCCGATGTTCGCCGTCGAGGTCACCACCCCGGACACTTTCCTGGGCACCGTGATCGGCGACATCAACTCCCGCCGCGGCCAGGTTTCCTCGCAGGAGGAGCGTCACGGCGACATGGTCGTCAACGCGCTCGTCCCGCTTTCCGAGATGTTCGGGTACGTCGGTGACCTCCGGTCCAAGACCAGTGGTCAGGCGTCGTACTCGATGGAGTTCGACTCGTACGCCGAGGTTCCCACGAACGTCGCCGACGAGATCATCAAGAAGGCCCGTGGCGAGTGACCTTCGGGTCGCCCGTCCAGGGACTTCGGCAGCAACACCTTTCAGTACGAGTCAGTAAGAAAATCACACCAGGAGGAGCCCACAGTGGCTAAGGCGAAGTTCGAGCGGACGAAGCCGCACGTCAACATCGGCACCATCGGTCACATCGACCACGGTAAGACCACCCTTACCGCGGCGATCTCGAAGGTGCTGCACGCGAAGTACCCGGACCTGAACCCGGAGTTCGCGTTCGAGGACATCGACAAGGCCCCCGAGGAGCGCCAGCGGGGTATCACGATCTCGATCGCGCACATCGAGTACCAGACCGAGGTGCGCCACTACGCGCACGTCGACTGCCCCGGTCACGCGGACTACATCAAGAACATGATCACCGGTGCCGCGCAGATGGACGGCGCGATCCTCGTGGTCGCCGCCACCGACGGCCCGATGCCGCAGACCAAGGAGCACGTGCTCCTGGCCCGCCAGGTCGGCGTGCCGTCGATCGTCGTCGCGCTCAACAAGTGCGACATGGTCGACGACGAGGAGCTCATCGAGCTCGTCGAGATGGAGGTGCGCGAGCTCCTCAGCGAGTACGAGTTCCCGGGTGACGACCTGCCGGTCGTCCGCGTTGCCGCTTACCCCGCCCTGCAGGGCGAGGAGAAGTGGATGGACTCCGTCGCCGAGCTCATGCAGGCCGTCGACGACTACATCCCGACCCCGGCTCGCGAGACCGAGAAGCCGTTCCTGATGCCCGTTGAGGACGTCTTCACGATCACCGGTCGTGGCACCGTCATCACCGGTCGTATCGAGCGCGGCATCGTCAAGGTCGGCGAAGAGGTCGAGATCGTCGGCATCCGCGAGAACTCGCAGAAGTCGACCGTCACCGGCGTCGAGATGTTCCGCAAGCTTCTTGACGAGGGCCAGGCCGGCGAGAACGTCGGGCTGCTGCTCCGCGGCACCAAGCGCGAGGACGTCGAGCGCGGCATGGTTGTCATCAAGCCGGGCACCACCACCCCGCACACCAACTTCGAGGGCTCTGTCTACATCCTCTCGAAGGAGGAGGGTGGCCGTCACACGCCGTTCTTCAACAACTACCGTCCGCAGTTCTACTTCCGGACCACGGACGTGACCGGCGTTGTGACCCTCCCCGAGGGCACCGAGATGGTCATGCCGGGTGACAACACCGAGATGTCGGTCGAGCTCATCCAGCCCATCGCGATGGACGAGGGTCTGAAGTTCGCTATCCGTGAGGGCGGTCGCACCGTCGGCGCGGGTCGCGTCACCAAGATCATCAAGTGATCTCAGCGGCGTAAGCCGCGATCAGAAGGGCACCCGAGCCTGGCTCGGGTGCCCTTCGCCTTTCGTGAGGGCGGTCTTACCTGCGTTGGGTGGCGGGTCGCGTCACCAAGATCATCAAGTGATCTCAGCGGCGTAAGCCGCGATCAGAAGGGCACCCGAGCCTGGCTCGGGTGCCCTTCGCCTTTCGTGAGGGCGGTCTTACCTGCGTTGGGTGGCGGGTCGCGTCACCAAGATCGTCAAGTGATCTCAGCGGCGTAAGCCGCGATCAGAAGGGCGTCCAGGCTTCGGCCTGGGCGCCCTTCGCCTTTTACGAGGTCGGCGAGGCGCGATCGTAGAATCGCGGCATCATGAACGAGTCCGTACGCCCCGCCCGACCGCACCAGAAGCTGCTCGACGACGGCCGCACCGTCCGGGAGGTGGTCACCTACACCCGACGCGGTAGCCGGCTGGACACGAAGCAGCAGCGTGCCTGGGATGCCTATGCCGAAGAGTGGGTGATTCCGGACGAGGCAGTCGACGAGCCCGGGTTCTCCCTGGACAGCTGGTTCGGTCGTGAGGCTCCGCTGATCGTCGACATCGGCGGCGGCGTGGGGGAAGCGACCGCCGTGCTCGCGGCGGCCCGGCCTGCGTACGACATCCTGGCCCTGGAGGTCTGGCGGCCCGGCGTAGCGGAGAGCCTCGCCCGGGTGGGCGCCGCGGGGGCGACCAACGTACGGTTCTGCAGCGTCGATGCGCTCTGGACCCTAGAGCACCTCGTCGCCCCGGAGTCGGTCAGCGAGTTCTGGACGTTCTTCCCTGACCCGTGGCACAAGACCCGCCACCACAAGCGACGCCTGGTCACGCCCACCAATGCGCGGATGATCGCCGAACGGCTCCACGCAGGTGGCACCTGGCGCCTGGCGACCGACTGGGTCGAGTACGCCGAGCAGATGGTCGAGGTCCTCGGCGCCGAGCCGCTGCTGAGCGGTGGCGTGGTCGATCGCTGGGAAGAGCGTCCGGTGACCAAGTTCGAGCGCAAGGGACTGGCCAAGGACCGGGTCATCACCGATCTGCTCTACCGGAGGCGTTGACCCGAACTGCCCGTGTCGTCACTGATCTGTGGGGTCGGAGCCGCAAGGATCAGTGCCATGAAGTGGTACGCCGATACGCCCACGCGCCGCGTTGCCCAACTGTTCGCCGACCTGCTGACGGTGGTGTGGGTCGTCGGGTGGGTTCTCATCGGCAGGTTCGTCCACGAGATGGTCTCGGCGCTCGCCCTGCCCGGCGAGAAGATGGACGCCGCCGGCACCTCGCTCTCCGAGAGGATGCTCGAGGCGGCCGGCCGAGTCGATGACCTGCCACTCGTCGAGGACGGGATCGCGGCGCCGTTCACGGGGGCCGCGAAGGCGGCCGACCAGCTCGCCGCGGCCGGCGAGGCGCAGGTCGAGGCCGTCGCCGGCATTGCGATCGGGCTGGCGATCGCGGTCGTGGTCGTTCCGGTGCTGATGTGGATGCTGGTCTACGTACCTCTGCGGTGGCGCTTCATCCGAAAGGCGACCTCGACCCAGCGGTTCCTGGAGGCCGGTACCGGCGGTGACCTGCTTGCTCTCCGGGCGATGTCGACCCAACCGCTGCACAAGCTGGTGAAGATCAGCGACGACCCGGTCAGGGCCTGGCGCGACGGCGATCCCGACGTGGTGGCGAAACTGGCCGCGCTGGAACTGAGGTCCGTCGGACTGAAGGGGTAGTCCGGTAGCGAACTGCCCATATACCGGCGAGTAATAGGCAGTTCGCTACCGGACTACCCCGTCGACCCCTAGCTTCGCGACGTCAGACGAGTACGAAGGTCGTTGTCGCGGGCCAGGCGGGCGGCGTCCCGGTCGCGGCGGGACGCGAGCACTGCGGCCAGGTAGGCCTCGGGCGGCGTGCCCGGGGGCGGGCCAGGGGCGACGTAGGTCTGCACCTGGGTCGCCAGGCGCTCGGCGAGCGCGTGGCGGCGCTCCGGGTCGGTGTACGTGCCGACCTCGCCGGAGAGGAACCGGCGCACCGCCAGGCTCAGGCCGACAGGGAGCGCGGCAACGTCTGCCCGGGAGGCCCAGGCGGCGAGCGGGGGAGGCATCTGGACCGGGGCCGGAGGGCTCAGTGGAACCCGGACACGGATGACGTAGGTCCCGGCTGCGATGTCGCCGAGGCGCTTGCCGCGGGGGTGGATCATCGCCGTGATCAGGGCAGCGGCACCGCTGGTGCCGTAGATCTCGACGACGCCGACCAAGGCGCGAACGAACGCATGGTGGAAGCTGATCGCGCCGCCGTCGTCCCGCACCGTGCGCAGCCCGAGCGTCAGCTTGCCGAGTGATCGGCCGCGGGTGAGCGTCTCGATGGCCGTCGGGAGGACGACCAGGACCGCGGCGGTCGCCGCGATGTAGGCGGCCCAGGCGAGCGCCTCGTCGGTGTCGAACGTCGCGGTCATGAAGAGGATCAGGAAGACCACCAGCAGGACGCAGGTCACCAGCACGTCGATGAGGCCTGAGAGCAGCCGCATCCCCAGCCCGGCCGCCGGCAGGTCGAGGGCGACCGCGTCGCCGGTGACGAGGTCGTCGTCGGTCAGCAGCTCACGTTCTTGGGGGAGGCGCTGCTCCTGGGGACGTCGCTCGGGCGATTGCGGCGCGAGGGTCATGGCGGTCAGCGTACGCTGCGGGCGTGGATCTCGATGCGTATCTGGCCGCGACCGCGGCCGACCGGACCAGGCTCGAGGAGCTGTTGGCCGAGCGCCGGCTGAGCGGTGCTCAGGCCGACGAGCTGGTCGAGCTCTATCAACGGGTGAGCACCCAGCTCTCGGTCGTACGCAGCAACGCCCCCGACCCGACGGTGGTCCAGCATCTCTCGGTGCTGCTCGCAGCGGCGCGCAACCGCACCACCGGCACCCGGACCAGCACATGGTCCGGCTTCCTGCGGTTCTTCACCCATCGGTTCCCGGCCGCGCTCTACCGGCTGCGCTGGTGGTGGCTGGGGATGTTGGTGGCCAACGCGGTCGTCACCGCGGTGATGATCTGGTGGCTGCTGCGCCACCCGGAGGTCGAGCAGTCGCTGCTCGGCCCGGAGCAGGTCAGGCAGCTCGTCGAGCACGACATCGAGGGCTACTACAGCGAGCACGCGGCCTCGTCGTTCGCCACCCAGGTCTGGGTCAACAACGTCTGGGTCTCGTTCATCTGCATCGCCCTGGGCGTGCTCGGGCTGCCGGTGATCTACTCGATGTTCCAGAACATCGCCAACCTGGCGATCCTCGGCACCCTGATGCACCGCCACGACCGTGGCGGCCAGTTCTGGGGCCTGATCCTGCCCCACGGACTGCTGGAGCTGACCGCCGTCTTCGTCGCCGGCGCGGTCGGGCTGCGGATCTTCTGGTCCTGGATCGACCCCGGGCCGCTGACCCGCGGTCAGTCGATGGCCCGGGAGGGCCGCACCGCCGGAGGCATCGCCCTCGGGCTCATCGTCGTGCTGCTGATCTCCGGCATCATCGAAGCCTTCGTCACCCCATCGCCCCTGCCCACCTGGGCCCGCGTCGGCATCGGCATCCTCGCCGAGCTCGCGTTCTTCGCGTACGTCTTCATCGTCGGCTGCGCCGCCGCCTCTCGCGGCGAGACGGGCGACATCGACGAGCGGCTGCTCGAGGATCGCGTCGCCACCCAGGCGTGAATGTTCCCAGTCGGGAACATCTGAGCGTACGCTGGACGCATGGCAACCATGTCCCCGGGCGAGATCGGCGAGCTGGTGCGCGGTGTGCGCAAGAGTCTCGGTCTGACCCAGGCCGAGCTCGCGGAGCTGGCCGGTGTGGGGCGACGGTTCGTCATCGAGCTCGAGGCCGGCCATGGCAGAGCCGAGCTCCGCAAGGTCGCCGACGTGATGCGAGCCGTCGGACTCGAGGTCTCCGACGAACCCGACCCGATCGAGATGGTGCGTACGCCGAGCGGGTTGGTCTCGTTCCGGACCGTGATGAGCCGGATCGGCCGACCGATGGCGGTACCAAACCGGCTGTGGCGCCTCGAACCCGAACGCGCCACTGCGACGGTGACCTTGCCGCACAGCGTCCACTGGTCTGATGGAGGCGGAACGTTCGACCTGGCCGACTGGAACGACCGGGCCCTCGCCTATCGAATGCTCATGCTCGAGGCGACCCCTTCGGTCCTTGTCGACTATGTCGACGGCGGCCAGCTCGTCGAGATGTGGGATGACATGTTCGTGCCGCCCGAGATCCGTCAGGCCTGGCAGGGCGCGGTCTCGGACTTCCGGGATGTTGCGTAGACGTGGGCGCGACAGGATTCATCACCGCGTTCCAGGAAGATGTTGCCCGCACCTTCTTCGATCTCCCCGAGTCCGAAGGATTTCTGCTCGCGGGCGGTGCCGCGCTCATCGCGTTGGGGCGGTTGAGCGTGTGACCGACGAGTTCGTACGACTCTCTGTGATCGCCGCCGTCGACAAGATCGAGGTCGACCTCGGCATCGATGCCAGCCTCCTGCTTCCCCCTACGGTGACGTTCTTGGGGCCCACGATCGGCCTCGAGGAGAACGCTGGACGTAAGACGCTGGCACTCTTCGGCCGTGCGGCGCCGCGTGACTTCGTCGACGTGTTCACCCTGGCTCGACGGTTCGGAAGGCCGAAACTGCTTGAGCTGGCGGCCGAGCGGGATCTAGGGTTCGACCGCGACGTATTCGGTCAAATGGCGCGCATGGTGAACCAGATCAACGCTCGGCAATTTCCGATCGATGAGGAATCCGTTCCCGACCTGGTGGCGTTCTTCGACGAATGGTCCGAAGAGCTTCGAGGCGAGTGAGGGATCCAGTGGCGCTGTGGCGCAGATCGAGAGCGGACAGGCCCAAGGCGTACGTGGTCGAGTACCCGCCAGATGCGCCTGATGACGAGCAGCGAGACCGGGTTCGCATGCTGCTAAACCTGCTTAGACCGTATGGATCTGAGTTCCAGACCGACATGCCGGCCCTCGTGGAGGCGCCGCCTGAAGTCGTCGATTGCCGAGCCTTCCTGCGATCGCTCAAGGGAACAAAAGTGGAGTCTGAGGACTATGCGACGACCAACCTTGTGGACTCGGCGGACGACCGCCTATGGGAGAGCTTCGTCCAGGTCGCGCCGTATGCCTTTTCGGCTGAGTTCTGGCAGGGGAGTCGATATCTCGTCTCCCTCGCGGACGAATGCCAGAGCGTCGTCGTCTACCTCATCCCTGGCTTCGACCTTCACGCAGCAGTTGCTGACCGGTTCGACCTCCGTCTGCTCGACTGATCAGAGCTGACCGGTGGCCTTGAGCTGCAGGTAGTGGTCGGCGAGAGCAGGCGGGAGGGACTCGGCGTCGGCGTCGACGATGTCGACGCCCAGGGTGCGGAGCATGGCGGCGGTGTGCTCGCGGCGGCGGAGGGTCTGCTCGGCGGCGGCCGCGGCGTAGACATCTTCGAGGGTGTCCCGCGCGGCCGCGGTTGCCTCGAGCTCGGGGTCGCGGACGGAGGCGAGGACGACGCGGTGATGCTGGGTCAGGACCGGCAGGACGGGCAGGAGCGACTCCTCGATCGCGTGCGGGTCGAGGGGAGTCAGCAGGGCCACGAGCGCGCGGTGGCGACCGAGGCCCGCGACCGCGCCGGCGAGGTTGGACCAGTCGGCCTCGGCGATGACCGGCTCGAGGTCGGCCATCGCCTCCTGCAGACGCTGGGTGACGTCGCGCTGTCCGGCGAGCCGGACCCGGGAGCGGACGCGCAGGTCACCGGCGATGAAGTCGATCCGGTCGCCGGCCCGGGAGGCGATGGCGGCGAGCAGGAGCCCGGCATCCATCGCCGAGTCGAGCCGCGGCACCCCGCCGGCGGCGCCCTCGACCCGGGCGGCCGAGGTGCGGGACGTGTCGAGCACCAGCACGACGCGGCGGTCGCGCTCCGGCTGCCAGGTGCGGACCACGACGGTGCGGGAGCGGGCGGTGGTGCGCCAGTCGATGGAGCGTACGTCGTCGCCTCGGACATACTCCCGCAGCGAATCGAACTCCGTCCCCTGCCCGCGCACCCGCACCGCGGCCCGGCCGTCGAGCTCACGAAGACGCTGAAGCCGGGACGGGAGGTGCTTGCGAGACTCGAACGCCGGCAGGACCCGAACCGAGCCGTCGACCGGGCGCGTGCTCTGCCGTGCGCCCAGGCCGAGCGGCCCGAAACATCTGACCGTCACACCCAGTGCGCGCAGGTCTCCGCGGCGGCGCGGCCGCAGCGGCGTACGCAGCCTGGTGCTGTCGCCTCGATCGAGCCGGATCCGGTGCCGGTTGCCAGTCGCGCCGGCGGTGGGCTGCCACGCGTCGCGCACCACTGCTCTGACGCGCCGATCGGGGGAGCGGATAACCAGCTCCGAGGCCGTCGAGTCGCCCAGCCGGATCCCGCCGAGCGGCTTCCGGCTGATCTCCAGGGCCGTCGGCTTCGGGGCCAGGAGCACATCGGCCAGCACCAGCACGACCACGAGCACGATCCAGATCGCAGCGGTGCCCGCCGCCGGGCGCAGGACGACCGGGATGATGCCGGCCAGCATGAGCAGCGCGACGCGCCAGGTGATCGCCATCAGCGCCGCCTCGACCCGGAAGAACTGACGTCTCGAGCCCAGAGACCGACTTCTCGGCGCCAGAAGATGACTTCTCGGGGCATGGTCATCGGGGGACGGGGACGGCGCCGATGGCGGAGGAGAGGACCTGGGACACCTGGACGCCCTCGAGCTCGGCCTCGGGGCGCAGGGCCAGACGATGGGCGAGGGCTGCGTGGGACAGCGACTTCACGTCGTCGGGGGTGACGAAGTCACGACCCGCGAGCCATGCCCAGGCACGCGCTGCGCGGAGCAGCGCGGTGGCGCCACGCGGCGACACCCCGGCCGACAGCGACGGGGACTCCCGGGTCGCCCGGGCGATGTCGACGATGTAGCCGGTGACCTCGGGGGAGACCTGGACCGACCCGACCAGCTGGCGGGCGGCCTCGATGTCGGCGCCTGAGGCCACTGCCGTGACCCCGGCCGCGGCGACGTCGCGCGGGTCGAAGCCGGAAGCGTGGCGGGTGAGGATCTGCACCTCGTCGGAGCGCTCGGGCACCGGCAGGACGACCTTGAGCAGGAACCGGTCCAGCTGCGCCTCGGGGAGCGGGTAGACGCCCTCGTACTCGATGGGGTTCTGGGTCGCGGCCACCAGGAACGGCTTCGGCAGCGGCCGGGTGACCCCGTCGACCGAGACCTGCCCCTCCTCCATCGCCTCGAGCAGCGCCGACTGTGTCTTCGGCGGGGTGCGGTTGATCTCGTCGGCGAGGAGCAGGTTGGTGAAAACCGGTCCTTCCCGGAACGTCAGCGAGCCGTGGGAGGACTCGACCACCATCGAACCGGTGATGTCACCGGGCATCAGGTCGGGGGTGAACTGCACCCGCCGGGTCTCCACGGAGAGCGCCGCCGACAGCGACCGCACCAGCAGGGTCTTGGCGGTGCCGGGCACGCCCTCCATGAGCACGTGGCCGCCGCACACCAGCGCGACCAGCAGCCCGGAGACCGCGGCGTCCTGCCCGACGACCGCCTTGGCGACCTCGGCCCGGACCGCGGTGAGGCGCTCGCGCGCGGCGTCGGGCGACACGTAGGGGATGGTCTCGGATTGGGTCATGGGTGTCGTACCTCTTCCTCAAGGGCAGCCAGCGCGTTGGCCAGCGTGATCAGGTCCTGGTCGTTCTCGATCGGAGAGCCGGTGAGCAGCGCGGAGACCTCGAGGTCGGGCCGTCCGGTGCGATGGACGACGGCGCGTACGACGGCCTCCGTGGTGGCATCCCGGTCCAGCCGCAGCCGCCGGGCGAGGCGGGCGCGGGCGGCGTGCCGCAGCGTCGTCGCTGCGTGGGTGCGGTCGCCGGAGCGGCGGTAGAGCCGGCCCAGGCTGCGGGTCGTCTCCGCGGCGCGGACATGGACCGGCAGCGGCTCCACCGCCAGCGGTCCCAGCCGTCGCCCGCGGGCGAGCGCGAAGGCCACGACCGCGAGCAGCAGGATCCACAGGGCCGGTTTGATCCAGGGCGGCAGCAGCGACCCGGCGGAGTGGGTCTCGTCGGGGGCGAGGTCGTCGAAGGAGGGGATGTACCAGACCAGGCGGTCGCTGCCGCCCAGCAGCCGAAGCGCCACCGCGGCGTTGTCCGCCCGCAGGATCTGGTCGTTGGTCAGCACCTGCGGTGCACCCCAGACGGTGAGCCCGTCGGCGGGAGCGAGCACCGCACCGGTCTCGTGCGGGAAGCAGGAGCCGGCGTCGTACGCGGTGACCGCGTCGGCCTGGATGCTGAGCCCCTCCCAGCGCGGGTCGTCGCAGTCCGCCTCGATCGTCTCGGGCGTCTGGGAGAGCGCGTAGGGGATGTCGAGCATCGCCGAGACGTAGGGCGGCGGGTCGGAGAGGATCAGGTCGGCGTCGTCGGTGCGCTCCCGCAGCCTGGAGGCGGTGTCCTCGCCGAGCGCGTCGGTCCCGGTCACGAGGACCGTCGTGTCCTGCCCGATCTCGGCGCTCTCCAGGCGCTCGGCGGACCGGACGACGTCGACCTCGACCCCGTGCTCCTCGAGCACCCGGACCAGCGCCCGGGTGCCGTCGGGATCGGGGCTCTCCGGGTCGTAGGGCGCATAGGACTCCTGGCCCTTCGGAGTCGCGAGGTATGCCAGCGTGACCGCGACCACGAAGGCCAGCGCGACAGCCAGCAACGGACGGTGCCGGCGGAACCAGCCGGCCGAGCCCGTGGCCGGGCCGGTGGTCGGGCCGGTAACCGGGTCTGTCGAGACCTCGTCGTCGGTCGGGATGCTCATCGGCTCACCGCCAGCTCCTGCTCGAGATTCAGCACGCCCTCGGCCTGCTCACGTGTGGCGGGGTGGTTGCCGTAGAGCACCTCGTTGAACAGCTCCGCGGCGCTGCCGGCCCGGCCCTCGAGCGACATCTCCCGCTCCAGGCTCGCCGCGACCTCGGCGGCGGTCAGCCCGAGGTCCTCCGCGAGCCGGCCGCGCTCGACCTGACGCCTGGCCAGCGCCCGGAAGCCGTCGATCACCGCGGCGCCATGGTCCCCCGAGGCGTACGCAGCCTCGGCCCGCTCCCGGAGGGCGGCCGCCGACAGCGACTCGTCGGTGAGCACGTCCCCGTTGCGGTCGCGGGCCGCCCGGGGACTGCGCCGGGCACGAGAGACCAGCAGGCCGAGCCCGATCAGGATCGCCGCGAAGACGACCATGGCGGCGACGGTCTGCGCCCACGGCACGTCCCCGGCGGACGGGATGCCGTCGGACAGGGCGCGCTCGATCCAGCGCATGATCCGCTCGACGAGGTCGAGCTCGTGGTACTCCGGGTCGGCCAGCTCGCGCCGGAGCCAGGAGCGACCCTCCTCGGGTGACGGTTCCAGCGGAGGAGCCAGTTGGAAGAGGATCATCTGCTCAGCAGCCCGGCCTGCTCCATCAGCTCGACCTCGTAGGACTCCTTGCGGATGCGCTGGTCGAGATACTGCAGGTTGGTCACCGCGCCGCTGAACGGAGCCACGATCGCGGCCGCGACGACGGTCGAGACGGCGCTGCCGGCGATGGTCGCGAAGAAGTAGAGGTCCGGCTGCACGATGCCGACCACGCTGGCGACCATGCTGATCGGGAAGGCGACGATCTGGGAGACGAAGCCGACGATGATGGTGGCCAGCAGCCAGATCCCGAAGAGCCGCCAGAACTGGCGGGCCGACAGCCGCCAGGCACGGCCGATGGCGCCGAAGACGCCGGTGTTCTCGAGCATCAGCGACGGCACCGAGAGCAGGTAGAGCCGCACCGTCAGGAAGAGGGAGGCCGCGATCAGCAGCAGGAACATCAGGATCCCGACCAGGATGGCCGGGACGGGGCTGTCGACGACGATCGCGAGCACCACCACGGGCGTCACCGCGACCCCCAGGACCAGGACGAAGACCAGCGTGGTCAGCAGCGCGAGCCCGATCAGCCGCCAGCGGTTGCCGTAGGTGGCTGCCCAGGCCTGGCTGAGCGTGAGCTTGCGGCCGATCGCGGCGGCGTGGGCCACGTGGGAGATCATCCCGGCCACCAGGATCGCGCCGATCGCCTGCAGGATCGTGCCGAGGACGAGCGAGCCGACGGCCGCCACGATGCTGAGGATCTCGGAGCTGCTGGGCGCGTAGTCGGGGTCCTCGAGGGTGGCCCCGAACCATTCCAGGCTGTCGCCGGAGAAGGTCATCGCCGCGGTCACCCCGAGCGGGATGGCCATCGCGACCGCGGCCACGAGGACCGAGGCGCCGACGGTGGCGCCCGGGTTGAAGCGGACCAGCCGGAAGGCGCCGTCGAGGATGTCACCGAGGCCCAGCGGGCGCAGCGGGATCGCTCCCGGCTTGTGGGCCGGTGGCAGCGGTTGTGCCCACGTCGGTTGGGCGGGGTGAGGATGCACCTGTTGAGGGTGCACCGGCTGGCCCGGCGGGGGAGGGGTGGACGGGTCGGCCGCACCCTGCTGAGGTTGCTCACCCGGTGGGGGTGGCCACGCTCCTGACATCCTGATGCTCCTCGTCACGACGACCGGCGAACTCGCTCGGTTGAGGGCATCCTCTCAGAGCGACCCAGAGGGCATCGTTGATTTGGAGCCACCTGCGTACGCGTGCCAAGATTCTCTGGTTGCTCCAGTGAACGTTCGCTGGGGTGCGCACACCTTGACTACTGAATCGCGTCACCTGAGCAGGCTGTCAGTCTGTCCGGATGTGGTCTGTGGTCGCCGTGTGCCCATCCCGAAGGCGTGGTTCCAGTGAAGCTGATGGTGAAAGTCCCGACGTGACGTCGGCGTTGTTTGCATTGGTGTTCCTCTGAACATCATCCGCGACACGCCCGACCGCGGGGGTCGGAGCCAGAGGTGAGCAACCGGGCCGACTCAGCCGGAGGAAGCCTGTAGCACGCGGCACGCTGACCAAGAAGGACGAGAGAGACAGATGGCGGGACAGAAGATCCGCATCAGGCTCAAGGCCTATGACCACGAGGTGATCGACACCTCGGCGCGAAAGATCGTGGACACGGTCACCCGTACGGGTGCCAAGGTCGCCGGCCCGGTGCCGCTGCCGACCGAGAAGAACGTGTACTGCGTCATCCGCTCGCCCCACAAGTACAAGGACTCGCGCGAGCACTTCGAGATGCGCACCCACAAGCGCCTCATCGACATCATCGACCCGACCCCGAAGACTGTTGACTCCCTCATGCGGCTCGATCTGCCTGCTGGTGTCGACATCGAGATCAAGCTCTGAGGTTGACGACATGACGATCGAACGCAACGTGAAGGGTCTCCTGGGCACCAAGCTCGGCATGACCCAGCTGTGGGACGAGAACAACATCGTCGTCCCCGTGACCGTCATCGCGGCGAACACCAACGTCGTGACCCAGGTCCGCACCCCCGAGGTCGACGGCTACAACGCCGTGCAGATCGGCTACGGCGAGATCGACGGCCGCAAGGTGAACAAGCCGGGCGCCGGCCAGTTCGAGAAGGCCGGCACCACGCCGCGCCGTCACCTGGCTGAGATCCGCACCGCCGACGCCGCGTCCTACGCCGCCGGCCAGGAGCTCCCCGTCGACACCTTTGCCATCGGCGAGGAGATCGACGTGACGGGCACCTCGAAGGGCAAGGGTTTCGCGGGTGTCATGAAGCGTCACGGCTTCCACGGTGTCGGTGCCTCCCACGGTGCTCACCGCAACCACCGCAAGCCGGGATCGATCGGCGCTTGCGCCACGCCCGGTCGCGTCTTCAAGGGCGTCCGCATGGCCGGTCACATGGGTACTGACACCGTCACCACCCAGAACCTGACCGTGCACGCCGTCGACACCGAGAAGGGCCTCATCCTGGTCAAGGGCGCCATTCCTGGCCCCAAGGGTGGTCTCGTGGTCCTCCGCTCGGCTGCTAAGAAGCTGGAGGCCTGATCATGGCTATCAAGACCGTCAAGGTCGACTTCCCGGCTGAGATCTTCGATGTTGAGGTCAACATCCCGCTGATCCACCAGGTCGTCGTCGCGCAGCAGGCTGCTGCGCGCCAGGGCACGCACTCCACCAAGACCCGCGGCGAAGTCCGCGGCGGTGGCCGCAAGCCCTACAAGCAGAAGGGCACCGGTCGCGCCCGCCAGGGTTCGACCCGTGCGCCGCAGTTCGCCGGTGGTGGCATCGTCCACGGCCCGCAGCCGCGTGACTACAGCCAGCGCACCCCCAAGAAGATGAAGGCCGCGGCTCTCCGCGGAGCCCTCTCCGACCGGGCCCGCGCCGGCCAGATCCACGTGGTCGAGCTCTCCCTCGAGGCTCCCTCGACCAAGACTGCGCTGACCGCTCTCAAGTCGATCTCCGACGCCAAGCGCTTCCTCGTCGTGCTGGACCGTTCCGAGTCCATCGCCGCGCTGAGCCTGCGCAACGTGCCTGAGGTTCACCTGCTCTGGGCCGACCAGCTCAACACCTACGACGTCCTCGTCTCCGACGATGTCGTCTTCTCCAGGCCGGCCTACGAGATCTTCGTCTCGGACAAGCCGGTCGTCGCTGCCAAGGAGACCGTCACCATCGGTGAGGTCGAGAAGGACGCGATCAAGGAAGCCGCCGTCGAGCCCGCCAAGGAGAACGACCTCCCCGAGGGCGCTGTCGCGCCGCTCGAGGACGGCTCGGCTCCTGAGGGCTTCGAGATCAAGGGCAACGTCAAGGGCAAGGACAAGAAGTTCCACGCCCCGGGCGGCCGTTGGTACGAGTCCACCAAGGCGGAGTTCTACTTCAAGTCCGCTGAGGACGCCATTGCCGCTGGCTTCGTCGAGGCCGGCAAGAAGGCTGCTTCTGAGAAGGCTGCGTCTGATGAGGAGGCTAACAAGTGAGCACGCTGCACTACGACCCCCGCGACATTCTGATCGCGCCGGTGGTCTCCGAGAAGAGCTACGGCCTCCTCGACCAGAACAAGTACACCTTCATCGTTCGCCCCGACGCGAACAAGACCGAGATCAAGATCGCGGTCGAGAAGGTGTTCGACGTCAAGGTGACCTCGGTCAACACGATCAACCGCAAGGGCAAGGCCCGTCGTACGAAGTACGGCATGGGCAAGCGCTCTGACACCAAGCGCGCGATCGTCTCCCTGGCTGAGGGCGACCGCATCGACATCTTCGGCGCGTGAGAAGGACTGACTGAACATGGCTATTCGTAAGTACAAGCCGACTACCCCGGGCCGTCGTGGCTCGTCGGTGGCCGACTTCGCCGAGATCACTCGGACCACGCCGGAGAAGTCGCTGACGGTGCCCCTTCCCAAGAAGGGCGGCCGCAACAACCAGGGCCGTATCACCACCCGCCACAAGGGTGGTGGCCACAAGCGTGCCTACCGGATCATCGACTTCCGTCGCTACGACAAGGACGGCGTGCCGGCCAAGGTCGCTCACATCGAGTACGACCCGAACCGCACCGCCCGCATCGCCCTGCTGCACTACTTCGACGGCGAGAAGCGCTACATCCTCGCGCCCGTCGGCGTATCGCAGGGCACCGTCGTGGAGTCCGGTCCCACTGCCGACATCAAGCCCGGCAACAACCTCCCGCTGCGCAACATCCCGGTTGGTACCACCATCCACAACGTTGAGCTGCGTCCGGGTGGCGGCGCGAAGATCGCCCGCTCCGCCGGCATGCGCGCCCAGCTGGTCGCCCGTGAGGGCTCCAAGGCCACGCTGCGTATGCCTTCGGGCGAGATGCGGTTCGTCGACGTGCGCTGCCGCGCCACCGTCGGTGAGGTCGGTAACGCCGAGCAGTCGAACATCAACTGGGGCAAGGCCGGCCGTATGCGGTGGAAGGGCGTTCGCCCGACCGTCCGTGGTGTCGTCATGAACCCGGTCGACCACCCGCACGGTGGCGGTGAGGGTAAGACCTCCGGTGGCCGTCACCCGGTCAGCCCCTGGGGTAAGGCCGAGGGCCGCACGCGTAAGCGCAAGGCCTCTGACTCGCAGATCATCCGCCGCCGTAAGAGCGGGAAGGGTAGGAAGTAAGCAATGCCTCGCAGCCTTAAGAAGGGCCCCTTCATCGACGACCACCTTCAGAAGAAGGTGGACGCCGAGAACGAGAAGGGCTCCCACAACGTGATCAAGACCTGGTCGCGCCGCTCGATGATCGTGCCCGAGATGATCGGTCACACCATCGCGGTGCACGACGGTCGCAAGCATGTCCCGGTCTTCGTCTCCGACTCGATGGTCGGTCACAAGCTGGGCGAGTTCGCCCCGACCCGCACTTTCAAGGGTCACATCAAGGACGATCGGAAGGGACGGCGTCGATGAGCACCACCGAGCGTGTGCGCGTAAGCGCCCGCCGCGAGTCCCTGCTCGGCGACCAGCCGGGTGCCTTCGCGAGTGCCCGCTTCGTGCGGATCACTCCGATGAAGGCACGCCGGGTCGTCGACATGGTTCGCGGTCTGCCCGTCGACGAGGCCCTCTCCCTGCTGCAGTTCGCGCCGCAGGCAGCCTCTGAGACTGTCTACAAGGTCCTCGAGAGCGCCATCGCCAACGCGGTGTCGGCCGAGGGTCTGGACCGCGACGACCTCGTCGTCTCGGTCGCCATGGTCGACGGAGGTCCGACCATGAAGCGCTGGCGTCCCCGCGCCCAGGGTCGTGCGACCCGCATCAACAAGCGGACCTCGCACATCACCCTGGTCGTGCAGCCGGCCGCCGAGCTGAACAAGCGCAGTGTCGCGAAGGGCGGTAAGAACTAATGGGTCAGAAGATCAACCCGAACGGCTTCCGCCTGGGCATCTCGACCGACCACAAGTCGCGTTGGTACGCCGACAAGCAGTACAAGGAGTACGTCGGCGAGGACGTCAAGATCCGCAAGCTGCTCAGCAAGGGCATGGAGCGGGCCGGCATCGCCAAGGTCGAGATCGAGCGCACCCGTGACCGCGTCCGTGTGGACATCCACACCGCGCGTCCCGGGATCGTCATCGGCCGCCGCGGCGCCGAGGCCGACCGCCTCCGCACCGAGCTGGAGAAGCTCACCGGCAAGCAGGTGCAGCTGAACATCCTCGAGGTCAAGAACCCCGAGGTCGACGCTCAGCTGGTCGCCCAGGGTGTAGCCGAGCAGCTCAGCGGTCGCGTGCAGTTCCGTCGCGCGATGCGCAAGGCCATGCAGACCACCATGCGCTCCGGTGCCAAGGGCATCCGGATCCAGTGCTCGGGTCGTCTGAACGGCGCCGAGATGTCGCGTACCGAGTTCTACCGCGAGGGCCGCGTTCCGCTGCACACGCTGCGTGCCGACATCGACTACGGCTTCTACGAGGCCCGCACGACCTTCGGCCGCATCGGCGTGAAGGTCTGGATCTACAAGGGCGAGGTCTCCGGCTCGCGCGCTGAGCGTCAGGCCGCCCAGGCCGCCCGTGCGGGCGTCCCGGGTCGCGGTGGCAACGACCGTCGCGGTGGCCGCAACGACCGTCCGTCGCGTGGCACCCGTGGTGACCGCCCGAACCGCGCTGACCGCGCGGCGAAGACTGAGGCGCCGGCTGCCGCTGAGGCTCCCGCCGCCGAGACCACGACCCAGGAGGGCTGACCCATGCTGATGCCCCGTCGAGTCAAGCACCGCAAGCAGCACCACCCGAAGCGCACTGGTATGGCCAAGGGTGGCACGAAGCTCGCGTTTGGTGAGTACGGCATCCAGGCGATCGAGGGTCACTACGTGACCAACCGCCAGATCGAGGCAGCGCGTATCGCGATGACTCGCCACATCAAGCGAGGCGGCAAGGTGTGGATCAACATCTACCCCGACGTCCCGCTGACCAAGAAGCCCGCCGAGACCCGCATGGGTTCCGGTAAGGGTTCGCCGGAGTGGTGGGTGGCCAACGTCAAGCCGGGCCGCGTCATGTTCGAGCTCTCCGGAGTCGACGAGAACACGGCTCGCGAGGCGATGCGCCGCGCGATCCACAAGCTGCCCATGAAGTGCCGTTTCATCACGCGAGAGGCTGGTGAGTTCTGATGGCCAACTCCCTGCAGGCGTTCGAGCTGGACGAGCTCACCGACGTCGACCTCGAGGCGAAGCTGCGCGAGGCGAAGGAGGAGCTGTTCAACCTCCGGTTCCAGGCGGCCACCGGCCAGCTGGAGAGCCACGGTCGGCTCAACACCGTCAAGAAGGACATCGCCCGGATCTACACCGTGGTGCGTGAGCGCGAGCTCGGCATCCGCGTGGCCCCGGGCACCGAGACCACCGAGGAGGCCTGAGATGGCTACCACTGAGTCCGATTCAGGGGCAACCCAGGACACCACCGAGCGCAACACGCGCAAGGTGCGCGAGGGCCTCGTCGTCAGCGACAAGATGGACAAGACCATCGTCGTCGAGGTCGAGGACCGCGTGAAGCACCCGCTCTACGGCAAGGTCATGCGCCGTAGCAGCAAGCTCAAGGCTCACGACGAGCAGAACACCGCCGGCATCGGCGACCGCGTCCTGGTCATGGAGACCCGGCCGCTGTCCGCGACCAAGCGGTGGCGCCTCGTCGAGGTCGTCGAGCGCGCCAAGTGATCCTCGTCTCCTAGGAGACGGATCCGGCTGGCGATGCTGGGGTTACTCAAACGTCGCCAAATTGACCAAAGGGTGCAGGTCCAGCGACCATTGTTCGCTGGGCCTGCGCCCATCAAGAACCCGATTATGGGGCCAATTACGTTCGGCAAGGCTCGCCCGCCCTCCAGCGGGGAGAGAACCAGCTCGACAAGGAGAAGTAATGATCCAGCAGGAGTCGCGACTCAAGGTCGCCGACAACACTGGTGCGAAGGAGATCCTTTGCATTCGTGTGCTCGGTGGTTCCGGTCGTCGCTACGCCGGCATCGGCGACACCATCGTCGCCACCGTCAAGGACGCTATCCCCGGTGGCAACGTGAAGAAGGGTGACGTCGTCAAGGCTGTCATCGTGCGCACCGTCAAGGAGCGCCGCCGCGCTGACGGCTCGTACATCCGCTTCGACGAGAACGCCGCCGTCATTCTCAAGAACGACGGCGAGCCGCGAGGCACCCGCATCTTCGGCCCGGTTGGCCGTGAGCTGCGCGACAAGAAGTTCATGAAGATCATCTCGCTCGCGCCGGAGGTGCTGTGATGGGTCGCTCGCACATCAAGAAGGGCGACACCGTCAAGGTGATCGCAGGTAAGGACAAGGGCGGCTCCGGCAAGGTGATCGCTGTCTTCACCGGAGAGGACCGTGTGATTGTCGAGGGCATCAACCTCATCAAGAAGCACACCAAGGTCCAGGACCAGGGCGGTCGCGCCGGCATGACCGGCGGCATCGTGACCACCGAGGCCCCGATCCACGTTTCCAACGTTCAGCTGCTCGAGGGTGGCGAGCCGGCTCGCGTCGGCTACCGCCGTGAGACGGTCCAGAAGCGTCGCGCCGACGGTTCGACCTACGCCGCCGAGCGCAGCGTTCGCATCTCGCGCAAGACCGGTAAGGACATCTGATCATGACCGACACCGCTGTGGCCCCGCGCCTCAAGACGAAGTACCGCGAGGAGATCGCCCCGGCCCTGCAGGCCGAGTTCGAGATCCCGAACGTCATGCAGATCCCCGGTCTGACCAAGATCGTCGTCAACATGGGCGTGGGCGAGGCTGCTCGCGACTCCAAGCTGATCGAGGGCGCTGTCAACGACCTGACCGCGATCACCGGCCAGAAGCCGCTGATCAACAAGGCGAAGAAGTCCATCGCGCAGTTCAAGCTGCGCGAGGGCATGCCGATCGGTGCGCACGTCACGCTGCGCGGCGACCGGATGTGGGAGTTCCTCGACCGCCTGCTGTCGCTCGCGCTGCCCCGAATCAGGGACTTCCGCGGCCTGAACGGCAAGCAGTTCGACGGTAACGGCAACTACACCTTCGGTCTCACCGAGCAGGTCATGTTCCACGAGATCAACCAGGACAAGATCGACCGCTCGCGGGGCATGGACATCACCCTCGTGACGACCGCCACCAATGACGACCAGGGTCGCGCGCTGCTCAAGGCGCTCGGCTTCCCGTTCAAGGAGAACTGAGATGGCGAAGACCGCTCTCAAGGTGAAGGCCGCCCGCAAGCCGAAGTTTGCGGTTCGCGGTTACACCCGCTGCCAGCGCTGCGGCCGCCCGAAGGCTGTCTACCGCAAGTTCGGCCTGTGCCGTATCTGCCTGCGTGAGATGGCCCACCGCGGCGAGCTGCCCGGCGTCACCAAGTCCTCCTGGTGAATCTCGACAGGCTCGATCACCAGATTCTCCACAACCACTGACGTTGAAGGTCCTCGTGACTTTGTGTCGCGAGGAAACCACTACGAGAAAGGGCCGTTCGGCCAATGACGATGACTGACCCGATCGCAGACATGCTCACTCGTCTGCGCAACGCCAACCAGGCGTTCCACGATACGGTTTCGATGCCGTACAGCAAGCTGAAGCAGGGCGTCGCTGAGATCCTCCAGCAGGAGGGTTACATCACCAAGTACGAGGTGCTGGAGCCCACCGAGGGCCAGGTCGGCAAGACCCTGACCATCACCCTCAAGTACGGCCGCAACCGTGAGCGCTCGATCGCCGGCGTACGCCGCATCAGCAAGCCCGGTCTGCGTGTCTACGCGAAGCACACCGGTCTCCCCAAGGTGCTCGGCGGCCTCGGCGTCGCGATCATCTCGACGAGCCAGGGTCTGCTGACCGACCGCCAGGCGAACAAGAAGGGCGTAGGTGGGGAAGTCCTCGCCTACGTCTGGTAATCAGGGAAGGGAGAGAAGAACATGTCGCGTATTGGCAAGCTCCCCGTCCCGGTTCCGGCCGGCGTGGACGTCACCATCGACGGCCAGGTTGTGAGCGTCAAGGGCCCCAAGGGCTCCCTGTCGCACACCGTGGTCGACCCGATCACCGTCGAGAAGGCTCAGGACGACGAGGGCCGTAACGTCCTCGACGTCAAGCGCCCCGACGACAGCCGGGACAACAAGGCCCTCCACGGCCTGTCCCGCACGCTGGTCAACAACATGGTCCTGGGTGTCACCGAGGGCTACGAGAAGAAGCTCGAGATCGTCGGCGTGGGTTACCGCGTCCTGTCGAAGGGTCCGACCAAGCTGGAGTTCCAGCTGGGTTACTCGCACTCGATCGTCTTCGACGCCCCCGAAGGCATCACCTTCACCACCGACGGTCCGACCAAGCTCGGCGTCGTGGGCATCGACAAGCAGCTCGTCGGTGAGGTTGCGGCCAACATTCGCAAGCTGCGCAAGCCGGAGCCCTACAAGGGCAAGGGCGTTCGTTACGCCGGCGAGAACATCCGCCGCAAGGTCGGAAAGGCTGGTAAGTGATGGCCATCTCGCTGTCGAACAACAAGCACACCGCTTCCCGCGTCCGCTCGCGTCTGCGTCGTCAGACTCGTGGTCGCAAGAAGATCGAAGGTACGCCGGAGCGTCCGCGCCTCGTCGTAACCCGGTCCGCCAAGCACATCACCGCCCAGGTCGTCGACGACCTGGCCGGCAAGACGCTTGCCTCGGCTTCGACCATCGAGGGCGACCTTCGGTCCGCCTCCGGTGACAAGACTGCCAAGGCCAAGCAGGTCGGCGAGCTGGTCGCGTCGCGTGCCAAGGCCGCTGGGGTCGAGACCGTGGTCTTCGACCGTGCCGGCAACAAGTACCACGGCCGTGTCGCCGCGCTCGCTGATGGCGCGCGCGGGGCCGGTCTGACCTTCTGATCGCAACGATCGAACGAGAGAAGAGGAAAGTCTGATGAGCGGAGCCCAGCGCGGACAGCGTGGTGGCGAGCGCCGAGGTCGCGACGATCGTCGCAACCAAGGTGCCGACAAGACCGCCTACATCGAGAAGGTCGTCGCGATCAACCGAGTTGCCAAGGTCGTGAAGGGTGGTCGTCGCTTCAGCTTCACCGCCCTCGTGATCGTCGGTGACGGAGACGGTCTGGTCGGCGTCGGCTACGGTAAGGCAAAGGAAGTTCCCGCGGCGATCGCCAAGGGTGTCGAGGAAGCGAAGAAGAACTTCTTCCGCGTTCCCCGCATCCAGGCCACGATCCCGCACCCGGTGCAGGGTGAGAAGGCCGCTGGTGTGGTCATGCTCCGCCCGGCCGCTCCTGGTACCGGTGTCATCGCCGGTGGCCCGGTGCGTGCCGTCCTGGAGTGCGCCGGCATCCACGACATCCTGAGCAAGTCGCTCGGGTCGTCCAACCAGATCAACATCGTCCACGCGACGGTCGAGGCGCTTCGGATGCTCGAGACGCCCGAGGCTGTTGCTGCTCGTCGTGGTCTCCCGGTCGAGGACGTTGCCCCGGAGGCGCTGCTCAAGGCGCAGGCCGAGGTCGCGGAGCCCAAGGCGGGGGTGTCGGCCTGATGGCACAGCTCAAGGTCCAGCAGAAGAAGGGCCTCGTTGGTCTGAAGCAGAACCAGCGAGACACCCTGCGTACGCTCGGTCTCAAGCGGATCGGCGACGTCGTCGTCAAGGAGGACCGCCCGGAGATCCGGGGCATGGTCCAGACCGTCCGTCACCTGGTGACGGTCGAGGAGGTCGACTGATATGGCACTCAAGGTGCACAACCTGGCGCCGGCTCCCGGCTCCAAGAAGGCCAAGACCCGTGTAGGTCGTGGTGAGGCGTCCAAGGGTAAGACCGCGGGTCGCGGCACCAAGGGCACCAAGGCCCGCTACCAGGTCCCGGCTGCCTTTGAGGGCGGCCAGACCCCGATGCACATGCGGCTCCCCAAGCTGAAGGGGTTCAAGAACCCGTTCAAGGTGGAGTTCCAGGTCGTCAACCTCGACAAGCTCAACGAGCTGTTCCCGGAGGGTGGCACCGTCACCCCCGAGACGCTCATCGAGAAGGGCGCGGTTCGCAAGAACCTCCCCGTCAAGGTTCTGGGTCAGGGCGACCTGACCGTCAAGGTCGAGGTCAGCGCCAACGCCTTCTCCGGCACTGCCAAGGAGAAGATCGAGGCTGCTGGCGGAACTGTCACGGTTCTCTGACAGTTCTACTACCGTAGAGCCTGTCATGTGGAAGCGCGGCCGGGTCGCCCCTTCGGGGTCCCGACCGCGCTCCCGCTGTTTCAGCCCTACGTGCATGAGCTGCCGTGGAGGCTGTTAGGCTGCCACGGGTTTTCGCATCGGCGCAGGCCCTGCGACCCCTGATTGTCGAAAGAGGAACCATTCGTGCTTGGCGCGTTCGCATCAGCGTTCCGTACCCCGGACCTGCGCAAGAAGCTGCTCTTCGTTCTCCTGATCGTCGTGATCTTCAGGGCTGGGTCTCAGATCCCTGCCCCTGGCGTTCACGTTGCGAACGTCCAGCAGTGTCTTGACGCAGCCCAGACCGGTGACAGCGCCGGCCTCTACAACCTGGTCAATCTCTTCTCCGGCGGGGCGCTGCTGCAGCTGACCGTCTTCGCGCTCGGCATCATGCCGTACATCACCGCGAGCATCATCTTGCAGCTGCTCGTCGTGGTGATCCCGCGCCTGGAGCGGCTCAAGAAGGAGGGTCAGGCCGGGCAGTCGAAGATCACCCAGTACACCCGCTACCTGACGCTCGGCCTCGCGGTCCTGCAGGCCACCGGCATCGTCGCGCTGGCCCGCTCCGGCGACCTGCTCCAGGGCTGTACGCAGCCTCTGCTGCACGACGACGGCACTGCCACCTTCCTGGTCATGGTCGTCACCATGACCGCCGGCACCGCCGTCATCATGTGGCTCGGCGAGCTGATCACCGAGCGCGGTATCGGCAACGGTATGTCGATCCTGATCTTCACCCAGGTCGTCGCCACCTTCCCGGCCACCATGTGGGCCGTCAAGAACGACAAGGGTTGGTGGACCTTCGCGATCGTGCTCGTCATCGGGCTCGCGATCATGGCTGCGGTCATCTTCATCGAGCAGGCCCAGCGCCGGATCCCGGTCCAGTACGCCCGCCGGATGGTCGGCCGCAAGATGTTCGGCGGCTCCTCGACGTACATCCCGCTGAAGGTGAACCAGGCCGGTGTCATCCCGGTCATCTTCGCCTCGTCGTTGCTCTACCTGCCGGCGATGGCGGCGCAGTTCAACCAGAACGCGCAGGACCCGCCCATCTGGGTCGACTGGATCAACAACTACTTCGTCCAGGGTGACCACCCGATCTACATGGCGACGTACTTCGCGCTGATCATCTTCTTCACCTACTTCTACGTGTCGATCACCTTCAACCCCCCGGAGGTCGCCGACAACATGAAGAAATACGGTGGCTTCATTCCAGGAATTCGGGCCGGGAAGCCTACCGAGGACTATCTGTCCTACGTTCTGTCCCGTATCACACTGCCGGGCTCGCTCTACCTCGGTCTGGTTGCGCTCATCCCGCTGATCGCGCTGGCGCTCATCAACGCGAACCAGAACTTCCCGTTCGGTGGCACCTCGATCCTGATCATGGTCGGCGTCGCCCTCGACACGGTGAAGCAGATCGAGAGCCAGCTCCAGCAGCGCAACTATGAAGGGTTCCTCCGATGAGACTGATCATCATGGGCCCGCCGGGTGCCGGTAAGGGCACCCAGGCGAAGTTCATCGCCGAGCACTTCGGCATCCCCGCGATCTCGACCGGAAACATCCTCCGGGCGAACGTAGACGCAGGGACGCCGCTCGGGGTCGAGGCCGACTCGTACATGAGCAAGGGCGAGTACGTCCCGGACTCGGTGATGAACCTGATGGTTCGCAACCGCATCGACGAGCCCGACGCAGCCAAAGGGTTCCTGCTCGACGGATACCCGCGCACGCTCGCGCAGGTCGAGGAGCTCGACGGGATGATCAGGTTCACCGGCCACGCGCTGGACGCTGTGGTCGTGCTGACGGTCGACAAGGACGAGATCGTGCAGCGGCTGCTGCAGCGTGCTGAGCTCGAAGGTCGCTCCGACGACACCGAAGAGGTCATCCGCCGCCGCCAGGAGGTCTACCTCGAGGAGACCGCGCCGCTGATCGAGGTCTACAAGGGCCGTGGCCTGGTCCACGAGATCGACGGCATGGGCGACGTCGACGATGTCACCAAGCGGATCTTCGATGAGCTCGACATCGTTCCTGAGTCCTGAACCACAACATCTTTACGCAACGGGGGAGCAGTGGGCTTCTTGAACAAGGTCCAGATCAAGACCCCTGAGCAGATCGAGAAGATGCGTACGGCCGGCCTCGTGGTCGGCGAGACGCTCGAGGTGCTCCGGGCCGCTGCGCGGCCCGGAGTCACCCTTCTCGAGCTCGACGCCATCGCCGAGGACTCGATCCGGTCCCGGGGTGGCGTCCCGTCGTTCAAGGGCTACCACGGATTCCCGGGCTCGATCTGCGCCTCGGTCGACGAGGTCGTGGTCCACGGCATCCCCGGATCCCGGGAGCTGAAGGACGGCGACATCATCTCCATCGACTGCGGCGCCATCGTCGACGGCTGGCACGGCGACGCCGCGATCACGGTGGCCATGGGATCGGTCTCCGACGAGGTCTCCGAGCTGATGCGGGTCACCGAGGAGGCCATGTGGCACGGCATCGCCGCCGCCCGCCTCGGCGGCCGGGTCACCGACATCTCGCACGCCATCGAGACCTATGTCGACTCCCAGGGTGACTACGGCATCCTCGAGGAGTTCAGCGGCCACGGCATCGGCAGCGAGATGCACATGGAGCCGTCGGTGTTCAACTACGGCAAGCCGGGCAAGGGCGCCAAGTTGCAGCGCGGCATCGCGCTGGCCATCGAGCCGATGCTCACCCTGGGTGGACCCGAGGTCACCACCCTCGAGGACGACTGGACCGTAGTCACCGACGACGGATCCTGGGCCGCCCACTTCGAGCACACCTTCGCGCTCACCGCCGACGGCGCCTGGGTGCTCACCGCACTCGACGGCGGCGAGGAGATGCTCGGCAAGCTCGGCGTCCCCTGGGGCGGTCACTGAGGCCGCGGCGCGATCGAGCGTCGGTATGACTGAGATCGTGCGCTTCGCGCCGGTGGACGAGATCGCCGCCGATCTCGGGTTGCTGACCGCCGCGGAGCGAGCCCGCCACCAGCGCCTGGTGGCCGAGGCGGACCAAGAGGCGTACGCAGCAGCGCACGTTCTCGTCCGCGAGTGCGCAGCGGAGCTGCTGGGCCTCGCCCGCGAGGCCATCGTGATCGAGCAGCGCTGCGCTCGATGCGGAAGCACCGAGCACGGCGCGCCGTCCGTAGCCGGTCCGGCGTGGACGACGGTCCAGGTGAGCCTCAGCCACGCCCGCGGGCAGGTCGCCGCGGTCGCCGCCACCCGTCGGTGCGGCATCGACGTGGAGAGAGTCGTGCGCGGGCCCGACCGGGCGCTCTCGCCGCGCGAGGCGGCCTGGGTGTCGGGGCAGCCGGACGCTGCGTACGCGTTCACGCGGTTGTGGGTGCGCAAGGAGGCGTTGGTGAAGGCCGGCCACGGCAGCATGGCGGCGGCACAGCGCCTCGATGTTCTCGCCGAGGAGGGCCCGATGGACCAGTTCGGCGACGTCCGGATCACCCAGTGGGAGGGCCCCGGATTTCTCGGCGCCGTCGCGATCTGTGCCGACATGCGGACCGAAAACTGATAGGAAACTGAACGAAACCCGGTTGCCCACGCGTTTGACTAGCGGGTATGCGACATCACCTGTCGATTGACAGAGAAAGGGACCTCGGAACCTCGCGTGCGGGCCCGTCTGTGAGTAACTTGGTCAGCCCGCGGGGACAGGGAGAGCCCCGTACTCGGGAGGAATGACCAGATGAGTACGCAGTTGCGACGACCCATGGCGGCGCGACCCAATCCATCAGCACGGACGCGAAGCGCGATCATCGACCGACTCAGTCCTGAGGACATCGAGATGTTCTGGGACCAGATCGCCACCTCGCTCCCGCTCATCGAGGAGACCGGCGCCGACGGCGCGGACGACGAGGTCGTCGTCACCTTCTGCTGGCGCGACGACGAGGCCGAGGAGGTGTTCCTCTTCGCCAACCGGCTCTCTGACGAGCGCCATCTCGACGAGACGATGCTCGAGCGCAAGGCAGGCACCGACCTGTGGCACGCCTCATTCCTGATGAAGGCCGACTGGCGCGCCTCCTACTCCTTCCTGTGCAAGCATCCCGACGAGCTGGCCCCGTGGGAGAGCGAGGGGCAGGTCGAGCTCCGTGCCGTGCTGCACCGCGGCTACCTCGACCCGCTCAACCCCGACTGGTGCCACAACCGGCAGGGCATCAAGCAGTCGGTCGTCTCGCTGCCCGACGCTCCGCTGCAGCCGTGGCTGCACCGCCGCGATGACGTCGTCCCCGGAACCGTCACGCTGGAGGCGGGCCCGGACGGGCGTGACGTCTGGCTCTACGACCCGGCCGGCGCCGGGCTCAACGTCGACCTGCCGCTCGTGGTCGCGCTCGACGGCGAGATCTGGACCGACCACCATTCGTTGCCGACCACGCTCGACAACCTGATCGCCGACGGCCATCTCCGCCACGTCCGCTGCGTCCTGCCCGCCTCCGGCGGCCGCGACAAGCGCTGGGAGGAGCTGGCCGGTGGCGAGGGTGCCGACTACATCGTCAACCAGCTGCTGCCGTGGGTGCGCGAGCGTCGCGCGGTGACCGAGGAGACGTACGTCGTGGGCCAGAGCCTCGGTGGCGTGACCGCGCTGCGGGCCGGACTGACCTATCCCGGCCACATTCACGGTGTCGCCAGCCAGTCGGCCTCGCTGTGGCTCGACGACCTCGCCGACGCCGTCACGCCGGAGGCGAAGACCCGCGTGCACCTGGCGCACGGCACCCAGGAGTGGGTCCTCGACGAGCTCCACCACGACCTCGTCGACCGTCTCCGGGCGGCCGGGATCGACGTCACCTCCGCGGAGCACAACGGCGGTCACGACTACGCCTGGTGGCGCTCAGCCGTCGCCGACGGACTCCGCGCTCTGCTGCCTCCGGAATAAACACCACCTCGGTGAGGGTTGAGCCCTCACGTGAAGCTGAGCGTTCTCGACCTGGTCCCGGTCCGCAAGGACCAGTCCTCCGCAGATGCCCTGGCCGCGACACTGTCGTTGGCCAAGGTCGCCGACGAGCTGGGATTCGAGCGCTACTGGCTCGCCGAGCACCACAACATGCCGGCGGTCGGGTCGACCAACCCGCCGGTGCTGATCTCGCTGGTGGCCGGCGCGACCGAGCGCATCCGAGTCGGCTCCGGCGGCGTGATGCTGCCCAACCACGCGCCGTTGGTCGTGGCCGAGCAGTTCGCGCTGCTCGAGGCGGCGTTCCCCGGGCGGATCGACCTCGGCATCGGCCGTGCGCCGGGCACCGACCCGGTCACCTCCTGGGCGCTCCGTCACGGCGCCGGGGGAGTGACCGACGACGCGGTGAACCGGTTCCCGGAGTACCTCGACAACATCGTCTCCATGATGGCGCCCGAGGGCGTCGGGCTGATGGCCGGCGGTCGCCAGCACGTCCTGCACGCGACCCCGTCGGCAGCGACGGTCGCCGAGCTCTGGCTGCTCGGCTCCTCGGACTACTCGGCGCGCCTGGCCGCCGAGAAGGGGCTGCCCTACGTCTTCGCGCACCACTTCGCGGGCAACGGCACCGACACCAAGGCGATGATCGACCTCTACCGGTCGACGTTCCAGCCCTCTGAGCTCCTCCGTGAGCCGAAGACGTTCCTCACGGTGAACGCGAGCGTGGCAGAGACCGCGGAGGAGGCCGACCGCCGGGCCCTGCCGCAGCTGCTGACCATGCTGAAGCTGCGTACGGGCCAGCCGCTGACCGCGCAGCCCAGCATCGACGAGGCCGAGAAGACCGAGATCCCCGAGGCCCACCAGGGGCTCGTCGACACCATGCGCAGCCGCTGGATCATCGGCTCCGCCGAGTATGCGAAGGCGCGCCTGGCCGGCATGGCCGACGAGTACGGCGTGGACGAGGTCATGGTGAACCCTGTCGGATCTGCCTACGAGGGAACGGATCCGCGCACTGCGCCGGCCCGTGAGGAGACCCTGCGCCTGCTGGCGAGCTGAGTTGGGGGATCGGCATAGGATCTGGTCCACCTCGTCGGAAGGTGACGGCGCGCCTGAGCCACTCGGGAAGAGGGACCTAGGACACTGTCTGCTTCTGGGCGCGTAACCCTGCGCTCGCGCACGGGTTGTGCCAATCTGATCACCGCTCCTTTCCTTCTCCACATTTGAAAGTGCCGCCTCATGACACGCTGGAGCCTGCGCTTGTTGAAGCGCCGGGCGCCCCAGACTGCGACGCTCGCTGAGCAGTCAGATCCGGGTCCTGCTCGCTCATTCCCTCCGACGAACGGCCAGGCCGCGCCCTTTCCACCGGTGCCACCGACCCCCTTCGCCCCACCGACACCTGCCTCCCTGCCGATCTCCTCGACACCTGCGTTGCCGCCGGAGGATGAGGACGAGGCCTGGCCCGAGATCATGGAGCAGTTCGGGCTCCACCTGATCAGCCTGGCCGAGCAGATGCGCATCTCGCTCGATGGGCTGGAGGCCGACGAGGACGATCCTGAGCGGTTGCGGAAGCTCTACGAGGTCGACCACGCGGTTACTCGCATGCGGCGCGCCAGCCGTGACCTGCGTACGCTCGCCGGTCGGGCCCAGGACGAGATGGGTGGCATCGACACCTCGCTGCTGGACATCATCCGGATGGCGCTGTCGAGCATCGAGCGCTACAACCAGGTGACGATCGGCCGGGTGAGCGATCTTGCCGTCATCGGCTATGCCGCCGACGACGTCTCCTGCCTGATCGCCGCGCTGCTGGACAACGCGACCAAGTACTCCCCGGGAACGGTGACGGTCAACGTCCACCTGGCCGACGCCGGTGACGTGCTCTTCCGGATCGAGGACACCGGCATCGGCATCCCGGAGCGGTCGGTGGGACGCCTCAACTCCTTGCTGGCCGGCCCGGTCGTCGAGCTGGTCAGCAAGTCCGGGAGCCACACCGGTTTCCCGGTGGTGCACCGGATCGCCCGCAAGTACGACATCGACGTACGTCTCGCCACCCGGCCCGCACCCGGCAACGGGATGATCGCGATGGTGACCGTGCCGGCCCAGCTGCTGTGCGAGGTGCCGGTCGCTCCGATCGAGCCGGCCGAGCTGCCGAGGAGCTCCAGCGCGAGCAGCGTCGCGGTCCTGCCTCCTGCCCCGAGGCGACGGGGCCCCCAGCAGGTGTCGCAGCCCGTGTCACCGTCCGTGTCACAGCAAGCTGCGCAGCCTGCGCGCCTGGAGACACGGCGGTCCTCGCTCGAGCCCGTCGAGCCCATGGATTCCGCGCGGCGGCCCTCGCATCGGACCAATCCGCTCACCGACCCGCTCACCGATCCGTTCACCGACCCGCATGCGGAGGCACAGACCGGGCAGCACGCCGTGCAGCAGCCCGTGCGTCGGCCGGGGGCCCAGTTCGCGCCGGCGCCCGGCCAGGAGCCCTCGCCGGATCCCTCCACCGACACCCTGAAGACGTCGATCCCGCTCCCCGGCGAAACGGGTGGGGCCGATGAGACGAACGAGGCCTCCGTGCCCGCTGAACAGAGCGGACCAGTAGAGTCCGGTGCGCTCCCGCGCCGGGAGCCGGTCAGCCTGCGCAACAAGCAGCCTGAAGCAGCCGTCGGACCGAAGACCGAGGACTCCTCGCCGGAGGACCAGTCGGCGGCCCGCCGCTCCTTCGCAGACGATCTCGACGCGTTCTCCCTTGGTAGCTAAGTCCCAGCAGTGAAAGGAAACCTTTCGTAATGGAAAGCCCGGTCGTCCCCCGCGACCCCAAGGAATTCAGCTGGCTGATCGACAACTTCGCCAGCTCCACTCCCGGTGTGACCCATGCGCTCATCGTCTCCTCCGACGGGCTCCCGCTGATCGGTGCCGGCGGCATGTCCGCCAATGTCGCCGACCCTCTTGCCGCGATGACCGCCGGGGTGATCAGTCTCGGCAACAACATCGCGCGTGAGGTGGGCGAGCCTGGCTGCGACCAGGTGATGCTGAAGTTCCACAGCGGCCACTTCCTCTTCATGGGCATCGGCGACCTCGCCGGCTTCGCCGTCCTCGTCGGCGCCGGTGCGAACCTGGGCGTCGTCGCCCACAAGATGGCCCAGCTGGTCGACGCCGTCGGCCACGTACTCACTCCCCAGATGCGCGACGAGCTGCGCCAGATGACGGTCAGCTCGATGGCGGGGGAGCGGGCGTGAACGAGTCTCAGCGAGCGGAAGGGGAACCGTGAGTTCCAATCCGTGGGTACGGCCTTATGTGCTCACCGGCGGCCGGACCCAGACCAACCACCAGCTGTACGTGCACACGCTGATCTCGGCGTCGCACTTCGATGCGCGAGCGGCGTCCAAGCTGACGCCAGAGTCGCGCCGGCTCTACGACCGTGTACGTCTCGGGCCACAGTCGGTCGCGGAGCTGTCCGCGCATTGCGGGATCTCACTCGGGGTGACTCGCGTGCTGCTCGAGGACCTTGCCTCGACCGAGCACCTGCAGATCAATGAGGGGGCTTACGACTCCCCGTTCGACCACCGTCTGTTGAAGAGAGTTATCGATGGCCTTTCCGAGCTCGGCTGACCGCCAGTCGCTGACCGTCACCTCTGCCAAGCTCGTGATCGCAGGAGGTTTCGGCGTCGGGAAGTCGACCCTGGTCGCGTCCGTCTCCGAGATCCCGCCGGTGAACACCGAGGCCTGGATGACGCAGGCCGGCGAGGCGGTGGATCCGCTCTCGGCCTCGAGCGCCAAGACGACCACGACGGTCGCGATGGACTTCGGCCGGGTCACCCTCGCCCCAGATCTGCTGCTCTACCTGTTCGGCACGCCGGGTCAGCCCCGGTTCTGGCCGATGTGGGACGACCTGTGTCGTGGCGCCAGCGGTGCCGTCGTGCTCGTCGACACCCGTCAGCTCGATGCGTCGTTCCCCGCGATCAACTACTTCGAGAACGACTCCGACGTCCCGTTCGTCGTTGCGGTGAACCTGTTCGACGGAAAGCTCACCCATTCCTTGGAGAAGGTGCGCGACGCGCTCTGCCTCGACGAGAAGACGCCGCTGGTGACCGTGGATGCCCGCGACCGCAGGTCCACGGCCAAGACGCTGGTCGCCTGCCTGGCGCACACGATGAAAACCACCCCCACCCGCGCCTGACCCCGGAGGCGTCCCCACTCCGAAGGAGTTTCCTTGCGCAAGATCTTGATCGTCGGCGCCGGACAGGCGGGCATGCAGCTCGCCCTCAGCCTCCAGATCGAGGGCTATGAGGTGACGGTCATGTCCGCGCGTACGCCCGACGAGCTGCGCGACGGCTGGCCGATGTCGACGCAGGTCATGTTCGAGCCCGCCCTGGCCTACGAGCGTGCCTACGACCTGAACCTCTGGGAGGACGAGGCACCGCGCATCCCCGCGGTCGGCATCTCGGTCAGCCCGGAGCCCGGGGTTCGGGCACTGAAGTTCGACGGACCGTGGCAGCCGTACGCCATGTCCGTCGACCAGCGGTTGAAGATGTCCAGCTGGCTGGAGCTGTTCGAGGACCGCGGCGGCCGGATCATCTACCACCCCGTGATGACCTCCGACCTGGCCGGCCTGGCGCCGATGTACGACCTGACCCTCATCGCCGCCGGCAAGGGCGAGATCGTCGACCTCTTCGACCGTGACCCCGTCCGTTCCAAGTACACCAGCCCCGGCCGTACGCTCTCGGCGATCTATCTCCAAGGCTGGGTCGAGCCGGACGACTTCCCGGCCGGGAGCATGCGGATCAACGTCGCGCCCGGTGTGGGGGAGCTGTTCGTGATCCCCGCCCTGACCAGCGCCGGGCCGAGCCGGGTCGCGTTCGTCGAGGCGGTCCCGGACGGCCCCTTCGACTGCTTCTGGGACCGCCCACGTCCCGACGAGCACCTGCGCCGCCTCCAGCACCTGATGCTCGAGCACATGCCGTGGGAGGGCGAGCTGATGCGTGAGTGCGTGCCCACCGACGCCCGCGCCTCGCTCTCGGGCTCCTTCACCGGCATGATCCGCAAGCCGTACGCCGAGGTCGCCGACGGCACCTACGTCTTCGGCATGGGCGACGTCGTCGTCGTCAACGACCCGATCGCGGGTCAGGGCTCCAACAACGCCGCCCACTGTGCCGGGATCTACACCAAGGCGATCGTCGAGCGTGGCGACCAGCCGTTCGACCCGGAGTGGATGCAGGCGACCTTCGAGACCTTCTGGGAGACCCGCGCGCAGCACTCGACCGGCATGACCGACGCGCTGCTCAACCCGCTGCCCGAGCACGTGCAGCAGGTGCTCGGCGCGGCCACCCAGCACCAGACGGTGGCGGACCGGTTCACCCGGCTGTTCCCGCACCCCGAGGATCTCGGACCGTTCCTCGGCGACCCGGAGGCGGCGATGGCGTACCTCGCGGAGGTCGCGGAAGCGGACGCAGCCGCCCGGGCTTGACGATTAGGGCATTGCTGATCTAGGGGACTACGATCGGTAGTCGGTCCAACGTGGGTCTGTCCCGTCGTGCCTCGCGGCTGCCCGGTCAGCGCGCTTCTGCGCGCTCGCGGGTGAGACATGCAGATGGCTTCACGAGGTCCACTCCGATTATCGGAGAGGTTCCCGGACCGCCCGCGGGTCATCCGATCCGTGGTTTGAACGGTAGATGACCGACCAACAGATTGCAGAGGGCATGCCGAAGAAAGAAGGCGTGATCGAGATCGAGGGCACCGTAGTGGAGGCCCTCCCCAACGCTATGTTCCGCGTGGAGCTGAGCAACGGACACAAGGTTCTCGCCCACATCAGCGGCAAGATGCGGCAGCACTACATCCGGATCCTTCCTGAGGACCGCGTGGTGGTGGAGCTGTCCCCCTACGACCTGACGCGCGGTCGGATCGTCTACCGCTACAAGTAGCCAGCCGACGATCAAGAAAGGGCTGACATGAAGGTCAACCCGAGCGTTAAGAAGATCTGTGACAAGTGCAAGGTGATCCGTCGCCACGGCCGCGTCATGGTGATCTGCGAGAACCCGCGCCACAAGCAGCGCCAGGGCTGAGTCCCAGCTCGCAGCACAACTGAATACTTCATCGAGTCGCTAGGACACAGGCCAGAACTTTCTGGGTCCGAACTCACCTCCGGAGCAGAGGCCGGAGCCCGAGGGTGCCACCCCGGGACGCGACCCGACCGACACCTCTGACGCAACCAGAAGGATCACAATGGCACGCCTCCAAGGTGTTGACCTTCCGCGCGACAAGCGCGTGGAGATCGCTCTCACCTACATCTACGGCATCGGCCGTACCACCTCGCAGAAGCTCCTCGAGGCCACCGGCGTCAACCCGAACACCCGGGTGCACGCTCTGGCCGAGGACGAGCTGGTCAAGCTCCGCGACGAGATCGAAGCCCAGGGCATCCAGACCGAGGGTGACCTCCGTCGCGAGGTCCAGGCTGACATCCGCCGCAAGATCGAGATCGGCAGCTACCAGGGTCGCCGCCACCGTCAGGGCCTTCCGGTCCGCGGTCAGCGCACCAAGACCAACGCTCGCACCCGCAAGGGCCCGAAGCGCACCGTCGCCGGCAAGAAGAAGGCCAAGTGATTCGACGCCTGTACCGGAATTTCCCGGGCAGCGTTGATCCGGCCTTCGCCTCGATCTCACAGACCAGCCAACTCAGGAGTTAATGCATGCCTCCGAAGACCCGACAGGGTGCGACGAAGGTTCGTCGCAAGGAGAAGAAGAACGTCGCTCAGGGCGAGGCCCACATCAAGAGCACGTTCAACAACACGATCGTCACGATCACCGACCCGACCGGTGCGGTGATCTCGTGGGCCTCGGCCGGCACCGTCGGTTTCAAGGGCTCGCGTAAGTCCACCCCGTTCGCCGCTCAGATGGCCGCCGAGGCCGCTGGTCGCCGTGCGATGGACCACGGCATGAAGAAGATCGACGTCTTCGTGAAGGGCCCGGGCTCGGGCCGCGAGACCGCGATCCGTTCCCTGGGTGCGATCGGCCTCGAGGTCGGCACCATCCAGGACGTCACGCCGGCCCCGCACAACGGCTGCCGTCCGCCCAAGCGCCGTCGCGTTTGATCCCCACCGAGACATAGAAGGAGACTGAAGAGTAATGGCCCGTTACACCGGACCCATGACCCGCAAGTCGCGCCGTCTCGGTGTCGACCTTGTCGGCAACGACGCGGCGTTCGAGAAGCGCCCCTACCCTCCCGGCCAGCACGGCCGCGGCCGCATCAAGGAGAGCGAGTACCTCCTCCAGCTTCGTGAGAAGCAGAAGGCTCGCTTCACCTACGGCGTGATGGAGAAGCAGTTCGCTTCCTACTACGCCGAGGCCCACCGCCGCGGTGGCAAGACCGGCGACAACCTCCTGGTGCTCCTCGAGGGCCGCCTGGACAACGTCGTCTACCGTGCCGGTTTCGCCCGCACCCGCCGCCAGGCCCGCCAGCTGGTCGTTCACGGCCACTTCCTGGTCAACGGCAAGAAGGTCAACGTGCCTTCGTTCCAGGTGTCGGCTCACGACGTCATCGACGTTCGCGAGAAGTCGCTGGAGATGACCCCGTTCATCGTGGCTCGCGAGACCCACGGCGAGCGCGTCGTCCCGGCTTGGCTCGAGGCTGTCCCGAACCGGATGCGCATCCTGGTTCACCAGCTCCCCGTCCGGGCTCAGATCGACGTCCCGGTCCAGGAGCAGCTGATCGTCGAGTACTACTCGAAGAAGTGATCGGCCCTACGCAGTAACCACGACGAGTCCCCGGCGTTCAAACTTCACAGAAGAAGTACGCCGGGGCCTTGCCGCCCCCACAGCCTTCCGTCATCACCCCTTGAAGTTCGGGTCCGTCAAATAGCGGTCGGCCCGGAAAGGACAAATCAGTGCTTATCGCACAGCGCCCCACCCTGTCGGAAGAGTCCGTCGAGGAGTTCCGCTCCCGTTTCGTGATCGAGCCCCTCGAGCCGGGCTTCGGTTACACGCTGGGCAACTCTCTTCGGCGCACCCTGCTCTCCTCGATCCCCGGTGCTTCGGTCACCTCGATCAAGATCGACGGCGTTCTCCACGAGTTCTCGACCATCGAGGGCGTCAAGGAGGATGTCACCGAGATCATCCTCAACCTCAAGGGTCTGGTCGTCTCCTCCGAGCACGACGAGCCCGTCACCATGTACCTGCGCAAGTCCGGTGCCGGTGACGTCACCGCTGCCGACATCGCGCCGCCGGCCGGTGTCGAGGTGCACAACCCCGACCTGAAGATCGCGACGCTCTCCGACAAGGGCAAGATCGAGCTCGAGCTCGTCGTCGAGCGTGGCCGCGGCTACGTCTCCGCGGTCCAGAACAAGGGCGCCGAGAACGAGATCGGCCGGATCCCGGTCGACTCGATCTACTCGCCGGTCCTCAAGGTCAGCTACAAGGTCGAGGCCACCCGTGTCGAGCAGCGCACGGACTTCGACAAGCTCGTCATCGACGTCGAGACCAAGCCGTCGATCGCTCCCCGTGACGCGATCGCCTCGGCCGGTAAGACCCTGGTCGAGCTCTTCGGTCTGGCCCGTGAGCTGAACGTCGACGCCGAGGGCATCGACATCGGCCCGTCGCCGGTCGACGAGCAGCTCGCCGCCGACCTCGCCCTCCCGGTCGAGGACCTGCAGCTGACCGTCCGCTCCTACAACTGCCTCAAGCGCGAGGGCATCCACACCGTGGGTGAGCTCATCTCCCGCTCGGAGCAGGACCTGCTCGACATCCGCAACTTCGGCGCCAAGTCCATCGACGAGGTCAAGCTGAAGCTGCACGAGATGGGTCTGTCGCTCAAGGACAGCGCCCCGGGCTTCGACCCGTCCGCCGCCCTCGCCGCCTACGGCGACGATGACGACGACGCGTTCGTCGAGGACGAGCAGTACTGAGTTGTTACGCCCGGCCAGGCGGCTCCGCCGCGGCCGGGCGGACAGTTTCGCCAGGGGTTTGCGGTGCAGCCGCGGCCCGGCGTAATCCATGAGAAAACCGCCCGCTTGGGCGTCTACCCCGGTACCTAGTACGGCCGGAGAGAAGGAGCAGGCTCGATGCCTACCCCGACGAAGGGTGCCCGCCTCGGCGGTTCGCCCGCGCACCAGAAGCTGATCGTCTCGAACCTCGCCACCGCGCTGTTCGAGAACGGCCGCATCACCACCACCGAGGCCAAGGCCCGGCTTCTCCGCCCCGTCGCGGAGAAGCTGATCACCAAGGCCAAGAAGGGTGACCTGCACAACCGTCGCGAGGTCCTCAAGACCATCCGCGACAAGTCGGTCGTGCACACCCTCTTCACCGAGATCGCCGAGCAGTTCGCGGAGCGTCCGGGTGGCTACACCCGGATCACCAAGATCGGTCCCCGCAAGGGCGACAACGCTCCGATGGCCGTGATCGAGCTCGTCAACGAGGCCTACGAGCCGAAGACCAAGGCTGCTCCGGCTGCCGCGGCTCCGGTTGCCGCCCCCGTTGAGGAGACCCCGGCCGACGAGGCGCCGGTCGAGGAGACCGCTGCTGAGGAGACCGAGGCCACCGAGGCTGCTGCCGACGAGGCGCCTGCTGAGGAGACCAAGGACGAGGCCAAGGCCTGATCTGGTTCCGAACAGTGGCCCGTCACCCGCGAGGGTGACGGGCCGCCGTCATTTCCGGAGGTCCTGTTCCGATCGGGCCAGCAGCCAGCAGACGACCCCGCCGAGAACCACGGCCACCGTCGTCACCAAGGCGGACAGGGCCGACCACAGCTGCGCCGCGGCGAAGTTGTCGAAAGACAATGCCGGCGTCAGTGCGATGGACAGCGGCACGTGCACCACGATGAGCAGGACATAGGTGGCTGGGAGCCCGATGAGCCACCGGCGACCGGTCCAGGCGGCGCATCCCCAACCGGCGAGGACCAACAGCAGGACCAGCGGTGCGAGAAGGCCGACGACGACCGGGTTGTAGAACTGGAACAGCTCGACGAGGGCGTGCCAGAGCACGGTGTTCAGGAGCCACGCGAGCATCGGCAGCGCGATGCCGAGGAGCCGCCCCGTCGGGGTGCGGGCGATCACTGCGGCGCCGCCTGCCACTACGGCGTAGAGCAGCGCGTTGAGCACGATGGTGACGATGGTGACGATCGTCATGGTGGCCGCGGTGCCGCCGAGGAGATAGATCAGGACGAGGCCCACTAGGGCGATCCCGATCTGCAGTAGCACCACCGTGGTGATCACGACGATGGTGGTGGCCATGGTCGATCGCGGGGCGCTACCGGTGACGTCGGTCCCTGACTGCGGTGTCAGGGGCGGTGGGGGAGGTGGCGCTGCGTAGCTCATGGCGGGCAGCCTGCCGGATCCGTCGCCCACCTGGCCACTCCATTCGAGGGCGTCAGAGGCCGGCGAGGAAGGCGTCGCCGTCGAGGCTCCCCGGTTCGCCGCCGCTGCGAGCGATAGCGTGGACCGCGCGCTGGATGGCCTCGTTGACCGGGGTCGGGACGCCATGGAGCCGGCCGAGCAGCACGATCTCGCCGGACAGGTAGTCGATCTCGACGCCGCTGCCACGAGCGAGGCTCTGCCAGGTCGAGCTATTGGTGTCACGGCCGCGTCCGGTGATGTGGTCGGCGCGCCGCGTACGGTCCTCGTCGGCGGTCACGACGCTGATCCCTGCGGCAGCGAGGGTGGCTTCGGCCTCGGCCAGACAGCGGGCGTAGATCTCCTCGTCGCGGGGGCCTGGGGCGATGGCGGCGTTGATGCCGTTGCCGAGGTTGTTGAGGAGCTTGCGGTGCTTCCAGGCCATGATGTCGGCGCGCGGCTCGCTCAGGAAACCGGCCTTGACCAGGACGTTCGCGATGGCGTCGGCGATCTCGTCGACGCCGGTGGGGTAGCGGCCGATGTCGAGGATGCCGGGCTTGGCGCCCGAGCCCTGGACGACGGTGCCCGGCGTCAGGAACGTGGCGGGGAGGACGACGTGGATGGCGTACGTTCGAGCGAAGCGTCGCAGGATCCGCGGCTCGTTCGCGACGCCGTTCTGCATGGCGACGACCGGGGTGCCCGGTGGGGCGTACGCAGCCAGGTCCTCGAGCGCGCGCTCGGTCTGCTGGCCCTTCACGCAGAGGAGCACGACGGTGTCCTCGGTCCAGGTGAGCTCCCCGGCGTCGGCCACGGCGGGTATGTCGAGGCTTTCCGTGCCATCGGGAGTGTCGAGGGTGAGGCCCTGCTCTCGGACGACCCGGAGGTGCTCGCCGCGGGCGACGAGGGTGACGTCGGCCCCCGCGCGTTGCAACAGCCCGCCCACCACCCCGCCGACAGCTCCCGCCCCGAAGATCACATAGCGCATGCGCCGAGTCTGGCAAACGGCTCGGTCGCTGCGAGAATGGGCCCGTGCGTATCAGGATCGATCTCGCCTACGACGGCACCATGTTCCACGGCTGGGCGACCCAACCGGGGCTGCGTACGGTGCAGGGAGAGCTGCAGGACGCGCTGGCGACGGCCATGCGGATGCCAGCGATCGGGGAGCGGTCCCAGGTGTGGGTGACGGTGGCGGGGCGTACGGACTCGGGAGTGCACGCCCGCGGCCAGGTCGCGCACTTCGACATCGACGCAGAGGTGATCGAGTCCTCGCGGGGACGGTCGGAGCAGTCGCCGCTCGACGCGCTGGTGCGCCGCCTGAACGGGATCCTCCCCGCTGACCTGCGGGTTCACCGGGCGGTCGAGGCGCCGGAGGGGTTCAACGCCAGGTTCTCGGCCCTGTCGCGACGCTATGTCTACCGGATCGTGGACGACCCGGCGTACGTCGATCCCTTGCAGCGCGGTCACGTGCTCTATCGGACCCGGTCGTTGGACCTGTCTTCGATGAACGTCGCCGCTGCCGATCTCATCGGGCTCAACGACTTCGCCTCCTTCTGCAAGCCACGCGAGGGTGCGACCACCATCCGCGACCTGCGCCATCTCACCTGGGACCGGAGCCCCGAGGGGATCATCGAGGCGACCGTCCTCGCCGACGCCTTCTGTCACTCGATGGTGCGGTCGCTGGTCGGGTGCCTGATGCTGATCGGGGAGGGGCGCAAGGACGTGACCTGGGCGAAGGAGTCGCTGGCCTCACGCACCCGGTCCTCCTCGATCCCGATCGCGCCGGCCAACGGGCTCACGCTCGAAGAGGTCGCCTACCCGCCGGACGAGATGCTGGCGGCCCAGCACCAACGCACCATGAACCGCAGAGAGGCGAGCGAGCTTGACCGGGACTGATGACGAGCACTACTTCTCCGCCGACCCGTCGGTGCCCTTCGAGCGGATCCCGGTCTCGACGACCGTGTGGGACATCGGCCTCGACCTGGTGAGCGGGTCAGGGGTCTTCGCCAAGGGACGGCTGGACATCGGCACCTCGGTGCTGTTCAAGGAGACCGAACCGCCGCCCCTGAGACCGGGCGCGCGGATCCTTGACCTCGGCTGCGGCTACGGCGTGATCGGGCTGGCGCTGGGGGTCGCGGTGCCGGAGGCGTACGTCACCGGGGTCGACGTCAACGAGCGGGCGGTCCTGCTGGCGAACGAGAACGCGGCGAAGCTCGGGCTCGGGGACCGCTACGTCGCGCGGACACCTGGCCAGGTCGACACCGAGGTCACGTACGACGAGATCTGGAGCAACCCGCCGATCCGGATCGGCAAGCAGGCCCTCCACGAGCTGCTCCTGACCTGGCTGCCCCGCCTCGCCCCCGAGGGTCGAGCGGTCATGGTCGTCGGCAAGAACCTCGGCGGCGACTCGTTGCAGCGCTGGATCACCGACCAGGGCTACCCGACCGTCCGCATCGGCAGCGCCAAGGGCTTCCGCGTCCTGGAGACGCGCCGCGCCTGAACGGCCCAGATGCCGGTTTCCGCCGTCTCGCGCGTCTCGCGCGTCTCGCGCGTCTCGCGCGTCTCGCGGCCGGTCGCGCGGGGTGCGCTGCCAGACTCCGTCCATGACCAGTCCCGCGATGACGACCCCCGCGCTGACGAACCGCCAGCGCCTGGCCCGCTCCTACAAGGCCTGGGGCGTCGCCGCGCTGTTGAGCATGGTGACGGTGCTGCCTGTCTACCTTGCCGTCACGAGCTCCGGGATCGAACTGTCGCGGCTGGTGAGCGTGCCGGTGATGATCGTCGTGGGGCTGATCGGGCCCGTGGTCGGGGCGTACCTGAGCATGCGCTCCGGGCTCGGTCGGTTCTGCACCGGGGCCGCGTTCGTGATCATCGCGACCCCGATGACGAGCCTGCCGCTGCTGGCGATCCCGGCGTACGTCCTGGCGCCGTGGATCGCCGTGGCGATCAGTGAGGAGCCCGCGCCTCAGCGCTGGAACGGCTGAGCGATCGGACGGGACCGGATCTCAGCCAGCGGGAATCTTGGTGAGAACGAGCCGACTCGGCGGGATTCGGGAATCAGACCGGGACGGGCTCCTTGGCCAGCCGGACCGGGAGGCGGTCGAGGCTGTAGACGACCGAGAGGTCGCGCCAGCCGAGGTCGCCGGGGTCGGCGGTGGCCATGGACAGGTCGGGGAAGCGGCGGGCGAGGCCGGTGAGGGCGGCGCGGAGCTCCATGCGGGCCAGCTCGGCGCCGACGCAGCGGTGCATGCCGTGGCCGAAGGCGAAGTGCATCGTGTCGGCGTTGCGGAGGTCGAACTGCTCCGGCTTCGGAACCACCGCGGGGTCGCGGTTGGCGCCGGTGAGGCTGACCAGGACCACGGCGCCCTTCTTGACCGGCAGGCCGAAGAGGTCGTGGTCCTCGCGGGCGAACCGCGGGAAGGCGAGCTGCACCGGGCACAGGTAGCGGAGCAGCTCCTCGACGACCTTGTCGACCCCGGCCCTGTCGCCGGAGCGCAGGATCTCGTACGCCTCGGGGTTCTGCATCAGGACGTAGGCGCCCATGGAGAGCATAGAGGCGGAGGTCTCATAGCCCCCGAGGAAGACGCCGTCGGCGAGACCGCCGAGCTCGACGTCGTCGTACTCCGAGCCCTTGTTGCGGATGATCTCGCCGATCATGCCCTCACCGGGGTTCGCGCGCTGCTGGCGGACCTGCTCGATGAGGAACGTCCTGGTCTCGGTGGCGGCGCCGAAGGACCCGGCGCTACCTTCCGACAGGTCGAACCGGGCCATGCCGAGCTTGTGGAACTCCTCGCGTACGTCCTCGGGCATGCCCAGCAGCTCGCAGATCACCCGGAACGGGATCTCGAAGCCGAAGTGCTGGACCAGGTCGACCTCGGGGCCGTGGGCCTCCATGTCGTCGAGAGCGTCGGTGACGATCCGGTCGATCATCTCGGTCAGACGACCCAGGCGTCGCATGGTGAACTCCGGCGTCAGCAGCCCGCGGAGCTTGGTGTGGTCGGGCGCGTCGGTCATGCCGAGACCGCCGATGCCCTCGGCGTCGGTGCGCTTGCGGGTGCCGAGCAGGTGGCGCATGTCGTTGGAGTAGGCGGTCTTGTCGGCCAGCACGTGCTTGGACTCGGCATGGCCGGTGACCAGCACGATGTCGAGCCCGAGCACCGCGCCGAGCTTGGTGACCGGCGCCTGCTCGCGGCTCTCGGCGAGCATCGGCACCGGGTCGACGCCGTTACGGAGCAGCGGGAAGGTCAGATGCTCGGGGATCTTGCGCAGCGTGGTGATGTCGGGGATCGGCGACTCCTTGCCCCGCATCGCGAACTGCAGGGCAAGCTTGCGGACCCGCTCGGTCAGTGGTCGCGTCATCGCCCGTAGAGAGGAACGTGCCTGGGCAGCAATCTGCATGCGGCCCAGTCTGGACCATCGTCAGTGCACGGTCATCAGGAATACCCCTGGTTTCACGGTATGTCCTGAATCACCCCCCGGGGGGTACGCCCCGGGTTCAGCCGTGGAGCACAGCCCTGAACAGCGCGCAGGTCTCCTCGATCGCGAGCTGTGCCGTCTGCGAATGCTGGCCCATCGCGAAGAAGCCGTGGATGAGACCGTCACAGTGCAGGTAGGTGGTGGGGACCCCTGAGCTCTCCAGTGCCTTGGCGTACGCGATGCCCTCATCGCGCAGCGGGTCGAACTCCGCTGTCACCACGACAGCCGGTGCCAGCCCCGCCAGGTTGCCCTTGATCGGGCTGATCCGCGGGTCGGCGCGGTCGGAGCCACCGACGTAGTTGTCGGAGAACCACTTCATCGTCGGCAGCTCGAGGAAGTAGCCGTGACCATTCTCCGCGTAGGAGGGGTAGCCGCTGGTCATGTCCGTCGTCGGGTAGATCAGCAGCTGGCCGGCGAGCTCGCGCCCCTCGGCCCGGAAGACCTGGGCGACCACGGTCGACAGGTTGCCGCCGGCACTGTCGCCGGCGACAGCCACCCGACCGTCGCCCCCGAGCGTCGTCGCGTTGTCGCTGACCCAGCGGGCGGCCGCCAGCGCATCGTCGTAGGCGGCGGGGAAGGGATCCTCAGGAGCGAGGCGGTAGTCGACGGAGACGACCACGGCGTCGCAGATGGAGGCGAGGTTGCGGGCCTGGTCCTCGTGGGTGTCGAGGTCGCCGACGACCCAGCCGCCGCCGTGGAACATCACAATCGTCGGCAGCGGCCCCTCCGTGGTGGGCCGATAGATGCGTACGTCCAGGTCGCCGGCCGGACCTGGGATCACCGAGCTCTCGACCGAGGCGACGGGTGGAAGTGGGACGCCCTCGCTCAGTGCGCGGAAGAGCGCTCGTGCCGTCGGCGGGTCGTACGACTCCAAGGGCTCGCCCTTTGCGAAGAGGGTGAGCAGGTCGGCGATCTGGCTGTCGAGCGGAGGCATGGCGTAAGTCATATCGGTAATCGCTGAAATGTGTCGAGCATCACGTTCTGCTGATGGGACCGTTCTACCCAACCGGGCCGGAATAACCATTCGACACGGATGCCAGACTGGACGGCTGTGGGACATGTGGATGTTGCTGGAGTGCGGTTCCAGCTGCCCGATGGGCGAGTGCTTCTCGATGACGTCTCCTTCCGGGTGGGAGAGGGCGCGAAGGTGGCGTTGGTCGGTGCCAACGGCGCCGGAAAGACCACGCTGCTGCGGATCGTCACCGGGGAGCTGACCCCGACGGCCGGATCCGTGGTGCGGTCGGGCGGACTCGGCGTGATGCGGCAGATGGTGGGCAAGGACTCCTCGACCGTCGGTGAGCTGCTGCTCTCCGTGGCGCCCGTGCGGGTGCGCGAGGCGGCGGCGGCCGTGGAGGCGTGCGAGCTGGAGCTGATGTCCTCGGAGGAGGAACGGCTGCAGATGCGGTACGCGACGGCGCTGGCCGAGTACGCCGACGCCGGCGGCTACGACCTCGAGGTCGTCTGGGACGTCTGCACCATGGCCGGGCTCGGCGTCCCCTACGACCGCGCCCGCTACCGCTCCCTGGACACCCTCTCGGGCGGCGAGCAGAAGAGGCTGGTGCTCGAGTTTCTGCTGCGCGGCCCCGACGAGGTGCTGCTCCTCGACGAGCCGGACAACTTCCTCGACGTGCCCGGCAAGATCTGGCTGGAGCAGCGCATCCGGGAGTCCCCGAAGACGATCCTCTACGTCAGTCACGACCGTGAGCTCCTGGACAACACCGCGACCAGGGTGGTCACGGTCGAGCTCGGCGCGTCCGGCGCCGGCAACAGCACGTGGACGCACCCTGGTGGGTTCGCGTCCTACCACGAGGCACGCAAGGACCGGTTCCTGCGGTTCGAGGAGCTGCGCCGACGCTGGGACGAGGAGCACGCCAAGATCAAGGCCCTGGTCCTGCGGCTGAAGGTCAAGTCGGAGTACAACGACGGGATGTCCAGCCAGTACCGGGCGGCCCAGACCCGGCTCCGGAAGTTCGAGGAGGCCGGCCCGCCCGTCGAGCAGCCACGTGAGCAGGCGGTGGAGATGCGGCTGCGCGGCGGCCGCACCGGCAAGCGGGCGGTGGTCTGCGAGGCGCTCGAGCTCAGCGGACTGATGAGGCCTTTCGACCTGGAGGTCTGGTACGGCGAGCGGGTCGCTGTGCTGGGCTCCAACGGCTCGGGCAAGTCCCACTTCCTGCGGCTGCTCGCCCGCGGCGGCACAGACCCGGACGTGGAGCACCGCCCGGTCGAGGACACCCCCATCGAGCCGGTCCGCCACCGTGGCAAGGCGAAGCTCGGCGCCCGTGTGCGGCCGGGCTGGTTCGTGCAGACCCATGCCCATCCGGAGCTGGTGGGGCGTACGTTGCTCGACATCCTCCATCGCGGGGAGGTCACGCCCGACGGGCGCGGGCGTTCGGGGATGGGTCGCGAGGCGGCCTCGCGGGTCCTGGACCGCTACGAGCTCGCCCACGCCTCCGAGCAGACCTTCGACTCGCTCTCCGGCGGGCAGCAGGCGCGTTTCCAGATCCTCCTGCTCGAGCTGAGCGGCGCCACCCTGCTGCTGCTCGACGAGCCGACCGACAACCTGGACGTCCAGTCGGCCGAGGCTCTGGAGGCCGGGCTGGAGTCGTTCGACGGCACGGTCATCGCGGTCACCCACGACCGCTGGTTCGCCCGTGGCTTCGACCGGTTCCTGGTCTACGGCGCGAACGGAGACGTCTACGAGTCCCCGGAGCCGGTCTGGGACGAGACGAGAGTGGAGAGGTCCCGATGAGTGAGCTGGTGATCGAGCGGGTCGACCCGTTCGACGACGACGTCTTCGATGCGTGGTACGACGTGATGACCGCGTCGTGGCTCGACGTACGCGGCCCGGACGCAGACCTGTGGGCGCGTGAGGAGCAGCGCGTCGAGCTGCAGCAGCAGACCGAGAAGACCGACCGGAGGGCGTACGTCGGCCGGGTCGGTGGCGAGGCGGTCGCCGCCGCCTGGATGGCCATGCCGCTGCTGGACAACCTCCACCGGGCGACGATCGTGGTGGCGGTGCTGCCGGTTCACCGTCGACAGGGCCACGGCACCAGCCTGCTCGACCATGTCGAGGCGGCGGCGCGGGCCCAGGGGCGTACGTCGCTGACGGGGGAGCTCTGGTGGCCCTGGTCGCTCGGGTCGAGCGGTGAGGGCTCGCCGGGACGGGAGTTCGGGCTCGCCCGGGGCTATGCGGCCGCGCTGGTCGAGGTACGCCGCCTGCTGCGGCTCCCGGTGCCGGGCGACATCCTCGACCGGCTGGCGGCGCAGGCCGCCGAACGGCACGGTTCCTACACGCTGCGGTCCTGGGTCGGCCGGGTGCCCGACGACATCGTCGAGAGCTGGGCGGTGCTCGACGCCAGCCTGGAGACCGAAGCGCCGACCGGGGACCTGGACATCGAGGCGCCAGAACCCGATGTGGCGAAGGTGCGCGAGATGGAGGAGCTGGTCGCTGCCCAGAAGCGGACCCTCTACCACACGGTGGCGCTGGACCCGCAGGGTCAGGTGGTGGCCTACACCGTGATCGGCTACTCCAGCCTGGACGGCAACAGCTATCAGTGGGGCACCCTGGTCGAGGAGGCTCACCGGGGCCACCGGCTCGGGCTGGCGGTGAAGGTCGCCAACCTCAGGCTGCTCCAGTCCGAGCGGCCCGAGGTGCCGACCCTGACGACGTACAACGCCGAGGTCAACGGCCACATGATCTCGGTCAACGAGGCCATGGGCTTCGAGCCGATCGAGTGGCTGTGCAGCATCCAGAAGCAGATAGCCGAGCCGAGCTGACCGAGCCGAAACGAGCCCGAGCCGAAAACGAGCCCGTGCGCCTCGCGCCCGGTCAGAGACGGGCACGAGGCGCTCGATCGTTGGCACCCCGCGACGCTGAGGCCCTGCGGACCCCAGCGTCTTACGGGGAGATCAGGAGGTCCCGGAAGATGCGTCGGAGTCCAGCGTGACCTTCGCGGTCTGCTCCTCGCCGTTGCGGACCCAGGTCACCTCGACCTCGTCGTCCGGGCGGTAGGAGCGGACGGTCGCCACGAGCGAGTCCGACCCGGTGATGATGTGGTCGTCGACCTTCGTGATGACGTCGCCCTTCTCGAGGCCCGCCTTCTCGGCGGTGCTGCCCTCGCCGACCTCCTGGACCTGCGCCCCGGTGACCGAGGTCTGGCCGCTCTGAGCCGCGGGGGCGTCAGAGACCGAGATGCCGAACTGAGCGTGGGTGGCCTGCTCGCCCTTCTCGAGCTGCTCGACGATCGGACGGATCTCGTCGATCGGGATGGCGAACCCGATACCGATCGAGCCCGCGTCCTGGCCGCCTCCACCCGAGGTGGAGCGGATCGAGGCGTTGATGCCGACGAGGTTTCCGTTGAGGTCGACGAGCGCCCCACCGGAGTTGCCCGGGTTGATCGCCGCGTCGGTCTGCACCGCGGGGTAGACGGTCGCCGCCCCGCTCTGGTCGACGCCGACGTTGACTGGACGGTCGAGCGCGCTCACGATGCCGGTGGTCACCGTGGAGTCGAGACCGAAGGGGGAGCCGATCGCCACGACGCTCTGTCCGACGGTGAGGTTGTCGGACTTGCCGATCGTGATCGGCGTCAAGCCGGAGACGCCCTCGGCCTTGATCACGGCGGTGTCGGTGAGCGGGTCGGTGCCGAGGACCTCGGCGGAGGCCGACGTACCGTCGTTGAAGTCGACCGTCACGGTGCCGCCGTCGGCGGCCAGCTCGACCACGTGGTTGTTGGTCAGGATCGTGCCGTCGGAGGAGATGACGACCCCGGAGCCGGAGCCGGAGCCCTGCTGGGAGGTGACCTCGATCTTCACCACGGAGGGGAGCACCTTGGCCGAGACCTTCTCGATGCTGCCCTCGGGGATCTTCGCGTCGACGACCTGCGAGGTGGCCGGGGTGTTCGCCCCGCCGCCGATGCCGTCACCGGCGAGGGCGTCGTAGATCGCCGCACCGCCGACGCCGGCAGTGCCACCGGCGACCAGCGCCCCGGCGAGGACCGCGGCGACGAGACCGGCTCGGCCGGCCCCGCGCTTCTTGACGGGTGGGCCGGGCGTCCACGGTGTGCCGGGCGAGCCGGGCACGGACGGCATGGTCGCGGTCTGGGCCGGCGGGGGTGCGTACGGGCCGGCGGGAGGCTGGGGAGACGACTGGGCGGACGACTGGGCGGACGGCTGGGCGGTTCCGGCGGGAGCCGGGGGAGTCCACTGAGGCGGGGTCCCACTCGGCTGCTGAGAAGGGATGTCGGTCATGTGATCGAGTCTGACCAGCGTCCCTGTGAGCCGGCTGAGACGGGGCTATGCGGTGCCGAAGAGAAGAACGACTCCTCTCAGGGATCCGACTAGTGGTCCTCGATCCGCAGGGTCACCTGCTTGAGCAGATCCGCCAGGTCCGTACGCCGCTTCGGGCTCAAGGCCTCCAGCAGCCTGGTCTCGGCCTCACCGCGCAGGTCCATCGCCCGGCGCCAGATCTCGATGCCGGCCTTGGTCGCCTCGACGCTGATCTTGCGGCGATCCTCGACCGACGCCGTACGCCGCAGCCATCCGGCCTTCTCCATGCTGTCGAGTCGTCCCGTCATCCCGGCCGGACTGATGTCGAGGTCCTTCGCGAGGGCGGTGGGCGAGGCGTGGCCGGGGGTGTCTCTGATCATCAGCATGTGGAGCGTCTTGTACTCGAAGTCGGCGAGCCCGACCTCGCTCGCCGCGGCTGCTCGAGCGTCGTTGAAGAACTTCGCGATGGTCCCGATCCGCACCGTGATCGCCTCGACCTCGTCGTCGAAGTCGATGTCGAGCCAGTGGTCGCGCCAGCGGGCCACGTGGCGGTCGGCCCCGTCATCGGCGAGGTCATCGGCGACGGTCTCTGCGGGTTGCGTCTCGGACATGGCCCGAGCCTACCCTTCGCCACCTGATAATTCGCTGGCGAATAGTTCGTCAGCGAAGTACCTTGGAGCATGACCGCCACGACCGAACCAGCGACCAAGCGTCGCTCGCCGCTGAGGCATCGCAACTTCCGCCGGCTCGTGACCGGCACGGCGTCCTCGTCGCTGGGCAACGCGGTAACCCCGATCGCGCTCGCGTTCGCGGTGCTCGACCTCGGCGGGACCGTCACCCAGCTGGGCATCGTGGAGGCCATCTTCGCGACCTGCCAGGTGGTGACCACGCTGGTCGGTGGTGTGCTCGGTGACCGGGTCTCGCGCAAGGTGATGATGGAGGGCACCGCGGCGATCAGCGCCGTCGTGATCGGATCGCTGGCGGCGACGGTGATCCTCGGCGTCGCCACGATCCCCTCGATCGCGGTGATGGGAGGCCTCGCCGGTGTCGTCGCCGCGCTCAACCAGCCCTCGGCGATGGCGATGACCAAGGTCGTCGTACCGGCCGACGAGCTCGGTGCTGCCGTCTCGCTCCGGTCGCTGCTCCAGACCACCGCCGCGACTGTCGGCTACGCCCTTGGTGGTGTGCTCGTCGCGGTGGTCGGTTCCGGCTGGGCGATCGCGGTCGACGCGCTGACCTTCGTCGTCGCGGCCGTCGCCTACGGCGGTATGCGCGTGCCCCATGAACGCCCGGCCCACAAGGCGTCGATGCTCAGCGACCTCGCCGAGGGCTTCCGCGAGGTGATGCGGCACTCGTGGCTGTGGTTCCTGATCCTGCAGGCCCTGCTCTACCACCTGTTCTGGTCGGGTGCGCACAGCGTGCTCGGTCCGATCGTCGTGGGGGAGGGGATCGGCCGGGCGTCGTGGGGCTTCGCGCTGGCCGCGCTGATGGCCGGCTTCATCGTCGGCGGTCTGTTCTGCCTGAGGTTCCGGCCGCGCCGGCTGCTCTCCGTGGGAGTGATCTTCCTTGCGATGACCGGCCTCTTTCCGGTCGCGATGGCCGTCTCGGACACGCTCTGGCCGATCCTTCTCGGGGCGTTCCTGCACGGGTTCGGCCTGCAGGTCTTCGACATCTTCTGGCAGATCGCGATCCAGCAGGAGATCCCCGAGGAGAAGCTCTCCCGGGTCTACTCGTTCGACATCGTGGGCTCGTTCGTCGCCCGTCCACTCGGTCTGGCGCTCGTCGGACCGGTCGCCGTAGTGGTGGGCTTCGACACCTGGCTCCTCGTGGTCGCCGCGGTGATCTCCGGGAGCGCCCTGCTGTCGATGTCATTCGCAGGCGTACGCCGCCTCGAGCGCGCGCCCGAGCAGACCGTCTAGGACAGGCTTCTAGAGCGGGAGGCCGAGCGAGACCAGGTCCCGGCGGAGCTGCTCGGCCCCGGTGAACTGGAACGCCTGCATGCCCGCCGCCGCGGCGGCGGCCACGTTGGCGACACTGTCGTCGATGAAGGCCAGCCGCTCCAGCGGGATCCCGGCGCGCTCGGCGACGAGCCGGTAGATCGCCGGGTCGGGCTTGGCCAGCCTCTCCTGCCCGGAGACGACGACGTCGCGGAACAGCTCGATCACGTCGTACGTCGCGGGAGCATGCGGATAGAGCTCGGCCGACCAGTTGGTCAGGCCGACCTGTGGGACGCCGGCGGCGGCGAGCTCGCGGACCAGCTCATGGGTCCCGGGGACCGGGCCGAGGAGCGCGAGCGGGAAGTTGTCGACGTACGCCGCCCCGGCCGCGAGCCACTCGGGCGCCTCCGTCTCGAGCACGGTGAGCGCCTGGGCCCAGGTGCGGCCGGCGTCCTGGGCGTAGTTCCACGACCCGAAGTCGTAGGACCCGAGGAATGCGCGGGCGTCGGCGTCACCGACCCCGGCCGCGATCGCTGGAAGCGGGTCCCAGCGGATGAGGACGTTGCCGAAGTCCCAGACGACTGCATCTACCTGCATATTGCTCCCGCGCTGCTCGTCTCGAGTCGGCGCAATACGGTCCTCGCTTCGCTCCGGTCCGTTTGCGCCGACTCGAGCCTGGCTAAGCGCTCACGCCCAACGAACATCGCGCGGGACGAAGGTGAGACCGCGCTCGCCGGTGTAGATCTGCTTCGGACGGGCGATCTTCTGCTCCTTGTCCTGGACGAGCTCCAGCCACTGGGAGAGCCAGCCCGGCGTACGCCCGATGGCGAACAGCACGGTGAACATCTCGGGCGGGAACTCAAGGGCCTCGTAGATCAGGCCGGAGTAGAAGTCGACGTTGGGGTAGAGCTTGCGCTTGACGAAGTACTCGTCCTCGAGCGCGATCTTCTCCAGCTCCATCGCGATGTTGAGCAGCGGGTTGGTGCCGGTGACCTCGAAGACGTTGAGCGCCTGCTGCTTGATGATCGTCGCGCGCGGGTCGTAGTTCTTGTAGACCCGGTGGCCGAAGCCCATCAGCCGCTCGTTGCCGGCCTTGACACCCTCGATGAAGGCGGGGATGTTCTCCACCTTGCCGATGCGGCGCAGCATCCGGAGCACGGCCTCGTTGGCGCCACCGTGGAGCGGGCCGAAGAGCGCGCCGACGCCGGCAGCGACCGAGGAGTAGGGGTCGACCTGGGTCGAGCCCACGCTGCGGACCGCGTTGGCGGAGGCGTTCTGCTCGTGGTCGGCGTGCAGGATGAAGAGCGTGTCGAGCGCCTTCTCGATGCGGTCGTCCGAGGCGTACTTGCTCTCGCTCATCTTGAAGAGCATCGAGAGGAAGTTGCCGGTGTAGGACAGGTCGTTGTCGGGGTAGACGTACGGCTTGCCCTGGGCGTGCCGGAAGGCCCAGGCGCCCAGCGTCGGCATCTTGGCGATCAACCGGATGATCTGCAGGCGACGGTTGTCGGGGTCGGAGATGTTGGCGGCGTCCGGGTAGAACGTCGACATCGCACCGACCGACGCCATGAGCATGCCCATCGGGTGGGCGTCATAGCGGAAGCCCTGCATGAACTCCTTGATGTTCTCGTGCACGAACGTGTGGAAGGTGATCTCGTGCACCCACGCGTCGTACTCCTCCTTGGTCGGCAGCGCGCCGTGGACCAGGAGATAGGAGACCTCTAGGAAGCTCGACTTCTCCGCGAGCTGCTCGATGGGATAGCCCCGATACTCGAGCACGCCCTTGTCACCGTCGATGAAGGTGACGGAAGATCGGCAAGAAGCGGTGTTGACGAAGCCGGGGTCATAGACGGCCAGGCCAGAACCTTCTTCGTCGGTGGCCGGGTCAGCGGCCTTGATCTTCCCCAGGTCGGCGGCGCGGATGGTGCCGTCGGTGATCGGGATGTCGTACTCCACCCCGGTGCGGTTGTCACGCACTGTTAGAGATTCGGTCACGATCAGCAACGGTAACCCTCTTGAAATCCCCTACGTAACTCGGCGTCCCACCCATTGGCCGATTTCGGCTCAGAATCGGAGCCTGTCCCGCGCCGGTCTGGTGTCGCCGGAGGGCTCCTCTTCGCCGAAACGGGTCAGCGCGTCGCGCAATCGATGGAGGTCGACAACGGTCTGTACCGACCGCTCGTTCAGGGCCTCGTCCTCTCCGCGGAGCACACGCAGCGCATCCTGGACATCGATCTCGCTCGGCTCCCCGGTCATGGGGACATAATCTAGGTGGCCGGACCAAGACTCGCCTAGCGCGGAGGCGACACGGCCGCGGATCAGCCTTCGAGCGCCCGCCGGAAGAACTCGTCACGGGTCGCGAGCGAGGCACGGGAGACGGCAGCGTTCCCGGCCATCATGTCGAACCCGTGGAAGCCGCCACCCCACATGTGGAGGTCGACGCTCACGCCGGCCTCCGAGAGCCGCCGGGCGTAGGTCAGTGTCTCGTCGCGGAACGTCTCCGCGGAGCCGGTGTCGAGGTAGGTGCGGGGAAGACCGGTGAGGTCCTCAGCGCGTGCGGGTGCTGCGTACGGGGAGACGTCGGGACCGCCGCGACGGTCGCCGAGCAGGGCCGTCCAGCCGAAGAGGTTGGCGTTGCGATCCCAGAGACCCTCGTCGTCGAGCATCCGGCTGCTGTGGGTCTCGAACCGGTCGTCGAGCATCGGGCAGATGAGGATCTGATGGCTCAGCCTCGGGAAGGCCCGGTCACGGGCGAGCAGCGCCGTGCCGGCGGCGAGACCACCACCGGCGCTCGTCCCCGCGATCATGATGCGCTCGGGGTCGACGCCGAGATCAGCCGCGTTCTTGGCGGTCCAGACCAGGCCGGCGTAGCAGTCCTCCACGGGTGCGGGGTCGGGATGCTCCGGGGCGAGGCGGTACTCCACCGACACGACGACGGCGTGGCCGTCGGCGACGTACGGGAGGAAGGTCTCCACGCCGAGCCGGCGGTTGCCGATCACCATTCCGCCGCCGTGGGCGTGGTAGATCGCCGGCCGCGGCGGCCCGTCGACGGCTGGGCTCAGGATCAGCACGGTGACGTCGGGTGCGCCCTCGGGGCCGGGGACCTGACGCTCCTCGACCCTGATCGCACCACCCACGGTCAGGTCCACCGGCTCCACGCCGGGCAGGCCCTCGGCGCTGAGCTGACGTATCAGCGCGAGGTTCTCGGCAGAGAAGGTCGACACGTCCTGCCGTGCCGCCTCGAGGACCGGCACGAGCTCCGGATCGAACGGGGGTCGGGCGGGGGTGTCGGGGAAGATCTGGTCGGTGGGGGTCTCGGTCATGGAGGCCAACTCCTTCGTGAACGGGAGTACCCAGCCTCCTCCGCCACCATGAGTCACGGAACCCGGCCTGCGGCACAGGAGAAACCGATGTGCGGTCGAGGGGTACGCCGGGGGAGAATGGGTGACCTCATGTCCGATGCCGACCAGACCGCCGCCCCCTCCGTCGCGATCACCTACCCAGCCGAGCTCCCGGTCACCCAGCGCCGCGAGGACATCGCCGCGGCCATCCGTGACCACCAGGTCGTGATCGTCGCCGGCGAGACCGGGTCGGGAAAGACGACGCAGCTGCCCAAGATCTGCCTGGAGCTCGGGCGCGGATCTGCCGGACTGATCGGGCACACCCAGCCGCGCCGGATCGCGGCACGATCGGTGGCGGAGCGGATCGCCTCGGAGCTCGGCACCGAGCTCGGGGATCTCGTGGGCTACCAGGTGCGGTTCATGGACAAGTCGTCGGCGGCCTCTCGGATCAAGCTGATGACCGACGGCATCCTGCTCGCCGAGCTGCAGCGCGACCGCGACCTGCGTCGCTACGACACGATCATCATCGACGAGGCCCACGAGCGATCGCTGAACATCGACTTCCTGCTGGGCTATCTGCGCCGGCTGCTGCCGCGGCGACCCGACCTGAAGCTGATCATCACCTCCGCGACGATCGACCCGGAGCGGTTCGCCGCCCACTTCGCCGAAGCTTCGGGCGAGCCGGCGCCGATCATCGAGGTCTCCGGCCGCACCTACCCTGTCGAGGTCCGCTACCGACCGCTGATGGAGTTCTCCGAGGAAGACGAGGAGGGCGAGGTCGTCGTCCGCGACCAGACCGAGGCGATCGTCGACGCGGTCAAGGAGCTCTCCGCCGAGGGACCCGGCGACGTGCTCGTCTTCCTGCCGGGCGAGCGGGAGATCCGCGATGCCGCCGACGCGCTCTCGGACGCGCTCGGGCTGAACAAGGGGCGCTCCGGCGCGGGGCTGGTCGAGATCGTCCCGCTGTTCTCCCGGCTGTCGGCCGCCGATCAGCACCGCGTCTTCTCGTCCCACACCGGCCGCCGGATCGTGCTGGCGACCAACGTCGCCGAGACCTCGCTGACGGTCCCCGGGATCAAGTACGTCGTCGACACCGGTGTCGCCCGCGTCTCCCGCTACTCCGCACGCACCAAGGTGCAGCGGCTGCCCATCGAGCCGATCTCCCAGGCCTCGGCCAACCAGCGCTCTGGACGTACGGGGCGGGTCCAGGCGGGCATCGCGATCCGGCTCTACTCCAAGGAGGACTTCGAGGGACGGCCGGAGTTCACCGACCCGGAGATCCTGCGTACGAACCTGGCCTCCGTCATCTTGCAGATGGCCTCCCTCGGGCTGGGGGACATCGCCCGGTTCCCCTTCGTGGAGGCGCCGGACCGGCGCAACATCACCGCCGGCGTACAGCTTCTCGAGGAGCTCGGCGCGATGCACGGGGAACGGCTGACGAAGCTGGGCCGGCGGCTGGCCAGGCTGCCGATCGACCCGCGGCTGGCGCGGATGGTGCTCGAGGGCGAGCGGCTCGGCTGCGTACGCGACGTCATCGTGGTCGCGTCCGCCCTCTCGCTCCAGGACCCGCGCGAGCGGCCCGGGCAGGATCACCCCAAGGAGCAGGCCCAGGCCGACCAGCTGCACGCGCGGTTCAAGGACGAGACCTCCGACTTCCTCACCTGGCTCAACCTGTGGCGGTATCTGAAGGAGCAGCAGCACGAGCTCTCCTCGAGCGCGTTCCGGCGGCTGTGCAAGCGGGAGTTCCTGCACTACGTACGCGTCCGGGAGTGGCAGGACCTGGAGTCGCAGCTGCGTCAGGTGTGCCGGGAGATGAAGATCGACCTCGGCAAGGCTCCGGTGGTCGAGCGTGTCGAGCGTGTCGAGACGGTCGAGGCCGCCGAGTCCGCCGACGGGGAGCGCTCCGCTGCGTACGACGCCGACGGGATCCACCAGGCGCTGCTCTCCGGGCTGCTCTCGCACATCGGTGCGCTGGAGGAACGGGACAAGAAGGCCGAGGCCGCGCGAGCACGGGAGAAGCGGCGGCCGGGGCCACGGGAGTACGAGGGCGCCCGCGGGGCGAAGTTCGCGATCTTCCCCGGGTCGGCCCTGCACCGGAAGAACCCCCAGTTCGTGATGTCCGCCGAGCTCGTCGAGACCTCCCGCCTCTGGGCCCGGCAGAACGCCGCGATCAAGCCGGAGTGGGCCGAGCAGCTCGGTAAAGACCTGGTCAAACGCACCTACTCCGAGCCGCACTGGTCCCAGAAGCGCGCCTCGGTGATGGCGCGGGAGAAGGTGACCCTCTACGGCGTGCCGCTGGTCGCCGACCGTCCCGTCGCCTTCGGCAAGGTCGATCCCGAGCTGAGCCGGGAGCTGTTCATCAGGCATGCCCTGGTCTACGGGGAGTGGCGTACGAATCACCGCTTCCTCCGTGACAACGCGAAGCTCGTCGAGGAGGCCGAGGAGCTCGAGCACCGTGCCCGGCGCCGCGACATCGTGGTCGACGAGCACACGCTCTTCGACTTCTACGACCGCCGGCTTCCGGCCTCCATCGTCTCGGGGGCGCACTTCGACCAGTGGTGGAAGCAGGCGCGGCGGGAGACGCCGGACCTGCTCACCTTCGAGCTGTCGATGCTCACCAACGAGGCTGCCGGGGAGGTGCGCGAGAGCGACTTCCCGGCCGAGTGGGCTCTGCAGAACCCGGGAGGTGGCCCGCTCACGTTCCCGCTGAGCTACCACTTCGAGCCGGGCACGGCCGACGACGGGCTGACCATCGACGTACCCGTCGCCACGCTCAACCGCGTCGGCGCCGAGGACTTCTCCTGGCTGGTGCCCGGGTTGCGCGAGGAGCTGGTGACCGCACTGATCCGGTCGCTCCCCAAGCAGCTCCGGGTCAGCTTCGTGCCTGCCCCGGACAAGGCGCGTGCCTTCCTGAAGGAGACCCCACCGGGGGAGGAGCCGCTGCTGACCGCGCTGGAGCGCTGGGCGCGCTCGACCGCGGGCGTGCACATCCCCCGAGAGGCCTGGGACTGGGCCAAGGTGCCCGAGCACCTGCGCCCGACCTACCGGGTCGTCGGCGAGGACGGTCGCGAGACGGCCAAGGGCAAGGACCTCGACGCGCTCAAGGCCCCGCTCGAGGGCGAGTTCGAGGCCGCGATCGCCGAGGTCGCCGCATCGGCCGGTCACACCCGCACCGGCGAGACGACGTGGGTCTTCGGGACGATCGAGACCACGGTCACCGAGAAGCGTGCCGGCCACGAGGTCACCGTCTTCCCGTGCCTGGTCGACGAGGGCACGACGGTCGGCCTCATGGTCGCCGGGACGGCGGAGGAGGCCGAGGCGCGCCATCGCCTGGGGGTCGTACGCCTGCTTCTGCTCGCCCTCCCAGATGTCGGCAAGCAGGTCGTCGACAGCCTCTCGACCATGGAGAAGCTCGCGCTGGCAGGCTCTCCCTACCCGAGCGCCGCCGAGCTCGTCGAGGACTGTCGGGCTGCCGTCGTCCGCCAGATCGTCGATGCCCGTCCGCTGCCCCGGACCCCGCAGGCGTACGACGCGCTGCTGGCCGCCGCTGGGACGCGGGCCGACCTGGCCGCGGCCGCCCGCGCGGTCCTCGCCGACGTGATGCGGGCGCTCGAGGCGTATCGCGAGACCGACAAGGCGCTCTCCGGACGGGCCGACATGTTCCAGCTCCCCGCCCTGACCGACATGAAGGACCAGCTTGCCCGCCTGGTGCACCGCGGCTTCGTCGCGGAGGCGGGTGCGCAGCAGATCAGGCGGTATCCGACCTATCTGAAGGCCATCGTCGAGCGCCGCCGCAAGCTCGATGCCGACCTCCGCACCGACCGCACGACCCACGACCGGATCGCCTCCCTCCAGGACGCCTATCTGCACCAGGTCGCGGCTCTGCCCGAGGGCCGGCCGCCGGGACCGAGGCTGCGGCAGGTGCGGTGGATGCTCGAGGAGTACCGCGTCCAGCTCTGGGCCCAGCAGCTCGGCACCGCGGAGAAGGTCTCTGACGCGCGGATCCGCAAGCTGCTGGGGTAGCGCTTGGCCGGTGTAACTCAGTGTGTAACACGCTGTTCGTAGGACTTTCCGGTCGTTCCCATAGGGCGAGTAGTCCTACGAACGACGTGTTACATGCGTGCTGCGGCCGGTACGCTCGATCTGATGCCCAGAGAGTTTCATTCGCCGATGCGTCCCGGGGACGGCTTCTTCGACTCCATCCTCGGGGGAGACGACCCTGCCCTGGTGCAGGAGGCGGCCGACGCTGCGGCGACCGCCCTCGTGCGCGGTGCGCGGGAGAGCGACGACCCGGCTGTCGTCGAGCGGATCCTCCATCTGGCCGAGTCGGAGGGCATCGAGACGATCGCGGAGGTCTGGTCGAGCTCGCCGGCGGAGTCGCTGGCCGGGTGCCTGTGGCGGCTCTACCTGCTCCGCAGCTGGGTGTACGCCGATCCGGTCGGCGCAGCCCGCGAGTTCGAGGCCGGACGGACCAAGGCTCAGGTAGCGCAGGTCGTGGCCGGCGTCGCCGAACCTCCGGGGCCGCAGGAGCTCAAGACGATGGTCGACGAGGTCCTGCGCGGTATCGCCGGCAGCGACTTCGCGGTGGTGCTCCTCCGTGCTGCCGCGTTCGCCCGCGTCATCGCCGCCGGTCGGGCGGCGCTGGACCCGGATGCAGCCGCCACGAACGTACGCAGCGTGCTGCAGCTCTCCGAGCAGCTCGAGGCTGCGGGCCACGCGGAGCTCGAGCACCGGTTGGCCTAGAGGCTTGCCGAGGCGTGTGCGGTAGCCTCCTGTTCACTTTGATGCGGCTGGGTTGGAAGCACCGTTACACTGGTGCTTGAACACGTCGGGCTGCGGCAGCCCCGGGTCCCAACTTCAGCCGCTTCGAGCGGCCTTGCGCCGTGAGGCGCTCCCGGTCCGGCGTGTTCATCATCTTTTGCGGTGCGCCTCGGCTGGGCGGCCACGACGCCAGCCATCTACCGAGGAGCCGAAGTGACCGACACGCAGCCGTCCCCGCGCGAGGGCGTCATCTCCTACGAACCCGAGATCGGTGACGGCAATGCCGACCCGGGCGAGGTCGTCTGGGGCTGGGTGCCGTACGAGGACGACGAGACCAAAGGCAAGGACCGGCCGGTTCTGGTGATCGGGCAGCGGGCCGGCGTACTTCTCTGCCTGATGCTGACCAGCAAGGACCACGACCGTGACGAGGCGCAGGAGGCGCGGCACGGTCGGCACTGGATGGATGTGGGCACCGGCGGCTGGGACCGCCAGGGCAGGCCCTCCGAGGTCCGCCTGGACCGGCTGATCCGGATGGACCCCGCCGACGTACGCCGTGAAGGCGATGTGCTGTCCAAGGCGATCTTCGACGATGTGATCAAGGCCGCACGCGAGCACCTCGGCTGAGGCCGTTCTCAGGCTCTGCTTCTCAGGATCTGTCCAGGTACGTATCGTAAAGTGAATCGCTGGTAAACCGGGCCCTGTGGTTCCATCACAGACCCGGTCCTGGTGTTCAGATGGAGGAAATGGTGCGGCGCACGCGGCTGGCAACGGCGCTTATGGTGACGGTTCTCTCGGCCTCCCTCGCGGCCTGCGGTGGTGAGCCCGCAGCGAAGCCCTCGCCGAGCCCTACGACGAAGGCCCCGGCGAAGGTGAAGCTCGTCTTCGGGGTCTCCGGCCACAAGGCGCTGGTCGACACCTACAAGCAGCTGGCGGCCGAGTACACCCAGGAAGTCCCCAACGTCACCGTCGAGGTGAAGTCGTGGCCGACCGAGGACCAGCTCACCGCGGCGCTCAACAGCGGCGAGAAGGTCGACGTCGTGCTGACCCCGCGTGCCGATGTCGAGAAGTTCGCCGAGGACAAGCTGATCCAGCCGGTGGACACCCTGCTCGAGGCCCGCAACGTCGACTTCGGCGACAAGTACTCCCGTGAGGCGATGGAGGACTTCTCCGTCGATCGCCGCCTCGAGTGCATGCCCTACTCCGTCTCACCGCAGGTCGTCTACGTCAACACCGGGCTGATCGACTTCGAGACCATGAAGGAAGAGGGGCTGCCCACCCCCAGCCTCCGGGCCGATGGCACCCTTCGTGGCTGGACCCTCGAGCAGTTCAGCTCGGCGATGGCCTACGCCGCCGAGCACAACAAGGGTGTCCGGGGCACCTACGTCGAGCAGAACCTCTCCTCGATGATGCCTTGGCTCGCCGGCGCGGGAGCGACCCTCTTCGACGACCCGCTGGCCCCGACGACCACCGCGATGGGGGACTCGGCCGGTGCTTACGAGGAGCTGGTCGCGGCGCTCAACGAGCCCAACGTGCTGGCCAGCCCGAAGGATCTCGGCGGGCGCACCCCGTTCCAGGCGTTCAAGCAGGGCCGCCTGGTCGCGCTGGCCGGCGACCGATCCCTGGTCTCGGAGCTTCGGGCGACCGAAGGGATGGAGTGGGATGTCATGCCGATGCCGGGTGGCAACGGCACCACCGGTGACTACGCCGGACTGTGCATGGGCGCAGAGGCCGCCGACCCGGATGCCACCGCCGACTTCCTCACCTACCTGATCTCGACCGAGTCGGTCGTCAGGATGGTCCGCACCGGCCACTTCGTGCCGGTGAACTCCGAGGTCGGCTACGCCCCGGTCTTCACCCAGCCCGAGCGCAACCCCAAGAACGCCCGCATCTTCACCGACACCGTGCGTGACATGCAGGTCCTGCCCGAGGCCACCCAGCTCGCTCAGCTGCAGAAGATCGTCGCCGCCCCTGTCCGAGGATCGTTCACGGCCACCGAGCCCGAGCAGATCGAGGAGTTCGCAGCCCAGATCGACGAGCTCTCCAAGACCGTCTTCCCCCAGCCGACGCCTTCGACCTCGCCGTCGCCCTCCATCTCCCCGAGCTCTTAGCTGCCGAGGCGTCACCTACGTCGGCCGAGGCGTCAAGTACGTCGGCCGAGGCGTCGGTTAGGTCGGCCGACGCGTCACGTCGATGCCAACTCGGCCGACGTGCCTGACGCTTCGGCCGACGGGCCTGACGCTTCGCGCGGTCACTCCCTCGCTCGGCGCGAGCGGACGAGCAAGCTCGCCGCTCGACCTCACTCAGTTCGTCTCGGCGTGGAGCACGGCGTCGGTGAGGAGCGGGGCGGTGAGGGCGATCTGCCAGCCACGGGCGCCGAAGCCGGAGAGGATCTCGATGATGCCGTCGAGCAGGGCGCCGGGATCGCGGGTCTTCGGCGGCGTCCACATGGCACGGCGGAGGAAGTCGGGGGTGAGCAGATTCTCGGCGGGAAGGTGGCGGGCCTCGGCGAGGGCGTTGACGGACTCACGCGCGAGCGTGAGCCGACGCGCGGCGACCGGGTCCTTGTCGGCCCACGCGCGCGGCGGGGGAGGGCCCTCGGTCCGCGGCGAACGCACCGGGAGCTCGTCCTCGTCCATCGAGACGGCGCGGTTGAGCGCTTTGACCCAGGAGGTCACATAGCGCTCCGCGCCTCGGCCGTGGAAACCCTTCAACCCGAGCAGCGCGGCCTTGTCCTGCGGGACATCCTGCGCGGCGATCACGATCGCGGCGTCGGGGATGATCCGGCTCGGGGTGACGTCGCGCTGCTGCGCGATCCGGTCGCGCTCGGTCCACAGCTCGCGCACCGCGGCGAGGCCGCGGCGGCCGCGGACCCGGTGCATGCCCGAGGTGCGCCGCCAGGCATCGGTGCGCACCGGCGCCTCGAAGCCGCGCAGCCAGTCGAACTCCTGGCGTGCCCAGGTCTCCTTGCCCTGCGAGACGAGCTCGGCGGCCAGCGCGTCACGCAGCTCGACGAGGACTTCGACGTCGAGCGCGGCGTACTCCAGCCAGGCTTCCGGCAGCGGCCGGGTCGACCAGTCGGCCGCGGAGTGCTCCTTGAGCATGGTGAAGCCGAGCACCGTCTCGACCAGAGTGCCGAGGCCGACGCGCGGATAGCCCAGCAGGCGTCCCGCGAGCTCGGTGTCGAACAGGGCCGAGGGATGCAGGCCGAGGTCGCTGAGGCAGGGGAGGTCCTGGGTGGCGGCGTGCAGGATCCACTCGGTGCCCTCGAGTGCGTCGATCAGCGGCTGCATGGTGGTCAACCCGATCGGGTCGATCAACCAGATCCCGGAGCCTTCGCGGCGCAGCTGGATCAGGTAGGCGCGGTTGGAGTAGCGATAGCCCGAGGCGCGCTCGGCGTCGATCCCGACCGGCCCGGAGCCGGCGGCGATGGCCGCGGCGGCCTTGGCCAGGCCCTCATCGGTGTCGGTGACCGGAGGCAGCCCGTCGCGCAGGGTCAGCAACGGCGCCGGAGGGGACTCCTCCACGGGCTCCTCTGCGGAATCCTCCACGGACTCCGTCGCGTCGTCCGGGTCCGTCTCTGCCGCGGCGTTGTCCTCGGTCACTCCTCCACCTCCGTTGCGCAAGCGCAAGGATACGGACGCGGCGGCATGCTGGCGCGGTGGGTCACTCGCTGGTGCTCGATCACGCGCCTCGCTGCCCGCGCCGGCTCGGAATGACGGTGACACCCTCCGGCACAGGAGGAAGACCCGCGGCCGTGCAGAGCAGCTCGCCCCATGCCTCGGTGTGCGGGCCCAGGTCCAGGTCACCCGAGTCCGACGCCACCGGCGTCCAGGAGGCGCGGATCTCGATCTGGGCGGTGCCGTCCTCCTCGGCCATCCCGCCGTAGGACTCGGTGGCGACCCGGGTGACGGTGCCTGCGGCGGCGACGTGCTCGGCGCCATGACCGGACAGGGCGTCGACAAGCCAGGACCAGCCGACGTCGCCCAGCAGCGGATCGCTGATGTGCTCGACGTCGATGTCGGCCCGTACGTACGCCACCAGCCGGAACATTCCGGGCAGCCCGCGCACCGTGCCCCAGGCGTCGTTGCCGTCTGGGTCGTGCAGCAGGATCAGACGTCCGGTCGCCACATCCACGTCGTCGACGGTCACGTCGGCCGACAACGCCGCGGCGTGCGGAGCGATCCGCTGCGGCGCCGGCATCTCCTCGACCAGCAGCTCGGGCCGGAAGGTCGCGGCGCGCATGCCCTCCGCGGCGGACCGGAACGCGGCCGGGCCGCTCTCCGGCCCCGCGGTGGGACGCGACTCTCCACGGACGACCATGTGAACAGCGTATGTCTTCTCCACGATTCGCGATGTGCGTACACGCCGCACCGGGTGGGACCATTGCCGTGTGGTTGAGATCAGCACCTCCGACGCGCTCGCATCCTCCCCGTTCCTGCAGGCGCTGGCAGGGCAGAAGCCGAGCCGTACGCCGGTGTGGTTCATGCGCCAGGCCGGCCGTTCGCTGCCTGAGTACCTGAAGGTGCGCGAGGGCATCGGCATGCTCGAGTCCTGCCAGAACGCCGAGCTGATCACCGAGATCACCCTCCAGCCCGTACGTCGCTACGGGGTCGACGCGGCCATCTTCTTCTCCGACATCGTGCTGCCGCTGAAGGCGGTCGGGGTCGACCTCGACATCAAGCCCGGTGTCGGCCCGGTCATCGCCAACCCGGTGCGCACCCTGGCCGACGTGGCGGCGATCCCGGACCTGACGCCGGAGCACGTCACCTACATCACCGAGGCCGTCCAGAACCTCACCGGCGAGCTGGCCGGCATCAACGGCGGCACCCCGCTGATCGGCTTCGCCGGTGCCCCGTTCACCGTCGCCTCCTACCTGGTCGAGGGTGGCCCCTCGAAGGAGTACGCCAAGACCAAGGCGATGATGTTCGGTGCCCCCGACGTGTGGGACGCCCTGATGCGCAAGATCGCCGGCATCTCCGGTGCGTTCCTGGAGGTCCAGGTCCGCGCGGGTGCCTCCGCGGTGCAGCTCTTCGACTCCTGGGCCGGCGCCTGCACGCCCGCCGACTACGAGCGCCACGTGCTGCCCTACTCCAAGGATGTGCTGGCCCGCGTCGGTGAGCTCGGCGTCCCGCGGATCCACTTCGGCGTCAACTCCGCCATGCTGCTGCCCCTGATGGGCTCGGCCGGTGCCGAGGTCGTCGGTGTCGACTGGCGTACGCCGCTGGACTGGGCGATCGGACAGCTCGGCGACGGCTTCGGTGTCCAGGGCAACCTCGACCCCGCCCTCGTCTTCGCGCCCACCGAGGTGATGCTCGAGCAGGCCGGGAAGATCATCGAGACGGGGCGTACGGCCAAGGGTCACGTCTTCAACCTCGGCCACGGCGTCATCCCGACCACCGACCCCGACCAGCTCGCCCGGCTCACGGAGTTCGTGCAGAGCTACGAGCCGGCCGAGGGCTGAGCGCGGGCAGCGGTCTCGGCCAGCAGGCCGAGGAGACTGCGCGTGCCCGCGGTCGTGCGTGCGTTGTGCCGTTGCACCGCGACCATCGTCACTCGGGAGCGATCTCCGGCAAGAGGACGTACGGTGATGTGCCCGCCGGTCTCGCGCGGGTCCCCGACGACGCTGTAGTCGGGGAGAAGGGTGAGTCCGAGGCCCTCGCCGACCATCATCTTGCCCATCTCGGCGCCATCGGTGGCGTGCCAGTGGTGGGGGAGGTCGCGGCCGAAGACGCGGTGGGCGAAGCGATGCATCAGGTAGCCCGAGCGCATGCCGACGAACGGTTCCTCGCGGAGCTCCTCGACGGTGACCTCGTCACGAGAGGTGAGTCGGTGGGCCGCGGGCAGCGCCACGATCGGACGACCGTGGAGAAGCGCGGTGCCGTCGACCGTCGGCGGTAGGTCGTCGCCGTCGAGCAGGTTGACCAGGCCGACGTCGATGGTGCCCTCGGTCAGGGCGAGGTAGATGTCCTCCTGAACCATGGTGCGCACCTCGACGCTCGTCCGTGGGTGCTCGTCGCCGAATCTCCGCAACGCCGGTAGCAGCACCGTCGAGGTGCCGGCATGGACAGTCCCGACCCGCACCGAGCTGATCCCCGCGCTCCGGTCGCCCGCAGCCAGGCGGAGGCGGTCGACAGCCTCCAGCACATCGGACATCGAGTGGAGCAGCTCCTGGCCCTCGCGGCTGATCTTCGCGCCCGACCGCCGGCGGTCCAGAAGGGTCACGCCGAGCTCCCGCTCGAGCTTCGTGATCGCCTCGCTGAGCGCGGGCTGCGAGATGTGGAGCTGCTCACTCGCGCGGCGCAGCGAGCCGTGCTGTGTCACGGCCGCGACGTACTCCAGCTGCTCGATCCTCACGCTGTCCTCTCGTCAGTCGGTGATCGGTCATCCCGAGCGGGTGATCGGTGATCGCGAGCGTCCAGCCCGCCTCACCATGTTTATTCTCCGGTAACTTGATCGACTAAAGACGGAAACGTTCAAGACGCAAGACTGAGAGGGCGCGATGACAACCGAAGCTGTACGCAACGCCGCGGAGTTCGGCGCGGCACCCACGACCTCGGAGGGCTGGGTCGACCGTGCCCGCGAGGTGGCCACCAGGCTCTCCGCAGACGCGGTCGCCCGCGACCGGGCCAACCAGGTCCCGACGTACGAGGTGAACCTGCTCAAGGAGAGCGGCCTGGTCACCCTGCTCGGCCCCGCCGAGCACGGTGGCGCCGGCCAGGACTGGACGACCGCGCTGCGCGTGGTCCGCGCGGTCGCGGCGGGCGACGGCTCGATCGGGCAGCTGCTCGGCTATCACTACCTGTGGGCCTGGGCGGCGCGGCTGGTCGGCACCCCGGAGCAGATCGCCGCCGTCGAGGAGCTCTACACCGAGAACAACTTCTTCTTCGGTGGCGCGGTGAACCCGCGCGACGACGATCTGGTGATCGAGGTCGAGGGCGACGAGCTCGTCTTCACCGGCCGCAAGTCGTTCTCGACCGGCGGCAGGATCTCCGACCTGACCGTGCTCGAAGGCGTCATCGAGGGAGTAACCGAGCGAAGCGAGGGGAAGCACGTCTTCGCGATCGTCCCGACACAGCAGGAGGCAATCGTCTTCGCCGGCGACTGGGACAACCTCGGCCAGCGGCTCACCGAGTCCGGCGGCGTCGAGATCAACGGCGTCCGGGTCCCCTGGGAGTCCGCAGCCGGCTACGTGAAGCAGCAGGACGGGACGTACGAGTTCGTCCCGCGGGTCTACAACACCCTCAACGTGCCGATCATCCAGCTCATCTTCACCAACTTCTACCTCGGGATCGCGGAGGGCGCCCTGGCGACCGCCGCGACCTACACCCGCGACACCACTCGCGCCTGGCCCTATGCCGGCGACGTCAAGGAGACGGCGAGCGAGGAGTTCTACATCCAGGAGACGTACGGCGACCTGACCTCGAAGCTGTGGGCGGCCCAGGCGCTGGCCGAGCGGGCAGCCGGGTTGATCGAGGCCATCAACTCCCATGCCGACGAGGTCACCGAGCAGGAGCGCGGCGAGGCGGCGGTCGTGATCGCCGCGGCAAAGCAGGTCGCGATCGACGTCGGCCTCGAGGTCGGCACCAAGGTGTACGACCTCACCGGCGCCCGGGCGACCTCCAACAAGGTCGGCCTGGACATCGCGTGGCGCAACATTCGCACCCACTCGCTGCACGACCCGGTGGCGCACAAGCGGGCCGAGGTCGGGCGCTATGCGCTCCTCGGCCAGATCCCGGCGCCGACCTGGTACACGTGAGCCGGCCCTGGGCGACCAGCATGGCCTCTCGCCCGGACGCCGCCTGATAGGTGCCGCCTATCACGGGATCGGGTCTACCGGTGGTCCACATCGGGAGATCCGGTCCCGTCGCCTGTTTAATAAGATAAATTTAGTAGACATTAGCGATCCAAGGAGACCAGCATGACTTCACCGGCAACCGAGCCCCTGAAGTTCGCCTACTGGGTGCCCAACGTCAGTGGCGGCCTCGTGGTGAGCAAGATCGAGCAGCGCACCGACTGGAGCTACGACTACAACAAGAGGCTCGCGCAGCTGGCCGAGAACAACGGCTTCGAGTACGCCCTCTCACAGGTGCGCTACATGGCCTCCTACGGCGCGGCCTACCAACACGAGTCCACGTCGTTCTCGCTCGCGCTGCTGCTGGCGACCGAGCGGCTCAAGGTGATTGCCGCCGTACACCCGGGGCTGTGGCAGCCCGGCGTACTCGCCAAGTTCCTGGCCACCGCGGACCACATCTCCGGCGGGCGAGCGGCAGTCAACGTCGTCTCGGGCTGGTTCAAGGACGAGTTCACCCAGCTCGGCGAGCCCTGGCTCGAGCACGGCGAGCGCTACCGCCGCTCGGAGGAGTTCATCCGCTACCTCCGCGAGATCTGGACGAGCGACGCCGCCGAGCTCAACGGCGACTTCTACCGGCTGCACGACTTCGACCTGAAGCCGAAGCCGCTGGCCAGCGAGGGCCGTCCGCACCCGGAGATCTTCCAGGGCGGCAACTCCTCCGATGCCAAGGCGATGGCCGGCCGCGTCTCGGACTGGTACTTCGCCAACGGCAACACCCCCGAGGGCCTCGCCGCGCAGATCCAGGACGTCAACGCGGTCGCCGGGCCGCTGGGGCGCCGGGTCCGGTTCGGGATCAACGGCTTCATCGTCGCCCGCGACACCGAGGAGGAGGCGCGCGACACCCTCAGGGAGATCATCGACAAGGCCGACCGTGAGGCCGTCGAGGGCTTCGGGTCTGCGGTCAAGCAGGCCGGCCAGTCGACCGGCGACAAGACCGGGATGTGGCAGGACTCCGGCTTCGAGGACCTGGTCCAGTACAACGACGGCTTCCGGACCGGGCTGATCGGCACGCCCGAGCAGGTCGCCGAGCGGATCGTGGAGCTCAAGCGTGCCGGCGCCGACCTGATCCTGGCCGGCTTCCTGCACTACCTCGAGGACGTGGCGTACTTCGGTGAGCGGGTGCTGCCGATCGTGCGCGAGCTCGAGGCACAGCAGCTGGAGCACGTGGCTTGAGCACCATCGAGATCGCCCGCCTCGATGCCGAGACCGCACCGCTGGTGGCACGGCGGCTGGCCGATGAGCTCGCGCTCGGCGACGGTGCCCGCGACCGGGACCGGGCGCTGCCCCACGACCAGGTCAGGTCGTACGCCGCCGCGGGGCTCGGCGCGCTGACAGTTCCCCTCGAGTTCGGCGGTCCCGCGCTCCCGGCCGCAACGGTGGCAGAGGTGTTCCGGCTGGTCTCGTGGGGCGACCCGAACGTCGGCCAGGTGCCGCACAGCCACTTCGTCTTCCTCAACCAGCTGCGGCTGAACGGCACCCGTGAGCAGCAGCAGCGGATCTACAGCGAGGTTCGGGCAGGAGCTCTGGTCGCCAACGCGCAGTCGGAGTTCGGGACCCGGCACGGGCGGGACATCCGTACGACCCTCACACCCGCTCGGGAGGAGGGCGAGTGGCTGCTGAACGGGGAGAAGTTCTACTGCACGGGCTCGCTCTTCGCCGACTACCTCGCCGTGCTCGCCCGTCGCGAAGCCGACGGGCCGCTGACCGTGGCGTGGGTCCGCACCGAGACTCCCGGAGTCGAGATCATCGACGACTGGGACGCCGTCGGGCAGCGTACGACCGGGTCCGGCACGGTGCGGCTCGCCGATGTCTCCGTGGCGGAGGAGTGGGTGACACCGTTCGCCGTCACCTTCGAGAAACCGACTACCTACGGCGCCTTCGCGCAGCTGCTGCACGCGGCCATCGACGCCGGGATCGCTCGGCGCGCTCTCGACGAGGCATCCGAGTTCGTATGCACCAAGTCCCGTCCCTACGCCGACGCCGTCGCGCTCGCCGGGGTCGAGGCGGCCGTTCAGGACCCGCTGGTCGTCCATGCCTTCGGCGAGATGGAGCTGGCCGTACGCAGCGCCGAGGCGCTCCTCGCCGAGGCGGCGAGACGCGTGGATGAGGCCGACGCGGACCTCACCGCCGAGTCGGCCGCAGAGGCGAGCCTGGCCGTGGCGGCCGCCCGCGCGTCGACCGCCAAGGTGTCGGTGGACGTCTCCAGCCGGCTGCTCGAGGTCTCCGGCACCCGGGCCGCACTGGCAGCCACCAACCTCGACCGCCACTGGCGCAACGCGCGCACCCACACCCTCCACGACCCGGCCGCCTGGAAGGTGCAGCACCTCGGGCGGTGGGCCGTCGACGGCACGCCGCCACCACGGCACGGGCAGATCTGACACCCCCCACACCCCTTGAAAGGCAGAGATGAGCACGCTCAAGTTCCACTGGTTCCTCCCGACCAACGGCGGCGACGGCCGTCACGTGATCGGCGGCGGTCACGGCGTCAGCGCGCTGGCGTCGGGCCGTCCGGCGACGGTGCCCTACCTCGGCCAGATCGCCCGCAGCGCCGAGCAGCTCGGCTTCGAGGCGGCGCTGACGCCGACCGGCGCGTGGTGCGAGGACGCCTGGGTGACGACCGCGATGCTCAGCTCCCTCTCGGAGCGGCTGAAGTTCCTGGTCGCCTTCCGGCCCGACTCGGTCTCGCCCTACCTGGCCGCGCAGATGGCGGGCACCTTCCAGAACCTGTCGGGGCAGCGGCTGCTGCTCAACGTCGTCACGGGTGGTGAGGATCATGAGCAGCGGATGTACGGCGACTTCCTCTCCAAGGACGAGAGATATGAGCGGTGCGGGGAGTTCCTGCACATCGTCCGCCGGCTGTGGGCAGGTGAGACCGTGACCTTCTCCGGCAAGCACCTCTCGGTGGAGAACGCGCGCCTCGAGCAACGGCCGACGCCGGTCCCGGACGTCTACTTCGGCGGCTCCTCGCCTGCGGCACTGGACGTCGCCGCCGAGCATGCCGACGTCTACCTGACCTGGGGCGAGCCGCCGGCCGCGGTGGCGGAGAAGATCGCGAAGGTGCAGAAGCTGGCCGCCGACCGCGGCCGCGAGCTCCGGTTCGGGATCCGCCTGCACTCGATCGCGCGAGACACCTCCGCGGCCGCCTGGGCGGAGGCCGACCGGCTGCTGGAGAACATCTCAGACGCGGACATCGAGCGTGTCCAGGCGGGGCTGTCCCGCAGCGTCTCCGAGGGACAGCAGCGGATGCTCGAGCTCAACCAGGGCTCGCGCGACGGGCTCGAGGTCCACCCCAACCTGTGGGCCGGCATCGGGCTGGTCCGAGGCGGTGCCGGGACGGCGCTGGTCGGGTCCTACACCGAGATCGCCGATCTGATCGAGGACTACCACTCCGTCGGGATCTCGGAGTTCGTGCTCTCGGGCTACCCGCACCTGGAGGAGTCCTACTGGTTCGGCGAAGGGGTCCTGCCCGAGCTCGCCCGCCGCGGCCTGTGGTCCCACCCTGCACCTGTCGCCGGCCGAGGGGCGGCGGTGCCATTCGGTGCCGCGGCCCAGTAGGAGGCGAAGATGTCAGCCACCGCTGCCAATCCCAAACGGGTCGCGCTCGCGGCCTCGGTCGGCGCCACCATCGAGTGGTACGACTTCTTCCTCTACGGCACCGCTGCCGGCCTCGTCTTCGACAAGCTCTACTTCAACGGACTCAGCGGCACCGCCGCGACCTTCGCCTCCTTCGGCACCTTCGCCGTCGGGTTCCTGGCCCGCCCGGTCGGAGGGCTGATCTTCGGGCACTTCGGGGACCGGATCGGTCGTAAGACCATGCTGATCTGGACGCTCGTGATCATGGGCGTGGGTACGTCGCTGGTCGGGCTGCTCCCGACGTACGACTCCATTGGGGTGCTCGCCCCGATCGCGCTCGTGGTGCTGCGGATCCTGCAGGGGATCGGCGTCGGAGGCGAGTACGGGGGTGCTGTCCTGCTGGCCACCGAGTACGCCCCCGCCGGGCGCCGTGGGCTCTATGGAAGCTTCGCGCACATCGGCGTCCCGGGTGGGCTGGTGCTCGCCTCGGGGGCGTTCGCGGTGGCCTCGCAGCTGCCGGACGAGGCGTTCCTGGCGTGGGGCTGGCGGGTCTGCTTCCTGATCTCGATCGTGCTGCTCGCCATCGGCGCCTGGATCCGGCTCGCGATCATGGAGACGCCGTCGTTCCAGGAGGTCCAGGCGGAGAAGAAGGTCTCCAAGCTGCCGGTCGCCGAGCTCTTCCGGCGGCAGCCGCGCACGCTTCTGCTCGGGATGGGCACGCGGTTCGTGGAGGGGTTCACCTACAACCTCTACTCGGTCTTCCTGCTCTCCTACGCGGTGGCGGACGCCGGTCTGAGCCGGTCGGTGGTGCTCAACGCGATCATGGCCGGCGCGCTGGTGGGCGTGGGAACGACGGTCGTCGCCGGGGCGCTGAGCGACCGGTTCGGCCGACGACCGGTTTATACGGTCGGTGCCCTGCTCGGGCTGCTGATCGCCTTCCCGGCCGCGGCCGCGGTGCAGTCGGGGGCGGTGGTGCCGTCGGTGGCGGCGTTCGTCGGCGGCCTCGGCCTGGTCTACGGCACCGTCTACGGGCCGTTGGCGGCATTCTGGAGCGAGCTCTTCGACACGCGCTACCGGTTCTCCGCGCTCAACGCCCTCTACCAGATCTCCGGAGTGGTGGCCTCGGGGCTGACGCCGTTGATCGCGGCTGCCCTGGTGGCGCTCTCCGACGACCGCTCGCTGTGGTGGGTCGCCGGCTACAACGTCGTGGTCGCCGTGATCAGTCTGACCTGCATGTGGCTGCTGCCGGAGACTCGTGGCGAGAGGCTGCGGGACACGGCGGTGGACGAGGCGCGGGCAGTGCCCGCGCGATCGGTGGTGGCACGATGACCAGTCCGCTGCGTACGAACCAGGATCTCGACCCGGCCGCGCTGCGGCAGGCCTTCGGGGTCTTCCCCAGCGGGGTGGTGGCGGTCGCCGCGGTCGTCGACCACCGCCCGGTCGGGCTGGCCGCGTCCTCGTTCACCTCGGTGTCCCTGGATCCGCCGCTGGTCTCCTTCTCGGTGGCCAACACCTCGAAGACGTGGCCCGACCTGCGGCGCTCCGCGCACCTGGGTGTCACCGTCCTCGCCGAGCACCACGGCGAGGTCTGCCGCCAGCTCGCCGGTCCGGTCGAGTCGCGATTCGACGGCCTCGTGGTGAGCTCGTCCGGTGATGGTGCGCTCACCCTGGACGAGGGCCTGGCCCAGTTCGACTGCACCATCTACCGCGAGGTCGAGGCAGGCGACCACATCGTCGTACTCCTCCGTCTCCACGCCGCCGACCACGGCGCCGGCCAGCCGCTGGTCTTCCACCGCTCCAACTTCGGGAAGCTGGCCGGCTGACCGCACCCCAGCCGAGGCGTCACCTACGTCGGCCGAGACGTCACCTACGTCGGCCGAGATGACACGCCGGTGCCAACTCGGCCGACGGGAGTGACGCCTCGGCACCTGGCAAGAAGATCGAGGCGATCAAGGTGTACCGGGAGGCGACCGGCGCCGGGCTGGCCGAGGCGAAGGAAGCGGTCGAGTGGCTCACCTGACCCCGGTGATCACCCGGGTGCGAGACTTCTCCTGTGCGTGTCATCGTTGTCGGAGCGGGGATCGCCGGGCTGACCGCGGCCCGCGATCTGTCCCTGAAGGGCCACCGGGTCACGGTGCTGGAGGCCTCTGACCGTGTCGGCGGAAAGATCCGCGGAGAGTCGGTCGCCGGGCGGACGGTCGACGTCGGGGCCGAGGCGATGCTCAACCGTCGGCCCGAAGGGGTCTCGCTCGCCCAAGAGCTCGGGCTCGAGGTGGTGCACCCCACGGATGCCAAGTCGTCGATCTGGTCGCGTGGGGCGCTGCGGCCGATCCCGCGCTCGATCATGGGAGTGCCACTCGACCTGGCCGCGCTGGAGGCGTCCGGTGTCCTCTCCGAGGAGACCCTGGAGGTCGTACGCCGCGAACCCACCCTTCCACCCGCCAAGACCGATGAGGACATCTCCGTCGGCGACTTCATCGCGTCCCGGTTCGGGGACGAGACGGCCGACCGGCTGGCAGACCCGTTGCTGGCGGGGGTCTACGCCGGCCACGCCCGCGCGATCTCGGTGAAGGCGGCCGCACCGCAGCTGTTCATGCTGGCCGAGAAGGGGTCGCTGCTGGAGGCCGCAGCAGCGCTCCCGAACTCGACCGTCCCGGTGTTCGCCGGGATCAAGGGTGGGATGTCAGGGCTGCCCGAGGCGCTCGCCGAGGGACTGGACGTCCGGCTCGACACCCCTGTCGACATGGTCACGCGCACGCTGCAGGGCTTCCTGGTCGAGATCGGCGACGAGGTCGAAGCGGCCGACGCCGTGGTGGTCGCCACTCCTGCACCGGTCGCCGCGAGGCTGCTCCGCTCGACCGCCCCGTCGGTCGCCCGCGAGCTGTCCGGGATCGAGACCGCGAGCGTGGCCGTGGTGACCTTCGCCTTCCCCGAGCTGCCGGCCTCGTTGGCCGGCAAGTCCGGATTCCTGGTCCCGCCCGTCGAGGAGTGCGCGATCAAGGCCTCCACCTTCTCCTTCGCCAAGTGGGCATGGGTGGGGGAGCGCGGCAACTACCTGCGTACGTCCATCGGGCGCCACGGCGAGCCGCCCGCGGACGACGACGACCGCCTGGTCGCCGACTCCCTGGCCGCCCTCGAGCGGATCGCCGGCATCACCGCGAAGCCCACCGACGTGCACGTCCAGCGCTGGACCGACGCGCTCCCGCAGTATCCCGTCGGCCACCTCGACCGCGTCGCCCGCATCCGGCAGGGCCTTCGGGCCGTCCCAGGCCTCGCTCTCGCCGGGGCCTCCTACGACGGCGTCGGCATCCCCGCCACGATCGGTTCGGCCCATCGAGCGGCCACGGAACTGACGCGCGGCTGACGCGGATGCTTTCTCAGGCCGCCGGCACCCACCGCAGCGTCGAGACGCAGACGTCCAGCGCCAGCTTCCATGCCACGAACTTCTCGTCGGTCGCCGCCATCTCCATCGGCCGCGCCAGGGTGGCGGTGAGCTGAAGCCCCCGGCGCCGTTTCGAGCCAGGGATCGGGGTCATGTAGACGATCGAGGTCACGACAATGGGCTCGTCGCCCTCGGCGGTTCGGGTCGACTCGCGCTCGTATCGGATGAACCGCTTGTCGCCGAACAGCGGCTTGGCGCCGTGGTCACGGATCATCCCGGCGACGTGGGTGTCGAGAGTCCCACCGCCGTGGGCGTGGAACGTCGTCGCGACGATCGCCGCCGGGATGATGGCGAGACTGTCGGTCTGGGCGGTCGCGGCGAAGTAGGCCTTGACCTGCTGCTGCTTCATGAGCGTGTACGCCTGATCGAGCTGCGCCCGCATGGAGGCATGGAGCTCGGGCCGGTTGATGCTCATGAAGCGCTTCTTCAGCGCCGCGTCCATCGCGGTCCGGTCGGCCTCATCTGGGGAGTGTCGTTCCCAGCCGGGGAGGAGCCTCAGCTTGAAATCCGGGTCCTTGGCGCCACCGAGCACCTCGCGTAGCGAGGACTGCGGGGCGGGTGCTGTCTCAGACAAAGGACGAGTCCTCCCATATGTCGAACGGGTCGCTCGTCACGCCGGGGACCGGCTGTGCCGAGAAGGGTGTGCCATCGGGGCCGAAGACCTCGAGCTCCGCGAGCAAGAGCGGCATCTCAGCGAAGGTGAGACCGAAGATCTCGGGTCCGCCTGCCTCGACCACGACCATCACGCTGATCTCCTGCGTCGAGAAGACGAAGATGCCGGTGAGGAACTCGACGGTCTCACCGTCGATCTCGCCGGTCTTGGACGCGAGACATCGCAGTCCGGGACCAAGAGCAGCACCCGCGTACGCATCGACATCGAAGCCCTGCTGCCGCCACTCCTCGGGTGAGGTCGGCTCGCCGCCCCCGAGTACGACCCGCACCCGGCTGACGACGGGCGCGGGCAGCGGCCAGTGGAGCATCGAGGCCATCGTCCCGGGGTGGAGGTCGCTGGCGAGGTGGTGGGCGAGCAGGGCACGCGCGCCGGGGTAGACCTCGTCGCTCCACTCGCCGTCCCAGGTGTCGAGGAGCGTGTCGAGCACGCCCTCGACCCAGGTCTCCGCACCTGTGGCGTCGACCTCGCCCGCGTTCGGGACCAGGATCCATCGCTCTGACGGCTGGGCGATCTCAGCTTGCCATGTCTCCGGCATCATCCCTCCGAGGGCTGTGCGCTCTGCTGGTCATTGATACGCCGCTCGTTCAGCCCCTGGCTCGTCGAGGTGGTGCCGTACCACTCGCCTGCCCACTTCCCCAGTCCGCTGAGCCCGTCGAAGGCAGCCCCGACCTTTTCGCCCCAGGCCCCTGTGCGCATCGACCCGTAGAGGGCCATCCCGGTAGCGATGTCGGAGCCGCTCATAATGCCCACGGGAATGTCCTTTGGGGGTTTGAACGGGTTGGCCATCCAAGCAGCCCTGGTGCGGGGGACGTCCCTAAAGCCGGTGGAGATGGAGAGAGCGGTCTTGAACTTGGCGCCGAACGTGACATTCACGGGAGGTGGGTTCAGTGGCGCCGCTCGTTTCAGAGCAAAGTTTCGGTAGCCTCGTCCGGCTGCGCCGGCGGTTTTTCCGCCGGAGGCGGCACCCTTTCCCAGCTGGCCCCAGGCCTTGCCGATCTGACCGAGCTTTCCGAAGGGGAGAATCGCGACGACCGCTAGGAGCACATCCGTGACCGTGGCCTTGCCGGCTGACGCCTGGACGATCTTCCCGATCAGCACCAAGGCTCCGAGGGCGAATCCGATGACGGCGACGATGCCACCGAGGAAGAGTCCGGCGAGCATGAACACCATGGCGATGACCTCGAGAATCTTGATGAGGAAACCGAAGATCTCCCAGAAGCCATCCTTGATGCTGCCGGCCATCTCGTTGCCGATGCCGTTGACCGCGAGGTCGTAGGCGTCTTCCCAGGTGTCGTACTGGGCGTCCCAGCTCTCCGCGTCGTCATGCCATTCGTCGTACGCGGCTTTCTTCGCCTGCCCCTCGGCGTCGTCCTCGTCGCGGTCTCCCGGAAGCCCCTCGTAGGTGGTCCACTTGTCCGTGCAGGACTCGACCAACGGTCCCATCTTGGTTTGGAGCTCCCCGAGACTCTGACCGTACGCCGCGATCAGTGGCCCGACGGGCGTGTACAGCTCGCTGGCCTCCCGCAACGTCTCGTAGGAGGACCCGATCTTGTCCTGAAGCTCAGCGACGGCCTTTCCCTGCATCTGGCCGTCGGCCAGCTCGCTGGTGGCGATTTGCTCGAGGACGTTGGCCGCCTCGGACATCTGCTCGCCGAGCTCCTCGATCTTGTTCCCGCGCGCGACGATCACCGCAGAGTCGCCGGTGACGGGTTGGATCTCCCGACCCTTGGGTGACTGATCCATGACTCACTCCATCCGTCTATTTCTGCTGGAACAGGAGAGCTGTCTCGCTGTCCCAGTTCTGGAAGCCCTCGACGACGCCCTTGATGTGGTCTCGCACCTTGGATAGCTCGTCCTTGAGATCCTTGCGCTTCATGTCCCAGCGCTGTTCGAAGTCGTCGGCCTGACTGCGCAGCTCGCCGCGGTGGAACGGGTTCCCGATGGCGCCTTCGAGCGCGTCGGAGTTGCCGACCGCGTGGTCGAACTCGTCGATGATCGACTCCAGCTTCTTGACCGTCTGATCAAGGATGTCGATCTTGATGGAGACGTCTGGCACGTAGCTACGCCTTTCCGGTGTGCGCAGGCTCGCCGAGGAGACGCGAGAGCGCTCTCAGCCGCAGGCGAGTTGGGGGATCGAGGTGGCACACGACCCGAGAAACCTGGCGATGGACACCCAAGTGGAACGTTACAACACGGCCTGGCGCGGAGGGTTAACAAACTCCCAATCGAACGTTGAGAGCTGTTGATGATTTCACCGTAGGAACGCGATGATCCCGTCGAGCGCCTCGGCGGCGGCCGGGGCGACCCCGGGCAGCGCCATGAACCCGTGGAACGCTGTGTCGTAGTCGACGAGCGAGACCGGTGTGCCGGCCGCGCGGAGCGCATCGGCGTACCGGGTGCCGTGGTCACGGATCGGGTCGTGCAGCGCGGTGATGATGTGGGCCGGCGGCAGGTCGGCATGCGACGCGGCACGCAGGGGAGAGGCCTGCCAGGACTCGTCCCCGTAGCGCTCGCCCATGTAGAGGTGGCCGAAGGTGCTCATCTGCGTCGAGGTGAGCACCGGCCCGTTGGCGTTGGCCGCCTCGGAGGGGAACTTCTCGTACATCTCCACCGCCGGGTAGATCAGCACCTGCGCACCGATCGCGGGCCCGCCGGCGTCACGTGCCATCAGCGAGACCACAGCCGCCAGGTTTCCGCCGGCGCTGTCGCCCATCACGGCGAGCCGAGCCGGGTCTCCGCCCAGGTCGGCGGCGTTCTTCGCGACCCATTCCACTGCCACCCAGGCGTCCTCGACGGCTGCCGGAAACGGATTCTCCGGCGCCAGCCGGTACGACGGCGCGATCACGATCGACCCGGTCCCCGCGGCCACGTGCGAGGAGACCCACGCGCTCTGCTCCGGGGTCCCGAGGCACCAGCCACCGCCGTGGAAGTTGATGACGACCGGCGCAGGCCCGCTGAGGTCGCGCGGGGTGTAGATCGCGAACCGGCGCCCGTCGACGTACGTCTCCTTGATCTCCACGTCCGCGGGCCGGCCGAAGAGGAACGCGGTGACCGGTCCGGTCCGGAGCCCCTCGCGCTGGGCGCGCAGGGCGACCATCTCCTCAGCGTTCAGCGGTGTCTTGACCAGGCGCTCCTGGAGGAAGGCGAAGACGCGGGTACGCAGCGGCAGCATGCCCACACCATAGAGGCCGGAGACAGAGCCCGGCGGGGGTCGGCGACCGGCGGTAGCGCAAAATGGGGGCATGACCGATCCGCAGGCCGACATCAAGTCCAACGCAGCCAAGATCAACGAGCTCAACGAGACCATCCGCTACACGATGTGGTCGGTCTTCTCCCTCGAGGAGACCCTCGGTGACGCCGACCGCAAGGCCGAGGCCGTCGAGGTCGAGGAGCTCTTCGCAGCCCTCGCCGGCGAGGACATCGTGGTGCGTGGCACCTACGACGTGGCCGGCCTGCGCGCCGACGCCGACGTGATGTTCTGGCTGCACGCCGACTCCTCCGACAAGCTGCAGTCGGCCTACCACCGGCTCCGCCGCACCGCTTTCGGTGGCCGGCTCGTCCCGGTCTGGTCGCAGATGGCGCTGCACCGCCCCGCGGAGTTCAACCGGAGCCACCTGCCGGCGTTCCTCGCCGACGAGCGCACCCACGACTACGTCGCGGTCTACCCGTTCATCCGCTCCTACGAGTGGTATCTCCTCGACGACAAGGAGCGCCGCCGCCTCCTCGCCGAGCACGGCCAGATGGCGCGCGACTACCCCGACGTGCGGGCCAACACCGTCCCCTCCTTCGCTCTCGGCGACTACGAGTGGATGCTCGCCTTCGAGGCCGACGACCTCTCCCGCATCGTCGACCTGATGCGTCACCTGCGTGGGTCGGAGACCCGCCGCCACGTACGCGAGGAGGTGCCGTTCTACACCGGTGCCCGCGTCGAGATCGGGGATCTCCTGGAGCGCCTGCCCTGACACCTGGTTGACCCGGTCGGAACATCTCGGTAATTCACTGTCCGGCCTCGTGCGGTCTCCACTAGCCTCGTGCGTCGCGGTGGCTCCTGCTCGGGTTCGTGTGCCGATCCCGTCACGGGCTGCTGACATGTCCGCATGACGCTGGGAGGGCTGAGACGTGGGGATGACCATCCCAGGGGAGCTGGACTTCGTACTCGACCTGCTCGGCTACGAGTGGCCGAACGTCAACGAAGACGCGGTCCGCGATGCCGCGCAGCTGCTGCGCGGTCTGGAGTCGAACCTTCGCGGCACACTCGATGAGCTGGAGATCCGGGTCAACGAGCTCGGCGGCGGCGGTGCCGAGGCGCAGTCGGTGAACGCGCTGATCAGGGCGTGGACCGATAACCGCACGGCCAACATGGACGGGGTGCTCGACGCGCTGCCCGGAGTCGCAGCGGGGATCGACCTCGCCGCTGATGCGGTCGTCGGGCTGAAGGTGAAGGTGATCGCCGAGCTGACGATCACCGCTGCGCAGATCGCGGCCGCGGCGGCGACCGCTGTGGTCACGGCCGGCCTCAGCGTGGCCGGCAACGCAGCGATCATCGCCATTCGAAAGAAGGCGCTCGACATCGCCACCGACATGGCGGTGGAAGAGGTGATCGGTCAGGTCGCGAGCATGGTGATCGAACCGCTGACCGGAACGATCACCGAGCTGGCCATGGCGGTCGCAGATGCTCCGATCGTGACCGACGGCGAGGCGACCGCGGCGACCAAGCTCAGCTACGACCTGATGGAGCAGATCGCCTCGGCCCTCAGCGACTGCGGCGCCGATCAGTACGACCTGTGCGCAACGTTCGCGGCCGAAGTGTCCGCCCTGCCGTTCTTCGAGTCCTAGGAGACCTTCGATGGCCAGAAAGATGGATGACGTCGTCGAGGAGCTCCGCGAGGCGGCGACCAAGACTGTCAGCGACGTCGGACAGGCGTTGAAGAAGAATGCCGACGATGTCGCCGACGGGATCCGGAAGCAGGCGGAAGCTCGCCGCGACCTGGACAGCGATATGGCCAGGTCCGGCTCCGACAAGCCCGGTCGGACCGACAGCTTGCCCTCGGACAAGAGCGGTACGAACAAAGACGGAAGCCGTGACCAGCAAGGTTGTGGTGACCCGGTCGACGTGGCCACGGGCGCAGTTTTTCTGCAGCAGACCGACCTGACGCTCCCGGGTGACCTCCCGCTGATCCTGAGCCGGAAGCATTCGAGCGACTGGACCTATGGTCATTGGTTCGGTCCCTCATGGTCCTCCACTTTCGACGAGCGGATCGATGTCCACACCGATGTGGTTGGTCGGCGTTCAGCGGTCGTGGTGGCTGCTGACACCAGAGCGCACGTCTTCAAGAACCTGACGGCCGGCCAGGACGCCCGACCGGTCGCGGGTGGGGCACTGCGGCTTCACGTCAGCGAGGCCGGCGAATACCGTCTGCTCGACGCGGCGACCGGGGAGACCCGCCACTACACCCCCAGCGATGCGGGTGGCACCGCTTGGCTGACGTCGATCACGAACGCCTCGGGCGATTGGATCCGGTTCGCTCGTGACGAGCAGGGTGCGCCCGCGGAGGTCACCCACAGTTCCGGGTATCGCGTGCAGGTGGCCACGGCCGGGCACCGGATCACCGGTCTGAGCGTGACCCGTCCTGACGGCAGCGACCCGATGCAGGTGAAGGGCTACCGCTACGACGATCACGGCGACCTGGTCGGGATCCTCAATGACTCCGGTGTGGAGTTGGAGTTCGGCTACGAACACCACCGCATCACCCGGTGGGTCGACCGCAATGGGACCTTCTACGACTATGTCTACGACGCCCAGGGCCGCTGTGTGAGCCAGGGTGGCTCCGATGGGGTCATGCGCAACACCTTCGAATATGGCGAGCCCAACGCGAGCGGTCTGCGTGAGACTCGGGTCACCGACTCGCGCGAGCTCACCACGACGTTCAAGATCAATGCCCGCTTCCAGGTTATCGCCACGATCGACCCGCTCGGCGGCGCGACCCGCTCCGAGTGGAGCGAGCAGAACCGGCTGCTAGCGCGGACGGACGCGCTTGGACGGCGGACCACCTTCGGTTACGACGCAGCCGGGAACCTCACCATGGTGACCCGTCCTGATGGCAGCCAGGCGATCATGGAGTGGGTCGACACGATCGCCGGGCCGCGTCTTGCGCGTCAGGTCCTGCCTGATGGATCAGCGACGACGTTCGGCTACGACGACGCCGGCCGACGCACCTCGATCACCGATGCGACCGGGGATACCACGGCGTTCGGTTACGACGGCGATGGGCACCTGGCCACAATCATCGATGCGCTCGGTCGGGTGCGCAGCATCGAGAACGACCCGGCTGGTCTGCCGTGGCGGGTGGTCGAGCCCGACGGAGCAGTCAATGAGTTCTACCGCGATCACTTCGGCCGAGTTATTGCCAGCACGGATGCACTGGGTGCACGCACGGAATACTCCTGGACAGTGGGAGGCGAACTCGCCTCCCGTCGACTCCCTGACGGCTCTACCGAGTCCTGGACGTACGACAGCGAGGGCAATCCAGCCTCCTACACCGACCCGGTCGGACACACCACCACGACCACGTTTACCCACTTCGACATGCCCGCCGAGGTCACCACCCCCGATGGGTCGACCACGCTGTACGCCTACGACCCCGAGTTGCGCCTGACTAGCGTCACCAACCCGCGAGGTGAGTCCTGGCTTTATACCTACGACGAAGCGGGCCGCCTCCGGACAGAGACCGACTACAACGGGTCCACGTTGGCATACGAGTACGACGCCGCTGGGCAGGTCACCGGTCGCATCAACGGCGTCGGCCAGCGGATGCACTTCGCCTACGACGAACTGGGTAACGTCGTGCGCAGCGACGCCGATGGGATCACCACTGAGCTGGCCTACGACCCGGTGGGTAGGCTGCTGCGGGCCGCCGGCCCTGAGGTTGACCTGGTGCTGCGACGTGACCCGCTCGGTCGTGTGCTGGCCGAGTCAGTCAACGGTCGCACCGTCACCACCGCGTACGACGCCATCGGGCGCCCGGAATACAGGGTCACCCCAGCAGGTGTGGAGACCACGTGGGCCTACGGGATGGGAGCGGAGCCGGAGTCTGTGACCTTCGCGGGTCAGCAGATCACCTTCGAGCGCGACGTCGCCGGCCGCGAGACCAGGCGTAGCGCCGGCGCTCTGGTGCTCGAGCAGACCTGGGATCTGCTGGGGCAGCCGCTGACTCAGAGGTTGAACCGCACCTCTGTTGACCTAGGTGCGGGGCCTGGCGCCTCAAGGCCGTCCGATGTGCTCCAGGAGCGCACGTACACCTACGAGTCCGCTGGCCGGCTCGTCGGTGTTGAAGACCGCCTCACCGGCGCTCGCCGATTCGAACTCGACCTCGCCGATCGGATCACGACGGTTGCACTCGATGGCTCGAGGTCAGAGCGCTATGCATACGACCCGCTCGGCAACATCACTAGCGCGGCCACGGGTGGAGACGATGCAGAACGTCGTGAGTACACGGGCACGTTGCTCACTCGTTCCGGCCGGGATCGATACTCCTACGACGGGCAGGGCCGCCTGACGAGGCACACCCGCACCAGGATCTCCCAAAAAGCTGAAACCTGGCTCTACGAATGGGATGCCGAAGACCACCTGACCACGCTTCGCACCCCCGACGGAACGGTCTGGTCCTATCTGTACGACGCCCTCGGTCGTCGCGTTGCCAAGCGCCGCCACGCCTCCGATGGCACAGTCGCCGAGACCACGCACTTTGCGTGGGCAGGGAGCACTCTCCTCGAGCAGACTGGCTCCGGTGGAGATACTGGTGGTGACACTCTTTCCTGGACGTACCAAGGCTACGAACCGCTGGCCCAGGTCGAGCTTCGCGGCGAGGTGGGCGACGAGCTCTCCCAAGCCGATGTCGATGCCCGCTTCTACTCGATCGTCACAGATCTTGCTGGCGCGCCCGCAGAATTGGTCACACCCGACGGTGACCTTCATTGGCACGCCCAACGCACCATCTGGGGAGCTGGCGATGAGGAATCGCCGACACCTCTTCGGTTTGCCGGGCAGTACGCCGATGCCGAGAGCGGCCTTCACTACAACCACCACCGCTACTACGACCCCAGAACTGGGCGCTATCTCAGCCAGGACCCGCTCGGCCTCGCGCCCGCTCCGAACCCAAACAACTACGTCCACAATCCGACCACCTGGTCCGACCCCGCAGGGCTCCAGGGGGAGGAATGCAGGGACGTGGTCTATAGAAACCTACGTGACGACGAGGATCCGTCTCGTGGCCTTGATGCAAAGAACCCGGATGCCACCTACAAGCCTTCTGGGCACGTACTGCACGGCAGCAAGCCGACCTGGAGATCACAGTTCATCTCGACGACCCGGAGTCGACAGGTGGCGCTGGAGTCCCAATGGGCAAGTGAGTGCGTCGTTGCGATCGATCTCAGCAAGCTGGATCCATCGCAGATCTTCGACCTTTCAACCGACGCTGGGCGAAACACGCATGACATCCGCGGGTTCACAGCGATCAACCGAACGAAGTCTTCGCAGGAGGTCCTGCTCACCGGGCACATCCCTGCTGAGGCTATAACCTGGGTACGTGGAGGACCGTGATGACTGACAAGACCCCAACAGACCAGCTCTTCGAGGCATGGGCAGCCTTCGACACCTCCCTCTGGGAGGGAAACGGTCTGAATCCGGACGCCCTGGAATCTGTGAAGGCCGCTCTTGCAGCTCTCAAGGATGAGTGGTCAGCGCAGGAGCGAGTGCCCAAGTCTGTCGCTGCCCTGCTGATTGAGATGTTCCCGGCGACCGAGGCGAATGCCGCCGCATACCGAGAGCGCGGCAGTTCGCAGGCATCGCAGATCGACGAAGCAGCGTATGAGCTACAACAACTGATCGCAGACGCTCTTCTGGAGTGAACCGCGTTTTCAGTCGCACGTAGGGTCCACCTTTATCTCGGGCGTTGAGGTTGGGGCGATGATGATGCCTTGCACATGCTGGGCCGACACCAGATATACGCGAGCTGGACGCTCCACGTGAGTAGGACGCAGGTCACGCAGCGCTGGAAGGATCAGCCTGGGCTGGCCGCGGCTGCTGTGCGCTGGCTGTCGGACACGGCGGCGCCGCTGCCGGAGGGCATCGGGACGCTCGACGGGCGCGTCGATCTGCGTGGCCTGCCGACGTTTCCTGCGGGTGACGTGCGCGAGCTGCGGGGCGTGCGCTGGAGCGGTCTCGACCTGACGTACGCAGATCTTTCGGGTCTGTGGTTCTTCGACGTCGTGGTCGAGGACTGCATCCTCGACCAGACGAGCCTGAAGAACTCCCGTCTGCTGGGGGTCGAGTGCAGTCGGACGAGCCTCGTCGGTGCTGATCTGCACCAGGCCACCGTGGGCGGAGCGACGGCCGACTCGTGGCCAACGTGGATCGACGTCGACTTCAGCAAGGCCAAGCTCGGTCGTCGGATGTGGTCCGGGGTCGCGATCACCGGGTGCACCTTCACCGACACCAAGATGAAGGGCACCGAGTTCTACCGTTGCTCGATCAGCGACACGACGTTCGCCACCGACCTGAGCGAGGTGATCTTCGACGGCAAGCGCTCGGGTCTGGCACGCGACCTGCCGTTCCCCGAGCAGGAGTCGGTCGCGATGCGGCGGGTGGACCTTTCGCGGAGCAGGCTGATGTTCACCGGCTTCCGCACGTGCACGATGGCGGACGTGTCGTGGCCAGAGGATCCGCACGTTCGGGTGATCTTGGAGCCGGCCGACGTGGTCGAGAAGGCAGCCGGCTGGCTGGAGGCCCAGGACGGCCGCGGCAGCAGCGGCGCCGCGAAGGGGCTCCGTCGGCTGATGGACGAGGTGAACGTGCTGCTACCCGACGGGACACCGTTCGTCGTCGTCAATCTTGCCGAGTGGGAGCAACCGTACGCCGTCGACATGGAGGCCGCGCTCTTCGGCGAGGGGCAGCGCCCGAGGTGACGCAGGTCGCCCGCTCCGCGCGTTCGAGGGAGTGGCTAGCTCTCAGCGGCCACGCAGGCGCGCCAGCGCGCTCATCCCGTGGTAGATCACGACCGCGGCGATGGTGCCGAGGGCGATCCCGGTGAAGGTCAGGTCGCCGAAGGTCAGGGTCAGGTTGCCGATGCCGATGACCAGGGCGACGGCGGCGGTGAACTGGTTGACCGGCTGGGAGAAGTCGACCCGGTTGTCGAGCCAGATCCGGATGCCGATCAGGCCGATGAGGCCGTAGAGCGCGACCGTGATCCCGCCGAGCACGCCGGCGGGGACGGTGTTGAGCAGCGCCCCGAACTTCGGGGAGAGCGAGAGCAGGATCGCGACGACACCGGCCACCCAGTAGGCGGCCGTGGAGAAGACCCGGGTCGCGGTCATGACGCCGATGTTCTCGCCGTACGTCGTCGTCGCCGAGCCGCCGAAGCCACCGGCGATGGTCGTCGCGAGGCCATCGGCGAAGAGGGCCCGCCCGGTCTCGCGGTTGATGGAGTCGTCGCCGGCGAGGTGGGCGACGCTGCGTACGTGGCCGACGTTCTCGGCGACGAGGACGAGCACGACCGGCAGGAACATGGGCACGACGGACCAGGACACCGTCGGCGTGGCGAAGTCGGGGAGTCCGAACCAGGCAGCCTCCTGGAACGCCGAGGTGTCGATCTGGCCGGTGATCAGCGCGGCCACGTAGCCCACGACGACACCGACCAGGATCGAGAGCCGCGCGACCAGACCACGGAAGGCGACCGCGACGATCAGCACGGTCGCCAGGGTGATCGCCGCGACCAGCACCGCGCCGTTGTCCGGGTTGGCCGGGTCACCACCGACCACGTTGTTGGTCGCAGCAGAGGCCAGGTTGAGGCCGATCAGCGCGACGATCGCACCGGTCACCACCGGTGGCATCAGCGCCTCGATCCAGCCGGTGCCGGTGACCATCACGATCACGCCGACCAGGGCCAGCAGCGCGCCGGTGATCAGGATGCCGAAGAGCGCCGTTCCCATCCCGCCGCCACCCATCGCGGCGCCGATCGGCGCGATGAAGGCGAACGAGGAGCCGAGGTAGCTGGGCAGCCGGTTGCGCGTGATGAGCAGGAACAGCAGCGTGCCGAGGCCGGAGAAGAACAGCGTCGTGGTCGGCGGGAAGCCGGTCAGCAGAGGCACCAGGAACGTGGCGCCGAACATCGCCACCACGTGCTGGCCGCCGAACCCGATGGTCCGCGGCCAGTTCAACCGCTCGCCGGGCTTGACGATCGCGCCGTCTCGTACGTTCTTGCCGTCTTCGTGCAGGTCCCAACCGAATCGCATCTCGCACCCTCTTCAGCTCTCGTACGGCACGATCCGCCGCCTGCCGAACGATAGGACCGATTGACGCGTGGACAAAGGCCAGACGCTCCGTAATGTTGAGGACATGACGATCCGCATCGGAGTCCAGATCCAGCCCCAGCACGCCGACTACGACCAGATCCGCGACGCCGCGCGCCGCGCCGAGGAGATCGGTGTCGACGTGATCTTCAACTGGGACCACTTCTATCCGCTCTACGGGGAGCCCGACGGCAAGCACTTCGAGGCGTGGACCATGCTCGCGGCGTGGGCCGAGCAGACCTCGCGCGCCGAGATCGGCTGCCTGGTGACCTGCAACTCCTACCGCAACCCCGAGCTGCTCGCCGACATGGCCCGCACCGTCGACCACATCTCCGGTGGGCGCCTGGTCTTCGGCATCGGCTCGGGCTGGTTCGAGAGGGACTACACCGAGTACGGCTACGAGTTCGGCACCGCCGGTGGCCGCCTCGACGCCCTCGGCGAGGCCCTCCCGCAGATCGAGGCGCGCTGGGAGAAGCTCAACCCCGCCCCGACCCGCAAGATCCCCGTCCTGATCGGTGGTGGCGGGGAGAAGAAGACCCTGAAGTACGTCGCCAAGCACGCTGACATCTGGCACTCCTTCTCCGACGTGGAGACCCTGGAGCGCAAGCGCGGTGTGCTCGCCGGTCACTGCGAGGCGATCGGCCGCGACGTGAACGAGATCGAGATCTCGACCGCCGCTGACAGCGCGGAGGCCGCCAAGCCGCTCTACGACGCCGGCGCCAGGTTGTTCACCTACGGCGTCAACGGTCCCGACTACGACCTCAAGCCGCTCGAGGACCTCGTCTCCTGGCGCGACTCGGTCGGCGCCTGACCGTTCGCCGAGGCGAGCACCGCGTCACGCCCGGGATGGTCGAGGTTTCTCGGTCCTGACCACATCGCGATCCGAACTGTCACGGCGCAACGCCAGCCGGGTCAGGCCTGGTCGTCAGGCTCCGCGCTGCGCGCGGTCGCTCCCTCGCTCGGCGCGAGCGGACGAGCAAGCTCGCCGCTCGACCTCACTCAGTCGCATCCAAGGAGATCGAGATCGAGTTGATGCAGAACCGGTCGCCGGTCGGCGTGCCGTAGCCGTCGGGGAAGACGTGACCGAGGTGGGAGCCGCAGTTGGCGCAGCGGACCTCGACCCGGTCCATCCCGTGGGTCTTGTCCTCGATGTATTCGATCGTGTCGCTGATCGGCTGGTAGAACGACGGCCAGCCGCAGCCGGAGTGGAACTTGGTGTCGGACTCGAAGAGCTTGGCCTTGCAGGCCTTGCACGAGTAGACGCCCTTGGCCTCGGTGTCGGTGTATTCGCCCGTGAACGCCCGCTCGGTGCCCGCCTGGCGCAGCACCGCGTACTCCTCAGGCGTCAGCTCTGCACGCCACTCCTCGTCGGACTTCTCCACGTTGTAACCCATGGTTGAAATGGTACGTCTGAGGTGGGAGCACAACTCCATTGCCAAAATCGAGCAATCTACTATACTTAAGTTCACGACGCTTCTGGAGGAGGCCACCTTGACCGCCCTTGCCACACAGCCTCTGCTGGACGCCATCCGCACTTACGCCGAGGACGACCTGCTCGCGCGGGTTCAGGTGCCCGAGACCGGCCGCGAGTTCCACCTGCTCCACCGCGACGACGAGGTCGAGATCTGGCTGATCGCCTGGTCGCCGGGCGCCAGCACCGGCTTCCATGACCACGGCACCGCGACCACCGCGTTCACCGTGCTCACCGGCAGCCTGGTCGAGCACAACTGGCTCGGTGGCCTGCAGATCGCCGACGTCGGCCCCGGCGACGCCCGGGCGCACGACGCCGGTCACGTCCATGACGTACGCAACGTCGGCTCCCGCCCGGCGATCAGCCTGCATGCGTACGCACCGAGGTTGGACGCGATGCACCACTACCGCTTTCTCGGCGACCGGATCGACCTGATCGGCGCCGAGCCCGGACGCCCCTGAGGCTCAGAAACCGGTGATGCAGTAGGGCGGCGGACCGCCGTCGGCCATCGCGGCCCAGGTCTCGATCGCCTCGGGCGAGCCGGTGATCCGGCCGGCCGCCACCAGGGTGCGGACGTCGACGCCACCGAGATACAGGGCACCGAGGGTGTCCGCGGCCAGCTCGACGGTGGGGGTGGCGTCGGTCGGGGTGACCTCGGCGACCCCGTCCCTCACCGCGACCCGCCAGGCACCGGCAGCGTGTCCGAGCGCGTCGTCGACACCGATGACGACCTCGCCCGCGGCGTACCAGGGTCGTGCCTGTAGGGCCGCCGGCACGTCGAGCAGGCGCACCCACAGCATGTCGTCGAGCTCGGCGCTCTTGACCGCGAACGGCTCGGCGAGCGCCCAGTAGAGCGGGTCCTGGAGCGGCGCTTTGCGCCACATGACCCGCTCGACGAGGTCGATGTCGGCGAGGAATCGCCACAGTCGCAGATAGGCCGCCGGGGTCAGGGCCACCAGGTCGATGACCCGCGCCATCCGCAGTCCGGAGTCGTTGCGCTCGTCGGCGGTCTTGTAGATCGCGTAGCCGTCGGGCGTGCCGGAGGCGTCCAGGTGCAGCGCGGCCCGCTGCTTCGACTCGCCCTTCGAGTCGCCGTCGAAGTCGTAGGCGCTGGAGAGCCACGGCTCGTAGAACTGTGGCCTGGTGACCGACCCGCGGGTGCGTTCCTGGAAGGTGCCGTAGATCTCGGCGACCGTCTTCCACGCCTCGCCCGGCTCGACCAGCGTCACCGAGCCATCGTCGACGGGGACCTCCGGACGGTAGCGGAACTTCGAGGTCACATCGACCTCGATCTGGCGCAGATGTGTGGCCGTGCCGAACCCGAAACGACCGTAGATCGAACCCTCCGAGACGGTCAGCGCCGCCAGCGGCACCCCCGCGGCGACCGCGTCGGCGAGTGCGACGGTCATCAGCTTGCGCAGCAGCCCCTGGCGCCGGTGGGTGGGGGAGACGGTCACGTCGCTGATCAGCAGAGCCGGCAGGCTGGCGCCGCCACCGACGTTGACCGGCGACGTCCAGGACGAGAAGGTCGCGACCGGGATCGTGGCGGAGGAGAACTCCGAGCTCTCCGCCCATGCGCCTCGGAGCGTCACCGAGTCGGCGCGGATGTGGTCGCGCCAGACCTGCAGCCCGTCGTCGCTGCCTCGGGTCTGGTGGAAGCCACGTCGAGTCGCTTCGTACCATCCCTTCAGCAGGGCATCGTCCCCGTCGAACGGGTCGAGACTGCGAAAGACGAGACCGGGGTGCTCGAGCGCGCTCATGATCAGAACGTACGCCGTCGAGCAACCCGATCTCGACTGGTTATTCCTCTGCCGAGCCCGTGGCCGTGGCCGGGACCGGAGCCGGCGTGACGACCGCCTTCCGCCGCCGAAGGAGCCAGACGGGCGCGATGAGGAGCAGGACGACCGGCGTCCACGGAAGGATGGCGCCGAAGGCGACCGCGAGCACCCGAGCCGAGGCCCCGAGCGCGTCCCAGCCGGCGCTCAGACCGGCCAGGAAGCCGGGGTCGTCCCCGGAGGAGCCGCCGGGGCCGGCCCGGTCGATGCTCACCGTGATCGTCGAGAGCGAGGTCTGGTCCTCGAGGGCCGCCTGCTGGGCGAGCAGCGAGTTGAGATCGGCCTCGCGGCGGGCGAGCTCGGACTCGATCGCGATGACGTCACCGATCGCATCGGCGCGGGAGAGGAGCGTACGGATCCTCTCGATGCTCGTTCGGGCGTTCTTCACCCGCACCTCGGTGTCGACGACCTCGGTGGTGACGTCGGTGGTCGTGGTGTTGGAGTCCACCAGGGTGGCGGTCTCCTCGAGGTCGGCCATCGCAGCGTCGAACGACTTCGACGGGATCCGGAGGACCATCCGGGCATGGCTCGGGCCGTCGTCGTCGCTGTCGCTGGTCTCCTGCTGGGTGACCTGGCCGGCGTACCGATCGGTGATGTGCTGGACCTGCGAACGGGTCTTCGCGACATCTTTCGCACGGAGCGAGGCCGAGCCGGTGGAGATGATCGATGCTTTCGTGACGGCCTGCTTCGGGGCGGCGGCATCTGCATCCTCCGCGGCCATCTCCGGACCTGCCGCCTTCCCGGCTGATTGGTCGGCGAGCGACTCGACCGAGCCGGAGTCGGCGGAGGAGCCGCCCGATCCGTCCGACCCGCCGCAGGCGCCGAGGGCGAAGATGCTGACGATGCTGATCACAAGGGCCGCACCCGAGATAGGCCTGACCTTTGCTGTTTTCATGCCCTCAGTACGCCCGGGGGCATGAAAACGGTGCGGGAGACGGCTAGTTCTTTCGGGCCATCTCCTTCTGGCCATCTCCGGATCAGCTCGTCGCCGCAGCCGCCACGAGATCGAGAGCCTGGGCCACGATGTCTGCCCGCATGTCGGCCAGCGGTTCACCGCTGGCGTCCCCGTCGAGGATCGGTACGTGGATGTGACCCTGCTTGGTGTCGGCCTGGAGCGCGTCGCGGAGGGCGGTGGTGCGGTAGGCCGACTCGTTGGACAGGTAGTCACCGCCGCCGCCGGCGACCGCCGTGGAGCCCGGCGTCGGGTCCTCGCGGGTGACCGGCGCGGTCGATCCGGCCGGGATCTCGGTGATGGTCCGGTTGATGTTCACCGGGTAGGTGCCGGGCACGGCCGCCTTCATCGCCTCGACCGGCAGCGTGGTCCGGGTCCACTGCGGCTGCGGGTCGGCATGAGGTACGTCCTCGGGAATCGGGATCGTCTCGTTGACGCTGACGCGGTCGTTGTCGGGGAAGGTGCCGCGATGGGCGCCGTTCCAGACCTCCAGGTCGAAACGGCCCGCGCGGCCCTGGCTGATGGTGATGGCGGTGTCCACGTCGCGCTTGCCGGGGACCAGGTGTGGCAGGAACGCGCGCTCGACGGTGCCCTGCGCGAACGGCTCCCACAGCACCGGGAACACCACGGTCTGGATCTCGACCGGACCCTTCGCCGTCTGGACGACGCGCCCGTCCATCGCCAGCGCCGTCGCCCCGGACGGGTTCGACTGGCGGATGTTGCGATCAAGGGTGAACGGGTCGAAGCCGGAGGCCAGCACCTGCCGGGACCGGCCGGACTCGCCGCGGGCGAAGGCGGTCGACTCGATCCCGCGCGAGCTCCGGTCGAAGGCCGCCAGCACTTTCGCCCGGGCGTCCTCGGACCAGGTCCGGTACGCGGGAGCGACTCGCGCGATCTCCAGCTCGCCCGCGAGCCGGGCCCAGTAGAGCGGCCGGTCGTCGCTGCGCGGCAGGTCGCCACCGGCGTCGCCGCGGCCCTGTACGCGGTCGACCGCACGCTGCCACAGCGCCTGGCCGGCGAGCCGTGCCGCAGCGGTGGCGGCCCTGCTGCTGCCGGCGTCGCAGACGGCCGTCCTCACCGCGCCGGCGACGTCGTCGAACCCGGAGCGGGCCAGGATGTCGGTCACCGTCGGGTCGGTGAGCCGGGTGTGCTCCACCCGGGTGTCGGGCGAGGCGACCGTCCCGCAGGCCGGGTTGGTGCTCGCGGTCGAGGGAGCGCCGGTGAGGCCGAGGGTGATGGCGGCGGCCAGGGCCGCCGTAGCGGCGGTCAGGGCCGTGGTTCGAGTCGACATGTTGGGGGTCCTCCGAGATCGCAGCGGTCGCCGTACGTTGGAGCGGATCATGCCGGTCTCAAGATGTACTGGCCAGTGAGTTGCGGATTTCGTCCGGGCGATTTCGCTGGGGGAGGGGCTTGAAGCGGCTAGGTTGGCGCCATGGCGAAGACACCGGCCGCACATGTGCAGGTAGGCGAGCGCGAGGTGCGGATCTCCAGCCCTGACCGGGTGATCTACGAGGCCACCGACCGGACCCCCGAGGTGACCAAGCTGATGGTCGCGGAGTTCTTCGCCTCCGTCGGCGACCCGCTGATGCGGGCGCTGCGCGAGCGCCCCACCGCCCTGGAGCGCTGGCCCGACGGCTGGCGCGAAGGCATGAAGCTGGCCACCGGACCCACAGACAAGGAAGGCGACGGCTTCTACCAGAAGCGCACGCCCAAGGGTGCTCCCGACTACCTCGAGGAGGTCGAGATCACCTTCCCGAGCGGACGTAAGGCGCGGGAGGTCTGTCCCACCGAGCCCGCGATCCCGGTCTGGTGCGCCCAGATGGGCACCCTCACCTTTCACCCCTGGCCGGTGCGCAAGGATGACGTCGACCACCCCGACGAGCTGCGCATCGACCTCGACCCGCAGCCCGGCACCGACTTCAGCGACGTCAAGCGCGTCGCAGCGATCGCCCGCGAGACCCTGGCGGAGCTCGGCCTGCGCGGTTTCGCGAAGACCAGCGGCAACCGCGGCGTGCACATCTACGTACGCATCCGGCCGGAGTGGACCTTCGAGGAGCTGCGCCACGCCGCGATCGGCTTCGGCCGTGAGCTGGAGCGTCGCGACGGGGGAGTGACCACCGCGTGGTGGAAGGAGGAGCGCGGGGAGCGCATCTTCGTCGACTTCAACCAGAACAACCGGGATCGGACGATCGCCAGCGCCTACTCGCTGCGCCCCAAGCCCGGCGCTCCGGTTTCCACCCCGCTCACCTGGGACGAGCTCGCCGACCTCGACGACCCACGAGAGCTCAACCTCTTCACAGTCCCCGAGCTCCTCGCCGACGGCGACCGCTGGGCGGAGATCGACGACGAGGCGTACGACCTCGGGCCCCTGCTCGAGCTCTGGGAGAAGCTGCCCGGAGGCGAGCTGAACTTCCCGCCCGACTACCCGAAGATGCCCGGCGAGCCACCGCGCGTGCAGCCGAGCAAGAAGGTCGCCTCCCACTGGGACGAGGACGGCAACCGGATCGACGACAAATGACAGAAGTGCCTGCTCAGCGCGGATCCCCCGATCGCACGAGCAGGCACTTCTTGTCCGCTGGATCCCCCCAGAACAGCGGACCCCAAGATCCTAGGGGAATGCGGGCCACAACTGCCATGCGAAGCCGGTAACAGAGCGGTAACCTTTGGTGTGTTCGCCGTCACTTCCGCAGATTCAGCGGTAATGACGACGACACGCCTCACATGCCGCTGATTCCTTCGCCTTCGCCGGCCTGCTCGTCGAAGTTCTCGTGCTCGATCAGGTGCAGCACCGGGACGTCGAGGTGGCGGCGGGCCTGATGGGTCCAGTCGACGTGGAAGAACTCGGCGACCACGTGCGGGCGGGTCATGATGATCGCCTCTCGACCGTCGACCGCTGTGACCTTCGCGCGTAGCGCCTTGACCGGGTCCTGGACGAGCTCTCCGTTGGCGGAGGCTCCGGAGCTCTTCAGGACCTGCAGCGTCTGAGCGAGAGCCTTCTCGGCACCCTCCCTGGCCTCTTCGCGCACCGCGTCGAGGTCGACCTCGTTCATGATCATGGCCGAGCCGAGGTATTCGGCCGCGCTGAGAGTGCCCATCGCCGACTCGATCCGAGCAGCGGCGTCCTCCAAGGGCAACAGCACGTGGTAGACCGGGTCCTCGACTCCCTCGTGGAGGGAGTGGACCCGGGTCGCGTCGTCGAGAGTGAGTGCCTGCTCGACCAGGAGTACGACGTCGTAGCTCATGCCTTGACCTTATCCGGATTTAACTGGGCTGTTCAGCGGGGCACTCCGAGCACTTCCGCCAGCTCGTACGCCACGGGTTCCTCGAGCTGGTCGTACCCGCACGACTCCGGCTCGCGGTCGGGACGCCAGCGCTTGAACTGGGCAGTGTGCCGGAACCGGCGTCCCTCCATGTGGTCGTAGCCGACCTCGACGACCCGCTCGGGACGCAGCGGGGTGAAGGACAAGTCCTTCCCCTGTGACCAGCGGCTCTGGGTGCCGGGGACGCGGTCGGGGTTGGCGGTCAGCCACTCGCTCCAGCGTCCCCACGGGTGCTCCTCGATCGGAACGACCAGCTCCTGGAGCTCCTGCCACAGCTCGGCGCGTCGCGCGGCGGTGAACGAGGCTGAGACCCCGATGTGCTGCAGCTCCGGCCGGCCGTCCTCCCCGGGTGCGTACAGACCCAGCAGCAGGCTCCCGAGCAACGGGTTCTCCGGCGTCGAGGTCTTGTGCTCGCGATAGCCCGCTACGACCACGTCAGCCGTACGCGAGTGCTTGATCTTCAGCATCGTCCGCTTGTCGGGGACGTAGGGGGCGTCCAGCGGCTTGGCCATCACCCCGTCCAGCCCGGCGCCCTCGAACCGGGTGAACCAGTCCTGGGCGACCTCGGGGTCGGTCGTCGTCGTGCACAGATGCACGCTTCGCTTCCGGTGGTCGAGCTCGTCGAGACCCGCGAAGACGTCCTCGAGCGCGGCCCGCCGCTCCGACAGCGGTTCGTCGAGGAACGACCTGTCGCCCAGCGCGAGCAGATCGAAGGCCGCGTACGCAGCGGGCGTCTCCTCCGCCAGCAGGTTGATCCGCGACTCGGCCGGGTGGATCCGCTGCTGCAGAACCTCGAACTCCAGCCGGTCGCCGACCGCCACGAAGATCTCTCCGTCGAGCACGATCTTCTCCGGCAGCACCTCGCGAAGCGCCTCGACCACCTCGGGGAAGTAGCGAGTCAGCGGTTTGGTATTGCGCGAGGCCAGCTCCACCTCGTCGCCGTCCTTGAACACGATGCACCTGAACCCGTCCCACTTGGGCTCCAGTTGGACGTTGGGCGCCATCGAAAGCACCTTCTCGAGCGATGCCGGCTTGGCCAGCATCGGCAGGATCGGCGGCATCACTGGAAGGTCCACATGCCAACCGTAGGGGATCGATGTGCGCTACGTGGGCGACCGAGGTTTCGGACGAGTCAGCGGGGCGCCATCCGGAGGGCACCATCCATCCGGACGACCTCGCCGTTGATATAGTCGTGCGCGATGAGCTGGGTCACCAGCAGAGCGAACTCCTCGGGCCTGGCCAAGCGCTGCGGGAAGGGCACGCCTTCCGCGAGCCCGGCGCGATATTCCTCGCTCACGGTGGCGAGCATCGGGGTCTCGACGATGCCGGGTGCGATGGTGTTGACGCGGATGCCGTGCCGGGCGAGGTCCCTGGCTGCCGGGAGGGTCATCGAGACCACGCCGCCCTTCGAGGAGGCGTACGCGGTCTGCCCGACCTGGCCATCGTAGGCGGCGATCGAGGCGGTGTTGATCACGACGCCGCGCTGGCCATGCTCGAGCTCGGTGCTGCGCGCCATCTCCTCGGCCGCCAGCGCCAGCACCGTGAAGGTGCCGACCAGGTTGACCGACACGACCTTCGCGAAGAGGTCGAAGTCGTGGACTCCGGCACGCCCGACAATGCGGGCCGAGGGGCCGATCCCGGCGCAGTTCACCGCGATCCGTAGCGGCGCGGCGGTGGCGGCCTCGGCCACCGCGCGCCGTACCTGGATCGGGTCTGTGACGTCGGTCGAGACGTGGGTCACGCCGGAGACCGGCTCGACGCCGTCGAAGGCGAGGTCCAGCGCGACGACGTGTGCGCCGGCGTCGGCCAGTGCGCGAGCGGTCGCTGCTCCCAGCCCCGACGCTGCGCCGGTGACGATTGCGGAGGTGCCGTGGATGTCCATCTGTTCTCCTGGTCTGTATGTGAGCGGTGGGTGGTTCAATACCCAAGAAAGACGCATTGCCAATAGATGGTAATGCATGTAATCATCGATCCATGAAATCGATGAGACGATCGACGCCGTGGCGAAATCGGAGGTGGCTGTGAGCGAAGCGTTCAGCGATACGTATGCCGAGGCGCGTCGCCGGTTCCTCGACTTGGTGGCTGAGCGGGGCGCGCAGCTCGAGTCAGTGCCACATCCGACCGAGCGCGGTGCTGACGGTGAGGAGCTGGCCATCGACGTGGCCACGTTCGGTGATCCCGAGGCGGCCAAGAGCTTTCTCGTCGTCTCGGGGACGCATGGTCAGGAGGGCTTCCTCGGCTCGGCCCTCCAGCTCGAGCTGCTCCGCGAACTCGAGATTCCCGATGGGGTCAACATCGTGGCGCTGCATGCGCTGAATCCGTGGGGCTTCTCGCACCACTCGCGCACCGACGAGGACAACATCGACCTCAATCGCAACTTCCTCGACCACGAGGACCCGTTTCCTCGCAACGAGCTCTATCGCGAGCTGTTTCCGACGCTGTGCCCTGAGGGCTGGACGGAGGAGACGAGCGACTGGAGCGGTGTCCTCGACGAGATGGTGCGTGCCCATGGGCCGCAGCAGATGATCACTGCCCTCTCGGGCGGACAGGCTGTAGAGCCGACGGGCATCACCTACGTCGGGGACCGCCCGGCCTGGTCGCACACGGTCGTCGCCGAGCTCCTGCCACATGTGCTGGCCAACGCCGAGAAGATCGCCTTCATCGAGTGGCACACCGGCATCGGCGAGTGGGGCGAGCTCGCGCACATCTGCAGCCTTCCGGCCGGCTCGCCCGGGCATGAGCGGGTGGTCGACTGGCTAGGGGAGTCGGCGCGCACGAGCTTCTCCTCCTCTGCCCGGATGTCGGAGGGGCACACGCCGTCCTACACCGGATTCTTCTCCGCCTGGCTGCCCAGCACCGCGCCGTGGGCGGAGTGGGCCGGACTCCTGATCGAGGTCGGCACCTACGACAACCTGACCGTGCTCAACACCGTGCGCATCGACCGGTGGTTGAAGTACGCCACCGGACAGACCTACACCTCGCGCGAGGAGATGCTGGACCTGATGATGGAAGGGCTCAACCCGGCTTCGCCGGCTTGGCGCGCGGCAGCCATGAAGAATGGGATCGACGCTCAGATGCGCATGCTTGAAGGGCTGACCCAGTGGTGACGAACCCAGTGGTTACCGACCGACGCTTCGAGCACCTCAACGATCTGCTTGTCCGTGCGCTACGTACGCACTCGGGCAAGACGCTCGTCGTCGAGTCCGACGGCACGACCTGGACCGGGGCACAGCTCGAGGTCGCGATCGCGCGGTGCGCGGCAGTTCTGGACGGGCTCGGTCTCCGGTCAGGCGACCGGGTCGCGCTGCTCTCCGGCAACCGCATCGAGGTGCTCTTCGTCCAGCAGGCCGTTGCCGCGCTGGGCGGCGTCTTCGTGCCGTTGCACCCTTTGGGCAGCCCCGCCGACTTCGCGCACATCCTCGACGACGCCGCGGCGACCCATGTGGTCGTGGACGGCGCGCGGATCGACGAGATCACCGAGGCGGTCGAGATCGCGGGCAGCAGCGCGCAGGTCCTGAGGATCGGGGGCGGGGGAGCCGACGACCTGCGGGTGCTCATGGCGGCCGAGACCGCGACCGTGCTCGAGCCGCGTCCCAGCGACCTCGAGGCGATCTGCCGCATCGTCTACACCGGCGGCACCACCGGGGTGCCGAAGGCGAGCCAGGTCAGCTTCCGCAGCATGTCGACGATGTATGGCATCCAGCTCGCGGACTGGCAGTGGCCCGACGAGATCCGCAACCTGCTGGTCGCGCCGCTCAGCCATGCGGGCGGAGTCAACTTCGTGCCGACGATCGCCCAAGGCGGCACCCTCTACGTCCAGCAGAACTTCGACGCGGGCGAGTTCCTGGCTGCGGTCGAACGGCATCGCATCACGTGTGCGCTGCTCGTGCCGACGATGATCAGCGCAATCCTGGACCACCCGCACCTGAGCAAGCACGACACCTCCAGCCTCGCCACCGTGTTCTACGGCGCCTCGCCCATCTCCCCCCAGCGGCTCAGGGACGCCATCGCCCGGTTCGGGCCGATCTTCTTCCAGTTCTACGGCCAGGCCGAGGCGCCGACCACCGTATGCGTGATGCGGCGCGAGGAGCATGACGTCACCTCCGACGCCCGCATGGCCTCCTGCGGGCGGCCTGTGGCCGAGGCCGAGGTGCGCCTCGTCGACCACGACGACGTCGAGGTCCCCGACGGGCAGCCGGGCGAGCTGTGTGTCCGCGGCCCCCTCCTGATGAGCGGCTATCTCAACCTGCCTGAGGACACGGCTCAAGCGATGCGCGGCGGTTGGGTGCACACCGGTGACGTCGCCGTACGAGACCCGGACGGCTTCCTGCGCATCGTTGACCGCGCCAAGGATCTCGTCATCACCGGCGGTTTCAACGTCTACCCCCGCAGTGTCGAGGATGCACTCGAGGAGCACCCCGCTGTGGCTGCTGCGTCGGTCTTCGGTGTCCCGGACGACTACTGGGGCGAGATCCTCGTCGCCGCGGTCGAGGTGCGCGATCCTGGTGTCACGGTCGACGACCTCAAGGCACACGTACGCGCGCGCAAGGGCTCCGTACAGACTCCGAAGCGCATCGACATCGTCGAGAGCATCCCGCTGACCCAGGTCGGGAAGCGTGACAAGAAGGCGCTCAGACGCGCGTTCATCGAGCAGGCGCAAGCCACTACGACCGGAGGACCCCGATGAGCACGACACACGCACTGCGCGAGCAGCTCGCTCGGCTGATGGAGGAGCGCCACGTGCCCGGGCTGCAGGCCGTGGTGCTGCATCACGGCGAGATCGTGGCTTCGGAGACACTCGGCGTGGCCAACCTCGAGCACGACGTGGCGGTGACCCGGGAGTCGGTGTTCTCCATCAACTCCATGGCCAAGGCGTTCACCGGGATCGCCCTGATGCAGCTGGTCGAGTCCGGCGACCTCGACCTCGATGCCCCGGTCTCGCGCTACCTCGACGCGCTGCCCGAGGCCTGGCAGCCGATCACGATCCGACAGCTCGCCACCCTCACCTCCGGGCTCCCGGAGATCATGGCCTACGGCGCGGACAGCTCGGTCGGGCTGGTCGCTGCGGACGAGGAGGCCGCCTGGGCTGTCGTGCACGCCGCGCCGATGGAGTTCGAGCCCGGCCGAGGCTACAACTATGTACAGACCAACTACGCCCTGCTCGGTAAGGTCATCGACCGGCTCAGTGGCAAGCCGTTCGTCGACTTCATCGCCGAGCGCCAGTTCGACATCGCCGGGATGACCCACACGCGCTACGCCAACGACCACGACCTCATTCCCCACAGGGCAGACACGTACATGAGCATCGATGCCTCGGGTGAGCCCACGGGGCGCATCGACAGGAGCCGCCTGGACTGGCCGCACGTGCTCCGTACCGCCGCGGGACTCCATAGCACCGCCGACGACCTGGCCGCCTGGATGTCGGCCCTCGAGAGCGGTGCGCTGCTCTCCCCGGCGAGTCGCGACACGCTGTGGACCCCGGTCCCCACGTACGACGGCAGCCCCGGCTTGTGGGGGATCGGCTGGCTGGTCTTCGAGCGACCTCAAGGGCTGGTCCCGGCGCCGGGCGGTGGTGGAAAGGCCCAGATCGCCCGGTATCCCGACGGGCTGACGCTGATCGTGCTCACCAACCTGCTCGGCGCGTTCCCCGAGCACGTGGCGGTTGCCCACGGCAAGCCGATCGACCTCGTCTACATGGACGACCTCCTCCCGTACTGCCCGCGCTGAGATCCCAGAACGATAGGCTGCCGTAGTGGACTTGGATCGCGACCTCATCGAGGTCACGCAACAGGAGTTCGAGCGTCGTGGTGCCCATTCCCACCGTCAGCTCGCCGTATCCCTCGAGGTGGAGCGGATCAACCGCCTGGTGCAAGTGGCCGCTCAGCCGGCCCTTGCTGCAGAGAACCTGACCTTTGCCGGCTGGCAGGCGCTGACCGCGCTCAGCTTTCATCCGGCCAAGCAGATGCCAACTGCCAAGCTGGCACTGCGTGTGGCGGCACACCCGACGACCATCACCCGCACCGTCGACCGGCTCGAGCGCAGCAAGTTCGTCCGGCGATCGCAGGGCAGCGACCGGCGCGTCACCGTCGTCACCCTGCTTCCTGCGGGTGAGGCCGCCCAGGAGGCTGTCGCCACCTCGCTCGACGACAGCGAGTTCGGGCTCGCCGGAGTTCCGGAGGACTCGCTGGACGAGCTCGCTGGGATGCTGCGAAAGGTCCGGCTGCTCGTCGAGGAGCGAATCGCCAGTTCCGACTGAGCCGCTGGCTCGGTGGGACGCGCGGACGTCGCGGCCACAGTACCGGCCCGGCTCCCCGCGTCGGTCTGGCGCGTCCCGGAAGTCCTAGGCGCTTCACGTCGCCTTGGCACGCGCCCTGACGACGCCAATCATCCAGATCCTTCCAGGACTCGCCGGGCAGTTCGTCGCGCCCGAAGGAGCCTGATGGTCGACGGCTCCGCCCTGTGTCGGAGGCACCGAAATATCTCATGATTTACCAACTGATGGCTTGCGGATAGTTGGTAGTGCATGTAATTGTGGGAATACGCCGCCACCAAGATCCGACGGCGTTCATGACGACCTGCACCTCCAGGGAGCACATATGACTGCTCAACGCGTGACGCTGTTCCTCATGCGACGCCTCGGCGCGTTGCTCGCGATGCTGACGATCTTGTCCTTCGTCATCTACTCGCTCCTCTACATCGCGCCCGGCAGCCCGGTTGACATCCTGCTCGGTTCGCAGCCGCGTACGCCGGAGACCGTGCAGCTGCTCAACGAGCGCTACCACCTCGACGAGCCGTTCCTGACCCAGTACTGGATCTGGGCGCAGTCGGCTCTACAGCTGGACTTCGGCACCTCGATCCAGACCACTCTCCCGGTCGAGGAGGAGATCAGCTCGCGACTTCCGGTCTCGCTGTTCCTGGGTGTCTTCGCCTTCGCGCTCACCATGGTCCTCGGCGTCGGTCTCGGGGTGGTCTCGGCGCTGCGGCGAAAGACCGCCATCGACCGCGGGATCGTCGGCGCGACGGTGATTGCGCTGAGCACGCCGGCGTTCGTCAGTGGCGTACTTCTGCTGTTCCTGTTCGCCATCGTCGTCCCGATCTTCCCGGCCGCAGGTGCGGGAGAGGGCTTCGCCGACCGGGCATGGCACCTGACTCTGCCTGCCGTGGCACTGGCGCTGACGGTCTCGGCGTTCGTGCTCAAGCACACCCGGGCCGCGCTGATCGGGGTCATCGACCAGGACTACGTGACGTTCGCTCGTGCGCGGGGCCTCGGGTCGGCGCGGATCCTGCTCACCTACGTGCTCCGCAACGCCCTCATCCCGATCGTCACCATCAGTGGGTTGGTGCTCGGAGCCTTGATCACCAGCGCGTTCCTGGTCGAGGTGACGTTCTCGTTGCCCGGCATCGGGACCCTCCTCGTCGATGCCGCGATCAACAAGGACCTGCCCATGATCCAAGGCGTCGCGCTGGTGATCGCCGTGGTCATCATGGTCGCGAATCTGCTCGCGGACCTTCTCTACATGGCAGTCGACCCCCGGATCCGCCTTGGAAGGAACGCAGCATGAGCATCACACTGGACACCGGCAGGGGCCGCTTACGGCGCCGTCAACGCGCCTCGTGGTCCGTGATCCTGTGCATGACCGTGATCATCGTCGTCGGGCTGCTGGCGCTGCTAGGCGAGCTGATCGCCCCCCAGGCCCCTGACGCCCAGATGACCTCTCTGGGAATGTCTGGCCCGAGTGCCGAGCACTGGCTGGGGACCGACCAGCTCGGCCGTGACATCTTCTCCCGGCTCATCGTCGGTGCCCAGACGGCGTTCGTCGGCCCACTTGTCATCGCCGCCTGCTCGCTGGTCATCGGCGACCTGCTCGGCCTCGTCGCGGGCTACTTCGGGGGATGGGTCGACTCGCTCATCATGCGCTGGGTCGACCTGATGTGGTCGATCCCCTCGCTGCTGGTCATCATCGTCGTCGCCGGAGCATTCGGCGGAGGCTACTGGCTCGCGATCGGCCTCCTGATCGTCCTGGTCGTACCGATGGATGTACGAGTCGTCCGCGGCGCCACGCTCGAGCAGGTGCCTCGCCCCTACGTCGAGTCGGCGAAGACCCTCGGCGTGTCGAACATCAGGATCCTCGTCTCGCACATCTGGCCCAACATCGCTCCGGTCGCGGTGGCGAACTCTTTCCTCATCTTCGCCACAGCACTGGTAACGCTGTCCGGGCTCTCGTTCCTCGGACTCGGGGTGAACCCCGGCACCCCGGACTGGGGTCTGATGCTCGCCGAGAACCTGGATCTGCTGTTCATCAGCCCGGTGGCTGCGCTCGCGCCCGGCCTGATGATCGTGATGACCGCGGCGTCGATGAACGTCTTCGGCGACTGGATCTACGAGCGGCTTTCCGAGAGAGGAGCGTCGCGATGACGCGAACAGATCGCACCCGGACCACGGCGGAGACCATGACCGAGACCATGACCAAGACGGCAGAAGAACAGAGCGGGGAGACCTCCGTCGGAGTCGATCTCCTGACGGGGCCCGCAGCGGTGCCGCTTCTGAAGGTGTCCGACCTCTCGGTCGTGCACAGGACGCCGGCCAGCACCTCCACCGTGGTGTCCGGGGTCGACCTGTCCATCGCCCCTGGTGAGATGGTCGCGGTCGTCGGAGAGAGCGGCAGCGGGAAGTCGGTGACCGCAAAGGCGATCATGGGTCTGCTCCCGCAAGGACTCCACGCGAGCGGCACGATCGCCTTCGACGGCAAGGACCTGATGGACCTGGGGCCCCGCCAGCGGCGGGCGATGCGCGGCAACGCGATCGGGATGATCCTCCAGGACCCCTTCACGATGCTGAACCCCGTGATGCGGGTGGGGCGCATCCTGGTCGAGTCGTTGCCGCCGAAGCTCGCCCGGCGTCCACGCGGAGAGAAGCGGCAGGAAGCCATCCGGCGTCTGGCCGAGGTCGGCATCCACGACCCGTCGGTGGTCGACCGCTACCCCTTCCAGCTCTCGGGCGGCATGCGCCAGCGAGTGGCCATCGCCGCAGCGTTGGCATGCGACCCCGAGCTGCTGATCGCCGATGAGCCGTCGACCGCGCTCGATGTCACCACCCAGCGCGAGATCCTGTCGCTGATCAAGGACCTCCAACGCTCCCGGGGCATGGGTGTCATGTTGATCACCCACGACCTCAGGCTGGCCTTCGGAACCTGCGACCGGGTCCACGTGCTCTACGCCGGCTCGCTCCTCGAAGTCGCCCCGTCGGCCGACCTCGAGCAGGAACCGTTGCATCCCTATAGCCACGGGTTGCTGTTGTCCGAGCCGCCGGCCGACCGCAGGCTCCGCGAGATGGCCTCCATCCCGGGATCCGTACCGGCGGCCGACGACGTCGCCGGTGGCTGCGCCTTCGCGCCACGCTGCCGGTGGGCGAGCGCACGATGCACCGAGTCGCGGCCCGAGCTGGTGGACCTGGGCAACCAGCGATGGTCGCGGTGCCTGCGGCTCGCGGAGATCCGCGACGAGATGGCCGAGATCCGCGCGCGGATCGAGGTCGGCGTCGACGAGGTTTCCGGTGACACCCGCGGTCAGCTGATTCAGGTCCGCGATGTCGTCAAGCAGTTCGACAACGGCAAGCAGGGCGTCCGTGCCGTCGACGGGGTGTCCATGGGCATCGGGATCGGGCAGAGCGTCGGGGTCGTGGGCGAGTCCGGCAGCGGAAAGACGACGCTGGCCCGGATGCTCGTCGGACTGGAGACCGCGTCGGGTGGTGACATCGAGATCGACGGCATCGCGGTCACCGACTGGTCCACGCTGAGCCGCCGTGACGCCCGACGGATCCGGAGCACCGTGCAGATGGTCTTCCAGGACCCCTACTCGAGCCTGAACCCGATGCGCACCATCGGCTGGACTCTCCAGGAGGCGATCCGAACCCACGATCCGAAGGTGACCGACGTCTCGGCCAGGGCCGCAGACCTGCTCGAGACGGTCGGGCTGCCCGCGTCCTACGCCCAACGTAAGCCCGTGGCTCTCTCCGGTGGGGAGCGGCAGCGCGTCGCCATCGGCCGGGCCCTCGCGACCCAGCCGCGGCTGCTGATCTGCGACGAATCGGTATCGGCGCTCGACATGTCGGTGCAGGCGCAGATCCTCAACCTCTTCGGGAAGCTCCGCGAGGAGCAGGGCATCGGCTTTCTCTTCATCACCCACGACCTCGCCATCGTCCGGCAGATCTCGGACTACATCTACGTCATGCACCGCGGACGGGTCGTCGAGCACGGCCAGACCAGCGACGTACTGGATCGGCCGAAGGACGCCTACACCCGGAAACTCATCGACTCGGTGCCTCGATCCGACGGATGGGCCTCGTAGTGGTCTGGACGCGGCGGATGTACGGCACGCCAGCAGCAGTCGGACTCGGAGAACGACAGACGTCAAAGCACGACATGGCAATGGGTTCGACCCCAACGATCAATCGACAGATGAAGTGAGGATGCTCATGCGGAGACAAGGTGCGATCGCAGCCGCGGCGCTCATGACGATGGCGGGCCTCAGTGCTTGCGGAAGCTCTGCGGCCCCATCCGAGTCCGAGGACGGAGGCGCCCTGCGAGTCGGCATCGTGGGCAGCACGAGCACGGTCGACATCGTCGACTCGCAGATGGCTCCCCTCGTCGTGAGTCCAAGCCTGGAGAGCCTCGTCCGGCTCAAGCCGGACGGAAGTCTGGAGCCCCGCCTAGCGGAGAGGGTCGAGAACCCTGACCCGAAGGTATACGTCTACCACCTCAGGAAGGGAGTGGAGTTCTGGGACGGCCAGGAGCTGACCTCGGATGACGTGGTCTTCTCTCTGGAACGCTACCGCGACCCCAACTCCTACACCGCGGCGAAGTACCGCACCGTCGACACCATTGAGGCCACCGACAAGTACACGGTGACCGTGACGCTGAAGACCCCGGACTCCAACTGGGCGACCCAGGCGTCGATGTTCTCCTCCCAGATCATCCAGAAGAAGTTCTATGAGGAGCACGAGGATGACTTCGGCAACCCCGGCACCCTCGTGATGGGAACCGGGCCCTATGAGATCGTCAAGCTCGACCCGACCGGCGGCGCAGAGTTCAAGGCCAACCCCGACTACTGGGGCGGTGACGTCGAATTCGACGAGATGGACGTCAAGTTCTTCGACACCGAGACCAACGCCGCGATCGCCCTACGTGCCAAGTCGATCGACATGGTGCCCAGCGTCGCGAACGCGACGTCGTTCGAATCGACCTCCAAGGCAGAGATCGTCAGCAGCCCGAGCTGCTCCATGGGCTTCGTTGCCCTCAACACGCAGGCGGCACCCTGGAACGACATCCATGTGCGTCGCGCCGTCGCTCACGCAGTGGACCGTTCGGCATTCGTGGACGACGTCGACGGTCACGCCGACCCGATCACCACATTCATCCCGCCGCAGTCGCTCGAGACGATCACGTCGCCGGAGAAGGCCGAGACGATGATCGACTCGCTCCCGCAGTACCCACACGACCTCGACAAGGCGAAGGCGGAGCTGGCCAAGTCGGCCTACCCTGACGGCTTCGAAGCCAATCTGCAGACCACCGACTTCTCCAACAACATCACCGGATCGCAGATCCTCGCCGACCAGCTGGGCAAGATCGGCATCAAGCTGACGGTCAGGAACCAGACCATCGCGAAGTGGGTGGCCGACGTGGGAGCAGCAGTCGAGAAGCGGCCGACCGTCTACACCGCAGGCGCCGGCTGCACACCGACGCCGGGCTACATGCCGTCGTACTGGCTCGGCTCGGATGGCCTGGTCGAGGGCGGCAGCAACCTCGCCGGCTACGGCCCCGAGAAGGTGGACAGCATCATCCAGAAGGCTTCCGAAGCTGATACTCCGGAGGCGCAGTTCGAGGCCTACACCGAGCTCCTCACGCAACTGGCCACCGATGTCCCCTACATCCCGATCATGGCGCTCCAGGCCAACCTGGGCATCGCCTCAGGGTTCGAGTGGGCGAACTACACCCAGCCGTGGTGGAACGCGCCGTGGCCGCTCGACATCACCCGCACCAGCTGACGGCCAACATGAGAGACAGGCGGCAAACACATGACTGAGATCAACCCGTTCGTCTTCGAGGACGCAGTCGTCATCGACTCGGCCTGCGAGTTCGACTACTGGCGCACCCACCTGGACCACTGGCGCAAGGGCGGCACGACCGTCTGCGTGCTCACGGTCTCGGCGCTCGGCGCTGCCAGGGAGGCGCTGTCCGCCTTCGGCAGGTGCTTCGAGTTCATCCGCAACACCCCAGGCCTACGGCTGGCGACCTCCGTGGAGGAGATCCGGGCGGCCAAGGCCGCCGGTGAGATGGCGGTGGTGTTCCACTTCCAGGGCACACGACCCCTCGAGTACGAGCCTTCGCTGATCGAGGCGTACTGGCGGATGGGCCTGCGGATCGTGCAGGTCGCCTACAACCGGCGCGGCATCATGTGCGACGGATGCGAGGAGCCGCAGGACGCCGGGCTCAGCAAGCTCGGCGAGCAGATGCTTGCCGAACTGAACCGCCTCGGCATCCTGGTCGACGTCAGCCACACCGGATGGCGCTCTGCGCTCGAGGTCATCGAAGCGTCGACCGCACCGGTCATCGCCTCGCACTCGAACGCCCACGCGGTGCACCCGAGCACGCGCAACATCCCGGACGACGTCATCAAGGCCATCGCCGCCAGCGGGGGAGTCATCGGGATGAACGGCCTGCCGTTCTTCGTCGCGGCCGACACCGCTCCCACGCTCGACCAGTTCATCGACCACATGGTCCACGTGGACAGCCTGGTCGGCACCGGCCACGTGGGCCTCGGCATCGACTACTGCCGTGGCACCCAGGTCGACGATGACGCGACGCTGACCATGGAGCAGTACGAGGGCCTCATCAAGTCCCAGGTCTGGCGTCGGGAGACCTACCCGCCTCCGCCGTTCAACTTCCCCGACGGCCTCGGCCAGGGCGGCCCGAGCGGCTTTCCCAAGCTCGCGGAGCGGATGCTCGAGCGCGGCTACACCGCCGACGAGGTCCGCGGCGTCCTCGGTGAGAACTGGCTGCGGGTCTACGGCCAGGTCTGGTCCTGAGACGACCGCGCGCGACGGGAACCCCCATGCCCGTTGCGCGCGGTCCCCCCTGAGCAAGGGCGGCACCGCCGACCGGTGTGCGTCCGCATGTCCTGCTGCCTCCGTGCAGCCATCCCAACAGATTGGAAACCTCATGACCCGCGTTGCCATCGTCTCCGGTGTCCGCACCCCCATCGCGAAGAAGGACAAGGCCTACCGCGACGTCCACCCCGTCGACCTGCTCGCGACGTCGTTCGACGGCGCCCTTGCTGCGGCTGGGATCGATCCTGCGAACGTCGACATGGGCCTCGCTGGTGCCACCGGCCAAGTAGGTGGGCAGGCGCAGAACATCGGCCGCAACGCCTGGCTGTCGTCCGGCCTGCCGATGACTGTGCCCATCTCAACGCTCGACGCGCAGTGCCCTTCGAGCCAGCTGGCCACCCACCTCGGCGTCGCCTCGATCATGGCCGGGGACGCATCGGTCGTCATCACGGGAGGCGTGGAGTCGCTGACCCGGGTGCCCACCGGCATCGCGGGAACGGTGGGTGAAGACGGCCCGATCTCGCAGAGCCTGCACGCGCACTGGGACATGCCGCACCAGGGCGAGGCCGCGGAGCGTGCCGCGGACAAGTACGGCATCACGCGGGAAGCGTGCGACGAGTACGGCGTCCGTTCGCACCTCGCCGCGCACGCGGCGTGGGAACGCGGGGCGTTCGACGACGAGACCGTGCCCGTCACGGTCGACGGCACCGTCCTGCTGAACCGCGACGAGGGCATCAGGCCGGACTCCAGTGTCGAGAAGGCGGGGAAGCTGCCATCGGTCTACCGGCCTGACGGTGTGAACAACGCTGCCAACTCCAGCCAGCTCTCCGACGGCAGCGCCGCGATGATCCTGGCATCCGAGGAGGCCTGCGCCCGCTTCGGCCTGACCCCGCTGGCCTGGATCCGGTCGACCACCTTCGTGGGTAACGACCCCGACATCATCTTCGACGGTCCCAACGACGCGACCGCCAAGATCCTCGACCGCACCGGGCTGACCCTCGACCAGATGAAGCTCATCGACGTCCACGAGGCCTACGCGGTCCCGGTCCTGATCTGGCAGGAGCACTTCGGGGTGAGCCTCGACCGCGTCAACCTCGGCGGCGGCGCCATCAGCATCGGCCACCCGTTCGGCGCCACCGGAGCCCGGCAGCTGCTCCACCTCGCCCACGCTCTGCGCGCCGCCGGCGGGGGCATCGGGCTCTCCACGATGTGCGGCGGCGGCGGAATCGCGACCGCCACCATCATCGAGTCGGCCTGAACCCGTCCCACTTGGGCTCGAACGCATAGCCGGCCGCTGCCTCATCCAGTGGCGTCGGTCGCCTGGGCTTCCTTGGCCGCGGCCTTGATGTCTTCGGCCTCGACCTTCTCGACGGTGGACTCGACGATGTTCTCCGCCCGCTCGAGCGCCTTGCGGATCTTGATCTCACCGGGGTCGGAGACCAGCGCGAGCAGGCCGGAGTGTCCTGGCTCGATCGCGTTCTCGAGCTGCTCCTCGAGCTCGCCGCGGTGGTGACGCTGCCGCAGCTTGCCGACGATGGCTCCGGCGCCGCCGGCCACCGCGGCACTGCCCAGGATCGACGGCGGGAAGATCACGCCGAGCGCGATGCCGCCGACGAGGCCCCACTTGAGGCCCGACTTCGTGCTGTGGTCGGTGGCCTTCTGGACCTCCAGCTTCCCCTCGGCCGAGCGCTTGACCACGACGACGCCCTCGATCTCGACGCTGTGGCCGTCCTCGACCGACTTGAGAGCCTCGTACGCCTCCCAGGCGGTGCCCGTGTCGCTGAAGTCTGCGATGAGGAGGGTGTAGGCGCCGTCGGACACGGTGGCCGCGTTCACCTCGAGGTCGGGGGCGTTGGTCTCGTCTGCCATGACAGGGCTCCTTGGTGGTTGGGGTTCCACCCTCGAACGGCCGTGACCTGCTGGCATCACCCGATGCGGGTGGGGTGCGTACCCCACCCGCATCGGGATCGAGGCGATCACCGCCGGGACCTCAGGCGAGTGCCTTGGCCTTCAGGGCTGCGAACTCGCTCTGGTCGATGGTGCCGGCGTCGAGGAGCGCCTTGGCGCTGGCGATCTGATCGGCGGGGGAGACCGGTGCGGCCGGGCCGCCGGCGACCTCCTTGATGTAGTCGGCCTGGGCTGCCTGCAGCTCAGCGACCTTGGCCTGCTGGCGCTCGTTCATGCTGCGGCCGCGGGCGACCAGGTAGATCACCGCGCCGACCCAGGGCAGCAGGACGAGGAGGATCGCCCATCCGGCCTTGGCCCAGCCGCTGAGCGATGTGTCGCCGAACAGGTCGAAGATGCAGCGGATCCAGACCGTCAGCGCGGCGATCCAGATGAAGAACCAGAGCGTCCAGAGGAGCACGGTTCCGAAGTCCTTCAATATGGCGTCCAAGACAAGCCCCTCTTCGTGTGATCCTGCGAACGCAGGATGATCAGTGAGGGGAGTCTGATCGCAGCCTATGGGCGCCGCTTCACCCGTATGGGGTGACTCAGCCCTCGCGGGAACGGCGCCAGAAGCCCCACGCCCAGGTGAGGGGCAGCGCGCCGAAGATCGACCCGATCAGCCCGGTCGCGTGGAGATCGAGGCCGTTGCCGGTCGCGAGGCTGAGCCCCAGGCCACCGACGAAGGAGTCCAGGAGGCCCGTCACCACGGCGGTGGTCCAATCGATGTCCTTCATCGAGCGACCGAGGATGAGCTGGGCCACGCCGCCTGCGACGATGCCGAACAGGATGAGAGCGAGGATGAGCATGTCGGCAACGGATCGCATCCAACCGCCTGGAATCGTCGATTCTGGCGCCAACACGTGACGAGCGTCGGCAAACCCCGGGGTCAGGCCTCAGCCGCCACCGACGGCTCCCGAAGCGAGCGGCCGAGCATCACATCGCAGCTCTCCCTGCACGAGTCAGTGCGGTGAGCGAGACGTTCGCCGTCTACAGTTGTCCCGTGCGTTTCGGCGTACGTTCCCCGGTTGGTCTGCCGGCAGGGCCCGCCTGACTTTGAATCAGGACTAGCGACGTAGGTTCGACTCCTACCCGGGGAGCAGAAACAGCCCGCCAGTTAGTCGCTCGGCATGGAGCGCTGCCGTGTCGAGGTGGTCACGGAACATGGGCGCTTTCGTCGGAAACCGCGCGGTCGGGCCGAGGTCGCACCATAGGCTCGCTCCGCATGAGCGACGAGGCGATGAAGATCCCCGCCTTTGTCCGCTACTGGACTGCGTCGACGACGGGGTCGTTCGGCACCGCCGTCTCGGTCGTCGCGGTCCAGGTGCTCGTCGTCCAAGTGCTGGTCGCCACTCCTGCGGAGGTCGGCATCGTGAACGCCGCCCGAGTTCTGCCGTACGCCTTCTTGGGGCTCTTCGCGGGCGTCCTCGTTGACAGGGTCCGACGCAAACCGCTCTTGGTCTGGTCGAACGCGGCGCAGGCGGTTGCCCTGCTGGCCATCCCGGTGCTCTGGTTGGCCGACGCCCTCACGTTGGTCGTGGTAGCTGCTGTTCTCTTCGTGGTCGGTGCTCTCTCTGTTCTCGAGATCGCTGCGCGGCAGTCATTTCTTCCCCGGCTGGTTCCGAAGAGTGCGCTGCTCTCGGCGAACGCGCGCATCGATCAAGGCGACACGGTCGCGATGACGTCGGGACCGGCCATGGGCGGCGGGTTGGTCGCGTTGATCGGGGCTCCCTTTGCGGTCGTCGCTGATGTCCTCACCTGTGGGTTCGGGGCGGTGATGAACGCTCGTCTACGCGTCGAGGAGCCTCCGCTGCCGCGTCGGCCGAGCACGCCGAGGCAGGTGCTGGAGGACATCGGCGTCGGGGTGCGCTACATCTACCGCCATCGCACTATCGCCCCACACGCGATCTCCACCCACATCTGGTTCATCGGCAACGCGATGGCACTGACGGCGTTCGCGCCGTTCGCGCTGCGCGAGATGGGACTCGCCGCACTCGGCTATGGCGTGGTCATGGCGTTCACCGGCGTCGGCGGTCTGATCGGAGCCCTGATCGCCGTCAAAGCCGGATTTCGTCTGGGGGCTGGGGGCGCCACGTTGCTCGGCTTCACTGTCGCACCGGTGGCCTGGGGAGCTTCTGCACTGGCGCCGCCGACCGCAGTTGGCATGGTGATCCTGGCTGCCGCACAGGTGGTCGCCGGGTTCGGCATGGGCGTCGGGAACTCCAACTCTCTGGGCTATCGACAAGCGGTGACACCGGATGCGCTCCAGGGGCGGATGAATGCGACCATTCGGTCCGCGAACCGCACCTGCGCTGTGGTCGGCGCCTTGGCTGGTGGTCTGGTCGCCCAGCTGCTGGGGCTTCGGCAGGCCCTGTGGGTTGCTGTCGCGATCTTCGTGATCGCAGCAGTGGTCGTGCTCGGCTCACCATTCCGTACAGCTCGCCACGAATGAGGGGGAGCAGGAGGGCACGGCGGGTAGGGGCGCAGCGCTGGCGTCAGCCGGTGATCGTTCGGGCGAGGCGTAAGCCCAGGTCGTCGAAGGCAGCCTGCGGGTTGGTCTTGCGGCGGACGCCGGCCCGGCAGCTCCAGTGTGGGTCGCTCCAGCCGCCGCCTCGGATGATGCGGTACGACCCGTACACCTCTGCGTTATAGAGGTCCCAGCACCATTCCCACACCCCGCCCAAGGTGTCGAACAGCCCCCAGGCGTTGGGCATCTTCTTCGCGACCGGGTGCAGGGATCCTTGGGAGTTGTCCGCGTACCAGGCGATGTCGTCCAGGTTGCCGTAGCGAGGGCCGGTCGAGCCTGCCCGGCAGACGACCTGCCATTCCGCGTCCGTGGGTAGCCGATACCCGTTCGCCTCTCGGTCCCACGTCACGCACCAGTCGTCGGGTGCCGGTTCGTCGTGCGGAGTCCAGGTGCTGTTCTGCCGGACAGGTGGCTCGACCGTCGTGATGGCGTACGGCGGGGTGAGCCCGTCCCTCAGGGACATCTCGTTGCAGAACGAGACTGCTTGGCGCCAGCTGACATCGACCTTCGGGAGGTCTCCCTCACTCGGCGCGGTCACCGTGTCGAACACCGCGTTCCACTGCCGGACGGTGATGACCGTCGTAGCGATCTCGATCGGATCGACTTCGACCGTCCAGGTCCGCCCGGTCCGGCGGTCCACCATGGCCTCGGCGACAGGGCCCCCGGAAGGCAGTCGAACCATGTCGATCAGCACACGTGCATCCTCTCGTACGATGTCGAATGGGTGACGCCAGATCGAGTGTCGCTCTGAACCCCCGGTCTGCTCGTCATCCTCGGGGTCATGCCGCCCGCGTGAGCGGGGTTCCGGCGGAAATGGCCATGCGCTGTTCACTTTCGGGTAAGGTCACCGGGCTTCCTGTGGACGTCCGCGTGTCGCGCTGGTGATTCCGGAGATGTGCGGGGAGACATGGATACTGGCCTGTATCTGGGCCGTGGGGGAACAGGGTGTAAAGTCGCCCAAACTACTCGACAAACACTTGGAGGAAGCGTGGGCATGGGACCGGTCATCGGTTACGTACCTGGCGTGTTCGATCTCTTCCACATCGGTCACCTCAACATGCTTCGCCAGGCGCGCGAGCGCTGCGACACGTTGATCGCGGGTGTGGTCTCCGACGAGGTCTGCGAGACGGCCAAGGGGATCATCCCGACCGTCCCGCTCGTCGAGAGGCTCGAGATCGTCGAGGCGATCGGCATCGTGGACGCGGTCTACGCCGAGCGCACCACCAACAAGGTCGACTCCTGGCGCGAGGTCGGGTTCACCCACCTCTTCAAGGGCGATGACTGGAAGGGCACCGAGAAGGGTGACGCCCTCGAGATGAAGATGGCCTCCGTCGGCGTCGAGGTCGTCTACTTCCCCTACACCCTCCAGACCAGCAGCACCGCTCTGCGGAAGGCGATCGCGCGAGAAGGTGCCCAGGTCTCGTGACCGTCAGCGCCCTCACGCCCGGCGAACAGTTCGAGATCTCCGACGAGGGGGTCCTCGTCCGGGACTCCGCCACGCAGGTCCTGATCCTCTCCGTCGACGGCCAGTACGTCTGGTCCCTCACTCCCGAGCGTGACGGCCACCCGGCCGACGGCGGCATCTTGGTGCCGTGGCCGAACGTCCTCACCCGCTTCCTGAACGGCTCGGCGACGGTCACCATCGCCGACTACGAGGGCGAGGTTCTCTTCGAGGAGAAGGTCTCCCTCGGCACCCACGAGGGCGTCATCTCGATCGTCGACGGCAGCGGCAATCCGCTCAGCGTCGACAAGGTCGGCCACCTGACCCGCGCGTTCGAGGCCACCGACACCCGCATCCGCGAGGAGATCCTCGACGGCACCCAGCGTGTCCTCGCCGACCTCCGTGACGTGGTCGGCGTCGAGGCCTACCTCAACTACGGCGCGCTCCTCGGCGCGATCCGCGAGGGCCGGATGCTCGGGCACGACTCCGACACCGACGTCTGCTACCTCTCCAAGCACACCGTGCCCGCCGAGATCATCACCGAGTCGTACGCCATCGAGCGCACCATGCGCGAGCGCGGCTGGAACGTCCTGCGGATGTCCGGTGGCGACATCAAGGTGCTGCACCAGGTCTCCGACGGCCGCAAGGTACACATCGACATCTTCGTGGCGTTCTACGTGCCCGACGAGGTCGGCGAGCCGGTCTTCTACCAGCTCGGCAACCGCTCCGGCCGGCTGCGCCGCGAGGCGATCGTGCCCGTGTCGACGATCAACCTGCACGGCTACGACTTCCCGGCTCCCGCCGAGCCCGAGGAGATGCTGGCCTTCATCTACGGTCCGCAGTGGCGCACCCCGGACCCGTCGTTCAAGTACGCGGACCCGCCCGCCGGCGTACGTCGCCTGGACGGCTGGCTGCGGGGTTTCCGCACCGACATGGGGCACTGGACCGAGTTCCACGGCAACCGCGGCGGTGACCTCGAGGGCAAGCAGTCGTCCTTCGGTGAATGGGTCCTCGAGCAGCTGCCCGAGGACGCCAAGGTGGTCGACATCGGGGCCGGTGCGGTCGGGCGCGATGCGCGTTACTTCGCCCGCAAGGGTCACCAGGTGCAGGCCATGGACTTCTCCCGCGCCGCTGTCGCGGCCATTCGCCGACGGGCCAACCGCAACAAGCTTTCGATGAACGCCGACCAGCTCATCCTCGGCGAGCTCCGGCAGACGTTGACGCTGGGCGCGCGGCTGGCCCGCGACCCGCACCACCTCTACGCCCGCGACCTGATCGGCTGCCTCGACAAGGCCGCGCGAAGCCAGCTCTGGACCCTGTCGAAGATGGCGCTGCGTCCCGGCGACGGCAAGCTCTATCTCGAGTTCGCGGTCACCGGGGAGGAGGAGCTCCCCGAGCCGAAGCCCGAAGGCCTCGTACGTCGCGTCGACCCCGCCGTCGTCCAGGCCGAGATCGAGGCGGCCGGCGGAGTGGTCGAGCACCTCGAGATCAACGACGGGCAGGACATGCTCGGCGACCCGCTGCCGGGCGTCGCGCGGCTGCGCGCCTCGTGGCCTTCCCCCAGACACCGTGCAGAAGGAAACTGACATGTCCGACGAATCCAGCATCAAGAACATCGCGCGCGGTGCGCGCGACGCGGCCCGTACGCGTGCCTCGCTGGTCCGCCGCATCGAGGCGCTCGAGGCCGAGGTGCAGGAGCAGCGTCAGCTCAACCGGCGCGTCGCCGAGCTGACCGACGTGGTCGCCGAGCTGCTCATCCCGCTGCAGGACGCCGACAAGGAGAAGGCGGAGAAGATCCTCGCGGAGTACCGCTCCCGGATCTGAGTCTCCCCGGCCCGATCACCGCGGTCTGATCACCCCAGCGCGTCGAGGGCCTGTCTGAGGTCGTCGATCCGCTGTCCGAGCCGACGGCGGGCATCGCCCCCGGGGCCCATGTCGGCACCGTTGTCCAGGTCTGCCACCGCCTCCTCCACGCCGGTGAGCCGCGAACGGAGATCCGCGACGAGGTCGACGTCGACCCGCCCCGGCGCCGAGGCGTGGCGCCCGTCCAGAGACCGGCGTAGCAGGTCTGCTTGTGTGCTGAGCTTGCGGCTCGCGTGCCACAGGTCGACGAAGACCTGCACCTTCGCGCGCAGCAGCCACGGGTCGAACGGCTTGGTGAGGAAGTCTGCGGCGCCGGTCGCGTAGCCGCGATAGGCGAGATGGGTGTCGAAGTCGCCGGCGGTCAGGAAGATGATCGGGACGTCCTTGGTGCGCTCCCGCGCCTTGATGCGGGTGGCCGTCTCGAACCCGTCCATCCCAGGCATCTGCGCGTCCAGGAGGATCAGCGCGAAGTCGTCGTGGAGCAGAGCACGGAGGGCATCCTCCCCGGAACCGGCGCGGATCAGGGTCTCGTTGAGCGAGCCGAGGATGGCCTCGAGGGCCACCAGGTTGGCCGGCCGGTCGTCCACCAGCAGGATCTTCGCCCTCCCTTCGCGCTCGCTCATGACAACCACGACCGGAACAGTGCGAGCAGGTCGGTGACATCGACCGGCTTGGTGATGTACTCCGAGGCGCCGGCGGCGATGCTGTCCTCCCTGTCGCCCGTCATCGCCTTCGCGGTCAGGGCGATCATCGGCAGGCTCTTGAACTGCGGGTTGTCGCGGATGATCCGCATCGCGCTCAGGCCGTCCATGCCCGGCATCATGATGTCCATCAGGACGAGATCGACACCCGGCTCGCGCTGCAGCGCCTCGATCCCGGCCTCGCCCGACTCCGCGTAGAGGACGTCGATGCCGTGCTGCTCCAGCGCGCTGGTCAGCGCGAAGACGTTGCGTACGTCGTCGTCGACGATCAGGATCCGCCGGCCCGCGAACTGGCCGTCGGCGTCGGGCTCGGGGACGTACGTCCGTGGGGTCGACTCTGCGGTGCGGCCCAGCAGAACGCTCACGTCGTCGATCACCTCCTCGGTGGTTGCCGGGATCTCGAGGGTCATCGCCTCGGTGTATCTGGCCAGCCGGTTCTGCTGGGCCCTGGTCATCTCGCCCAACCTGCTCAGCACCACCGGGATGTCCTTGGTGCGCTTGTGGCTGCGGATCCAGCGGAGTACGTCGAAGCCGCCCTCGCCCGGAGGCAGGTCCAGGACCACGCAGTCGACCTCACGCTCGGCCAGGACGGCCCGAGCGCCCTCGGGTGACGACTCGACGACGGTCTCGACCTCGTCGACCGATCCGAACATCGCCTCCACGACGGCGCTGGCGCCGGAATCCTCGCTGCCGCCGCTGATCACCAGCAGCAGCTGGCCGGCCCGGTTCCCGGCCTCGCTCTGCTCGCTGACGGCGGGTGTCGCAGGCTGGGCCTCGGTGGTCTCGGAGCTCGTCCGGGGGACGTAGAGGGTGAAGGAGCTGCCGTGCCCCGGCTCGCTCTCGACCTGGATCTCGCCGCCGATGAGGTGGGCGACCTCGCGGCTGATCGAGAGGCCCAGACCCGTGCCGCCGAACTTGCGGCTGATCGTGCCGTCGGCCTGCTGGAACGCCTCGAAGATCACCCTCAGCTTCTCGGGCGGGATGCCGATGCCGGTGTCGACGACGGAGAACGCCAGCACCGCGTCCGCCTGTTGCAGACTGCGCATCGAGAACCGCTCGCCGGAGGCGTTGCGGATCAGGAGCCGGACGTCGCCCCTGTCGGTGAACTTGACCGCGTTGGAGAGCAGGTTGCGCAGCACCTGCTGAAGGCGGTGCTGGTCAGAGCGCAGCACGCGAGGTACGTCGGGGTCGACGCTGACGATGAAGTCGAGGTCCTTCTCCGCGGTCAGCGGCCGGAAGATCGCCTCCACGTACTCGACCACCGAGGTCACGGCCACGTCGGTGACGTGGACGTCCATCTTGCCCGCCTCGACCTTGGAGAGGTCAAGGATGTCGTTGATCAGCTGGAGGAGGTCGGTCCCGGCACCGTGGATGGTGCGTGAGTACTCCACCTGGCGGGAGTTGAGGTTGCCGTCGACGTTGTCGGAGAGCAGCCGAGCCAGGATGAGCAGCGAGTTGAGCGGCGTACGCAGCTCGTGCGACATGTTGGCCAGGAACTCCGACTTGTAGCGCGAGGAGACGGCGAGCTGTTCGGCGCGCTCCTCCAGGCCGCGCCGGGCCTCCTCGATCTCGAGGTTCTTGATCTCGATCGCCTGGTTCTGGTCGACGAGCTGGCGGGCCTTCTCCTCGAGCGCCGCGTTGGTCTCCTGGAGCTCGACCTGCTGGCGGGCGCCCTCGTCCTGCCGGTCCTGGAGCTCGGCGGCGAGGCGCTGCGACTCGACCAGCAGCTCCTCGGTGCGGGAGCTGGCCATGATCGCGTTGAGCGAGACGCCGATCGACTCGGCGAGCTGCTCGAGGAACTGCATGTGGACGGCGCTGAACGGCCGGAAGGAGGCGAGCTCGACGACGCCGATGACCTTCTCCTCGAAGACGACCGGGAGCACCACGACCGAGGTCGGCGCGGCCGAGCCGTGTCCGGAGGAGATCCGAAGGAAGCCTGCCGGCACGTCGCGCACGATGATCGGCTGGCGGTCGTAGGCGGCCTGCCCGACCAGGCCCTCGCCGACGGCGAAGACGTCGGGGACGTCCGGGCTCGGCTGATAGCCGTAGGAGGCGATCCGGCGCAGGACCTTCGGTCCGATGTGCTCGGCGGTCTGGTCGGTGAGGAAGATCGAGCCCTGCTGGGCGCCGACCAGCGGGGTGAGCTCGGAGACGATCAGCCGCGCGACCTCGAGCAGGTCGCGTCCGCCCTGCATGTGGCCGGTGAACCGGGCCAGGTTGGTCTTGAGCCAGTCCTGGTCCTCGTTGGCCTTCGTGGTCTCCCTCAGCGAGTCGATCATCTCGTTGAGGTTGTCCTTCAGGTCGGCCACCTCGCCGGCGGCACCGACGGTGATCTGTCGACTCAGGTCACCCTGCGTCACCGCGGCGGAGACCTCGGCGATCGCGCGCAGCTGGGTGGTCAGCGTCGAGGCGAGCTGGTTGACGTTCTCGGTGAGCCCGCGCCAGGTGCCGGAGACGTCGGCGACCTCGGCCTGGCCGCCGAGCTGTCCCTCGGTGCCGACCTCGCGGGCGACGCGGGTGACCTCGTCGGCGAAGGACGAGAGCTGGTCGACCATGGTGTTGACCGTCGACTTGAGCTCGAGGATCTCGCCTCGGGCGTCGACGGTGATCTTCTGGGAGAGGTCGCCGCGGGCGACGGCGGTGGTGACCTGGGCGATGTTGCGGACCTGGTTGGTGAGGTTGGAGGCCATCGAGTTCACCGAGTCGGTGAGGTCCTTCCATGTGCCGGCCACGCCGCGTACGTGTGCCTGACCGCCCAGCGATCCCTCGGTGCCGACCTCGCGAGCAACGCGGGTGACCTCGTCGGCGAACGTACGCAGCGTGTCGACCATCGCGTTGAGGGTGCCGGCGAGGGCGGCCACCTCGCCGCGCGCCTCGATGGAGATCTTCTGGGACAGGTCGCCCTGGGAGACCGCCTTGGAGACCTGGGCGATGCTGCGGACCTGGTTGGTCAGGTTGGAGGCCATCGAGTTCACCGAGACGGTCAGGTCGCGCCACGTGCCGGCGACGCCCGGCACCTGGGCCTGGCCGCCGAGCATGCCCTCGGTGCCGACCTCGCGGGCAACGCGGGTGACCTCGTCGGCGAACGACCCGAGCTGGTCGACCATGGTGTTGATGGTCGACTTGAGCTCGAGGATCTCGCCGCGGGCGTCGACGGTGATCTTCTGGGTGAGGTCGCCGCGGGCGACGGCGGTGGTGACCTGGGCGATGTTGCGGACCTGGGAGGTCAGGTTGGACGCCATCGAGTTCACCGAGTCGGTGAGGTCCTTCCAGGTGCCGGAGACGTCGTGCACGTCGGCCTGGCCGCCCAGGCGGCCCTCGGTGCCGACCTCGCGGGCGACGCGGGTGACCTCGTCGGCGAAGGAGGAGAGCTGGTCGACCATGGTGTTGATGGTCGACTTGAGCTCGAGGATCTCGCCACGCGCGTCGACCGTGATCTGCCGGCTCAGGTCTCCGCGGGCGACGGCGGTGGTGACCTGGGCGATGTTGCGGACCTGGGCGGTCAGCGTGCCCGCCATGAAGTTCACCGAGTCGGTCAGGTCGCGCCAGGTGCCGGAGACGCCGGGCACCGCCGCCTGGCCGCCCAGCTGACCCTCGCCGCCGACCTCGCGGGCCACGCGGGTGACCTCGTCGGCGAAGGCGGAGAGCTGGTCGACCATGGTGTTGACGGTGGTCTTGAGCTCGGCGAGCTCGCCGCGTACGTCGACGGTGATCTTCTGGGAGAGGTCGCCGCCGGCGACGGCGGTGGTGACCTGGGCGATGTTGCGGACCTGGTTGGTCAGGTTGGTGGCCATCGAGTTGACGGAGTCGGTGAGGTCCTTCCACCGGCCGCCGACGCCCGGCACCTCGGCCTGGCCGCCGAGCATGCCCTCGGTGCCGACCTCGCGGGCCACACGCGTCACCTCGTCGGCGAAGGCGGAGAGCTGGTCGACCATGGTGTTGACGGTGGTCTTGAGCTCGGCGAGCTCGCCGCGTACGTCGACGGTGATCTTCTGGGAGAGGTCGCCGCCGGCCACCGCGGTGGTGACCTGGGCGATGTCGCGAACCTGGTTGGTCAGGTTGGTGGCCATCGAGTTGACGGAGTCGGTGAGGTCCTTCCACCGGCCGGCGACGCCGGGGACCTCGGCCTGGCCACCGAGGCGGCCCTCGGTGCCGACCTCGCGGGCGACGCGGGTGACCTCGTCGGCGAAGGTCTGCAGGGTGGCGGTCATCGAGTTGAGCGTCTCGGCGAGCTCGGCGACCTCACCGCGCGCGGTGACCGTGATCTGCTGTGACAGGTCTCCGCGGGCGACGGCCTTGGCGACCGAGGAGATGCCGCGCACCTGGGAGGTCAGGTTGGAGGCCATCGTGTTGACCGAGTCGGTCAGGTCGCGCCAGGTGCCGGAGACGCCGCGCACGTCGGCCTGGCCACCGAGGCGGCCCTCGGTGCCGACCTCGCGGGCGACGCGGGTGACCTCGGCGGCGAACGAGGACAGCTGACCGACCATCCGGTCGACGGTGTCCTTGAGCTGCGCCATCTCGCCGGAGACCTCGATGGTGACCGTGCGGGACAGGTCGCCGTTGGCGACCGCGGTGGTGACCTCGGCGATGTCGCGGACCTGGGCGGTCAGGCGCGAGGACATGGTGTTGACCGCCTCGACGAGATCGCGCCAGGTGCCGGAGGCGTTGCGCACGCGGGCACGGCCGCCGAGCTTGCCCTCGGTGCCGACCTCGCGGGTGACCCGGGCGATCTCCTCGGTGATCGTGGCGAGCTGGGCGACCAGGCTGTTCACGCTCTTGGCGACCAGCAGCGGGTCGCCCTTGAGGGCGCGGCTGCCGTGGCGTACCGCCATCGTCTGGGTCAGGTCGCCCGCGGAGACTGCCGCGACGACCCGGGCGACCTCGGCGGTCGGACGCACCAGGTCGTCGACGAGACCGTTGGCGTCCTCGACGGCCCCGGCCCAGGAGCCACCCCCGACGCTCGGCCGGAGCCGCTCGTCGTGATGACCGCCGCGGCCCGCGTCGCGGCGTACGCGGGCGAGCTCGTCGCTCAGGTGGCTCAGCCGATCGGCGATCTCGTTGTGGAGGGAGGCGAGGTCTCCGAGCGGGCCGTCGACGGGCTCGATCCGCCCGGTGAAGATGCCGTCGCGCATCGCGGTCATCGCGTCCTTGACCCGGCGCAGCGCGATCGGATCGACGGGCACCTGCTCGGGGAGCGTGGTGTCGGTCGTTGCGTCCGCCGACGGGCCCGGCGATGAGGGCATCTCGCCTCCTCTCGCGCTGGATCGCGCGTCCTCTGAAGTGTCGCACCCACCGGCTCGTAGTGGCTGAGAAACGGCCGTTCACCACCGATTCTGATAGTTCCCTGACCTACGCGCCGGTACCTTCGCCCGATCAGTGCCTTTCCGGGCCGAACGGGTGCAGAATCGTCGGTGGCCATGAGGACCAGAGCCAAGACGCTGTCGCGCACCTTTGAGCCGGCACCCACGTCGGTCTCCGAAGCGCGCCACTTCGCACGGACGGTGCTGGCCGGATGGGGTCTCGACGACCTCCTCGACGATGCCGTGCTGCTCACCAGCGAGCTGGTGACCAACGCGGTCACCCATGCCGGCACGCCGATGACGGTGGCGGTCGTCCGTGAGGCGGACCGGCTCCGCATCGACGTGTTCGACCAGCACCCCAACCGGGTGCTCCCGGTCGGCGTGAACGCCCGTCCCGGAGCCGGCGAGCACGGTCGCGGACTCCTCATCACCTCGGCGCTGTCGACGGCCTGGGGAGTGGAGTATCGCAAGAATCACAAGCGAGTGTGGGCGGCGTTCGCGCTGGTCGAGGAGACTCTCGACGCCGATGCTCCCGGAGCCGGCGGCCCGGAGGTCCAGGACGTACGCCGCCGCAGGGCCGAGTCCGCCGGCCAGGATCCGCTGGGACTGGGCGGGTTGGTGCTCAACCAGCTCCCGCTCACGGACATGCTCGACCTGGTGGTGGAGCAGACCCGGGAGCGGTTCGGTGCCGATGCCGCGTACCTTCTGCTCGAGGACGAGATGGACGACCAGTTCGTGGTGGCCGCCACGAGCGGTTCCGCTGCGCCGGTCCAGGGGCGGAACGTACGTCGCGGCGAAGCCGGCGCTCCTGGTCTCAGGGCGTCGTTTCGGCCGTTGTCGATCGTCGACCTGCGGGCGACGCCGGTCGATCTGCTCCGGGGGCTCGAGCTGCGCTCGCTGGTCACCGCGCCGGTGGCCTTCGACGGCCGGGTGATCGGGACCTTGGCGGTCGCACGGTCCGAGCCGAGCAGCTTCACGACCGAGGACGGCGCCGAGCTCCAGCGGATCGCGGACTGGGCGGCAGCGGGCGTCGACCGGGCATCCACCCGGGCGGCCGACGGCGAGCGACGCGGCTGGCTGGCGTTCCTGGGCGAAGCCAGCGTGATGCTGGCAGGGTCGCTGGACCTGGAGACGACGGCGGCGATGACCGGGCAGATCGTCGTGCCTCGACTGGCCACCTGGTGCGGGATCCACCTCAACGATGCCCGGGACCGGCCCCGGCTCCAGTTCGCCTGGCACGCCGACGAGCAACAGCTCGACGCGTTGCAGGACGCCCTCGAGAAGGCCACCCCTGAGGATCGAGAGACGCCCACCGAGCCCGACTTTCCCGGCGAGGTCGCGATCCTTCCGCTGGAGGCACGCAACCGGATCATCGGCTGGCTGACCCTCGGGCGTCCCGCTGGTGAGCCGCTGCGCCGAGAGCGACTGATGGTCGCCGAATCGATCGCCCGCCGGGCGGCGCTGGCCATCGACAACGCGCGCGCCCACACCGAGCTGCACGAGATCGGCCAGTCCCTGCAGCGCAGCCTGCTGCCGGCGGTGCTCCCGGAGATCCCCGGCGTCGACATCGGGGTGGGCTACGAGCCGACGGGGGAGTTCAACGACGCCGGTGGCGACTTCTACGACATCTTCGCGCTCGGAGCCGGGCGCTGGGGCTTCATGGTGGGCGACGTGTGCGGTGTCGGGCCGGAGGCGGCCACGGTCGCCGGGATGTCGCGCCACACCGTACGGGCGCTGATCCGGGCCGGTATCCCGATCGCACCGACACTGGAGCGGCTCAATGCCGCGATCTGCGACGAGGGGCAGCGAGGCCGGTTCATCACGATGGTCTGCGGGACGATCGAGGTCACCGCGGCCTCCCGGTTCCGACTGCGGCTCGTCTGTGCCGGCCATCCGCCGCCGTTCCTCGTCACCCGGGCCAGGCCGGGCGTCCCGGCCCGCCGGGTCGGCCGGCCGCAGGCTCTGCTCGGGGTGCTCGACGCGGTCGACTACATCGAGGACGAGGTGACGCTGGAGCGCGGCGATCGGTTCGTCGTCGTCACCGACGGTGTCCTGGAGCGCCGTGCAGAGGCGTCGGTGGAGTCGATGTTCGAGGAGGCCGGGGTCGAGGCCGTGCTCGCCGCCGGCATCGGCACCGGGGCGCAGGCCGTCGCGGACCGGCTGCTGCGCGCGGTCGCCGACTTCTCCACCACGCCGCCCTCCGACGACATGGCCGTCCTCGTCCTCGATCTGGGCAAGGGCCTGCCGGGATAGGTCTGGTCCGCTTGGACGATCTCTAAGGCGCGCTGAACTCCTCGTGGCCGAGGACGGCGAGCAGCCGGATCTTCTCCTCCGCCTCGCTTCCGGGCACGGGGGTCAGCACCAGCAGGGCCTGACCCTGGTCCTGGGTGAACAGCAGTTGGCAGTCGACGTCGATCGGGCCCACCTGCGGGTGCAGGAGTGTCTTGTGGTCCTCGAACCGGTGGGTGACCTCGTGCCGATCCCACAGCTCGCGGAACTCGTCGGACCGGGTGCTCAGGAGGCGGACGAGCTCGTCGGCGCGAGAGCGTTCGCCGAGAGCGCCGTAGGCCATCCTGAGTGATGCGACCAGGCCGCGGCCGTGGTTGTCGTGGTACTCCGGCGGGTAGACATCGCGGGTCGAGGGGTCGGTGAACCATTGATAGGACTCGAACCGGTCCCAGCCGGTCAGCGCCGGGCGGTCGCCGAAGATCGTGGTCGCGAGACTGTTGGCGACCAGCGTCTCGCCGAGCGCGGACAGGATCATGGCGGGGGTGTCCTCGAGCCGGTCCAGCACGCGCAGCAGCGCCGGAGCGACGTGGCCGTCCTCGAACGTACGCCGCGGGGCGTTGTGGCCGGCCAACCGATAGAGATGGTCGCGCTCGTCGACGGTGAGCCGGAGGCTCCGGGCGAGCGCCGACAGCATCTGGTCGGAGGGCTGCGGACCGCGCTGCTGCTCGAGACGTATGTAGTAGTCGGTCGACATCCCGGTCAGGGCGGCGACCTCCTCGCGGCGCAGGCCAGGTGTGCGTCGGCGCGGCCCGACCACCAGACCGACGTCCTGCGGGCGGAGCGTCTCCCGACGGCGGCGGAGAAAATCGGCGAGCGAGGCACGGTCCATGGCATCCATCATGCGGTGCGGGCTCGCCCGTAACCAGGGATCGCCGATCCCACGATCGTCAGGTCTCTCCCGCAGACGGATCAGTCGCCGCAGTGTGGAGGCATGAACATCACCGGAAACACCATCTTCGTCCCCGGAGCGACGTCCGGGATCGGTCTCGCTCTCGCCCTGCGCCTGAAGTCGCGTGGGAACACCGTGATCATCGGCGGGCGGCGTACGTCGCTGCTCGCCGAGCTGGCCGAGGCCCACGGGTTCGAGACCGTCCGCATCGATACCGCCGACGCCGCGTCGATCGCGGAGGCGACCGCCGATGTGGTCGGCCGCTTCCCCGACCTGAACGTGCTCGTCGCGATGGCCGGGATCATGCGCCCCGAGGACTGGACCACGCCGGGCTTTCTCGCCGATGCCGAGGAGACCGTCGTGACGAACCTGCTCGGCCCGATCCGGCTCATCGACGCGTTCGTGCCGCACCTGCGTGAGCGTCCCGGGGCCACGATCGTGACCGTCTCCTCGGGGCTGGCCCACACGCCGTTGCGGTTCACGCCCACCTACAACGCGACCAAGGCGGCGATCCACCAGCTCTCCGAGTCGATCCGGATGCAGCTCGCTCCGATCGGGATCCAGGTCACCGAGCTGGTTCCGCCGGCGGTGCGGACGGCGCTGATGCCGGGCCACGAGAGTGCCGATCACGCGATGCCGCTCGACGCGTACGTCGACGAGGTGATGACGCTCCTCGAGGCGGATCCCGAGGCCCGCGAGGTGCTCGTCGAGCAGGTGAAGCTGCTGCGCTACGCCGAGGTCCGCGGCGACTACGACCAGATCGTCGGCGTCCTCAACGCCGCCGAGGAACGGGTCCGCTGACCCTGTCCAGGATCCCGAGGCGGGGACCCTAGACTGAGCCAACATGAGCGAGCTCACCGTGATCGTGCTGGCCGCCGGGGGCGGCACCCGGATGAAGTCCAAGACTCCCAAGATGCTCCACCAGATCGCAGGGCGGAGTCTGGTGGGCCACGTGCTGGCCGCGGTCTCGGAGGCCGGAGCGTCCCGGGTCGTCGCGGTCGTGGGCCACCAGCGGGAGCTGGTCGAGCCGCACATCGCCGAGATCTTCCCCGAGGCCGCGATCGCGGTCCAGGAGGAGCAGCTCGGCACGGCGCACGCGGTGCGGATGGCGGTCGAGACGGCGTCGGTCACTGCCGGGACGGTCGTGGTGACGTACGGCGACACGCCCCTGCTGCGCGGTGAGTCGCTGCGCGCGCTGGTGGCCGACCACGAGGCCGCCGGGCGCGCCGCGACGATCCTGAGCGGGATCGTCCCGGAGCCCTTCGGCTACGGCCGGCTCCTGCGTGCCAGTGATGGGCCCAGTGCGGGGGTCAGCGGGATCGTCGAGGAGAAGGACGCGACCGACGAGCAGCGGGCGATCACCGAGATCAACTCGGGGATCATCGCCTTCGACGGGGCTTTCCTGGCCGGCGTACTGCCCAGGATCGGCAACGACAACGCCAAGAAGGAGTTCTACCTCACCGACGCGATCGCGCTGGCCGTCGCTGACGGGCTGGGCGTGGACGCGTACGTCCTCGACGACGTCAGCGAGGCCGAGGGTGCCAACGACCGGGCTCAGCTCGCCGCGCTGGGGAAGATCCTCAACGACCGGATCGTGACCCGGTGGATGAAGGACGGGGTCACGGTGATGGACCCGGCCACGACCTGGATCGACGCCGATGTCGAGCTCTCGCCCGACGTCACGATCCTGCCGGGCACCCAGCTGATCGGTGCCACCCGGATCGAAGAGGACGCGGTGGTCGGCCCCGACTGCACGCTGAAGGACACCGAGGTCGGCCACGGCGCCCGGGTGGTGCGTACGCAGGCAGAGCTCGCCGTCGTCGGACCCGGTGCCGAGGTCGGGCCGTTCTCGTACCTGCGCCCGGGCACGGTGCTCGGCGAAGAGGGCAAGATCGGCGGCTTCGTCGAGGTCAAGAACTCGACGATCGGCGTCGGTGCCAAGGTGCCGCACCTGTCCTACGTCGGAGACGCGACGATCGGGGAGGGCTCCAACATCGGGGCCGGGACGATCTTCGCCAACTACGACGGGGTCAACAAGCACAAGACCCGGATCGGACGCCACGTGAAGTCGGGGTCTGGTGTGACCTTCGTCGCTCCGGTGGTCGTCGGAGACGGTGCGGCGACCGGTGGCCAGGCCCTGATCCGGGAGGACGTGCCGGCCGGTGCGCTGGCCGTCTCTGCAGGTCAGCAGCGGACCATCGAGGGATGGGCGCTGTCGAGGAGGGCAGGCACGCCGCAGGCTGCCGCTGCCGAGGAGGCGCTCGAGGCCGGCGTACCCATCATCGGTGAACCCCTGGCGACAGGGGAGTGACGTCGGGGGTTGGGTCAGGCGGTGTAGTTGATGGAGAATCCAAGAGCAGTGACCCCGGGGGTAGGAGCCAGCACATGACCAAGCGCACCACCGAGAAGCAGTTGATGCTCTTCAGCGGCCGGGCTCACCCGGTCTTGGCCGAGGAGGTCGCTGACCTGCTTGGGACGAAGCTGACACCGACCGCGGCCTACGACTTCGCTAACTCCGAGATCTACGTACGCTACGAGGAGTCGGTGCGCGGTTCGGACGCGTTCGTCATCCAGTCGCACACGGCGCCGATCAACCAGTGGCTCATGGAGCACCTGATCATGGTCGACGCGCTGAAGCGGGCCTCGGCCAAGCGGATCACCGTCGTCATGCCGTTCTGGGGCTACTCCCGCCAGGACAAGAAGCACCGTGGTCGCGAGCCGATCTCGGCGCGTCTGGTCGCTGACATGTTCAAGACCGCGGGTGCGGACCGGATCATCTCCGTCGACCTCCACGCCGACCAGCTCCAGGGCTACTTCGACGGCCCTGTCGACCACCTGATGGCGCTGCCGCTGCTGACCGACTACATCAAGGACAAGTACGGCAACCAGCCGCTCGCGGTCGTGTCGCCCGACGCCGGCCGGATCAAGGTCGCCGAGCGGTGGGCGGCGCGTCTCGGTGGGGCGCCGCTGGCGTTCATCCACAAGACCCGCGACATCAACCGGCCCAACGAGACCGTCGCCAACCGTGTCGTGGGCGAGGTCAAGGACCGCATCTGCATCCTGACCGACGACATGATCGACACCGGCGGCACGATCGTGAAGGCCGCCGACGCGATCATGGCCGAGGGTGCGGCCGGTGTGATCATCTGCGCCACCCACGCGATCCTCTCGGACCCGGCCGTCGACCGGCTCAAGAACTCCACGGCCCTCGAGGTCGTCATCACCAACACACTCCCGGTGCCGGAGGAGAAGCAGTTCGACAAGCTCACCACGCTCTCCATCGCCCCCATGCTCGCCCGCGCAATCCGTGAGGTCTTCGAGGACGGCTCGGTGACCTCGATGTTCGACGGTCACGCCTGAGCCTCGCTTCTTTCGCGTCCCTGTGTCCGGCGACTTCGAGCTGACGACGGACGAGCTGCGGGTCGTCGCCCGCTACGTCGCCGAGTCCGCAGCCGAGGTGCTGCCGGTCTTCGAGGCGGCTCGCCCCGACGACCGTCGACCCAGGCTGGCGCTGGACGCCGCCTGGGAGTTCGTCGGTGGTGCGAGGCGTACGAAGCTGCAGCGGGTCACCTCCATGGACGCTCATCGCGCGGCTGCGGACGCGCCCAACGAGGCCTCTCGGCTGGCGGCGCGTTGTGCCGGCGACGCTGCCTCGGCGGCCTATCTCCATCCGCTCGCCGACGCTGCTCAGGTCGGGCACATCCTGCGTGCTGCCGCGAGCGTCGCTCGGATCGAGCAGATCGACGCCTCTGGGGATCCTGGGGCTGCTTCGGTCTCGTTGGACCGTGCTGTTGCTCGGGCGACGCCGGGGGTTGTGGGGGTTCTCTTGCGGTATCCCGCCGTTTCTTCTGGGGGGAATCGTGTCGCTTCGCTCATGTGTGAGCTGGATGGGCGGTTGAGGGCGCTTCGCTGAGGTTGTCGTCCGAGGTGGTCTAGCTTGTCTCGTCTCGGTGGTCGATCTTGTCGAGACCCGACTCCGCTGGTCGAGCTTGTCGAGACCCGACTCCGCTGGTCGAGCTTGTCGAGACCCGACTCCGCTGGTCGAGCCGCCGGAGCCGCTAGGCGGAGGCGTGTCGAGACCAACACAGTTCCCTGCCGGATCGTCCCACCCGAAGGCCGGACAGGGCCGCCGACCCGGCTTCGAGGGTCTTCTCGACCTGTCCCGGAGTCAAGGACGCCCTCCGGGCGCCGGCTCCGCCGGCCGCTTCGCGGTCCTTGACACCGGACCACGTCGAGAAAGATTTGGCTGGCTATCGGGGCGGCGGCCCGGGTGTGGCGCAGCGCAATTTTGCTTCGGAACGATGGTGTTCGTGGGGTGGGAGGGTGGCCCTCCGGGCCACTTACCCTCCACAGGTATGAGGTCGTTCGCTCACCGCGAAAACACCGGTTGACCTGCATAAATAGGTGTTCAAGAAGGCTGGGTTGGAGTAGAATCGGAGGCACTACGACACGCCTTGAAGGGAGGTGGCAGCCATGAGCATCGACCACTGGGGCATCAACCCCGCCGACGTCATCGAGTCGGCTCTTGCTGCCATCGAGACCTCTCTTGAAGAGCTCCTTGCCATGGACCCGACCTACTGGCGGACTAGTCAGAAGGAGGACTTCCTGGCGAAGGTGGAGAAGCTCCAAGCCCAACAAGCGGCGTTGACGCTGCGGGTGCTGGCTGTCTCAGGTGATATCGCCGCAGAGACCGGAGACAAGGACGCGTCCGCCTGGATGCGTGCCGAGCTGCTCGTCGACAAAGGTGCCGCGCGGTCGCAGATCAAGCTCGCCACCTCGGTGGCCAGATACGAGCTGGTTTCTGCCGGCCTCGCTGAGGGCGTCGTCTCCGAGGCGAAGGCCCGAGTGATCACCAAGGCCCTCGACAAGGTCGAGACCGACCCGGCCGCCACCGTCGAGGACCTCGTTCTCGCTGAGAAGCTCCTGGTCGAGTACGCCACCCAGTTCACGGCCAAGGAACTGCGGGTCGTCGGTAGACGGATCCTGCTCGAGGTCGACCCCGCCCGGTTCGAGGCAGCCGAAGCCAAAGCGTTGTTGGCTGAAGAGGAACGCGCCCAGCAGAAGACCGCCCTGCGGGTCTGGGACAACCACGACGGCACCATCGGCTTCGACGGTGTCCTCCCTGTTTCGATCGGGATGCGCTTCAAACGGCTGGTCGAGGCCTACGCCCAACCCCGCAAGCAGCAGCTGGTCGACAAAGGCGCCCCGCTCCCGCCGTGGGAGCGGATGATGGGACAAGGCTTCGCCCGCCTGATCGAGACCATCGACCCGAATGTGCTGCCCCGACACGGTGGCGACGCCACGGTCGTGAATGTGGTGATCTCGCTCGAGGAGCTCCGCAAAGAGCTCGGCACCGCGACCCTCGGCTACGACGAGACCAACGGGACCACCATCACCGCTGCTGAGGCCCGGCGGATGGCGTGCAACGCCACCATCATCCCCTGGGTCCTCGGCGGCGACAGCGAAGTCCTTGACGCCGGCCGGGCCAGCAGGTTCTTCGTGCCGATCCAACGCAAAGCACTCCGGTTGCAGCAGAAGTGCTGCCAAGCCGAAGGCTGCGACATGCCACCGGAATGGTGCGACGCCCACAGAGAGGATGTCGGTGCGTCATCTCGTGTGGCGGCCTGACTCTGAGCGCTCATTGACGGCGCGAGCATGAAGCGCGCCTGTCCTGAAATGGATTGGTCGACCGTTGCACGAGGTGGCGTGCTGTCAGACCACCGGCACGCTGGGCGTGACTTGATAGGAGCCTGCTAGGAACACGCCCATCTCTGTGTTGTCCGCCCTGGCGATGCCGGTGGTCTGTCCATCCACCCGACGAGGAGAGGACGGCATCACCAGCATGACGAATCGAAGCGAGGATCGCGAGGTGATCGGCGGCGTCGATACCCACGGCGCCACTCACCACTGCGCTGCGCTCGACGCGCGAACAGGGAAGTTGCTGGGCGACAGCGAGTTCCCAGCAACTGCGAAGGGCTACGCCCAAGCCCTCAAGTGGCTGCAGCGGTACGGGAGGGTCGAAGCGGTCGGGGTCGAGGGAACCGGGTCTTACGGAGCAGGGCTCACCCGGTACCTCACCAGCCGCGACGTGGTCGTCATCGAGGTCGTCCGCGCGAACCGTCAGGCCCGGTATCTGCAGGGCAAGTCGGACCCTCTAGACGCGATCAATGCTGCGCGCGCCGTGCTGGCCGGCATGGCCACCACGGTCCCCAAGACACGCAACGGGAACGTAGAAGCGATCCGAATGATCCAAACCACCAGGCGCAGCGCCTCGAAAGCACGCAAGGCCGCGATCAACCAGATGCACGGCCTGATCTACTCCGCTCCCGAACCACTGCGCGAACAGCTGCGAGGGCTCAACCGCGCCGCACTGGTTGCCCGCTGCTTACGCCTGCGACCAACGACCTCAACCCAGTCCGGGGAGCTGACAGTCATCGCCAAGACGATGCTGCGCCGACTCGCACGGCGCGTTCAAGCTCTCGATGAAGAGATCGAGGAAGCCAACCAGCAACTCACAGAACTCGTTCAACACGCAGCGCCCGCCCTGCTCCAGGTCTTCGGCGCCGGACCTGAAGCAGCTGCGCAACTCCTGACCACCGCAGGAGAGAACCGCGACAGGATCTCAACCGAGGCCTCACTCGCACGCCTCTGCGGTGTCGCCCCGATCCCAGCCAGCAGCGGCAACACAACCCGGCATCGACTCCACCGCGGCGGCGACCGGAGAGCCAACTCCGCGATTCACATGATCATCATCAACCGGCTCCGATGGCACGAACCCACCAAGGCCTACGTCACCCGCCGCACCGCCGAAGGAAAGACCAAAAGCGAGATCATCCGATGCCTCAAGCGCGCGGCCGTCCGCGAGCTCTACCGCGCTCTCCTGACAGACCTCAACAAACCAGCCGCAGAGCACGAACCCGCCGCTTGACATGCATAGGAGCATCCATCTCGACCCGTGGGCAGTCGGCGGAAGAACGAACCTGAAAGACGGAGTCCTGCTCTGCCCGCATCATCACCGTCTGGCGCACAACCCTGCCTATGTTCATGAGCGGCTACCCGACGGCACCGTTCGGTTCACCCGCCGTCCCTAAACCGGCAGAGCGAGACCCACCCGCGAATGCCTCGCCTGCGCGGACACCTTCTCCTGCCCCAGGCCACGGCGGCTTCGCTTGGGCCCTCGATGTGGACCTGGGTGGCCTCACGTCAACGGGTTCAAACCTCGTCGACGCACTTCGCAGAGACGCGAAGTGACTCGCGCCCTCCTGCAGTGGCCCATTGCGGTCATGACTCCCTAGGGCCATGACTGCTGCCAGGCCTGGTGATCCCCAACTGGGCGGAGCTTTCCCCACGTCTGCGGACCTTTCCCACTCGCACGGAACTTCCCCACGCTCCGGAGAGTGGGAATGCTCCGTTGGCGTGGGGGACCGTGCGGAGGAGTGGGAAGCTCCCGGCCCGGGAGTCGTCGCCGGAAAGCGGCGGCTTTGTGAGCGATTCACAAGGTGTCGCCCACCGGCGTAGGCACCGAGGACCCGGGTGCCCTGCCCCGGCAGCACGCCAGCCACGACTCCGAAGCCCGTACCCAACCGACAACCGCTGCGCCAAACCCCGCCGCCGACCCGATGACCAGCCAAAATTCTCGACGGATCACGGTGTCAAGGATCGCCGCAGGCGACCGGCGAAGCCGGCGGCCGAAGGCCGTCCTTGACTCCGGGAGCCGGCGAGAACACCATCCAATACAGGGTCGGCGGCCCCAGCCCCGAGGAACCTCAGCTGACCGTCCCGCCGGTCACGACCTCGGGGTTCTCAGCCAGCCACACATCCATCTCGTCCTCGCGCATCGCGTCCCAGAGCTGCCGGCCCTTGCGCTTGTCGAGACGAACGATGCTCTGCGTGCCTTCCTTGCCGAGCCCTGCGACGGGGGCGGTGAAGAAGGTCAGGTCCGAAGAGGGCATTCGAGCCAGGTCGAGGGCGAGGTCGCGGAGATCACCGCCCGAGAAGCCGGAGTCGACGGTGAGGTGGCGGGTGATGATGTCGAGGAGGTCGTAGGCCTTCTTGGGGTTCTTCGGGTCGACGCTCTGGCGCAGGCCGCGGAGGATGGAGCGGAGGACGTACTGCTGGCGCTTGACCCGATCCAGGTCTCCTCCCGGGAGGCCGTAGCGCTGGCGGACGTAGAGCAGAGCCTCCTCGCCGCTGAGCAGGTGGGTGCCCTTGGTCCAGGTGTGGTTGCGCGCCGAGTCGTGGACGGTCTCGGGGACGTAGACCTCGACGCCGCCCAGCAGGTCGCCGATCTCCTCGAAGCCGGCCCAGTCGACCCAGGCGACATGGTCGATGCGTACGCCGGTGAGCTTCTCGACTGTCTGCACGCTGAGTCGCGGGCCGCCCTGGGAGAAGGCGGCGTTGACCTTGGCCTTGCCGTGGCCGGGGATCCGCACCCAGGAGTCCCGGGGGATCGAGACGACCGAGGCCGAGCGGCGGTCCGCGCTGAGATGGAGCAGCATCATCGTGTCCGCCCGCTGCTCACCGGGCGTCCACGACCCTGTCGCCCCGCTGCCGGTGGTCGCCTTGCCGCCGGTGCGCCCGTCGGTGCCCAGCAGCAGGATGTTCTGCGCCCCCGCGGCCGCGTCGCTCGCCGGCTCCGGACGCTCCTCGAGACCGGCGAAGACGTCGACGGTCTGCACCTGACGATCGAGCCGGTGGGCGAGATACCAGCCGGAGCCGCCGACGGCGACCACGAGCACGACGAACGCGATCCCGACGCCGAGCCAGATGCGCGACTTCTTCATGGCCGTCCTCAGAGGGTGGGGGTCGAGGGCGACAAGAGGCTAGTGGGCACTACTCGCGGTCGTCGAAGTGGTCCTCCCAGGAACGCCGCAGGATCGTCGGTACGTCGCCGGCCAGGGCGGCACGGAGTGCGTCGAGCTGGCCGGCGTCGAGAGCGATCCGAGGAAAAGCGCGCCCGACCTCGATGGCGAAGGCCTGACCACGCGTGGCGAGCGCCGGGGCCTCGGCGAGATAGGCGGCGACGTAGGGACGAAGCAGATGGGCCTGCTCGGCGACCCACATGCCCGATGCCAGCGCACCGAAACGACGGTTGTCGACGCCGGGAGCGAGCATCGCCGACCAGGCGGCGTCCTTCGCGACCGTCGAGGGCCGGGCGGCGAGGGCGCGGAGCGCCCCGAGGTCTCCCTCGACGGTGCCGTCGCGGTCGCGCTCGGCGGCGATGAGACGCGCGTCGGCCTCCCCGAGGGAGGCGAGGCGTACGACCGCCTCCCAGCGTGTCGTCGGCAGCAGCGGGACGCCGGCCGCGATCCGGTCGGTGTCCAGCCAGTCGCGCAGCAGCCCGGCGTCGGCGCTGGTCGCGGCCAGGGTTGCGGCCCAGGCCAAGGCGCGCTGCTCGTCTTCCCCGGAGGTCGCCAGGCCCGCGGCGGCCGCGGCTGCGACCCGGGCCACCGCCCCCGCGGCGTACGAGGCCGGCACCCGCTGCGGAATCACCACGGACCGAGCCTCTGAGAGCACGCCCTCGATGATGTCCGCGCGGGTCTCGGCGGGCAGGTGTGTCTCGACCAGGTCGAGGAAGTCGTCGGCGGAGAGGTCGCGCGAGCGCACCTGGAGGGCGGTGGAGGACCAGAGCACGGCACGTACGAGCGGGTCCTCGATCCGGGACAGCCCGCCGGAGAGCGTCTCCCACGATGCGGGGTCGAACCGCAGCGCGGCGAAGGTCTCGCCACCGGCGTTGGGCACGACCGTGAGGCCGGCGAACTCCGGCAGCGACAGCGGCTCGGCCCCCAGCTCGACCCGCCTGCGCCCGACGAGCCGGAGCGCGGAGTCGTAGGCGGCCACGGTGAAGGCGTGCGGCCGGCTTCCGTCGCGCTCCAGCACGGGCACGTCCCCCTCGCGCCGAACCGCCACCGTGTCGAAGCCGGGTCGTCGGAGCCAGGCGTCGACCCAGCCGCGTACGTCCTTCGTCGAGCTCGCCTCGAGCGACTCGACGAAGTCGGCCAAGGTCGCGTTCGCGAAGCGGAATCGGGTCAGGTGACGGTTGACCCCCGCCATGAACTCCTCGTCACCGAGCCAGAAGGCCAGCTGCACCAGGCAGGCGCCACCCTTGGCGTAGGAGATGCCATCGAAGATGGTCGCGGCGGTGTCGACGTCGGGTACGTCGGTGGCGAGCGGGGCGACCGGGTGGGTCGAGCGCCGCGCGTCGGAGCGGTAGCCCCACGGCTTGCTGCCGATCTCCACCTCGACCCGCAGGTCGGAGAAGCCCGCCCCGGCCTCCGCGACCCGGTAGCCCATGTAATCGGCGAACGACTCCTGCAGCCAGGTGTCCTCCCACCAGGTCATCGTCATCGAGTCGCCGAACCACATGTGCGACATCTCGTGGGCGATGATCACCGCGCGGATCGCGCGCTGGGTGTCGGTGATCGCGCCGCGCGGCAGCAGCTCGTCGCGGTAGGTCACGCAGCCCGGCATCTCCTGCGCACCCCAGTTGAGCCCGGGCACGAAGACCTGGTCGTAGGAGTCGAAGGGGAAGGGCTCGTCGATGAGGTCGGCGTAGTGGGCGAAGCACGCCTCAGACGTACGCCGCAGCTCGGCCGCGTCTCGGTCAAGCTCGGCCGCCAGCGACCGCCGGGCGTGCCAGCCGAAGTCGAGGCTCGTCCCGGAGTCGAGCTCGGCGGTCCACCGCACCGAGTGCCACGGCCCGGCCGCGACCACCAGCAGCGCCGGCGGGATCGGGGGAGTGGTCGCGAAGACCCAGCGGCCGGCGTCGTGCGAGACGACGGCTCCGTTGGCGAGGACGGTGTCGGCCGGATCGGCGCTCACCGAGACCGCGAACGTCGCCTTGAGATCGTTCTGGTCGAAGCAGGCGAAGACCTTGGCAGCGTTGTCCATGCCCAGGTAGGCGGAGACGTAGCGGGACCCGTCGGCGGGGTCGGTGAACGTGTGCATCCCGTCGCCGTCGGTCGTGTAGGGCAGCGTCGCGATCACCTCGACCTCGTTGACCGCCTCGGTCGACAGCCCGGTCAGAGGCAGCCGCCCACCGTCGTACGCAGCCTCGACCGCCGCCCCGTTGACGAGCAGCGACACCGTGAGCGCGCCCTTCAGCTCCAGGAACGTCTCGGCGGCCGCGGACCGGAACCTGACCCTGGTGAGACTGCGAAAGGTCTCGAGGCCGGTGACGTCGAGATCGAGGGAGTAGGAGACGGAGCTGAGCACGCCGGCCCGGGCGCGGGCCTCGTCGAGTGTGAGGGACACGACTGCCAACGTACGTCCTCGCAGGTCAGCACGCGCGCGCATTTCGCTGTGAGCGTGATCCGAGGATAGGCTGTGGCAGTTGCCTCGGCGAGGGAGCGCCTCGCGCTCCGTGATCGACAAGGCGGACGTCTTCTCATGAGACGCCGTGCCTTTGTCGCACGGCCTTCGTTGGACCTGCCGGGCGCCATTGACGCCAGCACCACTCATCGAGGAGTTCACCGCATGTCCAGCGAGAAGATCGTCGCCGAGAAGCGCACCGAGTTCGGCAAGGGTGCCGCTCGCCGCATCCGCCGTGAGAACAAGATTCCGGCGGTCGTCTACGGCCACGGCGCCGACCCGATCCACCTGAGCCTGCCGGGCCACGCCACCATGATGGCGCTCAAGAACCACGGTGCGAACGCGCTGCTGGAGCTCGACATCGAGGGCAAGATCCAGCTCGCCATGACCAAGCAGGTCCAGGTCGACGACGTCCGCCGCGTCATCGAGCACGTCGACTTCGTCGCCGTCCGGGCCGGCGAGAAGGTCACCGTCGACATCACCGTCCACGTCGTGGGCGACGCGATCTCCGGCACCATGGTCGTCACCGACGCCAACACCCTGACCGTCGAGACCGAGGCCACCCACGTCCCGGAGAGCATCGAGATCAGCGTCGAGGGTCTCGAGGCCGGCACCCAGATCCTCGCCGGCGCCGTCGAGCTGCCGAAGGGCACCACCCTCGTCACCGACCCGGAGTCCCTGGTCGTCAACATCACCGAGGCCAAGGTCAACGAGGAGCCCGCCGACGGCGAGGCCGCTGAGGGCGAGGCCGCTGAGGCCGAGGCCGCCGACTCCGAGTGACCTCGGACTCGGTGACCGACGGCGTCTGGCTGGTCGTCGGCCTGGGCAACCCCGGGCCGACGTACGCCGGGCACCGTCACAACATCGGCTACCTCGTCACCGACGAGCTGGCCAACCGGCTGGGCAGCAAGTGGCGTGCCCACAAGTCCGGCCGTGCTGACGTCGTGGAGGGGCGCCTCCGGGGTACGACCCCGGGGGTGCCCGGCCCACGCGTCGTGCTCGCCCGTTCCCGGACCTACATGAACGAGTCCGGCGGGCCGGTCAAGGCGCTCGCGACCTTCTACAAGGTCCCGCCCGACCACGTCATCGCCATCCACGACGAGCTCGACATCGCCTTCGACACGATGCGGGTCAAGCTGGGTGGTGGCGACAACGGCCACAACGGCCTCAAGTCGATGCGGTCCTCCTTGGGCACCGGCGACTTCCACCGAGTGCGTGTCGGCATCGGCCGCCCGCCCGGACGCCAGGAGGTGCACGACTTCGTGCTCTCCAGCTTCTCCAGCACCGAGCGCAAGGTGCTCCCGTTCGTGGTCGACACCGCCGCCGACGCCATCGAGACGCTGGTCGCCGAGGGTCTGGAGAAGACCCAGCAGCGGTTCAACTCCTAGGCGCGACCCCTAGGCTTGCGTCGGCCGCAGATACCGGTCGTACGCAGCCACCGCGGCCAGCTGAGAGCCGACCTCGAACTTCCGCAGGATCGCCTTCACCTGGCTGCGCACCGTCGCCTGGGCCACGCCGAAGCGTGCCGCTATCTCGGCGACCGTGACCCCGTCGTAGAGCAGCTCGAGCACCTCGTGCTCGCGCACGGTCAAGGAGCCGACGAGGCGGCTCATCCGCTGCCTCTCCTCGCGCATCATTCGCCACTGCGCCAACAGCCCCTCGATCTGTGCCGGCGACTGCCCGGGGCGGCCCTCCGCAGCGTCGTGAAGCGCGCCTTCGATGGCGTCGGAGTCGGCCTCGGCGGCCAGCACCGTGACCGCCCCGGCCTCGAGCAGCGCACCCCACAGCCCACCTCGCGACGCGGTGGTGAGCACGACCCCCGGCAGTCGTACGCCGCGCACCAGCGCGCACACCTGGTCCAGCTGGCTCCAGTGGTCGAGGTCGGTGACCATCAGCCAGGTGGCGGGGTCACCGTGGAGGAGTGCGACCGGGTCGGCGTCGGTCGCGGTAGTCGCCGTCACCGTGATGCCGCGCTCGTCGAGTGCGACTCTCACCGCGTCGAGGGTCATCGTCTCGTCCGCCGATACCGCGACCCTGAGTCCTACGGTCGATCCTGCCATGTCTGCCGCGCCGTCCGGTCGTCTCGGACCCCGCCAGATCTCCCAGGGGGTATACCCATTCTGGGTGGTCAGAGGCGCAGACCGGGAACATGTTCTACAGTGCCCCAAGTTTGGGGATGACCTGGGACAACGTGTCCCGCAATGTAGGTTGAGGACGACCTCGGGATTCTATGGCTCCTCAATTCTCGGTATTGGCCCGCAACCAGGTCACGCGACGATAACGTGATGATTACGTTTCCTTCAGCGAAGGATCCGGTCACATCATTCAAACTGGGAAGGCCCGACAAGCTCGGGCTGGGGGAGCAAGGGCCTGGACACGGCCCGTCTCGGGACTCATACCTCACTGGCCGACCCGTCCTGGGGAGCAGTATGTCTACGTCCATATTCAAGCGGGTCAACTCGGGTTGGTTAACCACCGCGTTCGCAACCACTACCGCTGTCTTCGTCGGCGTCCAGAGTCTTCTGCTCGCCGTCCTCCAAGGCCCGTGGGTCACCTTTCATCCCCACGGATCACTTCTCTGGATCATCCCGGTCATCATCATCATCGCCACCTCGCTGGTGGCCTCCGCGGGCCTCCTGTACGGCGCCGTACGCATCTACCGGCGCGTGTGCGCGGCGGAGGCGAAGGCAGCCGACGAGATCTACCACGACCTGCTCAGCTCGCGGGAGACGCAGCGTCTCCACCGGGCCCGGATGCACGAGGTGACCTCGACCCTTGCCGGGGTGCGCTCGGCCAGCGAGCTGCTGCGCAGCTGCGAGACCCTCGACCCGGAGCGTCGCGTCGCGATGCTGACCATGATGGGCAGCGAGCTCAGGCGGCTCGAGCGCCTCGTGCGTGCACAGCGTGGCGGTGCCGACACGCTGCCGGTCGACGTCGGCGTGATCGACGTCGACGCGGTCATCCACAATCTCGCCCTGGCCCACGAGGCCGGCGGCGCCAAGATCGATCGCACGCCCAGCAACGCGCTCGCCATCGGCAGCTCGGACGCAGCCGCGCAGATCATCAACATTCTCCTCGACAACGCTGCCAAGCACGGCGCCGGCGCTGTCGGTGTCGAGGTCCGGCACGAGGCCGGCGTGTCCGGCCAGATGGTCGTGATCGAGGTCTCCGACGACGGTGCCGGCGTCGCTCCCGCGGTGCGTGACCGGATGTTCGACTGGGGCGTCCGCGGGCCGGACTCGGCCGGCCAGGGCATCGGGCTCAACGAGGCCCGCACCGTCGCCGAGCGGATGGGCGGATCGCTGCGCCTGGCCGACACGGAACGTACGACCTTCGTGGTCACCCTCCCGAGTGCCGTGATCCAAGAGAAGAAGGAAGGCGCGCCTGATGACGCAGTCGCCGCGTAGCCAGTACAGAGTCGTCATCGTCGAGGACCACGTCCTCTTCGCCGAGTCGCTCGAGCTCGCCGTCTCGATGGAGGGATACGACGTACGCCGCGTCCCGATGCCCAACGAGCCGGTCTCCACCACCACCATGGTCTCCGTCGTGCTCCGCAACAAGCCGAAGGTCGTGCTCCTCGATCTCGACCTGGGGCGCTACGGCGACGGCGTGCGGCTGATCGAGCCGCTCGCCAAGGCCGGTATCGACGTGGTCGTGGTGACGGGAGCGATCGAGGAGGCGCGCTGGGGCCAGGCGCTCCGCAACGGTGCCCGTACGGTGCTGTCGAAGTCCCGCCCGCTCGGCGAGATCCTGGGCACGGTCAGACGGCTCTACCAGGGCGCCTGCGTGCTCGCGGTCACCGATCGCGAGCGCCTGATCCGGATCTGGTTCGAGCGTCAGCACGAGATCGCGGAGCTCAGCCGCCGCATCGAGCTGCTCACCAAGCGGGAGTCGCAGGTGCTCGGCCATCTGATGCTCGGCCGCACCGTCCACGAGATCGCCGTCATCGGCGTCGTCTCCGAGGCGACCGTGCGTACGCAGGTGAAGTCCATCCTCGCCAAGCTCCAGGTCACCTCCCAGATCGCCGCCGTCGGTCTCGCGCACCGGCTGGGCTGGCGATCGCCCCAGTCGCTGGCCTGACTCACGCGCCGAGTCGGCGCAGATGTCCCGAACCTCTGGGACATCTGCGCCGACTCGGCGCTGCTACTGGTCTGGACTACTGGTCTGGACCAGTGCTGAGTCGTTCCCTCATTTGGTCTAACCGGACCCCTGTCGGGCCCCATCAGGCCATTCCATACCGCATTGTTCTGTCAGAAGTAGCGTTCGGGCGCGCCGCAGCAACGGGGGAGATGAATGACGATCGAACTGGCGTCGGTGGAGGTGACCGCCCCGCTCGACCTCAACCGGCGGAGGGTGTCCCCGAAGACACTTTCCCTTCGGGTGCAGGCCTCGATGCTGGACGGGCTCGCGGTGGTGCTGTTGGCGCCACTGCTCTTGGGTCAGGAGATCGTCCACGCACTCGGGTGGGGGCTGGTCTGGGCGCTGACGACGAGGATCACCGCCCCGAAGATCCTTCCCGGGGCCGAGCGCCTGCGGGCGACGGTCTCCGGGGTCTTCAAGGCGTTCATGGCGATGAGCATGGCGACCTGGTTGCTGGGCGCGCTGATCACGCTCCCGCAGGCGCAGCTGGTCGCGCAGACGATCCTCGGGCTGGTGGCCGCGCTCGTGTTCCGGGTGGTGGGCTACATCTTCAGCTCCCGGCCGCGCAACCCGCTGCGGGTCGTCGTCGTGGAGGCCGCCCATGACACCGGCGCGATCCCGGAGTGGACCCACCGGCTCAGCGGAGGCCTGATGGAGGCAGCGGCCGTCTGCCGTGCCGACGGGCTCTCCGGCGCGATCGCCTCGGCCGCGCCCGACGCGGTCCTCGTGGTCCCCGGCCCCGACCTGGCCGGCCGCGAGATCCAGAGGCTGGCCTGGACGAGCGAGTCCTTCGGCCTGCCGCTGCTGGTCAGCACCCGGATGCAGGACGTCACCCCACAGCGTACGTCGTCGATGCGGCTGGGCTCGATGACTCTCCTCTACGTCGACGAGGCCCTCCGGGCGCGGCTGGCCAGGGTCGCCAAGTACATGTGGGAGTGGCTGGCCGCGGCGGCCGCCGTCGCCGTGCTCCTCCCGGTCTTCGCCGTCGTGGCGGTCCTGATCAAGCTCGACTCCCCGGGGCCGGTGTTCTTCCGGCAGGTGCGTGTCGGTCGCGGTGGCGAGCAGTTCCGGATCTGGAAGTTCCGCACCATGGTGGTCGACGCGGAGTCGCTGCTGCGTACGCTCGAGCACCGTCCGGGACATGTCCTCTTCAAGCTCCGTACCGACCCCCGGGTGACCCGGGTGGGACGGGTGCTGCGGAAGTACTCCCTCGACGAGCTGCCGCAGCTGTTCAACATCGTGCTGGGCCAGATGTCGCTGGTCGGTCCCCGTCCAGGGTTGCCGAGCGAGGTGGCGATGTACGATCGCGACTCTCATCGCCGACTCGCGGTTGCTCCTGGTCTGACCGGGTTGTGGCAGGTCTCGGGGCGTTCGGACCTCTCCTGGGAGGACACGGTCAGGCTGGACCTGGACTATGTGGACAACTGGACGCTGCTGCGTGACTTCGGGATCGTCGTGCGCACAGTGAAGGCTGTAGTCCGGGGCTCTGGCGCCTACTAGTTGGAGTCCCCTAAACTCCGAGGCCGTTGTGTGAGCAACCTGACATGAACTGACAACTGGATCCTCGACGGGAACGTCCCCCATGCAAACCTCCCCCCAACCCATGATCGCCGGCCGTTACGAGTTGCACCGCTTGATCGGGCGAGGCGGTATGGGCGAGGTCTGGCAAGCCATGGATCTCACCCTGCAGCGCTGGGTCGCGGTCAAGGTCGTGAGGACATCGGCCGACCCGACGATGGTCGAACGATTCCGACGCGAGTCGCTCTCCACCGCGGCCGCCAGCCACCCCGGCACCGTGCAGGTGCACGACGCCGGGATCGAGCAGACCAGCAGCGGGCCGATGGCCTTCCTCGTCATGGAGCTCCTGACCGGCCCCGACCTCGGCGAGCGGCTGCGCTCGCACGGCCCGCTGATCGCCCGGGAAGCCGGGGAGGTGATCGTCCAGGCCGCGCGTACCCTCGCAGCGGTCCACGGCCAGGGGATCGTCCACCGCGACATCAAGCCCTCCAACCTCGTCTACGACGGCGAGCGCCGGATCAGGATCGTCGACTTCGGGATCGCCCAGCTCGCCCGGCTGGGTGACCAGCGGCTGACCTCGACCCATGATGTCGTCGGGAGCCTTGCGTATCTCTCGCCCGAGCGTGGCTCGGGCGGCGAGGTCGGTCCGCCGAGCGACATCTACTCCCTGGGCTGTGTCTTCTTCGAGATGCTCACCGGGCGCAACCCATACTCCGGCGGTGCGCCGGCCACGATGGTCTACCAGCACGCGAGCGCGCCCGTCCCGCGGGTCAGCGGCACGGTCCAGGTGCCGCGGATCATCGACGACCTGGTCGCGATGATGATGGCCAAGGATCCCGAGCAGCGGCCGAACGCCCAGGATGTCGTCGCGGTGCTCACCGGGTCGGGGCCGTTGCCGGTCTTCGACGCGAAGGTGCCGAGGCCGCGTACGACGCACGCGTCCGGCCCGATCAGCACCTCCGGCGCGTTCGAGGCAGTGAGCGCGCGCAGCGCGCAGGCGTTCGGCGGGAGCGGCTCGTTCCCGGCCGCCGACGCCACCGGATCGACGGGCGGATTCGCCAAGATCGGCGCCAGCGGCTCCTTCCCGACAGGCGGTGCGCGGGCCGCGAAGCGCTCCGGCGGCGGTCATCGGGTGGTGAGCATCCTGCTGGCCGTCGCCCTGCTCGGCGTCGCCGTCGGTGGCTGGGCGACGTTCGCCGCCTTCCGCAGCGCCTCCGAGACGGGGCAGGCGGCCGCGATCAGCGAGGCGCTCCCGGAGACCATCGAGCTCGCCGTAGACGTGATCTTCGAGCGGGACGCGCTGCAGCCCGTCTCGCAGGCACCGGTCAACGTACGCTCCACGTATCTGCACACCACCGACCTCGCGATCCAGGAGTGGCGGACCGCCGCGGCCGAGATCGACGTCGACAGTGACACCGAGCTGCGGACGCTCCACGACGACATCACCGAGGTGCTCGACGACTTCGAGCTCTACCGGGTCGAGATGCAGCAAGGCGACCGGGCCAGCCAGGACGCGGCCCGCGAGGTCTACACCGGGCTGGCCGGCAACCTGCTGATGCTCGCGGCGCAGCTGCCGGAGCTGGAGGACGAGACCGGCGACCAGCTCCGCAACCTCACCAAGCTGAAGGCGGTCGCGGAGGCGTTCAGCACCGAGCGGGAGCTCATGATGTTCGCATTGTCCGAGAACGAGATCGGCACCAAGTCGGTCAAGGAGCTCGCCGACGCCGAGGCCGCGTGGGTCAAGGCGTCCTCCGCGTTCTACTCGGGTGCCTCGCCCGCGCTGCAGGCGGACCTCGACCGGATCTCCGACGGCACCTTCGACAAGGGTTCGGGTGCGATGATGGTGCAGCGTACGGTCCGCGACGTCGCCGCCAAGGGGAGCGTCGAGGGCGTCGCCACGGAGCTGCGAGCGGCGTCGAAGGGTGAGCCGATCGTACGCACCTGGTCAGACGGCGCGGTGGAGTACATCCAGAGCCTTCGCGACGTGATCCTGAAGTCGACCGAGAGCATGGCGAACAACGTCACCGACGAGCACGAGCGTGCCAAGTCGGGACTCGTCCTTCGCGCCGTGCTGACCGGGGTGGCGCTGGTCGTCGCTCTCGGGCTCGGACTGGGCCTTTATCGGAGTCGCAGGGCGTCTCGATAGAGTGCCGCGGTGACCTTCGAAGCCGGCGTGCCCACGCCCGAGATCCTCGCCTCCGATCACCTGCTGGCCGCCTGGCTGGCCGAGACCGCCGGTCGGCGGCTGCTCGAGGTGCGCGCCACCTCCGGTCTCGAGGGCAAGGAGCTCAAGGACGCCGGTGACCTGGCCGCCCACGAGCTGCTGATGGAGCTCGTCGCCGAGCACCGCCCCGAGGACGGCGTCCTGTCCGAGGAGGGCAAGGACTCCAAGGAGCGGCTCACCCAGGACCGGGTCTGGATCATCGACCCCCTCGACGGGACCCGCGAGTTCTCGGAGCCGCCGCGCGACGACTGGGCTGTGCACGTGGCGCTGTGGGCCTCCTCCAACGGTGGAGAGCTGATCGCCGGTGCGGTCGCGCAGCCGGCGCTCGCGGACGCTTCCCTGCAGAGCACCTTCCACACCGGTGTGGCTCCCGTCGTGCCGCCCTCGACCTCGGCTCGTCCGCGGATCGCGGTCTCCCGCAGCCGCCCGCCGGCCTTCGTCGAGGCCCTGGCCGAGGAGCTCGGCGCCGAGCTGGTCCCGATGGGATCGGCCGGGGTGAAGATGATGTCGGTCGTGCGTGACATCTCCGATGCGTACGTCCACGCGGGTGGACAGTACGAGTGGGACTCCGCCGCCCCCGTCGCCGTCGCCGCCGCTGCCGGGCTCTTCACCTCCCGCATCGACGGCTCGCCGCTGCGCTACAACCAGGACGACGTCTATCTGCCCGACGTCATCGTCTGTCGCCCCGAGCTCTCCGAGCAGATCCTCTCGTTCATCAAGCGGCACGGGGTGGAGTGACCTTTCGGTCCTCCCCGCCCCCGCTGGTCGAGCCGCCGGAGCCGCTAGGCGGAGGCGTGTCGAGACCAACACAGTCGATTCGGTGTGGTCGACCTTGTCGAGACCTCCCTGCCGGAACGTCTCACCCGAAGGCCGGTGCGGGCCGCGGAACACTCACTCCGCGGTAGGTAGCCGTTCCGCGGCGAACGAAGATTCGTTCGCCGCCGATCGACCATGCAGAAGGGAACTCTCACCTCCGGTGAAAGAAAGCTGGCGAGGGTTTCTCCCGCCGAACGAATTTTCGTTCGCCTCCCCCACCCGACTGGGCCAGGGAGGAGACGCCCACCACGCCGGCGTGCAAGAAAGCAAAGCTCAGGCGCCGACCAACAACTCCTCGAGAGCCTCCAAGCTCTGCCGGGCATACCCTTTCCACATCCAGCCGAAGACAGGCATCGCAACGGATGCGGCAGCCGACGTCGGCGTGACGTCCCAGGACCAGGTGACCCGGGTGCCGGTGCCGGCGGGGGAGAAGGACCAGCGGCCGACGACGTGGCCGACCAGGAGCTTGAGCGGGCCGGAGAGCGGAGTGATCTCGTAGGAGAACGAGGACGGGGCGTCGATCGCGGTCAGGGTCTCCTGCATCGTCGCGCCGTCGGCGAGGACGATGGTGCGGGTCTGGCCGGCGGTGTCCCAGGCGCCGGTCTGGTCCCGGATCTCGGTGATCGGGGTGATGGCGGCGTAGCGGCGGCCGAAGATCTTCGGCAGCGGGGCGGGGAGGACGAGAGCCAGGGCCATCTCGGGCTCGACCGGGATGGCTCGGGATGCTTCGAGGTGCAGGGTCATGACGACGAGCATGGCAGCAAGTACGTGCCGGTAGCGTGAGGACCGTGGTGGAACAGATCGACATCCAGACACCTGACGGCATCGCTGAGGCATATCTGGCCCGGCCCGAGAGCAGCCCGAAGGGTGGCGTACTCGTCTACATGGACGCCATCGGCCTGCGGCCGCGGATCGCCGAGATGATCGAGCAGGTCGCGTCCTGGGGCTACCTCGTGCTCGCGCCCAACACGTTCTACCGCGACGGTAGCGTGGCCGACCTGGCGCCGACCGGTGACCTCCGCGACCCTGCGGCGAGAGATGCGTTCTTCGCCGGCGGCGCGATGAACCGGGTCCGTGGCCTCACCGTGGACCGGCTCGCGGCCGACGTCCCGGCGTACGTCGAGACCCTCCAGACGTACGTCTCCGGCCCGCTCGCAACGCACGGCTACTGCATGGGGGCGCGGCTGGCGGTGCGCACCGCCGGGCGGTTCCCGGACGCGTTCGTCGCGGTCGGCGGCTTCCACGGGGGCGGGCTGGTCACCGCGGACGCGGCCTCGCCGCACACCTGCATCGCGGGGACGAAGGCGGAGTACTACTTCGGCCACGCCGACCACGACCGCTCCATGACGCCTGCCGACGTGGCCGACCTCGGCGCTGCGCTGGACAGCGCGAAAGTCGCCCACACCAACCTCATCTATCCCGACGCGCCGCACGGCTACACCATGGCGGACACGTCCTCCTACCAGGAGGCGGGCGCGCAGCGGCACTTCGCTGAGCTCGAGGGGCTCTACGCCCGTACGATGGTCTGATGGCGAAACCGGTGGTGGTCGTGATGGGGGTCTCGGGCTCGGGGAAGTCGACGATCGGGGCGGCGATCGCCGGCAGACTCCGGGTCCCGTTCGAGGACGCCGACGACCTGCATCCGCAGGCGAACATCGAGAAGATGACCGCCGGGATCGCGCTCGACGACGATGACCGCTATCCGTGGCTGGAGGTGGTCGGGGACTGGCTCGCCAGGCACGCCGAGCGCGGCGGCGTGATGAGCTGCTCGGCGCTGAAGCGGAAATACCGAGACCAGCTCCGCGGACACCTCCCCGAGGTGACGTTCCTCCACCTCGAGGGCACGCCTGAGGTGATCGCGAGGCGCCAGGCGAGCCGGCCCGGCCACTTCATGCCCGCCTCGCTCCTGGAGAGCCAGTTCCGAACGCTGGAGCCGCTCGGGGACGACGAGGCGGGGTTCGCCATCGACGTCGCCCAGCCTGTCGACGCCATCGTCGAGGAGTACGCGGGTCGGATCGGCGCCTAGCTGTCAGCCGGTGAAGGGGCGAGCGGTGCGTGCAGGTGTCAGCGCGTCCGCCCACCAGACAAGCTCGTCGAGGGCGGCGGAGAGCGCCGCGTCGAGACTCTGGCTGGGGATGAACCGGCCGCTGTCGTCCAGGGCGGACCAGGGACTTCGCAGGTTCGTTGCGTTTCCGGTGGTGACGACGTGCAGCTCGGCAAGGACCCCGCGTAGGTGCTCGGCGGCCGCGTGGCCGCCCTGAGCTCCGTACGCCACGATGGTGGCCGGCTTGAACATCCACTCCCGGTAGTGCCAGTCGATCAGTCTCTTCAACGACGCCGGGTACGAACGGTTGTACTCCGGGGTCACGAACACGAACGCGTCGGCGGACTCGATTCGATCGACCACCTCGCTCCTCGGGCCGCCGCCGGGAAGCAGGTGCTCGTCGTCGGGAAGCGAGATGGCGGCGAGATCGATCGGATCGATGGTCACCGTCTCCGTGCGGGAGAGAAGGGCGGTGACCCAATCTGCGATGGCGGGGCTGATCCGTTGGGACCGCACGCTGGCGGACACCACCGCAACCCGTTGTGGAAGGACAGGGTGGGATGATGACGCGGTTGAGACGGCAGTAGTGGATGTCATAGGAGCCACGCTGAGGGTTGAACATATGTTGAAGTCAACTGGCGGTGCGCCTATCGTGAGGAGATGACCTCAGACGTGCTGCTCGACACCGCCGGAACGGATACCCAGCTCACCGTCCAGGAGGTCGCGAACGAAAGCGGCGTCGCGTCCTCGGCCGTCCGGTTCTACGAGAAGCACGGCGTCGTCCACGCGGTGCGGACGGCAGGGAACCAGCGCCGATTCGACGATTCTGCAGCCTGCCGCATCCTGGTCGCCAAACTCGCGCAACGCGTCGGTCTGACTGTCCGGGAGATCGCCGAGCTCTTCGATCAGCTCCCCAGCGACCGCCACCCCGACGCGCTCGACTGGGACCGGATCGCTGCCCAGTTGATCAACGAAGCCGAGGAGCGGGTCGCACGCCTCAAGGAGCAGCTCGCCGCCCTGGGATCCGGCACCACTCTCTGCGAGATCGGCGCCGAAACCAACGGGTGACCGGCTCGCGCCGAGGTCGCCCTTGACTTCAACCTATGTTGAACCCGCACGGTGTTCTGCATGAACGAATCGCTGTCTGACACCGCAAGCCCTCCACCTTCACCTTCTCGCGCCATCGCCTCCGGACCTGTCGATGGTGTGCAGCCGGACCTGATCGCGGATCTCGCCCGCGACGCCTCCATCCTGGGGATGGGGATGAGCACTCGCGAGTCGCGAGAAGTGCTCGATTTCATCTTCGAGGCCACCCGATCGCTCGCCGACGAGGGGTTCACGACGATCGCGATCCTGGACTCGCCGCGGGTCGTCGCCGAGTATGACCGGTACGTCATCGGGGAGACGGTCGACCTCGAGCATGCGCTCGATCAGGCATGGGGGCCATGGCGAAATGCGCAGTTCCGCGACGAGCTGATCCGTCTGCGGACGCTCAACGCGACTCGACCGACCGATGACCGGGTCAGGCTCGTCGGCATCGGGGCGTCCACGACCGTCGCTGCCGACTACGACACCGTCGCCGAGTTGCTCCGCGGCGTCGACCAGCAGATCGCCGAGGATGTCGAGCAGCACCTGAACGTGATCCGCGTCGCCCACGACGGCGGTGAGCACGTGCAACGGGCCCGCGGGCTGCACCCGGGTACGCCCTTCGTCGACCTCGCCCGCACCGCCCGAGCCGCAGCGCTCCGTGCTCCTGCCGGGCCGGCGCGCGATCAGGCGCTGACGATTCTCGACGACATCGTCGACTACCACGCTCACGCGCCGGGCTCGCCGCAGCCCGCCACTGCGGAACGGGACGACAACGCCGGCCCGTCGGAAACCACGGCACCCTTCGGTGGGTACGACATGGCACGCAGTGAACGCGCGGCAGCCGAACGCCTACTGAGCCACCACGAGCGCACGAAAGCTCGCATCGTCGTCTGGGAGGGGACCGCCCACATAGCCGCGCAACCCCCGGTCGCCCTGGGGCCGATGCTGGGCACTCACCTGCGTGCGTCACTCGGCGACGACTACGTCGCCGTGAACGTCGGCTTCGGGCGGGGCCGGATCGCCAGGTTCGACATTCCCGCACCGCAGGCTGGATCCGTTGACGCCCTGCTCGATGAAGGCGGCACCGCGCGTACCCTCATCGTGCGCACGGCGGGCCTTGCCGAGGCCGGTTCGCTCTCGACGCGCCTCATCTCCGGGTTGTACGACCCGAACGCCGACGGTGACAACTACATCGAGCTTCCTTCGCTGCGCGAATCGTTCGATGCCCTCGTCCACATCCCGATCATCACCCCGACGGATTCGATGGCCGCACCGACGTAGGCGGGCCTGCCCGAGAGGCGGCCGACACGCGCCCATCTCGGGTTGGGCACTGCGTGCCGGCCGCGGCCTCGCCCGGGTATGGACCAGCGGGCGGGCCTACTTTCGACGGTAGCCCAGGATCCCCCGGAACAACAGAGGGTTCGCGACTGTCAGCGCAGGTCAGAAGGGCAAAATACGTCCGGGACCTCGGATGCCTTCGAGGTGAACTCCGGGTCTCGCTTCTCGAGGAACGCCGCGACTCCTTCCTTGCCGTCCCCGATCGAGCTGTAGAACATCGCCAACGAGTCGGCCATGTGCGCCTCGAGCGGATGACGCACAGAGGCGTTGCGGGTGATCAGCTGCCGTACGAGTGCGGTGCCGACCGGCGAGCGGTTCTGGGTGAACCTCCGGGCCAGCTCGAAGGCGGCGGGCAGCAGCTCGTCGGGGAGATGGATGCTTCGGACCAGGCCGCCCTCGAGAGCCTGGTCGGGGCCGAGGATCTCCGCGGTGTAGAGCCACTCGAGCGCCCGGGGGATGCCCACGACGCGCGGCAGGAAGTAGGACGAGCAGGCCTCGGGGACGATACCGAGCTTGCCGAAGACGAAGCCGATCTTCGCCTTCGAGGAGGCCAGGCGGGCGTCCATCGCGCACAGCATCGTGGCGCCGATGCCGACCGCCGGACCGTTGATCGCGGCGATCACCGGCTTGGGGAGCGCGTGGATCGCGAGAGTGACCTTGCCGCCCGTGTCGCGGACGCCCTCGGCGTACTCGGGGTGCTTGGCAGGGTCGGCGAGATGCTCGCTGAGCTTCTCGGCTGTCGGCTGCAGCGACTCGTCGAGGCCGAACACGTTCCCCTCCGCGGACAGATCCATCCCCGCGCAGAACGCCCGTCCGGCGCCGGTCACGATCACCGCGCGCACCTCGTCCGCCATCGCGTCGGTGGTGAAGACCTCCTCCAGCTCGCGCGCCATCGTCACCGTGAACGAGTTGAGCGCGTCTGGGCGGTTGAGGGTGAGGAGCGCGATGCCGTCGGCGTCCACGTCGAAGGTCAGGGTCTCGTAAGCCATGGGCCCCAGTCTGCACCGGTGGTCGAGCTTGTCGAGACCCGACTGTCCGGTGGTCGAGCTTGTCGAGACCCCTTGTCTCGTATCCGTTCGCCACCGCAGGGCGGGTTTACGTACTGTCGAAAGTCGGTACGCCCGGCGCGATGCGGCAACTACCGTGGGGAGGGTGAGCCTGCTACGCCGTCCCCGCCCCCGGCCGCGATCGTTGCCCGTAGCGGAGCTGCTGTCGGTGCTCGTGGTCGCGGCGGTCGCGGCCGAGCACCTCTACATGAGCGGTGCCCGCCACCCGCAGTGGTCGGGCTGGGTGGCGATGGCCGGCGTCCTCGTCGTCGCGGTCGCACTGTGGGTCCGGCCGAGGCACCCGGCCGTCGCGGTCGCGATCACCTGCGCCCTGGTCGGCGGCACGGTGGTGGCCTTCGATGGCTGGTCCCTGCTGAGCTACATCGCCTTCGCGGTCTTCATGAGCTTCCTCGTCGGCAGATGGGCCGAGCGAGTGCTGCCGGTGGCGGTCGTGGTGGGCGTGTCCGTGGTGACGCTGACGGTGGTCGATGCCGTGGTCAACGGCGGCGGCGTTCAGGTGGCGATGGCCGGCAACATGGTCATCTTCATGGCGCTGCCCTGGCTCAGCGGTCGCTATCTGCGCCAGGTCGTGAGCAGCCACTCGACCCAGGTCGAACAGGCCCAGCTGGCCGAGCGCGCCCGGATCGCCCAGGAGATGCACGACTCGCTGGGCCACGAGCTCAGCCTGATCGCGCTGCGGGCCGGTGCCCTCGAGGTGGCGCCGGGACTCGCCGAGAATCATCAGCAGGCCGCCGGAGCCATTCGCGCGGCCGCCGCAGAGGCCACCGCGCGCCTCGGTGAGATCGTCGGCGTCCTGCGCCCGGTGTCCCAGGACGCTCCGCTCGTGCCCGCCTCGGACGGGATCGACGGCCTGGTCGAGCGCGCCCGTGCGTCGGGGATGGACGCACGTCTGCTGGGCTCGCTCGAGCCCGGTGACAGGGTGCGCGACGCGGCCGCCCACCGCATCGTGCAGGAGGCACTCACCAACGCTGCCCGGCATGCTCCCGGGTCGACGGTGACTGTCTCGGTGGACACAGCCGCCACCGGCGTACGCCTCAGCGTGACCAACGGCCGCGCGACCCTTCCGCCCCGAGCCGGCGCGACGACGGGCCTCGGCCTGGCCGGGCTCGAGGAGGCGGCACGTGCCGCCGGCGGCAGCCTGCGGCACGGCGCCACCGCCGGCGGCGGCTTCGAGGTGGTCGCCGATCTCCCGGTCCCCGCCGACCAGCGGCGCGAGGTGAGTCTGTGATCCGGGTGCTGCTGGCCGACGACGAGGCGATGGTGCGGGCCGGCGTACGCGCGATCCTGGAGACCGACGAGACGATCGAGGTGGTCGCAGAGGCCGCCGACGGGCGCGAGGCGGTCGAAGCGGTTCAGCGCCACCGGCCTGACGTCGCGCTGCTCGACGTCAGGATGCCGCGGATGGACGGCCTGGCCGCCGGGGCCGAGATCGCCAGGACGGCACCGGAGACCGCGCGGATCATGCTGACCACCTTCTCCGAGGACGCCTACATCGCCCGTGCGCTCGGCGACGGGGCGAGCGGGTTCCTGCTGAAGTCCGGCGATCCCCGCGAGCTGCTCGCGGGCGTGCACGCCGTCGCCGACGGCGCCGCCTTCCTCTCCCCGAGAGTCGCCCAGCGGGTCATCGCCGAGCTCGGCGCCGGCACGGGCGATCGGATGTCGCGGGCCGCGGACGCGCGGGCGAAGGTCGCCACCCTGACCGACCGCGAGCGCGACGTGATGGCGCTGGTCGGCGCCGGGCTCTCCAACGCCGAGATCGGCCGCCGGCTCCACCTTGTGGAGGGCACCGTGAAGGCCTACCTGAGCAGCGCCTTCGGTCGTCTCGGCGTACGCAACCGGGTGCAGGCAGCGATCCTCGCCCACGAGGCCGGGCTCGTGAGCGAGGATCGGTAGCGTTCGGGACGATCAGGCGTCGCGCCGGCGGAACACCACGTAGCCGGCCAGGAGCGTGACCGCCGACCAGGCGGCGAAGAGCCCGAGGCCGCCGGTGGCGTCATAGGGGAGCCCGTCGTCGAGCCCGAAGAGGGTCGCGATCCCGATGCCGAGGTACTCGGTGCCCGCCGTCCCCGGCAGGTAGTAGGAGACGTCGGTCATCAGGTCCATACCGCTCATCATCAGCACCATCGGCAGCAGGAAGAGCGCCAGGAAGGCCACGACGAGCGCCCCCGCCGTGCTGCGCAGCGCCACCGCGAGGCCGATGGCCAGCGCGACGACCACGCCCATGTAGACGCTGACCTTGCCGGCCACCGTGGCCACCGAGGAGACGTCGAAGACGCCGTAGTCACCCGCGGTCAGATAGCCGAGGCCCGCGCCCAGGACGGCGAGCAGCACCCCGGAGACGAGCGCGACGACCTCGACGACGAGGAGCTTCGCGACCAGCACCCGGCCACGCCGGGGCTCGCACTGCAGGGTGGTGCGGATGCTGCCCGAGGCGTATTCCGCGGTGACCGTCAGCAGCGCCAGCGCGATCAGTGCGAACTGGGTGAACAGCAGCCCAGCGGTGGCGACGTCCTCGGCGTGGAGGAGCTGGTCGGCGTGGGACATGTTCGGGTTGGGGTTGGCGGCGTCGAAGCCCAGCGGGACCGAGTAGAGCGCCATCAACGCGGCCGCGCCGATGAGGCACCACCAGGTCGAGCGGACCGACCAGAGCTTGGTCCACTCGGACGAGATCGCAGCAAGCATCAGGCCACCTCCGTCCCGGTGTACTCGACGCTCCCGGCGGTCAGCCGGAAGTACGCCTCCTCGAGCGACCCGTGCCCGGCGACGAAGTCGGCAATCGGGGAGTCCGCGAGCAGCCGACCCCGGCCCAGCACCACCAGATGGTCGGCGGTCTGCTGCATCTCGCTCATCAGATGGCTGGAGACGAGGACCGTACGCCCCTCCGCGGCGAGCGACCTCAGCAGCTTCCGGATCCACATCACCCCGTCCGGGTCGAGCCCGTTGACCGGCTCGTCGAAGAGCATCACCCGCGGGTCGCCGAGCAGCACGCCCGCGATCCCGAGTCGCTGGCTCATCCCGAGCGAGAGGCTCCCTGCCCGGCGCCGGGAGACCCCGGCCAGGCCGACCCGCTCGAGCACCTCGTCGACCCTGGCCGCCGGGATCGAGTTGCTCCGCGCCATCGCCACCAGATGCGTACGCAGCCGACGACCCGGGTGCACCGCCTTGGCGTCCAACAGCGCACCGACCTCGCGCAGCGGACGCTGCAGCGAGGCGTACGGACGGCCGTCGATCGTGGCGGTCCCGGACGTGGGCCGGTCGAGGCCGAGGATCATCCGCATGGTCGTGGACTTCCCGGCGCCGTTGGGGCCGAGGAAGCCGGTGACCTTTCCGGGTTCTATCTGCACGGTGAGATCGTCGACCGCGGTGGTCGCGCCGTATCTCTTGGTCAGGTGGTCCAAAGTGATCATGCCTCGAACCTATGGACGTACGCAGCCGGGCACAGTGGACGAAAAGCAGCCGTCCCTACTGACGAAGGTCAGTAGGGACGGCTGGGTGGAACGAGCTATTCGGGCAGACCCGTCGGCGTGCAGATGTCCGCCGGGATCTCGTCGACGGTGTCGTTCTTGATGTGGCCGAACATCGTCAGCGCGTCCTCCTTGCGCCAGTTGACCGCGAAGTCGCGGATCGGGACGCCACAGGTCATCGCAGAGCCGCCCGCGAGCGCCTTGAACGCCCACAGGAACTGCGCGCCGCCGATGACACTCATGCCTTCGCCGACCTTGAGCCCCTCGGCGCCCGTGCCCATCTCGGCGAGCTTGAACGGGTTCAGCAGCGTGGCGGGGCTGGTGGCCTTCTTGCCGATCGCCGAGATGACCTCGGTCTGGTTGGCGCCACGACCCAGGTCACCGGCCTCGGCCGCGTAGCGCGAGCGGGAGTAGGCGAGCGCGGTGACGCCGTCGACCTCCTGGCAGCCCTTCTGGATGTCCAGGCCGGCCTTGGGGTCCTTCATGTCCTTCTTCGGGCAGATCTCGATGCCACCCACGCCGTCGACGAGCCGGGCCAGTCCGCCCATGCCGATCTCGACATAGCCGTCGATGCGGACGCCGGTGTTCTGCTCGATCGTCTGGACCAGCAGCTCGGGGCCGCCGTAGGCGAAGGCCGCGTTGATCTTGGTCTCGCCATGACCCGGGATCGGCACGATGGAGTCACGCGGGAGGGTCACCACGATCGTCTTGCCGGCCCCGGTGTGCAGCAGCTTGATCGTGTCGGTGCGGCTGCCCGCGGCGTCACCGGTGGAGAGCTTCTTCTTCTCCTTGGCGGTCAGGCCCTCGCGCGAGTCGCTGGCGACGATGAGATACGTCTTGCCCGGCTGGTCCGCAGGCCGCTCGCCGGCGGTCGGCTCGTAGGGGACCTTGTCGACCTTGTTCCAGGCACTGATGCCGATCCAGGCGACCGCGCCGACCAGGATCAGGACCGGGATCATGACGATGGCGACGAACCGGCGGAACGGGTGGCGCTTCTTCGGCTTGGGCGTGCGGCCCCCGCGACCGCCGCGACCTCCGCCGTTTCCGTCGCCCGGACCGCCGGGGCCGCCGTAGCCACCGTTGCCGTACTCGCTCGGCTGGTTCCAGCCGCCCTGCTGCTGGTAGCCCTGGTCATAGCCCTGCTGGCCATAGCCCCGCTGGTCGTACCCAGGTGTCGGCGCGATCTGTCCCGGCTCAGGCAGCGGCCGGTCGTAGCCACCGCGCGGCGGCGCCGGGGGCGGCGAGCCCGCAGGAGGTCGCCCGACCGTGGGCATGACATTGGTGGGCTCCGGTCCCGAGGACGGAGCGGACTGACCGCCACCGTACGCCCAGCCGTACTGCTGCGACCGGGGATCGTTGGGGTTGCCCGGGTTGCGGGGGTTTGGCATGCGCTCAAAGGTACCGTGCCGCGCCGCTAGAGTTAGACGGCGCGTCGCACCCCTTTGTTACGCGTGTGACTAGTGATACTGACGGGGCAACCCTTTTGCCAGGTAACCCCCCTCGCCCGGCAAAACCTGCCCGGTCAAGAAGAACTTCCCCGAGGGACCTGTGATGGCTGACCAGAACTACCGGCCCCAGCGTACGGCCGCCGAACGCGCCTCCCGCGTGCGTTTCCGCCGTGCCATGGCGCTGTTGCTGATCACGCTGCTGCTGCCCGGCTCGGCCCAGCTCGTCGCCGGCAACCGCCGCGTCGGCCGGATCGCGATCTGGACCGTCCTCGGTCTCGCGGTCACCGCCGGGCTGGTCTTCGGCATCTCCCTGCTGTGGCACGGCCTTGTCTTCCGGCTGGGTACGACGCCGTGGCTGCTCGGCATCTTCCGCTTCGCGCTCATCGCCGGTGCCATCGCCTGGGCAGCGCTCTTCGTGGACGCCTGGCGCCTGGGCCGCCCGCTCGAGCTCGACCTCAAGCAGCGCCGCATCGTCGTCGCCATCAACGGCGCGCTGGCCTTCTCCGTGGCCGCGACCATGATCTTCGGCGCCCACCTGGTCGGCGTGCACAAGGGCATGGTCGAGGCGATCTTCGCCGGCGCCGAGGCCGCCGAGGCCCACAACGGCCGGTTCAACGTCCTGCTCGCCGGCGCCGACTCCGACGGCGGGAAGACCCGCTGGGGCCTGCGCCCCGACTCGCTCACCGTCGCCTCGATCGATGCCGTGACCGGCCGCACCGTGCTCATCGGCCTGCCCCGCAACATGCAGAACTTCACCTTCGACGACGGCTCGCCGATGGACAAGGAGTTCCCGCGCGGCTTCGACTGCGACGGCTGCTACCTCAACGGAGTGAGCACCTGGGCCGGTGAGCACAAGGAGCTCTACAAGGGTGAGAAGGACCCGGGCATGGCCGCCACCGTGGACGCCGTCGAGGGCATCACCGACCTGCAGATGAGCTACTACGCCATCGTCGACCTCAACGGCTTCGAGGAGATCGTGGACGCGATCGGGGGAGTCACCCTGAAGGTACGCCAGCCGATCCCGGTCGGCATCCCCACCGACAGCTTCTACACCCACATCGAGCCGGGGACGAAGAAGCTCGACGGGTTCGAGACCCTCTGGTACGCCCGGGCCCGTCACGACTCCGACGACTACTCCCGGATGGCCCGCCAGAAGTGCGTCCTGAACGCGATCCTGCAGCAGACCAGCCCCGCGGACGTCGTACGCCACTACCAGGACGTCGCGAAGGCGACCGGGTCCACGATCACCACGAGCGTGCCCCCGAGCGAGATCGAGCGCTTCTCCGCGCTGGCCCTCAAGGCAAAGTCGCAGAAGATCTCGACGCTCTCGCTGGTGCCGCCCCTGGTCAACACCTCCGACCCGGACATGTCCGACATCCACGCCGAGGTGCGCAAGGCCGTGAAGAAGGCCACTCCGAAGAAGGAGGAGGTCTTCGAGGGTCCCGGCACCGACGGCGAGAGCAAGGCGCCCACCCAGAAGGCCGACGGCACGACTGGCGGCAAGACCAAGTCGGCCGGCGACTCCGAGGCCGGCTCGGACAAGGGCGGTCCGGTCACCGGCGGCTCACTGGGCTCGCGCAACAAGGGCTACCAGGCCAACGAGACCGACGACCTCGCCTCAGCGTGTTGAACAGCGGGTTAACCGCAGGTCGCAGCGACTCGCTGATTCCCGGGATACCCCGCGGTCGCGGCTAGTCTGGATCCGTGCCAGGGAGCAATCGTGTCGCCGCCGTCGTGGTGACCTTCAACCGTCTCGAGCTGCTGCAGCGACTGCTGGAGCGGATCGACACGGTCGCCGGTCTCGACGAGGTGATCGTGATCGACAACGCCTCTACCGACGGTACGTCGCAGTGGCTGGCCGAGCTCGACGGCGCCGATGGGGGCGCGACCACCAAGAGAGCGGTGCCGGTGGTCGCTCGCACCCTGACGCGCAACAGCGGCGGCGCCGGCGGTTTCCACGACGGCCTGGAGGTCGCGATCGAGCGCGGCGCCGACCTGATCTGGCTGATGGACGACGACGGTCTGCCCGACCCCGACTGCCTGGACCTCCTGCTGAAGCAGACCGACCTGGACTTCTGGGGGCCGCTCGTCGTCGACGAGGACGACCCCGGCCGCCTGGTCTTCCCGATCCGGCTCCCCGGCCGCTCGAAGGTCGTGCACCAGCTCGCCGATGTCGAGCGGGCCGCCACCGACGGCCTGATCAAGGACATCGTGATCCCGTTCAACGGCGTCCTGGTCACCCGCGACCTCGTGGAGCGGATCGGCTACCCCCGCGCGGAGTACTTCATCTGGGGCGACGACCACGAGTACCGCCTCCGGGCCGAGAAGGCCGGAGCCCGGATCGCGACCGTCGTCGGTGCTCAGGTGCGCCACCCGGCCGTGGGCGACCTCGGCACGCCGATGGCGTGGGGGAGGGCGACGTACAACCACACGCCGAGCGACCTGAAGCACTACTGCATGGCTCGCAACAACCTGCTCAACCTGCGCGACTACCGAGGGTGGCCCTTCGCTTTGGCTTTCGTCGCGAAGACTCTATGGTTCTACCTGCTCACCAAGCCGCAGCCGAAGCGGATTCGGCTATCTGCGCAGGCGTGGTGGGCGGCCGTCCGGGGGGACTTCAGTGGACACGAGAGGTTCCTTCGTTGAGCACCACCCGTGAGACGGTCGCGATCGTCGTCGTCACCTACAACCGCGCCGACATGCTGCGCGGGCTGCTCGACGGGCTCACCAAGCTCGACCGGCCCGCCGACGCGGTGATCGTCGTCAACAACGCCTCCACCGACCACACCGCCCAGGTGCTGGCCGAGGCGGTCACGCCCAATCTCCAGGTCATCGACAGCCCGGAGAACCTCGGCGGCGCCGGCGGCTTCCATCTCGGCACCAAGGCCGCGGTCGAGCAGGGCTGGGACCGCCTCTACCTGATCGACGACGACGTCGTCCCTGCCCACGACTGCCTCGAGGTGCTGCTCGCCCAGGACGAGGACTGCCTCTTCTCGGTCCGCGAGGACCGCAACGGCAAGCTGATCGAGCTGGCCGCGCTCAAGTTCGACCTGCGCAACCCGTTCGCGATCAAGCCCAAGACCGCCTCGGTCATGGACACCTACCCGACCCGGGACGCGCTCCCGGAGCGGGTCGCGGTCGAGAACGTCGCCTTCGAGGGCTTCATGATCCGCCGCAGCGTCCTGGAGGAGATCGGCCTCCCCGATCCGTCCTACTTCATCTTCTACGACGACGTGGATCTCGCGATCCGCGCCCGCCGCGCCGGCCGCACCATCTGGGCCGTACGCGACGCGGTGCTCGTGCGACAGCTCGACTTCAGCCAGCAGCACGACCTGGCCGGCTGGAAGGGCTTCTACATGTACCGAAACCTCTTCGTCGTCCACTTCCGCTACGGCGAGAACGTCCTCGTACGTCTCAAGCCCTGGCTCATCACCGCGGCTGTGGTCCTCCTCAGCCCGCTGCGCGGCGGCAAGCACGAGGCCGTCAACGTGATCAAGGCCCTGCGCGCCGCGCGGGACATGCGCACCCTGCCCAAATCTTGAACCGTCCCACCCGCCTGAACCAACTCCCTGACCGACTCCTTACCCATAGAGACCTAGACTGAGCGATCGTGTCCTCTCCTGAAACCACTCCTGACCTCGTCGTCGTCGGCTCCGGCCTCTTCGGCCTGACCATCGCCGAGCGCGCCGCCTCCGAGCTGGGCAAGAAGGTGCTCATCATCGAGCGCCGCCACCACATCGGTGGAAACGCCTACTCCGAGTTCGACGAGGAGACCGGCATCGAGGTGCACAAGTACGGCACCCACCTCTTCCACACCTCCAACCAGAAGGTGTGGGACTACGTACGGAAGTTCACCGACTTCACCGACTACAAGCACAAGGTGTTCGGGAAGTACAAGGGGCAGGTCTACTCCCTGCCGATGAACCTCGCGCTGATCAACCAGTTCTTCGGGAAGTCGCACACCCCCGACGAGGCGCGCGCGCTGATCGCCGAGCAGGCCAGCGAGTTCAAGACCGAGGACGCCCAGAACCTCGAGGAGAAGGCGATCTCGCTGATCGGCCGCCCGCTCTACGAGGCCTTCATCAAGGGCTACACCGCAAAGCAGTGGGAGAAGGACCCGACGGAGCTGTCGCCTGACATCATCACGCGCCTCCCGGTCCGCTACACCTTCGACAACCGCTACTTCAACGACAAGTACGAGGGGCTGCCGGTCGACGGCTACACCGCGTGGCTGGAGCGGATGGCGGACCACCCGAACATCACCGTCATGCTCGACACCGACTTCTTCACCGTGGTCGACGACTTCAAGGGCAAGGTCCCGATCGTCTACACCGGCCCGGTCGACGAGTACTTCGACTTCTCCGCGGGCAAGCTCTCCTGGCGCACCGTGGACCTCGAGTCCGAGACCCTCGAGGTCGACGACTACCAGGGCACCGGCGTGGTGAACGCCAACGACCCCGAGGTCCCGTTCACCCGGGAGCTGGAGTTCAAGCACCTTCACCCCGAGCGCGCCGAGCGCTACAAGCCGGGCAAGACGATCGTGGTGAAGGAGTACAGCCGATTCGCCCAGGAGGGCGACGAGCCGTACTACCCGATCAACACCGCGGACAACCGCGAGAAGATCCTGGTCTACCGCGACCTGGCCAAGAAGGAGCCGATGGTGCTCTTCGGCGGCCGCCTCGGCACGTACAAGTACCTCGACATGCACATGGCGATCGCCTCGGCGCTCACCATGTTCGAGAACAAGCTCCGTCCCCACTTCGAGGACGGCACCCCGCTCACCTCCGGAGGCGTTGACGAATGAGCGTGACCCGACTGCTTCAGCGGCAGATCCTGCCCCTGGACCGTGACTCCGACGTACTCCCGCTCTACGTCGACAACCAGGCTGCCATCCTCGACGCCGACAAGTACGAGGTCGGCTCCGACAAGACTGCCCAGGCGCTGAACAACGCCCAGATCCGTCAGTCGATCAACGACGGGACCCAGGTCCACCCCGACCAGATCGAGTCGCGTACGGCGCTGCGGATCCTGAAGAGCGAGCGGCTCTCGCTCGGCACGTACTTCAACGCGTTCCCGGCCAGCTACTGGCGCCGGCACACCGTCGTCGACAGCGTGAAGCTGACCGTCGCCCTCCAGGGCCGCGGCGCGAGCGTCATCGTCTACAAGTCGATGGCCAACGGCCGCTCCCAGCGCGTCGACTCTGCAACCACAGACGACACCGGCACCAACACTGTTGATGGACTGAGCACCTTCACCTTCGACCTCCCGCTGAAGCCGTTCGTCGACGGCGGCTGGTACTGGTACGACGTCGTCGCCTCCGACGAGGACGCCGTCATCACCTCGGCCGAGTGGACCGCGGAGGTCCCCGATGACCGGGCCGAGCACGGCACGGTCGACATCTGCGTCACCACGATGAACAAGCCCGACTTCTGCGCCAAGCTGCTCGCGCAGATGGGTGAGGACGAGGCGCTGCGCCCCTACCTCGACACCGTCTTCGTGATGGAGCAGGGCACCAAGAAGGTCGCCGACGACGTCGAGTTCCCCGCGGCCGAGAAGGCCCTGGGCGACCTGCTGCACATCATCGAGCAGGGCAACCTGGGCGGCTCCGGCGGCTACGCGCGCGGACAGCTCGAGTCGCTGCGCAAGGGCACCGCGACGTACGCCCTGATGATGGACGACGACGTCGTCTGCGAGCCCGAGGGCATCATCCGTGCGGTCACCTTCGGTGACCTCGCCAAGCGGCCGACCATCGTCGGCGGCCACATGTTCTCGCTCTACGCCAAGTCCCGACTGCACTCCTACGGCGAGATCGTCCAGCCGTGGCGGTTCTGGTGGCAGTCGGCTCCGGGCGTCTTCGGCGACTGGGACTTGGGCGCCCGCAACCTGCGGTCGACCCGCTGGCTGCACAAGCGCGTCGACGTCGACTTCAACGGCTGGTTCATGTGCCTGATCCCGCGCAAGGTGATCGAGGAGATCGGGCTCTCGCTGCCGGTCTTCATCAAGTGGGACGACTCCGAGTACGGCCTGCGCGCCAAGGCCGCCGGCTTCCCGACCGTGTCCTTCCCGGGTGCGGCCGTATGGCACGTCCCGTGGACCGACAAGAACGACGCCCTCGACTGGCAGTCCTACTTCCACCAGCGCAACCGCTTCGTCGCCGCGCTGCTGCACTCGATCTACGACGACGGCGGCCGGATGGTCACCGAGTCGTTCTCCCACCAGATCAAGCACCTGGTCTCGATGCAGTACTCCACGGTCCTGCTGCGCCACCAGGCGCTGCTCGACGTGCTCGCCGGCCCTTCGATGCTCCACGAGACCCTCGCGACCCAGCTTCCCGCCGTACGCCAGATGGTCAAGGACTTCCCGGACGCGCAGCTCGAGGCCGACCGAGACGAGTTCCCGCCCGTGCGCCGCCACAAGCCGCCGCGCAAGGGCAAGGAGGACACCGACGTCCCGACCAACCGCGAGGTCAAGCTGGCCGCGCTCAAGGCGCCGATCCGGCAGCTCATGAAGCCACGCAAGCTCTCCACGGAGTTCCCCGAGGCCGAGCTCGCCGCGATGGACAACCAGTGGTACCGGATCACCAAGTACGACAGCGCCATCGTGTCGATGAACGACCAGCAGGGTGCTGCCTTCTACCGCCGTGACAAGAAGCTCTTCAACCAGATGCTGAAGGACACCATCAAGGTGCACCGCCAGCTCAAGCGTCGCTGGCCCAAGCTGGCCGAGGAGTACCGCTCGCAGCTCAGCGAGTTCACCTCGCCCGAGGCTTGGGAGAAGACCTTCGAACCGTGGAAGGTCGCTGAGGAGAAGGGGACCGATGGCAACCGGAGTTGATGAGCGTCCCGTACGGATCGTCGACGCACCGCTGGCACCGCCGGCGGAGAATCTCGGGCTGCTCTCGGTCTTCAAGCGCCGCTACCTCCTCAAGCTGCTCGTGCAGCGGGAGATCAGCGGTCGCTACTCCAACTCGATCCTCGGAGTCTTCTGGTCCTATATCAACCCGCTGACGCAGTTCTGCGTCTACTGGCTGTTCATGGGCAAGGTCATGGGGATGTCCGACGCCAAGGGCATGGAGAACTACCCGGTCCACCTGTTCGCAGGGTTGGTGATCGTCCACTTCTTCACCGAGACCTTCGGAGCAGGGACCCGGTCGCTGATGGGCAACAAGGGCCTGCTGAAGAAGATGGCGATGCCGAAGGAGATGTTCCCGGTCGCCTCCATGCTGGTCTCGCTCTACCACCTGGTGCCGGCGACCCTGATCCTGGTCGTCGTCTGCCTCTTCAGCGGATGGAAGCCGTCGTGGGAGACGGTTCCCGCGTTCCTGCTCGCTCTCGGCATCGTGATGGCGCTCGGCACCGCGCTCGCGCTGGTCTTCAGCCTGGCCAACGTCTTCTTCCGGGACTTCGGCAGCGCGGTCAACATCCTGACCAACTACATCCGGTTCGGCGTACCGATGATGTACCCGTTCACGATGATCGAGGGCTTCCTCGGGGACAAGTCCTGGATCTACCTGCTCAACCCGATCGCCGATGCGGTGCTCCTGTTCCAGCAGGCTTTCTGGGTCGGCGCGACACCCGATCCGGAGAAGTCCGCCGCCACGCTGCCCGATGACCTGTGGATGTGGGGCCTGGGTGCGTTCGGTGCATCGCTGGTGCTGCTGGTGATCGCCCAGCTGATCTTCAGCAAGCATGAGAACAAGATCCCGGAGCGCCTGACATGACCCTTCGACAAGCTCAGGGCAGCGCCGCAGACTCGATCGTGGTGGACGGGGTCACCAAGCACTTCACGCTCCGCTACCACCGCAGCATCAAGGACATCACCGTCGCCAAGATGAAGGGGCGGGCGGTCTCCAACACCTTCAAGGCGCTCGACGACGTCAGCTTCACGATCAAGCAGGGCGAGTCGGTCGGCCTGATGGGGCTCAACGGCTCCGGCAAGTCGACGCTGCTGAAGCTGATCAGCGGTGTGATGCGGCCCGACCAGGGTGTGGTGAAGACACGTGGCCAGATCGCCGGCCTGATCGCGACCGGTGCGGGCTTCCACCCACAGCTGTCCGGCAGGGAGAACATCTTCCTCAACGCGGCGATCTACGGGCTCTCCGCCGAGGAGACCGCCGAGATCTACGACGACGTCGTGAGGTTCGCCGAGCTCGGCGACCACCTCAACTCGCCGGTGGGCAACTACTCCTCGGGGCAGTACTCGCGCCTCGGGTTCTCGGTCGCGGTCCACATCGACTCCGACATCTTCCTCGCCGACGAGGTTCTCGCCGTCGGTGACAAGCCCTTCAAGAAGAAGTGCATGGAGAAGATGGAGGAGATCCGCGACAGCGGCCGGACCGTGGTCTACGTCAGCCACGCCGCCGGCTCGGTCAAGCGGATGTGCGACCGGGTCATCTGCCTGGAGAAGGGCCGGCTGGTCTTCGACGGTGATGTCGACGAGGGCATCGAGTATCTCCACTACGGTGAGGACGACGGCAAGAGCTCGGCAGCGCAGAAGAGGCTCGACGCCGCTGACAGCGCGCTCGGCGCGGAGGTCTGAGCCTGCGACCTGCGACGGAGTCGCAGGTCGCAGCGCGAAGAGATCGAGCGAGCGCGCGGGTGAGCTTGCGAACCCGCGACTGCGGGTCGAGATCCAGCCTGAGGAGATTAGGTCAGAAGCAGCCCGCGGGGAATTACAGATCTGTAGTTCCCCGCGGGCTCTTCCCTTTGCGTGTGGCTGATGTGAAAGATGTTCCCTGGTGTTACGGAACCAGGGGGATCCAGACATGTTCTCGCAAGCTGGGCAACGGAGGGTGGGCGACGTTCAGCGCGCTCGCTCTCGCTACGTCGTCTCGACCCAGCAGCTGCTCGTGCTCGGGGTCGTCATGGCGGCGCTGTTTCCGGCGAGCACCGTCATCGACCTGAGAGTGGTCCGCCCCGGCGAGGTCCCGGTGTCAGGGAGCCCGGTGTCAGCAAGCCCCGTGGTCGCGCCGGTGGCGGCACAGGTGCCCGCGGACACGGTCCGAGCCCGTCTCGAGGAGATCTCGCTGACCGCGCCCCTGGCCGAGGGACGGCAGTCCGGACGCGGTGCTGTCGGCCGACTCACCGCGGAGGCGAAGAAGGCCACCTCCCGGAGCGATGCGGTGACCTTGACCAGCCTGCCCCAGCCGGTCGACGGCTTCGGGACGGTCGGGCTCACCTGGGCGCCCGGCGCGGTCGTCCCGGAGGATGCGGTCGGGGCCGACGTACGCACGCTGGTGGACGGGACCTGGAGCGACTGGCAGGCGCTGGACGTCCACATCGACGACCACGCTCCTGATCCCGACTCCGCTGAGGCCGACGGGTCTCGCCCCGGCACCATGGAAGCGGTCGTCGGCGAGGTCGACCAGGTGCAGACGAGGCTGCGGCTGAGCGGTGCTCAGGTGCCCGCCGATCTCAGGCTGGCCGTGATCACGCCCGGTGAGACGGCCACGACCCGGAGCGAGTCCCCCGAGATCGGTCCCGGGGCGGATGATGCGCCGGAGCCGACCCAGACCGCCGAGCCCAGCATCTACAGTCGCAGCCAGTGGGGCGCCGACGAGGGCGTACGCGAGGCCGGTCCGCCCCAGTATCGCGAGGTCCGCGGTGGGTTCGTGCACCACACCGTCAACACCAACTCCTACACCAGGGACCAGGTGCCGGGGATCATCCAGAGCATCTACACCTACCACGTGCAGAGCCGCGGCTGGCGCGACCTCGGCTACAACTTCCTGATCGACCGGTTCGGCCGCATCTGGGAGGGCCGCTACGGCGGCGTCGATCGTCCCGTCGTGGGCGCCCACACCTCGGGCTACAACAGCCATGGCTTCGGCGCCTCCGCGATCGGCAACTTCGACGAGGTCGCGCCCTCGGCGGCGCTGGTGAACGCCTTCGGCACGCTGTTCGCCTGGAAGCTGTCGCTGCACGGTGTGCCCGGCAACCAGGGCTCGACGCGCATGGGCGACCGCACCTTCTCGCACGCGATCATGGGCCACCGTGACGCCGGCTCCACCGCATGCCCGGGCCGCTACCTCTACCCCGAGCTGAGCACGATCCGCTCACAGGCGGGTTCCAAGCAGGAGGCCTGGGCCGCGCGCGCCGACTAGCTCCTGGTCGGGCCTTGAGCCCGCTCGCTCTCCGCGAGAGCGGCGAGGCGCTCGTCGGTCGCGTTGGTGACCAGCACCAGCGAGCCACCTCCGGCGAGCAGGGAGGCGAGGAGCTCGGCGCCGGCCGGCGAGGCCGAGGGGACGGTGGAGAGCAGCCGTTCGGCCTTCCCGTCGCCTCCGAACAGGTCCGCGTGGCTGGTCTCGACGCCGGCCCACGAGGTGGCCGGGTCGTCCGCGGTCGGCGGGTCCCAGGGGGTGAACGCATCAGGCTGTCCCCAGACCTCGATGCCGACGTCGTGGACGTCCTGCGGGAGCGGGTCGGCGAAACGTACGCCGAACGGCAGCAGGGAGCAGGCCAGCGTCGGCCGCTTCCCGGCACCGTCTGCCCAGCTCGCCAGGGTCTCGGGCCCGCAGACGACGGCGTCGGGGCTCTCGTGATCGGTCACCACGAGCCCGGTGTTCCAGGCGGCACCGAGGAACACCGTGGCCAGCCAGTGCGCGGGCAGGTCGATACGGATGCTGTCGCCCCGTTCGAGGCCGTGCTCGTCGACGAGCAGGCCGGAGGCCTTGGCCACCCAGTTGGCGTACGTCGTGGTCGACAGCTCCTGGCGCTCGCCGCTCGCTTCGTCGTAGAAGGTGACCAACGGGCCGCCGGGGTCTGCCCGCAGGGCTTGGGCAAGGGTCTCGGGGTAGGTCTGCACGTTGAAACCCTAAGGTGTGCGGCATGACGTTCTGGGCAGTGATCCCCGCAGGTGGTGCCGGCACACGGCTGTGGCCGCTCTCGCGGTCCTCTGAGCCGAAGTTCCTGCGCGACCTGACCGGCCACGGACGTACGCTCCTGCAGGAGACCTTCGACCGTCTCCAGCCCGTCTCCGACGGCATCATGGTCGTGACGGGTGCCGTGCACGAGCGCGCGGTGTGCGAGCAGCTGCCGGAGGTGCCGCACGACGCGATCCTGGCCGAGCCGAGCGGGCGCGACTCGATGGCCGCGATCGGTCTGGCCGCGGCCTTCCTCGAGCGGCGCGATCCAGATGCGGTGATGGGCTCCTTCGCCGCGGACCACGTGATCCGCAACGTCGACAACTTCCACGACACCGTACGCAGCGCCGCGGCCGTCGCCGCCGACGGCTGGCTGGTGACGATCGGGATCTCGCCGACCTTCGCCTCGACGGCGTTCGGCTACATCGCCGAGGGCAAGGCGTTGGCCGGTCACCGGGGTGCCTACCTGGTCGACGAGTTCGTAGAGAAGCCGTCGGCGGAGGTCGCCGCCGGCTATCTGGCGACCGGACGCTACCGGTGGAACGCAGGGATGTTCGTGGTCCGCCCGACCGTCCTCCTCGACCTGCTTGCGGAGTCGGACCCCGGCTTCACCGAACGACTGCGGGCCATCGCCGCCGAGCCGTCGCGGCTCGCGGAGCTGTGGGAGACGCTGCCGAAGATCGCCGTCGATCATGCGGTCGCGGAGCCCGCTGCCGCGGCGGGCAAGGTCGCCACGGTGCCTGCCGACCTCGGCTGGGACGACATCGGCGACTTCGACTCGCTCGCGACGCTGCTCCAGGCCGCCTCAACCGCCTCGCCCGACGGTCCCACGATCCTCGGCGACGCCACGCTCGTCCACGCCCTCGACTCCACGGGGCTGGTCGTGCCCCACTCCGGTCGCATGGTCGCCCTCATCGGTCTCGAGGACATCGTCGTCGTCGACACCGACGACGCCGTTCTGGTCACCACCCGTGCCCACGCCCAGCAGGTCAAGAAGGTCGTCGCCGCGCTCAAGGACTCCGACCGCACCCACCTCACCTGACCACCGCGTTGGTCTCGACACGCCTCCGCCTAGCGGCTCCGGCGGCTCGACCAGCGAGATGAACGAAACGGCCGCCTCTCCCGAAGGAGAGGCGGCCGGCGTACGTCTTGAAGGGCCCAGCTCACATGGCCTGGGGCTCCGGGGTGTCGGTGTAGGGGTAGGTGGTCATGAAGTCCTTGATCGCCTCGCCGGAGACGCCCTCGCAGTACTGGAAGACGCCCTTCTGGGTGGAGGCCTCGGTCGGGTTCGCCGGGTCTGCGTACCAATGGGTCATGGCGATGTGGGTGCCCGAGGGGAACTCGGTCTTCTTGTCGCCGGCGACCGCGGTCTCCTTGGCGTCGGCAGCGGTCCACGGGGCCGCGATGAACTTGTAGCGGAAGTTCGACGTGCCGGAGAACTTCTGACCGATGGCGCGGAGCTCGTCCAGCTCGTCCTCGGAGACGGTCTCGTCGTACCAGACGATCGTGTAACCGTGCTCGAGGTTGTGCACCAGCGCCTCGAGGTCCGGGCGGTCGTCGGCGGAGTAGAACTTGCGCGACATGTCCGCCGGAGCGACGTTCGCCTCGTTCCAGTGCGGACCGTAGGCCGGGGGAGCAGTGGTGTAGGTCTGCTCGGTGCCGGTCGCGATGTGGTTCTGGTTGCCGTCGGCCTTGGTCTCGATGATCTTCTGACAGCCGGCGGACTCGGCGCTCTTGCCGATGTCCTGCAGCGCGACGTTGTCGAACTCGCTGTCCTTGATGAAGCCGGTGATCGGCCCCCATGCGGCGGCACCCACCATCAGCACCGCGATGGTGACGCAGACACCGATGATCGCCGCACCACGGACGCGCTCGGCGCGGCCCTGCTTCTTGCGAATGTCGTTGATGACCGCACGGCGGTCTTTGCTAGGCGACTTGTTGGCCACGGTTCGGCGTACCTCGGGTCTTTTGTCGGGACGCGCAGATTCTAGGTGGTCAGTGGTAGCAGATGGGAAGTTGCCCCGTGATTAACGTCATTGCGCTCGCAGCGCCAGCCGTGCGCGAAGGCCAGTGCGGCGATCACCGCGGGGTCGGCTCCGGCCACCTGAAGCCCGCCCTCGTGCGGGACGGGGGAGGTCCCGGTCACCTCCGTTACAGCCGCGGAGAGCTCCTCGATGCTCGCCGGTGCTCCGAAGGGAGCCTGGTCCTCGGCGGCCCCCTTCAGGGCACGTACGACGGCCTCCCGGGCGCCGAAGCCGAAGAAGTCCGACCCTTCGGGACGGATGAGCGTGCTCGCTCCCGGCCCGTCGTCGCCGGGCTCGCGGACCAGGTCGGCCCGGCCGCGCAGGATCGCGAACGGCCGCGCGCCGAGCTTGCCCTGGGAGATCTCGGCGGCCGACGCGATCTCGTCGACGACCGCGGGGGCGGTGACGACGAGGTCGTTGCCGAAGGCGTCGATCTGGCCGGCGAAGCTCTCCAGCACCTCGAGCCCGGCCGAGCCGATCGCGATGTCGGTCTGCCCGTCGCGCCAGGCTCGCCCGGCGGTGTCGGTGATGATCACCCCGACGTTGGCTCCGGTGCGGTCACGGAGCGTGGCCCGCAGGGTGCGCGCGGAGGCGTCGGGATCCAGGGGAAGCAGCACGATGTGGCCGGCCTCGACGTTGGAGGCGTCGATCCCGGCGGCGGCCATCGTCAGGCCCAGCCGGCTGCGCACGATCTGGGTGGGCCCGCGCCGTGCCACGACCCGCGTCGTCTCGCCGGGGAGCGCGTCGTCCCGGTTGCCCTCCCGCACCTGGCCCTCCGCCTTGGAGACGACCTTCGAGGTGACCACGACGATGTCCCCGTCCCGCAGCGCCGAGACGTCACGTACGTCGGCCGAGACGTCACCCGCGTCGGCCGAGACGTCACGTGATGCCAACTCGGCCGACGGGAGTGACGTCTCGGCACGGTCGAGGGCGTGGAGGAGCAGGGCGGCGAGGTCGTCGCCCTTACGGACCTCGGGTACGCCGGCAGGGGCCATGACGGTGATGCCCCGCCCGACGTTCTGCCCGGTCATCGGGCGACCAGCCCGACCGCGGCGGCCGCGATGTCGGCGGTGGCGTCCTCGGAGGACATCCACAGCGGGACGGCGGTCGCCTTCAGCCCGGACTCGGTGAGAGCGGGAACGGCGTCCGCGTCCGCGGTGTCGACCAGCCAGCCGTCGAGCACCCCGCCGGAGCCCCGCTTCCCGTAGTGCAGACCGACTGCGGCGGCGGTCGCGTCGACCCCGACCGCGGCCAGCATCTGCTCCGCCATGCCGCGTACGTGATGACCGCTGATGATCGGCGAGATCCCGACGACCGGTGCCGATGTGGCGACCAGGCCCTCCCGGATCCCGGGCACGCCGAGGACGGTCCCGATCGAGACGACCGGGTTGGACGGCGGCACGATCACCAGGTCGGACTTCAGCAGCGCGTCCATCACCCCGGGACCCGGCTTCGCCTCGTCCTGACCCACGAAGATCAGCTTCTCGACGGGCACGCCGGCCCGCAGGCGTACCCAGTACTCCTGGAAATGGACGACCGCGAGTCCACTGGGTGAATCCGCGTCCTTGACCGCCACGTGGGTCTCGACGCGGTCGTCGGTCATCGGTAGGAGCCGCACCCGGTCGCCCCACACCGGCTTCAGCCACCGCTCGCACAACGCCGCGGTGACCTGCGACAACGAGAAACCGGCCTCGAGCATCTGGGTGCGTACGAGGTGGGTCGCGATGTCGCGGTCGCCGAGCCCGAACCAGGTGCCGGGCACCTCGTAGGCCTCGAGCTCCTCCTTGATCGACCAGGTCTCGGCCTTGCGGCCCCAGCCGCGCTCGTGGTCGAATCCGTTTCCGAGGGTGTACATCACCGTGTCGAGGTCGGGGCAGACCTTGACGCCGTGCATCCACAGATCGTCGGCGGTATTGGCGATCACGGTGACCCGGGCATCTTCCTCAATGCCCGGGACGCGGCCGGCGGAGATGCCGTGGAGGAGCCCGGAGATGAACTTCGAGCCACCATGGCCGCCGGAGAGAACGGTGATGTCACGCATGGCCCTAGCCTCTCAGACGAGGGCCAGCACCCCTGCTCCAGCCGGTATGAAATGCCTGTGTTAATGCGGCCCTAGCAGATTTGAGGGTTGACTTGTGGCACCGACAGGCATGTAATTTCATCAGTGTCATTCGAAACGGAACCAGGAAACGACAGCGTTGGAGACAGCGCCCAGGATCTCGGGAAAGTTTCGGCAAGGGGACTGCATCAAAAATGCGGCCTAGGTCGTAACTAGAGGCAGTACCCGCAAAACGGGGGGATCGGTTACCTGCCGATGGCGTGAGGTGACTGGCCCAAGATGGGGTCACGGTCCCAAATTCAGCTGAATAGGGTCGAAAGGTCGGATAGACGATGAGAGAGCTGTTTCTCCTCGAGCCGGACACCGACGAAGGGGGCTGGCAGGAGCGCGCTCTGTGCGCGCAGACGGATCCGGAGGCGTTCTTCCCTGAAAAGGGTGGATCGACTCGGGAGGCCAAGAAGGTCTGCCAGACCTGCGAGGTGCGCCAGGACTGCCTTGAGTCTGCTCTGGGCAACGACGAGCGCTTCGGAATCTGGGGTGGACTCTCCGAGAGGGAGCGCCGCAAGCTGAAGAAGCGCGCAGTCTGAGGCAACAAGCAACACGAGCCAGCAAGGCCCGGACCGTCAAGGTCCGGGCCTGCTGTCCATTTACGATCGTTTCGCGAACCGCGCGGATACGGACCTGATGCCCGCCTGATGCCCACCTGATGCCCACGGGGATATCTTCGATCACCCGACAGGTCCATTCGGTCTATCACCGGTTGGGCACTAGGGTTGCCGATCGTGCAAGCGTCGGTCGCTCTCGTTCTCGTCTCTCATAACGGCGCCGGCTGGCTTCCGACCGTCATCGACGGGATCCGGAACCAGCAGGCTCCGGTGAGCTTTGCCGTCACGATCGACACCGGCTCGACCGACAGGTCGGTCGAGATCCTGGAGGAGACCTTCGCCCAGGTGGTCAAGCTCCCGGCGTCGACGACGTTCGCGGACGCGGCCAACGAGGCGCTCGCGATCCTCCACCAGGCGGCGCAGCCGCCGGAGTGGATCTGGTTCCTCCACGACGACTCCACCCCCGATCCGCACGCGCTGGCGACGCTGCTCAACGCCGCCGAGGAATACCCGGAGGCCGACATCCTCGGCCCCAAGATCCGGGAGTGGCCCTCGCTGCGCCGGATGCTCGAGCTCGGCGTCTCGATCTCGGTCACCGGAAACCGGGAGACCGGTCTGGAGCGGGGTGAGTACGACCAGGGCCAGCACGACGAGGTACGCCGCGTCCTGGCAGTCAACACCGCAGGCATGCTGATCCGTCGCGAGGTCCTCGAATACCTGGGCGGCTTCGACAAGCACCTTCCCGTCCTCGGCACCGACATGGACCTGGGCTGGCGGGCCGCCAACGCCGGGTTCACCACCATCGCCGTCCCGGATGCGGTCGTCTTCCACGTGGAGGCGGCCCACCGCGGCGTACGCAAGACGCAGCTGACCGGTCGCCGGATCCACTACCAGGAGCGACGGGCCGCGCTCTACACCCTGCTCGTCAACAGCGGACGGGGAACGCTGGCGCTGTGGATGGTCCGGTTCTTCTTCCAGACCCTGTGGCGGATGCTCGGCTTCATCCTCGTGCGCGATCCTGGAGCGGCGCTCGACGACCTGGGCGCGCTCGGCTGGATCTACGGCCACACCGGCCAGATCGTGCTCGCCAAGCGGCAGCGCCGGAAGCAGGCGCATGCTGACAAGGACGTGGTGAAGGCGCTGCTGCCTCCGCCGTGGCTGCCGTACCGACACGGTCTCGACTTCGTCTCCGACGTCGCCAACGCGGTCACCCTGCAGGCCTCCGACATCGCCGAGCGGCGCCAGATGGCGCAGGCAGAGGCCGATCCGGCCTCCTTCGCCGCCAAGCGGCAGGCCGACCGGGCCCAGCTGGAGGAGGACGAGATCCCGGCCGAGACCGGGTTGCTGGTGCGTCTGTTCACCAACCCGGTCGCGGTGCTGCTGGTCGTCGTCGGCATCCTCGGCGTCATCGGGGCGCGGGCGGCTCTCGGAGGTGTGGCCGGCGGTGGCCTCGGACCGACGCCGCAGAACGTGGGCGACTGGTGGCAGCTGCAGTTCGAGTCCTGGCACGCGATCTCGCAGGGCACCGGCGTGCCCGCGCCGCCGCACATCTTCCCGCTGGCGGTCCTCGCGACGTTCCTCGGTGGCAACCCGAGCCTGGCGGTCACCGGCGTCATGCTGCTCAGCTTCCCGATCGCGCTCGGCGGGGCGTGGCGGCTGCTACGGGTCGTGGGCCGGCTGATCAGCCACCTCGGCGCGCCTCGTTGGCTGCTGCTGTGGGGTGCGACGGCGTACGCCCTGGTTCCCTACGCCAGCGGTGCCTTCGGTGACGGCCGGATCGGTGCGGTCGTCGTCGGCGCGCTGCTGCCCTGGCTCGCCCATGCCGCGCTCGGGTTCAGCGACCCCGTCGCCGACCGCCGCTGGCGGGCCGGATGGCGCACCGGTCTGCTGCTGACCGTCATCACCGCCTTCGCGCCGATGGCCTTCCTCGTCGCGGCCGTCTTCGCGACGGTCATCTTCATCGTCGTACGCAAGCTGATGCCCGCGGTCCTGCGCGACCGGGACCAGTGGGGTCCTCCGGCCGCGGCGATCGCGACGCCGGTCGGCCTGCTGATCCCGTGGTGGCTGCCGCTGATCTTCTCCGGTGGCTGGGCCGGGCTGCTGCTCGACCCGGGCCGGTTGCCGGCCCCGGTCGCCGGCGGCTTCGACCTCCTCGTGGGCCGGGTGACCGGGCTCGACGGTGCCGACCTCGGTGCGCCGTGGTGGCTGGGCCTGGCGCTGCCGCTGCTGGCGGTGCTCGCACTGATCCCGAGCCGCACCCGCATCCCGGTCCTGGTCTGCTGGATCGGCGCGGTCGCGACGGCCCTCGTCACGATGCTGCTTTCCTGGATCCCGATCCCGCTCGACGCCGGCATCGCCCGCGTCGGCTGGGGCTTCCCGCTGGTCGCCATCCAGGGCTTCGCGGTCGTCGCGGCTGTGCTGGGCGCCCAGGGTGCGATCCTCGACGGCCTGCGCGGTCTGCGGAAGGTAATGGTCGGCGTGGCTGCCGCGGCAGCCGCAGTCGGTGTGGTCGGCAGCCTCGGTTGGTTCGTCTACGCCGGCACCGGCGACCTCACCGACAACACCCGGGCCCTGGGTCACACCGGTGTGCCGTCCTACATGCTCGACCCGACCTCGACCACGCTCGGGCCCGAGGACGGCGTCCTCGTGCTGCGCGGGTCGGTCGACGAGGGCATCCGCTACGCCGTCCTGCGCAACGACGGGATCACCCTCGGTGAGGACGAGATCGCGCAGGTCGCCGGTGGCTCCGACGAGCTCACCGGAGTCGTACGCCGCCTGGCGGCCGACCCCGACGACGCGGTGATCGGTGACCTGGCCGCGCAGGGTGTGGCCTACATCGTGATGCCCGGGCCGGCCGACTCCTCGGTCGCCGAGGGGATCGATGCCTCCGGCTCGGTGACCCAGGCGAGCACCGTCGAGCGCTCGACCCGTGCCTGGCTGCTCGACTCCTCACCGAGCGACCCGGGCGTGACCGAGTCGCAGTCCATCATCCGTACGATCCTGTTGGTCCTGGCCGGGATCGGGCTGTTCGTCGTTCTGGTCCTGTGCCTGCCGACGCTGGTCCAGAGGAGGGAATCGGCATGAGCGATCCACGTGACCCCTATGACCGCTCGCAGGAGCAGCCGGCCGACGACGTCTACGGCCAGGAGCCGTGGATGCTGGACCCCTACGCGGATCCCTACGCCGACCCCTACGTCGGACAGACTCCGGGCCATGTCGCGCCGGAGTACACGCCCGAGCAGATCTACGCTCAGGAGCCCTACGTCCCGGGGCCGGAGACGGGGCAGATGCTGGCCCAGACCGGTTACTCGCCGGACTATCAGACCGGCGAGTTCCAAGCCGCGAACCAGCCCGACTACGAGGCCTGGCCGACCCCCGACGAAATGCGGGGTGACGAGCCGCAGGCCGAGTCCGAGCCCGCCAGAGGCAGTCGGATGGCTGCCGCCGCGGCGGCAGCCGCTGCCGCCCGGCCCCGGCTGCGCAGCGTACGCAGGCAGCGGGGTCGCCGCCTCGACAACACCGCTCTGGTGGCGTTTGGCCTTGTCGCCGCGATGGCGGTGGCCCTGCTGCTCAACCGGCCCCACCAGTGGGAGCAGCCGACGCTCGCCGCCGACAGCAGCGCGCCGAAGGCGGCCACCGTGGTCTGCCCCGGCAAGCCGAAGGCCGGTGCCGACCAGATCGCCGTCACCAACGCCGCCTCCGGCTCGGGCGAGGTGGCCCTGAGCGGCCCGGGTGCGGGCAAGGGCTCGCAGGCCACCGTCGGCTCCGGCAAGGTCACCAGCGTGTCGGCCAAGCCCGGCTCGGTCGTGGTCCGGGCAGGCAAGGAGGTCGCGCCCGGCCTGGTCGCCGGACGCTCCACGATCAAGCCGCTCGCGGCGACGGGCTGTCTGCCTCCGCAGGCGGAGGCCTGGTTCCCAGGCATCGGCGCGGGTGCCACCCACAACTCGATCCTCGAGCTCGCCAACCCCAACAGCGGTGCGGCCACCGTCGACATCTCCCTCTACGACGAGAAGGGTGTCGTGGCGGTCCCCGAGGACCTTCGCGGCGTCGCGATCCCCGGCAACACCACGCGCACCTTCGATCTGCTGAACGTGATCCCGCGCGAGGGCGACCTCTCCCTGAAGACCACGGTCGTACGCGGCCAGGCCGGGGTGATGGTCCGCGACCGCGAGGTCGCGCTCGAGACGCAGGCAGCGAGCGAGGACTACTTCTCGGGCCAGTCGACGCCGGCAGAGACCAACCTGCTGGTCGGCTACCCCAACAGCTCCGCGAGCCGCACGCTCACCGTCGTCAACCCGGGAGACGCCCAGGTGAGCGCGGAGCTGCGCCTGCTCACCCCGAAGAACGTGCTCACGCCGGAGGGAGCTCCGGAGATCAGCGTGCCGCCCAACGGTCAGACGCAGGTCGACCTGACCAAGCTGCTCGGCAAGGACAGCGCCGCCGACGCCTTCGGTGTCGAGATCGTCGCCACCGGCCCGGTCAGCACCGCCATGCGCTCGGTCGACGGCGGCGACGTCGCGATCACCACGGCCACCGAGACGCTCTCTGAGGCGACCGCCGTGGTCGTTCCGGCCGGCCCCGCCGTCGGCAAGAAGCGCGTCGTGATCTCCGGCCCCGTGGCCAAGACCGGGAGCAGCGGCACCGTCAAGGTGATCCCGACGAACGCGAAGGGCAAGGCGCTCAAGGCCAAGTCCGTCGAGGTCGGTCCCGGCGTGGGCGCCGAGATCGAGGTGCCCGCTGACGCCGCGCTGATCCAGCTCGTACCCGAGGGTGTTGAGGTCAACGCGGCCGTGGTGATGAGTGGTGACGGGGATGCGGTCGTGCCGTTCCGTCCGTTGCGGTCGGAGGTGCGTACCGCTGGGGTTGCGCCGGGGTTGCCGTTGCCTTTGGGGCCCTAGTCCTTCTTCTTGGCTCGCTTAGGTCGGTGTGCTTTGTGGTTGGGGTTTGCCGCCGACCCGTTCTTGGACGGCGACGAGAATTTTGGCTGGCTATCGGGTCGGCGGCAGGGGTTTGGCGCGGAGGTTTGGGTGGGGCAGGGGCTTGGGCCTGGTGATCCGTTGCCCCTGGGCGAACGAAAATTCGTTCGGGCACCCAGGGGCGTTCTCGGCTGGGACTTGGCTAGTGCGGGCGAACGAACTTTCGTTCGCCCAGAAGAGCGCCTTCTCGTCAGCTGGTTTTCTGCTGGCCGTAGTGACATAACGGCGACCTGTCGTAGGTGATTTCCCCGCGGCCACACCCGGGCCGCCGCCCCGATAGCCAGCCAAATCTTTTCTCGACATGGTCCGGTGTCCAGGATCGCCGAAGGCGACCGGCGGAGCCGGCGGCCGAAGGCCGTCCTTGACTCCGGGGCAGGTCGAGAAGACCCTCGAAGGAGGGTCGGCGGCCCAGACCAACCCGAAAAACCAGTACCAAATGCGCGCCGGAACGAGAAAGACCGCCAACCCTCAAGGCTGATAGCGCGGATGGACGTCCTCGGCAGCGATCCCGAGCAGATCCGCGACCTGCTCCACCACGACCATGAGCACCATCGCCTCGACCTCGGCGCGGGTCTGGCAGCGGTGCTCGATCGGCCGCCGGTAGACCACCAGGCGAGCCGGGGTCGCGCCGGAGCCGCGCTCCAGCGACCCGAGCGGGATGTGGTCCTCGACGGTCCACTCCTTGGGGATGTCCGGCGACTCCTCGACGGCGTACTCGATCAGACCGAGCCGTGACTGCCAGCGGGCATCGATGTCGCTGACGATGGCGAGCGCGATGTCGTCGAAGCGCTCCCGGCGAGTGCGCAGGGTCGGCACCTTCGGGTCGGTCGGCACGGCCATCGGACCACGTCTTCCGCGGCCGTGTCGATCCCTGTGCCTGGTCATGTACGCGAGCCTAACTGCGCGGCTGGCCTCTGGGGAGTACGGTTCATCCGTGACTGCTCGCCGTTGTTCGCGTACCGCCTGCCAGCGTCAAGCCGTCTGCACGCTCACCTATGTGTACGCCGACCAGACGGCCGTGCTCGGCCCGTTGGCGACCTATGCCGAGCCGCACGCATACGACCTGTGCGAGGAGCACGCCGAGCGGCTCTCTGCGCCCAGGGGCTGGGAGGTCGTCAGGCTGGCCCGCGAGCCGGTCGACCCGCAGCCCAAGGGCGACGATCTGCTCGCGCTGGCCGACGCCGTCCGTGAGGCAGCGCGGCCACCCGCTCCCGCCCCGCGAGGCCCTGCCGGCGCTCCCGGGCCAGAGGCTCCTGACGGGTCCGGGCCGAACGACGGCCAGCCCCGCCCAGGTGGCACCCGCCGCGGCCACCTCCGCGTGCTGACGTCTGAGTAGGACGACTAGAGTTCCGGACATGCCGGAGAGAGTTCAGCCCGACGTCGCCAACGCCGTTTTCAAGGCGTACGACGTCCGTGGCACCGTCCCTGACCAGATCGACGAGAACCTCGCCCGGCTCGCCGGGCGGGCCTTCGTGCACGTCGTCGGCGCATCGCACGTCGTGGTCGGGCACGACATGCGCCCCAGTTCCCCGGCACTCTCGGGAGCCTTCGCAGACGGTGCGACCGAGGCCGGCGCAGACGTGACGATGATCGGGCTGGCCTCGACCGACGAGCTCTACTTCGCCTCCGGCCACCTCGGCCTGCCGGGCGCGATGTTCACCGCGAGCCACAACCCGGCGCAGTACAACGGGATCAAGCTCTGCCGGGCCAACGCGGTCCCGGTCGGCGCGGAGACCGGTCTCGACGAGATCCGCGACCTGGTCATCTCCGGTGCGGCCCCGATCGCGGAGGTCGCCGGCAGCATCAGCGAGACCGACGTGCTGGAGGCGTACGCCGCGCATCTGCTCGGTCTGGCTCCGGTCGTGGGCCGCAGGCTCACCATCGTCGCCGACGCCGGCAACGGCATGGCCGGCCATACCGCACCGGCGGTCTTCGGCCGCCTGGGCGAGGAGGCCGTGGAGCTGATCCCGATGTACTTCGAGCTCGACGGCACGTTCCCCAACCACGAGGCCAACCCGCTCGACTCGACGACCCTGGTCGACCTGCAGGCCAAGGTGCGCGAGACCGGTGCCGACGCCGGCCTGGCCTTCGACGGTGACGCCGACCGCTGCTTCCTGGTGGACGAGAAGGGCGAGGTGGTCAACCCGAGCGCGATCACCGCCCTGATCGCCGAGCGCGCGCTGGCCAAGGAGCCGGGCGCGACGATCATCCACAACCTGATCACCTCCCGCGCGGTCCCCGAGATCGTCACCGAGCTCGGCGGCACCCCGGTGCGCACCCGGGTGGGCCACTCCTACATCAAGGCCGTGATGGCCGAGTCCGAAGCGGTCTTCGGCGGTGAGCACAGTGGCCACTTCTACTTCCGCGACTTCTGGCGCGCCGACTCCGGCATGCTCGCCGCCCTGCACGTCCTCGGCGCGCTCGCGAAGACCGACGAGCCGCTGAGCCAGCTGTTGGCGTCGTACGCCCGCTACCCGATGAGCGGCGAGATCAACTCCACCGTCCCCGACCAGGCCGCGACCGTGGCCGAGATCGAGAAGACGTACGCAGAGCGCGACGGCGTCACCGTCGACAAGCTCGACGGGCTGACCCTCTCCCACGCCGACTGGACGGTCAACGTCCGTGCCTCCAACACCGAGCCGCTGCTGCGGCTCAACGCGGAGGGCAAGGACATACTCACCATGGAGCGCGTGCGCGACGAGGCGCTCGCGATCATTCGAAAGACTCTACCTAGTGAAAGGCGTAACTGATGAGCGCGCTGGGCCTCAGTGAGAAGCTGCTGGAGATCATCGTCTGCCCGCAGTGTCACGGCGACCTGCTGCCCGTCGAGGCCACGGTGCCCGACCAGGATGGCGAGCTGGTGTGCCAGGGGGAGTGCGGCCTGGCCTACCCCGTCCGTGACGGCATCCCCGTCCTGCTCATCGACGAGGGCCGTCCCACCAAGGGTTCTTCCAAGGCTCAGCCGACGGAGGGGTGAGGCGACAATGACCTGGTTCGACGAGTCGAGGCTGGACGACGAGCGGGCGCTGACCGGGATCGACCAGCTGCTGCGGTCGCTGGCGGCGTCCGGGGCCCGGGTCCGGCGCGAGGCCGCGGGCGCCTTGGAGCCCCTGCAGGAGGCCGTACGCCGCGCGGCAGAGACCGGGCGTCCCCGGGCCGTCGTCGCCGCAGGTCCCGACTCGCGTCTGCTGCGCGCGGTCCTCGAGCCGTACTGCCCGGTGCCGTTCGTGGCCTGGCCGGCGCCGGGCCTGCCGGGCTGGGCCGGCAGCCTCGATCTCGTCGTCGTGCTGGCGCCGACCGGTTCCGACCCGGGGGAGGCCTCGGCCGCCGCCGAGGCCGTCCGCCGTGGCGCCCAGCTGGTCGTGGCGGCTCCGGAGAAGTCTCTGGTCGCCCAGCACGCCGAGGGCCGCGACAGCACGCTGCTTCCGGTCGAGGGCGGCGACACGCTCGCGATGTCGATCCTGATGCTCACCTATCTCAACTCCATCGGCCTCGGCCCGGAGGCCGATGCGGACAAGGTGGCAGACGCGCTCGACGACGTCGCCACGGCCTGCTCGCCGCATCGCGACATCTCGGTCAACCCGGGCAAGATCCTGGCGCTCTCCCTCGCCGACTCGCTCCCGGTTGTCTGGGGTGGCTCCGTCCTGGCCGCCCGGGCGGCCCGCCGTGTCGCCGAGAGTCTGCGCCGGGCCAGCGGTCGCGGTGCGATCGCCGGTGTCGCCGACGACCTGCTCCCGGTCCTGGAGGCAGCCCGGCCCCGCAACGTCTTCGACGACCCGTTCGCCGAGGAGAAGTCGTCCGTACGCCCCGTCCTGGTCATCCTCGATGACGGTGCGACCGATCCGATCATGGTCGAGCAGCGACGGTTGCTCACCGAGGCTGCGGACACGCGCGGCGTACGGGTGGAGGTCGTAGAGGCGAATGCGTCCACAGAGGTCGCCCGCTACGCGTCCCTGCTGCTCCAGGGCACGTATGCGGCCGAATATCTGCGTTTGGGTCTGGTCGCCGACGACTGAGTCCAAATAGTGGGCATGGCGTGTGATCTGAGTCACACGCCATGCGGGAAGTTCGGTCACGGAACGTGCCGATGATGCTCGAAAACCTGGACGCGGGCGAGCAGTCCGGTGTTTGATGCAACATCGTCCGGCCACTCCGTGGCCAGCACGTCTCGGATTCTCGGTGCCGACGTGACGGGCATGCCCCACCATCCCGAAACCACAGGACTTCCGCATGAATCACATCAAGTTCGTCGTCGCCGGCGCCCTGGCCCTCCTAGGGGTCATGGTCATCGGCGGCTACCTAGCTGACCCCGCTCCGCAGGCGACCGATCAGGAGAGCGCCGCAGCCGCCGGCGGCACCTTACGAATCGGCGTCGACGGCACCGAGCCGGCCTTCTTCAAGGTCGACGGCGTCACCAAGGGCTTCGACTACGAGATGGCGCTCGGCGTCGCCGAAGGGATGGGTGCCAAACCGGAGTTCAAGGTCATGCCTTTCAGCGACCTCTTCACCGCGCTCGAAGCGGGCGAGATCGACATGATCGGCTCGCAGGTCACCGAGACCGCCGAACGCAAGCAGGACTTCGACTTCACCACGCCCTACTTCGTCACCTACCTCTCCTTCCTCACTCCCGAGGACTCGACCATCAACAAGCGCGGCGACATCAACGGCAAGAACGTCGCGGTCGTCGAGGGCACCATCCACGAGCGCTATCTCGCCGAGCAGTACGAGAACGTCAACGTCATCAAGGCCAAGGACGAGGATGGAGCGGTCAGGGCGATCGCGAGCGGCAAGGCCGACGCGTTCTTCTACGACGCCCCCTACACCGCGCCGATCATCAAGCGGGCGCCGATCGCGCTGAAGGAGTCGATCGTCTATCCGGCGGACGACGCCCCGATCGGTTTCGTCATGCAGAAGGACGACCCCCGCAAAGCGCAGATCGACGGCATCCTGGAGCAGATGATCCTCGACGGCGAGTGGCTGAAGCTCAAGAAGGCGTACTTCAAGGAGTATCCGCTCTCCGAGGTCTTCAAGGACAAGGGCGCCTGACGCCGTTCGCCCCTCTTCGGGGCGCTTGAAGTCCAGTAGCCTACGATGCCCGCTGGCCCGGTTCAGCCGAGGCCGCAGCGTCTCGGCGCAAAAACTCCCCCCAACCAGGACGTCGTATGAAATCCCTCAAGTTCATCCTCGCGGGCGCGGTCACCCTTCTGGTGATCCTGATCGTGGTCTCCAACACGGTCGAGACGACCGGCCCCGCTGCCAAGCGCAGCAGTGCCGCCGATGACGGCCAGATCAAGATCGGCGTGCTGAACAGCGCCCCGGTCTACTACACCCAAGGTTCCGTCGCGAAGGGGTTCGACTACGAGGTCGCCCTCGGCGTCACCGAGTCGCTCGGCATCAAGCCGTCCTTCGTGCCGATGGACTTCGCCGACCTGTTCACCGCGCTCGATGCGGGCGAGATCGACATGATCGCGTCCCAGGTGAGCGTGACCGAGGAACGTGAGAAGGCCTACGACTTCTCGCACCCCTACTTCGTGACCTACCTGTCCTTCACGACGCCGAAGAACTCCCCGATCAAGAAGCTGAAGGACGTCAACGGCACCAGGGTCGCCATCGTGGAGGGCACGGCGCAGGAGAGCATTCTCAAGGCGCGTTTCCCCAAGGCGGAGATCGTGAAGCGGAAGAACGAGGCCGCCGCTCTCGAGGCGGTCGCTGCGGGCAAGGCCGACTCGTTCTTCTATGACGCGCCCTTCACCGAAGGACTGATCAAGAACGCTCCGATCCCGATGGAGGAGCGGATCGTCTTCCCGTCCGACAAGGCGCCCATCGCCTTCGTCTTCCGCACGGGCGACGGCCTCAAGGAGCAGGCCAACGATGCCATCGACGAGATGATCGTCAAGGGCGACTGGCTGCGGATCAAGACCGACTATTTCCGGGAGTACCCGCTCTCCGAGCTCTTCCGCGAGCAGGGCGTCGAGTAGCAACGGCCACCCGCTAGAGTTCCGGGCATGAGCGAGCGACAGCGAGCGACAATCGGCCTCAGGCCTTCGCTTCCGTACTCTGCGCCTTTCACTACGGAGGCGAAGGCATGAGTGCCGGTCTTTTCGCACTCCTCGACGACGTAGCCGCCATCGCAAAGCTGGCGGCTGCGTCGGTCGACGACGTCGGCGCTGCCGCCGGCAAGGCCTCGGCCAAGGCCGCCGGTGTCGTCATCGACGACACCGCGGTGACGCCGCAGTACGTCCAGGGCATCGCCGCCGAGCGCGAGGTGCCGATCATCAAGAAGATCGCCTTCGGCTCGCTGCGCAACAAGCTGCTGCTCATCTTGCCGGTCGCGCTGATCCTGGCGCAGTGGGCGCCATGGGCGATCACCCCGATCCTGATGCTCGGTGGCGCCTTCCTCGCCTACGAAGGTGTCGAGAAGGTGCTGGAATGGGTCCGGCCGCACGCGGAGACCCATGAGACGCCGGTCGTCCTGGAGGGTCCCGAGGCCGAGAAGAAGATGATCGCCGGTGCTGTGCGCACCGACCTGATCCTCTCCACCGAGATCATGGTGATCGCGCTCAACGAGGTCATCGACCAAGGTTTCTGGATGCGCCTCGGCGCCCTGGTGGCGGTCGCTTTCCTGATCACCATCGTCGTCTACGGCGTGGTCGCCCTGATCGTGAAGATGGATGACGCCGGCCTCTCGCTCTCCCAGCGCTCCAGCGCGGGCGCCCAGCGGCTCGGCCTGGGCATGGTCGCGGCCATGCCGAAGGTGCTCGCCGGGATCTCGATCGTCGGCACCGTTGCCATGCTCTGGGTCGGTGGCCACCTGCTTCTGGTCGGTGTCTACGACGTCAACGGCCTCGCCGCCGGTCACCCCGGCTGGTCGTGGCCCTACGACACCGTCCACCACCTCGAGGAGGAGGTCCACCACGCCCTCGGCGCCGTCGGTGCGGCCGCCGCCTGGCTGGTCAACACCTTCTTCTCCGCCGTCGTCGGGCTCATCGTCGGGGCGATCGTGGTCGGCGTACTCCACCTGCTGCCGATCAAGAAGAAGCACTGACCCACCTGCGCCTACCCGCCTACCCGCCTACCCCGCCTGCACGGCCCCGGCAGCGCGTGCCTCCCCGGCCTCGATCTCGGCCATCAGGTCGACGACGTAGCGGGCGAAGTCGATCTGGATGGTGTGGCGCGGGGCGGCGTAGTACTGCTCCAGGTGCGCCTCCTCGTCGGCCTTCAGGATGCTCGCCTGCTCCTCGACGGGCGGAAGCGCATAGCGCCCGGTGAGCAGGCGAGCCAGGAGCTTGGACTGCTGCTCGGCGAGATTGACGATGGTGGGGGAGGACTGGGCGAGCCCCATGAAGTAGAGGTGCTCGACACCCGGCTTGATCATCCGCTTGAACAGCGGATAGCGGTGGTCTGCGTCGGGGTGCAGCGAGACCTCGCCCGCGTCGAAGAACGGGAACGACATCTTGTAGCCGGTCGCCGCGATGACGACGTCCGCCTCGACCGAGGAGCCGTCGACCAGGTGCACCGTCGACCCCTCGAAGCGTGCGATCTCGGGAAGCATGTGGATGTCGCCCGAGCCGGCCTTCGTCAGGAAGTCGGCGCTGACCGACGGATGCGCGGACAGCGGCTCGTGGTCGGGCTCCGGGAGTCCGTACGTCGACATCGACCCGACCAGCCCACGGATCAGCTCGCGGGAGGCCGCCAGCGCCTGCTCCTTGGGGATGTCGGGCGGCGCCATCACCTTGTCGGCCGGCTGCCCGTTGCGATACTTCGGCAGCACCCACACACCCCGGCGCGCCGAGACGTACAGCTTCGACGCCATCCACGGCGAGGAGAGCTCCGAGGCGATGTCCATCGCCGAGTTGCCCATCCCGACCACGATCACCCGCTTGCCGCGGAGCTCGATCGGCTCGAAGGGGGAGACGTACGCATGGCTGTGGATGATCTCGCCCGCGAACTCGCCTTCCCAGTCCGGCAGCCGCGGTGACCAGTGGTGGCCGTTGGCGACCACCAGGTCGGTGTAGGAGCGCGTCTCCCCGGTCGACAGGGTAACGTCCCACGAGCCGTCGTCGCGCTGCGTGGCCCGCTCGACGCCGGTGTTGAACGTGATCTGGTCCCGCAGCCCGAAGTGGTCGGTGTAGTCGCGGAAGTAGCGGTGGATCAGGGTGTGGTGCGGGAAGTGCGGGAACGACTCCGGCGCCGGGAACTCCTCGAACTCCAGCCGTGTCGTCGAGGTGTCGATGTGCAGCGACTCGTAGACCGAGGATCGCCCGTTGGGGTTGCGGAAGTACCAGTTCCCGCCGACGTCGTCGGAGAGCTCGAACTGGTCGTACGCGACCCCGAACTCCTTGAGCCGTTTGGCCGTCGTGATCCCCGAGCAGCCCGCGCCGATGATGCAGACCTTCTCTGCGTTCATCGGGCCACCTCCGTAGCGCAAGCGCCAGGATACGGACGCGGCCCGATGAAAGGTCCGAGGTTCGCTCGCCGACGCTCGCTCATCCCGCCGCCTCCACACACTCGAAGGCGGTGCGAACGTAGGCGTCGGTGCGCTCCGAGGAGGTCATGTGCTGGGTCATCCGGTTCATCGCGTACGCCACCGTGACCCGCCGCTCGAGGTCGTTGACCACGATCGCGCCGCCGTAGCCGGTCCACCAGCACACCCGCCCCCCGGGCACCGCCGGAGCCGCGACCGGCTGCGGCAGCCCGTAGCCGATGCCCCACCGCATCGGCGTCAGCAGCACCTGGTCGACACCGTCGGCCTGCACCTCGAAGATCCGCTCGACGGTGGCCGGTGACAGCAGACGTACGCCGCCGACCTCCCCGTCGTGGGAGACGACCGACTGGGCCCGGGCGATCGAGCGGGCGTTGCCGTGTCCGTTGATCCCCGCCAACGAGACCGTACGCATCTGGGCCGTGTTGAACTCGGCCGGATCCAGCTTCGGGTTGACCAGCGTCGGGATCATCAGGTTGCCCTCGGGCAGCGCGGAGACGTCGATGCCCCCGGGCGGCGGAGCCTCGAGATCGGCGCAGCGGCCGAGCTCGCCCTCGGGGACGCCCAGGTGGAAGTCGGCCCCCAGCGGCCCCGCGACCAGCTCGGCGAACACCTCCGCGAGCGGCTTCCCAGTGACACCACGGACCAGGCCGTCGACCAGGTGCCCGTAGGAGACCATGTGGTAGCCCGACCCCGAGCCCGGTTCGAACCAGGGCTCCTGCCGGGCGAGCATCTCGTTGGCGAGCGGCAGGTCCAGGAGCGCCTCGGTGGAGAGCCGCTCGGTCCACCCGGACATCCCGGAGGTGTGAGAGAGCAGGTGGCGTACCAGGATCCGCTCGTCGGCGAACGAGGGCCAGTAGTCCGCGACCGGAGCGTCCAGGTCCAGCTCGCCCCGGTCGGCGAGCACCAGTGCGGTCAGAGAAGCCATCGTCTTGGTCACCGACCAGACCCGGACGATGGTGTCCTCCTGCCACGCCTCGCCCGGCCGCGCCTCACCGCCCCACAGGTCAGCCACGAGCTCGCCGTCACGGATCACCGCGACGGAGGCGCCGAGGTCGGCTCCGGAGGAGAGGTTGCGCGCGAGCAGGTCGCGCAGGGGCGCGTACGCAGGGGCGCAGTCGCCCAGGACCGTGTGCGGGTCGGGTGTCGTTGCCGTCATGCCCGCCAATAATAGGAACTCGTTCTAGTTTTAGGCAGGGTTCCGCCGGATCTGTTGGTTGCGGATTACCGCCACCCTCAACCAGCACTTGTACTCTGGAGGCCCTGCGTGGGAGATCCCGCTGGTGCGCAGATGCGCGACGCAGGCCCGCAACACTTCGGTAAGGAATAACCATGGACTACAAGGTTGCCGACCTGAGCCTGGCCGAGTACGGCCGCAAAGAGCTCTCCCTCGCCGAGCACGAGATGCCGGGCCTGATGGCCATGCGCGAGCGCTATGGCAAGGACCAGCCGCTCAAGGGTGCTCGCATCGCCGGGTCTCTGCACATGACCATCCAGACCGGTGTGCTGATCGAGACGCTGACCGCTCTCGGCGCCGACGTACGCTGGGCCACCTGCAACATCTTCTCCACCCAGGACCACGCCGCCGCGGCGGTCGTCGTCGGTGAGGGCACTCCCGAGGACCCGAAGGGCACCCCGGTCTTCGCCTGGAAGGGCGAGACGCTGGCGGAGTACTGGGACGAGGCCGAGAAGGTCTTCCAGTTCACCGACGCCGAGGGCAACCAGGTCGGCCCCAACATGCTGCTCGACGACGGTGGCGACATCACGATGCTCCTCCACAAGGGCGTCGAGTTCGAGAAGGCAGGGGAGGTGCCGGGCCAGGACTCCACCGACAACGAGGAGTTCAAGGAGGTCCTGCGCGTCCTCGACCGCAGCCTGAAGAACGACCCCACCTACTGGACCAACGTCGCCGGAGGCATCAAGGGCGTCACCGAGGAGACCACCACCGGTGTCCTGCGCCTCTACGACCGGTACAAGGAGGGCTCGCTCCTCTTCCCGGCGATCAACGTCAACGACTCGGTCACCAAGTCGAAGTTCGACAACAAGTACGGCTGCCGCCACTCGCTCATCGACGGCATCAACCGCGCCACCGACGTGATGATCGGCGGCAAGGTCGCGGTCGTGTGCGGCTACGGCGACGTCGGCAAGGGCTCGGCGGAGTCGCTGCGCGGCCAGGGTGCCCGCGTCATCGTCACCGAGATCGACCCGATCTGCGCGCTGCAGGCGGCGATGGACGGCTACGAGGTCCGCCGCCTGGAGTCGGTCGTCGAGACCGCCGACATCTTCATCACCACGACCGGCAACTTCGACATCATCCGGGTCGAGCACTTCGAGAAGATGAAGAACCAGGCCATCGTCGGCAACATCGGCCACTTCGACAACGAGATCAACATGGCCGGTCTCGCGAAGATCCCGGGGATCGTCAAGGACGAGATCAAGCCGCAGGTCCACCAGTGGATCTTCCCTGACGGCAAGAAGGTCATCGTGCTCTCGGAGGGTCGCCTGCTCAACCTGGGCAACGCCACCGGCCACCCGAGCTTCGTGATGTCGAACTCCTTCACCAACCAGACGCTGGCCCAGATCGAGCTCTTCACCAAGCTCGAGGAGTACCCGATCGGCGTCTACGTCCTGCCCAAGGCGCTCGACGAGGAGGTCGCCCGCCTCCACCTCGACGCCCTCGGTGTCGAGCTCACCGAGCTCAAGCAGGAGCAGGCCGACTACCTCGGCGTCCCGGTCGAGGGTCCCTACAAGTCGGACCAGTACCGCTACTGAGCACCGCTGAGTCGGCGCGTCCGCCCCACGATCTCGGGGTTGGGCGCGCCGACTCGTGCGTTATAGGTGGCTCCTGTGACGCGTCACACGCACTGGGTGACAGAATCGGACACATGGCCGATCGCAGCACGTCCGACCAGCCCGCCAAGGGAAAGGTCCTCGTCGTCGATGACGACGCCTCGCTGAGCGAGATGCTCGCGATCGTGCTGAGGCAAGAGGGGTTCGACTCGCGGCTGGTCGCCCGCGGTGACCTGGCGTTGCCCGCCTTCCGCGACTACAAGCCCGACGTGGTGCTGCTCGACCTGATGCTTCCCGGGATGGACGGCATCGAGGTGTGCAAGCAGATCCGCAACGAGTCGGGCGTGCCGATCGTCATGCTCACCGCGAAGGGCGACACGGTGGACGTCGTCGTCGGTCTGGAGTCCGGTGCCGACGACTACGTGGTCAAGCCCTTCAAGCCCAAGGAGCTGATCGCGAGGATCCGGGCCCGCGTACGCAGGCACGTCGACGCCGTGCCCGAGGTGCTGGAGATCGGCGACCTGACCATCGACGTCGCCGGTCACCAGGTGGTCCGCGACGGCCTGCGGATCCAGCTCACGCCGCTGGAGTTCGACCTGCTGGAGTGCCTGGCCCGCAAGCCTCATCAGGTCTTCTCCCGCGAGGTCCTGCTGGAGCAGGTGTGGGGCTACCGTCACGCCGCCGACACCCGCCTGGTCAACGTGCACGTCCAGCGCCTGCGCTCCAAGGTCGAGCACGACCCGGAGAACCCCGAGATCGTTCTCACCGTCCGTGGCGTCGGCTACAAGGCAGGGCCCGTGTGACCCTCCAACCGGTCGTCCGCGCAGCAGCTCGGGTGCCCAAGAAGCTTCTGACCACGTGGCGTCGGTCGATCCAGACCCGCGTCGTGGTCTATACGATGCTGCTCACCGCGGCCGCCGTCAGCCTGGTCGGGCTCATCCTGCTCGACCAGATCAGCGACGAGCTGGTCCAGGACCGGGTCGCGGCGGCGAAGGCGGAGGCCTCCGAGGAGCTCTCCGCAGCGCGCTCGAGCATCGCCGAGACATCGGGGGCCAACGGCGACACCCCGTTGCAGCGCAACGACCTGGGTGACCCGATCATCCAGCGCAGCCTCTCGCGCGGCTACGGCGTCGTCATGGCCGGTCCGGTGACGTCGACCTCCGGCCGGATCAGCGACGACGGTGTCGAGTGGACGCCCGGTCTGGACGTACGCAGCGTTCCGCGCACGCTCGAGGACCGGTTCCAGGCGATCCGCGCCGAGCCTGCCTGGACCTATACCCGGGTCTCCTTCGATGACGGCGAGCGCACCTCCGCCACCCCGGGCATCGTGATCGGGTCCCAGATCGAGCTGCACGACGACACCTACAACATCTACTTCCTCTTCCCGATGGACCAGGAGCAGGAGACGCTCGCGATCATCACCCGGGGGCTTCTGGCCGCCGGTGCGATCCTGATCCTGCTGATCGGCGTCGGCAGCTGGACCGTGACCCGTCATGTCGTCACACCCATCCGGATCGCCCGTAGGACGGCCGAGCGGCTCGCCGCCGGCCGCCTCGAGGAGCGGATGGTCGTCCGCGGCGCGGACGACCTCACCGGCCTGGCGATCTCGTTCAACCAGATGGCCAGCGGCCTGCAGAATCAGATCCGGCAGCTCGAGCACCTCTCCCGCGTCCAGCGACGGTTCAGCTCAGACGTCTCCCACGAGCTGCGTACGCCGCTCACCACGGTCCGCATGGCCAGCGACGTCCTCTACGAGGCCAGAGACTCCTTCGACGCCCCGACGGCCCGTGCGGCCGAGCTGCTGCAGACCGAGCTCGACCGGTTCGAGACGCTCCTGAGCGATCTGCTCGAGATCAGTCGCTTCGACGCCGGAGCGGCGGTGCTCGATCTCTACGACACCGACCTGACCGCGCTCAGCCGGGCGGTCGTCGAGGCCTACACGCCGCTCGCCGAGAAGCGCGACATCGAGCTGAAGATCGTCGCTCCGGACCATCCGTGCACGGCCCAGGTCGATCATCGCCGGGTCGAGCGGATCGTACGCAACCTGGTGGCCAACGCCACCGACCACGCTCTCGTCGGCCAGACCGTCACCATCCGGGTCGACAGCGACGAGCACGCCGCCGCGCTGACGGTGCGCGACCACGGTGTCGGGCTCGCCCCGGGGGAGACCGCCCTGGTCTTCAACCGGTTCTGGCGCGCCGACCCGGCCCGCGACCGCTCCAGCGGCGGCACCGGCCTGGGCCTGTCGATCTCGCTCGAGGACGCCCATCTCCACGGCGGCTGGCTGCAGGCCTGGGGCCGTCCGAACCAGGGGGCGCAGTTCCGGCTCACGCTTCCCCGCCACGCCGGCGCGGCGCTGCGGCACAGTCCGCTCCCGCTGGTCCCGGCTGACGCCCGTGACACCCTGGAGGCGTCGTGAGACCCGTGTTCGCCGCAGCCCTGGCAGCGGTCGCGCTGCTCGTGTCGGCGTGCTCGAGCGTGCCGGACTCCGGCCCGGTCCAGCGAGTCGAGCTGGCCGCACCGGCCGCGCAGGAGGAGCTCATCCCGTACAACCCCGGAGCTCCGCGGGCAGGGGCGTCCCCGGGCGAGATCGTCGACGGCTTCCTCGACGCCATGAAGGCCACCCCGATGAGCACCGCCTATGCCCGCCGATACCTCACCAAGGGCGCGGCGACGGACTGGGCGCCCGCCGCCCGCACGCTGGTCTACGGCGAGCTCGGGAGTCACGTCGGCTCCTCACCGCGAGTCTCGGTGGAGCTGGAGGACGCCGGCTGGCTCGACGAGCGCGGCGTGTGGCGCGGTGGGCTGGCCGCCTCGCAGGCGATCCTCGACTTCGAGCTGACTCGCGCCGAGGGCGAGTGGCGGATCAGCTCGGCACCGGACGCGCTGGTGGTCGAGGAGGACTGGTTCCTCACCCACTTCGCCCGCAGCAACCTCTACTACGTCGAACCCACCGGGCGCGCCCTGGTGCCGGAGCCGATCTTCGCCCCCAAGGGCACCTCCTACGCCACCACCCTCGTCTCCAGCCTGCTGAGCGGCCCGGGGGAGGAGGCGCATGGGGTGATCCGCAGCGCCCTCCCGGCCACGGCGGAGGGGCCCCGCTCCGTGGACGTACGCGACGGGGTGGCCGAGGTCGACCTCGCCGGTGACCTGGGCGAGCAGAGCTCCGACGACCTCCAGCTCATGGGTGCTCAGCTGGCCTGGACCCTGCGCCAGGACACCAGCGTGGAGCGCATCCGGCTCACGATCGACGGCGAGCCGGTGGTGCTGCCCGGATACGGCGAGACGTTCAGCGTCGACAACGGCGGCGGCTACGACCCCAACGGCACCTCGGCGAGGGTTGACCTCTTCGCGCTGCGCGGGGGCGCGCTGGTGACCAGCACGGGCGAGAACGGCGAGCCGTGGGTGCCGGTGCTCGGCGACTGGGCGGAGTCTCACGGCGTGACCGACGTCGCCGTCGACGCCAACGGCTCGACCGCCGCGGCGATCACCGCCGACCGCACCGGCGTCGTCGTCGGTGAGCTGGCCAGCGACGGCAGGCTCTTCGACGCGCCGGTGGACGGCACCCGGCTGCTGCGGCCCTCGTGGGATCTCGCCGAGCGGCTGTGGCTGGTCGACAAGGACTCGACCGGCGCCCGGGTGATGTACGTCGCCGGGGGCCGCGTCGTCCGCGTCGCCGTACCCGGCGTGACGGGCGAGAACGTCACCCGGTTCCTGGTCTCCCGTGACGGCACCCGTTTCGTCGCGGTGATCGAGGGGGAGTTCTCGGACCGAATCGTGGTCAGTCGCCTGCGGGCCAGCCCGAAGGGCGAGATCACGACCGCGACCTCCGCCATCATGCTGCCGCACCCGGATGCGGCGACGATGCAGATCACCGACATCGCCTGGACCTCGCCGACCACCATCGTCGCGGTCCAGAAGATCGGCTCGACCGCGCTCTTCCAGTCGGTCTCCCTCGACGGGGCGCCCAGCGGCGAGCGCTACACCCTCAGCGACCGGGTCACCGGTGTCGTCGGCTCCCCGGTGGCCTCGGCCCGCCTCTACGCGATCTCGGGCTGGACGTTGCTGGACCCCCTCGACAGGTTCGATCTGGCGCTGCCCTCCGACCTCTCCGACGTCACCTACCAAGGCTGACGGCGAGTTATCCACAGTCTTCTCCACAGGATCACTGCATCTGGTTGCCCGCGCCCGGTGACCCTGGTCGACTGACGGTCATGAGCAACCGTCTCGCCGACGCCTGGCACGACCTGGTCGTCGGCGGCCGCTGTGTCGGCTGCCGGCGACCGGGCAGGTTGCTGTGCCACGACTGTCGCGCCGGCCTCCCGGACGGCGCTCGGCTGAGCCCGCCCACCCCGGCGCCGCCGGGCCTGGCCCCCGTCTTCGCGGCAGGGCCCTACGACGGCACTCTCAAGGAGCTGGTCATCGGTCTCAAGGAGCATCAGCTCCTCGGGCTCCGCGGGGCCCTGTCCGGTCTGCTGGCCCTCTCCGTCCTCGAGGCGATGGCGGCGACCGGCGCCGGCCCGACGATCCTCGTCCCGGTCCCCTCCCGGCGCGCCTCCGTGCGCGAGCGCGGCCTCGACAGCACCGCGACGATCACGCGCGGAGCAGCCGTCGTGCTGCGGAGGCACGGCCTCGGCGTACGGCATCACCGGCTGCTCCGCACCAGACCCGGCGTCGTGGACCAGGCCGGTCTCGACTCGCGGCAGCGACAGGCCAACCTGGAGGGCTCGATCACCTGCCCGGCGTCCGGCATCCGGACACTCGCCAGAACGACCCCGCGGGCGACGTTCATCGTCTGCGACGACGTGATCACCACCGGTGCGACCGCGCGAGAGGCGCAACGAGCGCTGGAATCGGTCGGGCTCGGCGTGAGAGCGATCACGACCGTGGCGGCCACCCAGCGTCGGTCTCGCGTTCAAATGCAGGAAACCGTCATGTAATTCTGTTGAAGGGCTTTCGTGGGACACATCGGCGAACTACCGTCACTACATGGAGTCCGCCTGGGTCCGTGGTTGCGTCGCAGAGAAGTCCGCATCGCGGGCATCCGAGCGGCAAGCCGATGCCAGTCGCAGGCGAAACGGTCCACGTAACCCTCTGCACCCAGATTTTGGGGCAAGGGGATCACGGTGCGGCTTAGAGATGAGTCCTGCCCTTGCCCTCCTGTCAGATACGGGAACCGGCAAGGAGAAGGTGGAGTGGCACCAAGCTGCTAAGCCTCAGCAGGCGATTGTGGGGTCGAAGACCAGGTCGGCCAGGCGGGCTCCGTACCCCGGCGGTCACATGCGCTGATCGTCCGGGAATCCGCCAACCCCGAAACACCGGGAGGTACCCATGGAAGTTGTCGTCACGGCCCGCAACGCTGAGGTCTCAGACCGCTATCGCGCTCACGTAGCCGAGAAGCTCGCGAAGCTCGAGAAGCACGACCACCGCATCATCAGGATCAACGTGGAGGTCGACAACGAGCCCAACCCGCGCCAGCACAAGGGCGCCGTACACGTCGAGCTCACCGCTCACTCGAAGGGTCCGGTCATCCGGGCCGAGGCGTGTGCCGAGGACAAGATGGGGGCGCTGGACCTGGCTGTCGACAAGATGGCATCTCAGATGCGCCGTGCCGCCGACCGCCGCAGAGTCCACCGCGGACGCCGTACGCCGGTGTCGGTCGGCCAGGCGCTGGCGGGCATCGAGCCCGATGGCCTGGGCTCGGTGAACGACTCGGAGCAGCTCGAGGACGACACCGTCCGCGAGCACCAGGTCGGTCCGATCACGGTGACGGGGGAGGGGCCGCTGGTGGTCCGCGAGAAGTCGCACACCGCGGAGCCGATGACGCTCGACCAGGCGCTCTACGAGATGGAGCTGGTCGGACACGACTTCTACCTCTACATCGACAAGGACTCGACGAGGCCGTCGGTCGTCTACCGCCGGAGGGGGTACGACTACGGGGTGATCGCGCTCAACCGCGCAGACCTCGTCTGAGGTCTCGACAGGCTCGACCACCGAGGCCAAGCACGTCGGCCGGGACTTTTCCATCCCTCAGATGGATCAGTCCCGGCCATTCTCTTTGTCATCTTGGGATACATGCCATGATGCATTCGTGTCATCTACATCTGGTGCCGATCGTGAGCCGGTCCGCGTCCTGGTTGTCGACGACCAGGAACTCTTTCGAAGGGGACTGGTCGCGCTGCTGGCGAGCGAGCCCGGCATCGAGGTCATCGGTGAGGCGACCAACGGCATCGAGGGCACCGAGCGCGCCGCGGCTTCCGCTCCGGACGTCGTGCTGCTCGACGTACGCATGCCGAAGCAGACCGGCCTGGAGGCCTGCGTCGCCATCAAGGACGCCGTCCCCTCGGCCCACATCATCATGCTGACGGTCTCGGACGAGGAGGCCGACCTCTACGACGCGGTGAAGGCCGGCGCGATGGGCTACCTCCTCAAGGACTCCTCGATCGACCAGGTCGCCCAGGCGATCCGGGTCGTCGCCGACGGGCAGTCGCTGATCAGTCCCTCCATGGCGGTCAAGCTGATGGAGGAGTTCAAGCAGATGTCGAAGCCTGACCGCTCCCCGGTCCCCGGTCCCAAGCTCACCGACCGCGAGCTCGAGGTCCTCGGCCTGGTCGCCAAGGGGCTCAACAACCGCGAGATCGCCAAGCGGCTGTTCATCTCCGAGAACACGGTCAAGAACCACGTCCGCAACATCCTGGAGAAGCTCCAGGCCCACTCCCGCATGGAGGCGGTCATGTACGCCGTGCGTCAGAAGCTCCTCAACGTCGACTGAGCCGGGGCTGAGCGCTAGGGCATGTCTGGTGAAGACACGGCGGCCGCGAGCGGCGTTTCGGGCAGACATGCCCTAGGCTGACGCCAGCGTCGCGTGCCGGTGACAGACCGTGTCAGGCATGGAGGCGCCGGACACGAAGGAGCACGACTGATGTTGTCGTCCCCTTCGCCCTCACGTGACTGAGGGCGAGAAGACCAGGCTGATCGCCTGGGCAGATGAGATGCGGCGGGTCCATGACCGGCTGCGCAAGGCACTGCGAGTGACGCAGAAGGCCATCGACGCGGGAGACCCTGCCGAACCCGCGGCCCGTGACCTGCTGCTGTTCTGTCATGGGTTCTGCGAGGCCCTGACCGGCCATCACGAGGGTGAGGACCGAGAGCTCTTCCCGGCGATCGACCGCGCCCATCCCGAGCTGCGCGAGACGATTCGCTACCTCGAGCAGGATCACTCGATGATCGGCTATCTCCTCGGCGGCCTCCAGGCCGCCGTCGACCAGGCCGCCACCCCCGAGGACCTCGGGAAGCACCTCGAGGGCATCTCCGCGATCATGGAGTCCCACTTCCGCTACGAGGAGCGCAAGCTACTGAGCGTGCTCGACACCTTGACGCTCGACGCGGAAGTCGGCGAGGTCTTCGGGCCGCTGTGAAAGAAATGTTTCTTTCATCGGCCGAGCGCTTCGACCGTCCGGCGGGCATCGTTCCAGGCGATCCAGGCCGTACGCAGGCGGGGCAGCGGCGCCGGGTCACCCCGGCGCCGCGCGCGGAGCCGGTCACGGAGCCAGGCCGGCGCGTCGGCCTTCTCGATCGCTGCCGTCTTGGTGAGCAGCCGGCCCTGGTCGACCGCGTGACGGCCTCGGGCCATCGCGGTCAGGCTCAGCTCGGCGATCTCGGGCTCGAGGACCCACCAGGCAGGGTGCCTGACCGCCGTCGCCCAATAGCCGCATACCTCGCTGCGCGCGGCTTTGCGGACGTCCGCCTCGGTGACCGGTGGGAACGCCGTCCGCACGCCTTCGCCGAACACGGTCAGGCCGTGGACCGCCAGCTCGACGCGGGGGATCGTGGTCAGCGGTCGATGTACCAGCCGGCCGTGGGTCCAGGTCGGGTGCGCGGCCTCGTGCTCGCCTAGCCGGGCGGCGGCGACATAGGCACAACCGAGGTCGGCGCCCGCCGCGACACCGGCATCGAGTTCACTGTGGATGGCCGAGATCAGGTCGGCGTCCGGCTGTCGGTCAGTGAGCGCGACCAGGTCCAGGTCGCTCACGCCGGCGACGTAGTCGTGGGTGGCGAGCGATCCCGCTACGTACAGGCCGATCACCCATGGCAGCTTCTCGAGGCGGTCGGCAAGCGCCGCGACGATCTCGTGCCCCGTCGAGGCGGGGCCGTCAGCTGATGTCGACATGCCTCCAGCGTCGCGCATCAGGGTGCGGGTGGGAGCCGGTTCCGGACGAGACTTGTCCGGAACCGGCTCTAGAGTCGGACTCGTGCCCAGCTCCCAGACACTCAGCCGCTCCCAGGCCCGCCGGATCGCGCTGGCGGCACAGGGGTTCGCCGACAAGCCCCACACGACGCCCACGATGCGCACCTTCCAGCGCACGCTGGAGCGCACGGGGGTCCTCCAGGTCGACTCGGTCAACGTCCTGCAGCGCGCGCACTACATGCCGCTCTACAGCCGGATGGGGGCGTACGACACCGGGCTCCTGCATCGCGCCAGCAGTGGCCGGCGGGACCGTCGGATGGTGGAGTACTGGGCTCACGTGCAGGCGTTCATGCCGGTCGAGCTCTGGCCGCACATGCAGTGGCGGATGGACGACTACCGCGCGACCAAGGGGTCGAAGTGGTGGGGGAGCGTGCCGGACGGGATGAAGGAGAAGGTGCTGGCGCTGGTGGCCGAGCAGGGAGCGCTCACCGCCCGTGAGGCGGCCAGGTCGCTCGACGACGCCGGCCCGCAGAGCAAGGACCACTGGGGCTGGAACTGGTCCGACTCCCGCAAGACCCTCGACATCCTCTACATGTTCGGCGAGCTCGCCATCGCCGGGCGGAACGACCAGTTCGAGGTCGCCTACGACCTGCCCGAACGGGTCATCCCGAAGGTCTACCTCGATGTGCCGACGCCGACCCGCGAGGAGGCCCAGCTCGAGCTCGTCCGCCGCGCCGTCCGCTCCCACGGAGTCGGCACCGCCAGGGACATCGCCGACTACTACCGGATGCCGGTGGCGGACACGACCCGAGCACTCGACACCCTGATCGACACCGGCGAGGTGGAGCGGGTCCAGGTCCAGGGCGTACGCAGACAGTCCTACCTCCACACCGCCGCCAGGCTCCCGCGCCTGATCACGGCGAGGACTCTGCTGAGTCCGTTCGACCCGGTCGTGTGGGAGCGGGAGCGCGCCGAGGCGTACTTCGACTTCTTCTACCGCATCGAGATCTACACCCCGGCGGCGAAGCGGATCCACGGCTACTACGTGCTGCCGTTCCTTCTCGGCGAGCACATCGTCGGCCGCGTCGATCTGAAGGCCGATCGCAAGAACGGAGTACTCCAGGTCAAGGGCGCGTACGCGGAGCACGGCGCGCCGGTGGAGACGGCGATCGAGCTGGCCGCCGAGCTCGAGCGACTCGCCGGCTGGCTGGGCCTGGGCGCTGTCCACGTCGAGCCGAAGGGCGACCTGACACCTCTCCTTGCGCCGTTGGTGTGAGCCGGCGACCGGCAGGTGGGTAGAGTGAGCGTGCTATCTGTCTGCCGCTAGTAGGAGCCCGCCACCGTGGCAATTCTCGACAAGATCCTTCGCCTCGGCGAAGGTAAGATCCTTCGCGAGCTCGAGGCCATCTCGAAGGCCGTCAACTCGATCGAGGACGAGTTCGTCGCGATGAGCGACGACGAGCTGCGCGGGATGACCGACGAGTTCAAGCAACGCCTGGAGAACGGCGAGGACCTCGACGACATCATGGCCGAGGCGTTCGCCACCGTCCGTGAGGTCACCAAGCGCGTCCTGGGCCAGCGTCACTACGACGTCCAGATCCAGGGCGGGGCGGCGCTCCACCTCGGCAACATCGCCGAGATGAAGACCGGTGAGGGCAAGACCCAGACCGCGGTGCTGCCGGCCTACCTCAACGCGCTGGCCGGCGAGGGCGTCCACGTCGTCACGGTCAACGACTACCTGGCCAAGTTCCAGGCCGAGATGATGGGCCGAATCTACGGCTTCCTCGGCCTCTCCGTCGGCGTGATCACGCCGCAGATGACCCCGGCCCAGCGCCGCGAGGCCTACAGCTGCGACATCACCTACGGCACCAACAACGAGTTCGGCTTCGACTACCTGCGCGACAACATGGCCTCCGCCATGGAGGACCTGGTCCAGCGCGGCCACTTCTTCGCGATCGTCGACGAGGTCGACTCGATCCTCATCGACGAGGCCCGCACGCCGCTGATCATCTCGGGCCCGACCGAGGACGACGTGAAGTGGTACGACGAGTTCGCCACCATCGCCAAGTCGCTGAGCAAGGACGTCGACTACGAGGTCGACGAGAAGAAGCGCACCATCGCGGTCCTCGAGCGTGGCATCACCAAGGTGGAGGACCACCTCGGCATCGAGAACCTCTACGAGGCGGTCAACACGCCGCTGATCTCGTTCATGAACAACTCGATCAAGGCCAAGGAGCTCTTCCGCCGCGACAAGGAGTACGTCGTCGCCGACGGCGAGGTCCTGATCGTCGACGAGCACACCGGCCGCATGCTCGCGGGCCGCCGCTACAACGACGGTCTGCACCAGGCGATCGAGGCCAAGGAGGGTGTGAAGGTCCGCGAGGAGTACCAGACCCTCGCGAGCATCACCCTGCAGAACTACTTCCGCCTCTACGAGAAGCTCTCCGGCATGACCGGTACGGCGATGACCGAGGAGTCGGAGTTCGACAAGATCTACAAGCTCGGCGTGGTCCCGATCCCGACCAACAAGCCGATGATCCGCAACGACCAGCCCGACCTCGTCTACCGGACCGAAGAGGCGAAGTACGAGGCCGTCGCCGACGATCTGGTCGAGCGCCACAAGAAGGGCCAGCCGGTGCTGGTCGGCACCGTCTCGGTGGAGAAGTCCGAGTATCTCGGCAACATCCTCAAGAAGCGCGGCGTCCCGCACACCGTCCTGAACGCGAAGTACCACGCCGACGAGGCCAAGATCGTCGCGATGGCCGGTCACAAGGGCGCGGTCACGGTCGCCACCAACATGGCCGGCCGAGGCACCGACATCATGCTGGGTGGTTCCGTCGACTTCCTGGCTGACCAGGAGCTTCGCAAGCAGGGCCTGGAGCCCGCGGGCGAGACGGCCGAGGCGTACGAGCAGGCCTGGGCGCCGATGGTCGAGCGGATCAAGGCGCAGGTCGCCGCCGAGCACGACGAGGTCGCCAGGCTCGGTGGTCTCTACGTCCTCGGCACCGAGCGCCACGAGTCCCGACGCATCGACAACCAGCTGCGTGGTCGTTCCGGCCGTCAGGGTGACCCGGGCGAGTCCCGCTTCTACCTGTCGCTCGAGGACGACCTGATGCGCCTGTTCAAGGGCGAGTGGGTCGACCGCATCCTGACCACGCTGAAGATCCCCGACGACGTGCCCATCGAGGCCAAGTCGGTGACCAAGTCGATCGCCAACGCGCAGACCCAGGTCGAGGGCCAGAACTTCGAGTCCCGCAAGAACGTCCTCAAGTACGACGACGTCATGGACCGCCAGCGCAAGGTGATCTACGCCGAGCGCCGTGAGGTGCTCGAGGGCGCCGACCTCGAGGAGCAGATCCGGACCTTCATCGACGACGTCGTCACCGGCGTCGTCACCGGAGCGACCCAGGACTTCGCCGAGGAGTGGGACCTCGAGCAGCTCTGGACCGACATCAAGCAGATCTGGCCGGTCTCGGTCGACCCGAAGAAGCTGATCGCGGACGCCGGCGGCAGCAAGGCCGACCTCGACCGCCAGGAGCTGATCGAGGTTCTCAAGAAGGACGCCCAGGAGGCCTACGACCGCCGCGAGGACGAGATCGGCGCCGAGGGCATGCGCGAGGTCGAGCGCCAGGTCGTCCTCTCGGTGCTGGACCGCAAGTGGCGTGAGCACCTCTACGAGATGGACTACCTGCGCGAGGGCATCGGGCTGCGCGCCTACTCGCAGCGCGACCCGCTGGTGGAGTACCAGCGCGAGGGTTACGACATGTTCACCGCGATGATGGACGGCATCAAGGAGGCCACGGTCGGCTACCTGTTCAACCTGGAGGTCCAGGTCGAACAGACCGAGCCCGAGTTCCACTACCACCCCGACGGCACCCGTCACGCCGGTCCGATGCACGAGGGCGCGCTCGCCGAGCCGCCGGTCGGTGTCGGACAGACTGGTGGACTCCAGGACATCTCCGCCGCTCTCAAGGCCCAGGCGGCCGCTGCCCCCGCCGCCGGCGGCAGCACGCCGCAGATCCACGCCAAGGGCCTGCAGCGGCCTGTCACGCCCAAGCACCTGGCCTTCTCCGGCCCGGACGAGCGGGGTCAGGCCGAGGCACAGGGCGCTGCCAACAACGCCGACGACCCCTACGCCAAGGTCGGCCGCAACGAGAGCTGCCCCTGCGGCTCGGGCAAGAAGTTCAAGCAGTGCCACGGCCGCCCCGGCGGCCCGACCGGGCTCACCACCCGCGTCAACGGCTGAGATAGCCACAGCACCCGCCGAGTCGGCGCGTCATGACGCGCCGACTCGGCGGTTTTCTAGTCGTAGCTCCCGAAGTTGAGCACCGTGCAGATCCAGCTCTCGCCGTTGCGCTCGAAGCGGATGGCGAGAGCGCGCAGACCCGCGCCGAAGCGGATCGTGACGGTGGCCTCGACGATGTCGTCGGAGACCTCGTAGACGTGGCAGCGGTGGACGCGAGGACGGACCGGCTGGTTGGGGCCGGTACCAGGCTCGTACGCTCCTGAGCGCGCGGTGAGGCTCGCGCGGTATCTCAGCTCGGCGTGGACGTCCTTGGTGGTCCAGCGGACCAGCTGGCTGGCCGGACGGTCGCCGCCGACGACCTCGGCGGCCTTCTGGGCGAACTGCGGGATCCAGCCGCGGAGATGGCCGTTGGCCGGGACGATCGGGACCGGAGGCGGGATGTCGCCGTCCACGGAGGCGTCCCCGGACTCGTTGTCGGCATCGTCGTCGCACGGGTGCGGTGGGTCCAGGCGGGGCTGGAGGTCGAAGGCGAGCATCCCCTGGACATCGGCCAAGGGCACCTCGGTGAGGCGTTGCGGATTCGGTTCCGCGGGCGGATCGGGGTCCCGAGATCGTAGAGCGCTCATGGGCGCCAACTCCTTTCTACGCAGTCGAACCCCTCATACCCGAATTGTTCGGTTCTAAACCGACGGGTAACAAAATGGTTCTACTGTGACGAAAGGAAACGGAAGTGACCGGTCCTCAGCGGATCCAGTGGACCGCTAGGTCGCCTGGTCGTCGTAGGGCGGCTTCTCGCCGGCCAGCAGGGGCTTGGGCGCCTTGGCGACGGCCTCCTCCTGCTCGATCTCGGCGAGGGCTTCCTGGATCTGCTTGCTGACGATGCGACGGGGGTCGAGGTCACGCAGCTCGAGGTCCTGGTAGGCGGGTCCGAGCTCCCCGCGCAGGTCGTCGCGCGCATTGTTGGCCAGGTTGCGTACCTGGTGGAGGAGGCGGGCGATCTGCCGTGCCATCTCGGGGATCTTGTCCGGCCCGAAGACCAGGATGGCGATCACGACGATGACGGCAAGCTCCGCGAAGCCGATGCCGAACACGGAGGTGAACCTACAGGCTCAGAGCTTGGAGGTGGGAGTGAGGCCCAATTGCATGCCCGCGAGCCCGCGCCCGCGGCCCGAGATCGTCCGCGCGATCTCGGCCAGCACCTTGGCCGACTCAGCCGTCGGGTCGGACTCGACGATCGGCTTCCCGGCGTCGCCTGCCTCGCGCAGGGTCTGCTCCAGCGGGATCTGGGCGAGCAGCGGCACCTTCGAGCCGAACCGCTGGGAGAGGGTGTCGGCGACCCGCTGGCCGCCGCCGGAGCCGAAGACCTCCATCCGGGAGCCGTCGGGCAGGACGAGCCAGGACATGTTCTCCACGACGCCGACGACACGCTGGTGCATCATCTCGGCCATCGTGCCGGCCCGCTCGGCCACCTCTGCGGCGGCCTCCTGCGGAGTGGTGACCACGAGGATCTCGGCGTTGGGCAGGTGCTGGCCCAGCGAGATCGCCACGTCGCCGGTGCCGGGAGGAAGGTCGAGCAGGAGCGCGTCGAGGTCGCCCCAGTAGACGTCGGAGAGCATCTGGACCAGGGCCCGGTCGAGCATCGGTCCACGCCAGGCGACGACCTGGTCGCGACGCGGCTTGAGCATCCCGATCGAGATCACCGAGACGCCCGAGGCGGTCGGGACCGGCATGATCAGGTCGTCGACCTGGGTGGGCCGGGAGTCGGCCACGCCCAACATGGCGGGCACGGAGTGGCCGTAGATGTCGGCGTCGACGATGCCGACCTTGAGCCCCTGCTGGGCCAGCGCGACGGCCAGGTTGACCGTGACCGACGACTTGCCGACACCGCCCTTGCCCGAGGCGATCGCGAAGACCTTGGTCAGCGATCCCGGCTGGGCGAACGGGATCTCCCGCTGCGCCTGTCCGCCGGTGAGCCCGTTGCGCATCTCGGTGCGCTGCTCGTTGGTCATCACGCCGAGCTCGAGGTCGACGCCGGTGATCCCGTCGACCTTCTCCAGCGCTGCGGTGGTGTCGCGGTTGATCGTGTCCTTGAGCGGGCAGCCGGCGACGGTCAGCAGCACCTTGACGCTGACGACGCCTGCGTCGTCGATCGATACGGAGTCGACCATCCCCAGCTCGGTGATGGGACGTTTGATCTCCGGGTCCTGCACGGTCGCCAGGGCTGCGTTGACGCGGTCGAGAAGCGGGCTACTCACAAGAAAGAAGCCTACGTCGTACGCTGAAAGACCCCTGCATCGACCAATCCGTGGAAGCGCGGGACCGCTCGGATCGGGACCATTCGTCAGGGGGCCCGGATGGGCTATTGTCCGATACCGACGCGGGCAATAAATTCCTCCTGCTTCGTTCTGGGCCGCGGAGGCGGCCGTACTGCCGGGAGTCTCCGCTTGTCTCGTCTCATGAGCCCGTCCTCCCGCCCTGCCCCTCTTGCCGGCAGCGCCCTGAGCCGGGTGCTCCGGCGGAGCCGGAACTCGATCGCCACGGTGGCGGTGGCGAGCACCGTCGCCGTCCTGTGCGGGCCGACCTCCATGGCGGAGGCGGCGTCGCTGCCGGGTCGGTTGGAGTCGGGGCGGCCGAGCGTGCTGATGATCAACGTCGACGACCTCGCGGCCACCGACATCAAGCACATGCCCCACGTGCAGAGGCTGCTGGTCCAGCAGGGGACGACGTTCACCGACGCGGTGGCGCCGACGCCGTTGTGCGTGCCGGCGCGGGCGAGCCTGCTGACCGGCAAGTACGCCCACAACCACAAGAACTGGTCGATCTCGGGGACCAACGGCGGCTACAAAAGTTTCAAGGGGCGTCGGAACACGCTTCCGGTCTGGATGGACAGGGCCGGCTACCGGACGATGTTCCTCGGGAAGTATCTCAACGGCTACGGCAAGGGTCCCGAGCGCAGCTCGGGTGGCGAGCCGGGCTGGGACGACTGGCAGGCGACGATCGACATGTCGACCTACAACCTGCTGAGCCCGAAGTTCAACAACAACGGCAACGTCCAGAGCCCTGGACTCTACAGCTCGGTCGCGCTGCAGAACCGCTCGGTCAAGATGATCAAGAGGGCCGGGACCAACGTCGGTGGCAGGAAGCCATGGCTCCTGTGGGTCAACTACGTGGCGCCGCATGCGGGTGGCCCGGTCGAGGCCAGCGACCCGAAGAGGCGTTATCCCGGCCGGCCCTCGCTGTGGCTGGAGAACACCAGGCCGATGGCCGCGGACAAGGGACGCTTCCGCGGCCTCGAGCTGCCCAGGACTCCGGACATGTTCTACGCCGGACCGGGCCAGGTCACGGCCGGGAAGCCCTACACGGCAGCCCAGAAGCGGGTCATGCGCTACGTCTACCAGCAGCGGATCGAGGCGGCGCAGTCGGTCGACCGGGCGGTCGCCAAGACGGTGGCGCATCTGAAGAGCAGCGGGCAGTACCGGCGTACCGTCATCATCTTCTCCGGAGACAACGGCTACACCACCGGCCATCACAACCGCCTGGGGAAGCTGTGGGAGTCCTCGCAGGCCTCGCGGATCCCGCTGATCATTGTCGGCCCCGGGATCCCGAGGAACAAGAAGGTCGGCTCCGCGGTCGGCAACCCGGACATCGCCACCACGGTCGCCGCGCTCGGGCGGGCGACGCCGGGGCGGGCCCAGGACGGTGTCGACATCACCCGCGTGCTCGCCTCGAGCGTGAAGGCGGGCAAGACGCTCCACCGGCCGATCCCGGTCGCCGCCTGGCCGACCGAGGGTGGCACCGCCAGCAAGTATCGCGGTATCCGCTACGGGCGCTACACCTATATCACCGTCACCGCGACCGGTGTGCCCGTCCTCTACGACCGCGCCGTCGATCCGTACGAGACCCGCAACCTGGCCCGAGACCCGCGCTACGCCAAGGTCGTGGCCCAGCTGAAGACGCTCGAGGCGAAGTACCGCAGCTGCTCGGGCGGCACCTGCCCCAAGACGTACGCAGCCACCCTGGCCACACCGAGCCCCGATCAGTCCCGATGACGCCGACAGTCATCGACCGCGTCTGAGGTCACTCAGGCGATTGGTCGTCCCGGAGCCGGTCGCGCTCTTCCAGCTCCTCCAGGAGCAGGCGGAGCTCGGAGCGGAGGTAGTCGCGGGTGGCGACCTCGCCGAGGGCCATCCGGAGGGAGGCGGTCTCGCGGGCGAGGAACTCCATGTCGGCCTTCGACTGGGTGGCGATGCGGCGGTCCTGCTCGTTGATCGCGCGGTCACGGTCTTCCTGGCGGTTCTGCGCGAGCAGGATCAGCGGGGCGGCGTACGAGGCCTGCAGGCTCAGCGCGAGGGTCAGGAAGATGAACGGGAAGGTGTCGAAGCGCCACTCGGTCGGCGCCAGCGTGTTCCAGGCGACCCAGATGAGCACGATGATCGTCATCCAGGCGATGAACCTGGCGGTGCCCATGTAACGGGCGAAGGCCTCGGCGAATGAGCCGAACGCGTCGGCCCGGAGGGTGGGCCGCTTGACGAGGGGGCGGCGCAGCTCGCGCGGGGTGTCGAGGCGGCCGCGAGCGGTGCGGGTGTCAGCCACGGCGCACCATCTCGGAGGTGATCACCTTGTTCGGACGGGTGTCGGGCCGGGTGTCGGGTCGAGGCTCGGTCGCGGACTCCTGGCGGGCGAGGTTCTCGCGCCAGTTCTCCGGAAGCAGGTGGTCGAGCAGGTCGTCGACGGTCACCGCGCCGGCGAGGTGACCGTTCTCGTCGACGACAGGGGCGGCGACCAGGTTGTACGTCGCAAGGTGGGCCGCGACCTGCTCGGTGCTGTCCTCGGGACGTAGCGGCTCCAGCGAGTCGTCTAGCGCGCCCGCGACGAGCGTCGAGGGTGGCTCGCGCAGCAGTCGCTGGATGTGGGCGATCCCGAGGAACTTGCCCGTCGGTGTCTCCAGCGGGGGACGGCAGACGTAGACCAGAGCGGCCTGGGCCGGGGTGAGGTCGGGGTTGCGGACCAGGGCGAGCGCGTCGGCGATGGTCGCGTCGGGCCCGACGATGACCGGCTCCGGGGTCATCATCGAGCCGGCCGTGTCCTCCTCGTAGGACATCAGCCGGAGGACGTCCTTGGCATCCTCGGGCCGCATCAGGTCGAGCAGCAGGGTGGCGGTCTCCTCGGGAAGCTCGGCGATGAGGTCGGCGGCGTCGTCGGGTGACATCTCCTCGAGCACGTCGGCGGCACGCTCGGAGTCGAGGGCCCGCACGATGGCGACCTGGTCGTCCTCGGGGAGCTCCTCGAGCACCTCGGCGAGGCGCTCGTCGTCCAGCGCGGCGACGACCTGCCGCTGGCGCTCCGGCGGGAGCTCGTGGATCATCGTCGCGGCGTCGGCCGGACGCATCTCGTGGATCGCCTGGACCAGGTGGGTCGCGGCCTGGGTGGGGGAGCGGCGGGCCAGTCCCTCGACGTCGTCCCACTCGACCACGTGGGTCTGGCCGCGGCGGCGAAGCCCCTTGGACGGCTCCTGCACGGCGACCCGGGAGAGCAGCCAGTCTCGGTTGCGCGCCTGCTCCATGCCGACGTCGTAGACCGTGCCGGTCACCCCGGTGGAGCGGATCGTGACCTGCCGGTCGAACATCTGGCCGATCACCAGAGTCTCGGTCGAGCGCGGCTGGAAACGGCGCATGTTGAGCAGGCCGGTCGTGTAGACCTGCCCGGAGTCGACGCTGGTCACCCGGGTCATCGGCACGAAGATGCGCCTACGCCCGAAGACCTCGACGACCAGGCCCAGCACGCGCGGCTGCCGAGCGTCGGTCCGGACCGTGACCACGAGATCTCGCACCTTGCCGACCTGCTCGCCGAGCGGGTCGAAGATCGGAAGGCCGACCAGGCGTGCCGCGTAGACGCGGTTGGGCGAGTTGCTCACGGGCCCACGTTATGACATCAGCCCCAGCCGATCGCTTCGACGCTCAGCCGGTGGCGCGGGAGGTGAATTCGATGATCTATCCGAACTCGCTCCGGAACGGGACCCGGGATCTGGCTGAGGCCTGTGTTACAAAAGTTTTCCAAGTGACCAGTGTGATCGGTCACCACTGTTGGGAGAGGGGCCCGGACGGATGCGTACACAACCTCGAGCCAGGTCTCGCGGAGGTCGGGCGGCCAAGGCCCTGCTCTCCACGGGTCTCGTCATCGGTCTCCTCGGCGGGGCGCTCGTCGCCGTGCACGACTCGCCGGTCCCGTCCGAGACGGACCTGCAGGCCGTCGCCTACTCGCCGCCGCGCTATCGGATGGTCCAGGCGAACCTCAGGGCGAGCATGGGGACGGCGAGGTTCAAGAAGGACGTCCGCGAGATCGTCGGAACCGCGCCCGACTTCGTCACCTACAACGAGGTGAACGGTCGGCGGACCGCGGATCTCGAGCCGGGGCGCTACCGCGTGTGGCGCAAGGGCGGCGACCCCTACCGGTCCGCGACGGCGGTGGCCTGGGACAACGACAGATGGGCCGCGACCTCTAAAGGCATCCACCAGATCAGCAACAAGCGCGGCAAGCCCGCCGACCAGCGGCTGCACTGGGGGGTCAGGTACGCCAACTGGGTCACCCTCGAGAACCGGGCGACCGGCCGGAACGTCTCCTTGGTCGCGGTGCACTTCGCGCCCAAGTCCAAGTACTACGGCGACCTGGTCCGTCCCTCCGCCCGCGCGCTGAACGTGCTCGTCAAGGCGTTGGCCGGACGCGGGCCGGTGATGGTCGGCGGTGACCTGAACGTGCAGTACGACGGCTCGCGCTACCCGCGCGACATCTTCGCCGCCAAGCACCTGGTCCCGACCTACGACGTCACGCAGCAGGCGCCGGTCACGCACGGTCGGGCGTCGACGATCGACTACGTGCTCGCCCGCGGGACCGCGCGCTTCGCTACGGGCAACCAGCGCGCCTTCGGGCTCGAGTCGGACCACAACGCGGTCAGCGTCGACTTCTCGCCGCTGCCGGTCACCTCGACGGCGAGCTCCGCCCGGGTCAGGTTCGGGCCGGGTGTCGTGGTCACCGACCCGGGGATGAGCGTCGCCGAGGAGCAGAGCGTGCTGCGTACGGTGCTGAAGGCCATCAACAGCGCCAAGCGCGGTCACGTCGTGCACCTGGCCACCCGTACCCTGACCAACGGCAGGGTCGTCCGGGCGCTGAAACGGGCGGAGACGCGCGGCGTGCGGGTCCGGGTCGTCACCGCGGAGAAGGCCACGACCGCGGAGATGCGATCGCTGCAGCGGGTCCTCGGCAAGGACGTCAACGAGGACACCTGGGCGGTGCCGCGTCCGCGCGGCTATGGCCGCGCCGGCCTGCGAGCGACCGTCCTGCTGGTCAGCCGGACCGGCGCCACCCCGACCCTCGCCTTCAGCTCCAGCACCCAGATGTCGGGCTTGGCCGGCACCGGGAAGCGATCGGGCTACGTGAGCGTCAGCAAGGCGTCGTACGACAAGATGCTCGCGCCGGTCTTCTCAGCTGTCGGACGGCGGAGCTGAGCGTCGTAGGATCACGGTGTGGCGGGTGTCACCTGTCGCTGACGGTTACTGATTGGTAACCTGCCGCAGTGACGTCAGCGTGGTCTCGACGGGTCTGAAACGTTGTGGCCCGACCACCGAGTTTAGGAGTGAAGCATGGGTCGCCTTGCCGAGACCGAGGGTCTCACCGACATTCAGGAAGAGATCCTGAAGACCGTCCGCCAGTTCGTGGACGAGAAGGTCATCCCGGTGGCCCAGGAGCTGGAGCACGCCGACGAGTACCCGACCGACATCGTGGAGGGGCTCAAGGAGCTGGGCATCTTCGGTCTGATGATCCCGGAGGAGTACGGCGGGCTGGGTGAGTCGCTGCTGACGTACGCGCTGTGCGTCGAGGAGATCGCGCGCGGCTGGATGTCGGTCTCGGGTGTGATCAACACCCACTTCATCGTGGCCTACATGCTGATGCAGCACGGCACCGAGGAGCAGAAGCAGAAGTACCTGCCGAAGATGGCGACCGGTGAGGTACGCGGCGCGTTCTCGATGTCCGAGCCGGGTCTGGGCTCGGACGTGTCCGCGGTGTCGACCAAGGCGACCAAGCAGGCCGACGGGTCGTATGAGATCACCGGTCAGAAGATGTGGCTGACCAACGGTGGCTCCTCCACGCTGGTCGCGGTCCTGACCAAGACCGACGAGGGCGCCGAGAGCGTCTACAAGAACATGACCACCTTCCTGGTGGAGAAGACCCCGGGCTTCGGCGAGACCGCCCAGGGCGTCACGGTGCCCGGCAAGATCGACAAGATGGGCTATAAGGGCATCGACACGACCGAGATGATCTTCGAGGGGCACAAGATCTCGGCCGACCAGATCCTCGGCGGGGCGCCCGGCAAGGGCTTCTTCCAGATGATGGACGGTGTCGAGGTCGGCCGGGTCAACGTCGCCGCCCGCGCCTGTGGCCTCGCGATCCGTGGCTTCGAGCTCGGCATCGCCTACTCCCAGCAGCGCCAGACCTTCGGCAAGAAGATCGCCGAGCACCAAGCCATCCTGTTCCGTCTCGCCGAGATGGGCACCAAGGTCGAGGCCTCCCACAACATGATGGTCCGCGCCGCGCGTCTGAAGGACACCGGCAAGCGGATGGACGTCGAGGCCGGCATGGCCAAGATGGTCGCCTCGGAGTACGCCAACGAGGTCGTCGAGGACTCCTTCCGGATCCACGGCGGCTACGGCTACTCCAAGGAGTACGAGATCGAGCGGATCATGCGCGAGGTCAAGTTCATGCTCATCGGCGAGGGCACCAGCGACATCCAGAAGATGATCATCGGCCGTTCGCTTCTCAAGGACTACAAGAGCTGACCCTGTCGACGGCCCTGCCGAAACCGATGGTCTCGGCAGGGTCGTTGCCGTAGGTTGGTCGTTGCCCGACCAATGACTCAGCAACCCATGTAGGGGGAGCGATGGCCAACGACGATCTCAAAGCCAAGATGCGCGAAGCGCTGGAGAAGAAGAACAACCACGACCACGCACACGCGGAGAGCGCCGGCACCAAGGAGAAGGCACACGGCTCCGAGGTCGTCGGTGGCGCGCCGAAGATGCACCGCCGCAAGGCCGGTGGCGGCGGCTCCTGAGATCTGGCTCTAGACTGAGCCAAATTTGCTGGGCCCGATCTGCTGGGCCCGATGGGTCAGTCTGGTCGAGAGGTATTGAACATTGGCGCGCCGCGTAGTGCTCCATGTCGGGGCGATGAAGTCCGGGACGACGTATCTGCAGGGTGCCTTGTACAAGAACAAGGCCCGCCTCGCCGAGCGTGGATTCCTGGTCCCCGGCACGCGCTGGCGTCATCAGATCGAGGCCGTTCTCGATGTGAAGGGACACCGGAAGCACCCCCAGGGCGACCCGGTCACCGGTGCCTGGGATCGTCTGGTCGCCGAGGTCGACGCGTGGGACGGGACGGCGTTGGTCTCCGTCGAGCTGCTCGCGCCGGTCGGCCCGGAGACGGTCGAGCGGGTGGCGTCGAGCTTCGACGGGGTGACCCCCGAGATCGTGCTCTCGCTGCGTGACATCAACCGGCAGATCCCGTCGATGTGGCAGGAGCTCATCCAGAACGGCATGGACTGGACCTGGGGCGAGTTCCTCACCGCGGTCAACAGGAGCCGGCCCGGCTCGCCCGAACGCCGCCACACCAAGCCCGGCAGACGTTTCTGGTCCGAGCAGGACATGGTCGCCATCGCCAGGCGCTGGAGCCAGGCCGGGCCTCTCCACCTGGTCACGGTGCCGCCCCCGGGCAGCCCGGCGACGTTGCTGCTGGAGCGCTTCGGTGCGGCGATGGGCTTCGACCCGGAGGGGATGCAGAGCCCGCCGCCGAAGAACACCTCCCTCGGCGCCGCCACCGTCGAGGTGCTGCGAGGGCTCAACGCAGAGCTGAAGGAGCGCGGCCTGGCCTATCCGGCGGCCATGGGTCTGCGCAAGCACACCCTCGGCAAGCGCCTCATGCCGGCGCTGACGGTCGACGACCCGCGCATCGGGCTCCAGGCGCCACGCTGGACACAATCGTTCACTCGCGACCAGGCAGCCGAGCTGCGCGGTCTGGACGCGACCATCCACGGGGATCTCGACGACCTGGCCCCTGTGGACGTAGGCGGGATCGACCCGCGCAAGGTCACCGACAAACAGGTCCGAGACGCCGCCGTGGCGACCTCAGCTTCGCTGCGTACGGATCTCAACAAGAAGCTCGCCGACCCGACCATCCCTGGTGAAGCCGTCGACCCGGGGGAGGGCCGCAAGGCTCCGGCGCGCGCCGTCTCCGCCCTGGCCGACCTCGTGGAGTGGTCCGTCCGGCGAGAGGAGCTGGTCCGCACGTAGGGCCGCATTCACAATCGGGGGATTCTTTGTCAAGCAGTTGGAGCCTGCGCCGACGGCGCAGTCTCGCCGATGAGGCACGCGAGACCGCGGCCACGGCTACGCCGCCGCTGGTCGCGGTGCTCACGATCGCCCGCGACGAGGGCGAGATGCTCACCCGCTGGGTCGACCACTACGGCCGAGCCGCGGGTCACGAGAACCTGATCGTCTTCGACGACGGTTCGACCGACGGTTCCACCGACGACCTCGGATGCACGGTCCAGCGCCTGCCAGGCTTCCGCAAGGGCAGCTTCGAGTCCGGCCGGATGGGCCTGGCCAGCGGGGTGGCCCACGGCCTGCTCGGCGTCTACGACGTGGTCATCTTCACCGACGTCGACGAGTTCCTCGTCCCCGACCCGGCGAGGTACGCCGGCCTGTCTGACTACCTGTCCAGGCGTCCCGACCAGGTGATCGCTCCCCTCGCCCTCAACATCGTCCACCACACCGCGGTCGAGGGGCCGATGATCAGCGGCAAGCCGATCGTCGGCCAGCGGGCGTTCGCCCAGTTCGCGCCGTTGATGTGCAAGCCGTCGGTCAAACGGGTGCCGGCAGCCTGGACGAACGCCTCCCATGGGATCGAGGCGCCGTACGTTCCCGATGCGGGGCTGTTCATGCTCCACATGAAGTTCGCCGACGTGGACCTGTTGCGACGGCAGGCCGACCGACGCAACCAGCTCGCCAAGTCGGTGGGCCGCGGGAAGGGCAGCTCCTGGGGACGTTCCGGCGACGATCTCGCCGATCTGCTGACCAAGGCGACCGCCTCGGTGGGCACCGATCTCGAGGTGTTCGACCCGACCTCGGTCCTGACGGCCAAGCTGGTCCGCGAGGACGGCGGGGTGCACCGAGCCGTCGGTCCGGGCCACATCGACAACCTCCGCAACCAGCCGCTGCTACGCATCCCGGAACGTCTCCATGGGATCGTCTGAACTAGGTTACTGTCCGGTAATCCACGCAGACTCACGGACGAGAGGCCGCAGATGAGCAAGACGAACCCCGGCAACTTCTTCGAGGACTTCCAGGTCGGCCAGGTCATCGAGCACGCCACGCCGCGCACGGTGACCGAGGGCGACCGGGCTGCGTACGGTTCGCTCTACCCGACTCGCTTCGCGTTGCCCTCGAGCGCTGCGTTCGCGGCCTCCGTCGGGCTGGAGCAGCACCCCGTCGAGGAGCTGATCGGCTTCCACATCGCCTTCGGCAAGACCGTCCCGGACGTATCCCTGAACGCCGTCGCCAACCTCGGCTACGCCGAGTGCCGCTTCCACCAGCCGGTGGTGCCGGGCGACACCCTCTCGACGAGGTCCGAGGTCATCGGTCTCAAGCAGAACTCCAACGGCAGGTCCGGCGTCGTCTACGTACGCTCCACCGCCACCAACCAGCGTGGCGAGGTCGTCATCGACTGGGCGCGCTGGGTGATGGTGCACAAGCGGGTCTCGACAGGCTCGGGGCCACTGCGTTCAGACCCCGAGGGAACCGCCGCGCCCGAGACCGTGATCCCGGAGCTGGCGAAGGCGGTCGACGCCAAGAACCTGATCGTGCCCAAGGGCCTGGACTTCTCCTCCTACGACTTCACCGCCGCCGGTGAGCCGCACCGGCTCGCCGACTACGAGGTCGGCGAGAAGATCGACCACGTCGACGGCGTCACCCTGACCGCCTCCGAGCACCAGCAGGCCACCCGTCTGTGGCAGAACACCGCGAAGGTGCACTTCAACGTCGAGGCGCGGCCCGACGGCCGCAACCTCGTCTACGGCGGCCACATCATCTCGCTGGCCCGTGCGCTGTCGTTCAACGGTCTCGCCAACGCTCAGCTCGTCGCCGCGATCAACGCCGGCGCCCACACCTCCCCGGCCTTCGCCGGTGACACCGTCTACGCCTGGTCCGAGGTCCTCGACCGCACTGTGCTTGATTCTGGGGAGACCGACGCCGCAGGTGTCGGCGCCCTGAGGCTGCGCCTGGTAGCCACCAAGGGTCGCGACGAGTCGATGACCCTGCGTGGCGAGGACGGCAAGTACGCGCCCGGGGTGCTGCTCGACCTCGACTACTGGACGCTCATCCCGGCGTAAGGAGCACGTCATGGCCAACAGGAAGTCACTCTTCGTCTCCGGTTCCGCACAGGGCATCGGCAAGGCGATCGTCGAGAAGTTCGCGGCGTCGGGCTGGTTCGTCGGTGTCTACGACATCGACGCCGACCTGGCCCGTGACGTCGCCGCGAGCCTGGGGACCGAGCTCGCGATCGGCGGCGCGCTCGACGTCACCGACCCCGACTCCTGGAAGGCGGCGATCGAGGAGTTCGCCACTGCCGCCGGTGGCCGTCTCGACCTGCTGGTCAACAACGCCGGCATCCTGCGTGCCGGCCGCCTGGCCGACGTCGACCTGGCCAAGCACCACCAGACCATCGAGATCAACGTCAACGGCGTGATCAACGGCTGCCACACGGCCTACCCCTACCTGCGGGCCACCCCCGGCTCGGGTGTCATCAACGTCTGCAGCGCGAGCGCGATCTACGGGCAGCCGGAGATCGCCTCCTACAGTGCGTCGAAGTACGCCGTGCGCGGGCTCACCGAGGCGCTGGAGCTGGAGTGGCGCAAGGAGGGCATCCGGGTGCAGGCGGTCTGGCCGCTGTGGGTGAAGACCGCGCTGCTGGACGGCAACGTCGCCTCGTCCCACGAGACCTTGGGCATCCGGCTCACCGTCGAGGACGTGGCCGACCAGGTCTGGGAGATGGCGCAGCCGCGCACGGGGCTGTTCCGGCTGCCGAAGGTGCACACCGCGGTCGGGTTCCCGGCCAAGCTGCTCTCGACCGCCGCAGATCTGGCGCCCAATGTGCTCTCCCGCGAGGTCAACCGGTTCATCACCCGGGCGTGACCCGCTGGTCTGGTCCGGGGCTGGTTTGATGGGGCCATGGCCCTCTTCCTCGTCAGGCACGGCACCACCGAGTGGTCGCTCAACGGTCGGCACACCTCCCACACAGACCTCCCTCTCCTGCCCGAAGGTGAGGAGAGCGCCCTGGCGCTGGCGCCGAGGCTGAAGGAGCAGACGTACGCCGCGGTGCTGACCTCGCCGCGACAGCGGGCCCTGCGTACGGCTGAGCTCGCGGGCTTCCCCGACGCCACCGTCACCGAGGACCTGGTCGAGTGGGACTACGGCGACTACGAGGGCATCACCACCCCGGAGATCCACCGGACCGATCCCGGCTGGAGCCTGTGGACCTCGGTCACGCCCAGGGGAGAGCCCGCGGCCTCCGTCCAGGAGCGGCTGGCTCGCGTCGCCACGGCTGCCCGCGAGCGCGACGGCGACACCCTGGTCTTCTCCCACGGGCACTCGCTGTGTGCGTTGGCGGCGGTGTGGCTGGGCCTACCGGTGAGCGAGGGACGGCTCTTCAGGCTGGACACCGCGACCGTCTCGATGCTCGACACCCACCACGACCAACCCGTGGTGAAGCATTGGAATACATAGCTCGTCCATAGCCTGGTCGGGTGGTGTTGCGCGGGCTGATGTGGTCCCCTTTTTGAGCGGCCGTAACATCCCGCGGCCGCCCGAGGAGGGCAGCTGTGGCACGTCGTGTGATCGTCCATGTCGGCGCGATGAAGTCCGGCACCACGTCCTTGCAGCACGCGCTCTACGCGCATCGAGAGCACCTGACCGACCTGGGCATACTCGTCCCGGGCAGGACGTGGCGAGACCAGGCGGACGCCGCCTGGAACCTGCGCGGTCTTCAGACGTCGCTGGCCGGGGACCGCTCGATCGAAGGCGCGTGGCAGCGGCTCGTCGACGAGATCGACGCCTGGCACGGGACGGCGGTCATCTCCGCCGAGCTGCTCGCACCAGTCGGCGGCGATGTCGTGGAGAAGCTCCTCGCGAGTCTGCCATCTCCCGAGATCGTCCTGTCCGTACGCGATCTCAACCGCAACCTGCCCGCGATGTGGCAGGAGGTCGTCCAGAACGGTGAGGTCTGGTCCTGGTCCGACTTCGTCGCCGCGGCCAGGGCGAGACGACCGCGGCGGCTCTTCCCGGGCCGGTTGACCGCTTCCAGCCGGTTCTGGAGCGAGCAGGACGCGGTCGGGATCGCTCGACGGTGGAGCGTCGCCGGCCCCGTGCATGTCGTGACCGTCCCGGGGCCGGACGCGCCCGGCGGAGCCCTGCTGGAGCGGTTCGGCGAGGTGATCGGGTTCTCCTTCGAGGACGTCAGGACCCGGCGGCCCCAGAACGCCTCGCTCGGCGTCGTACGCACGGACCTGCTGCGCCGCCTCAACCTGGCTCTCGACGCGCGCGAGCTGAGCTTCCCGGCCGGCATCCGGCTGCGCAAGCACGTGCTCGCCAAGAGGCTGATGCCGGGTCTCGACGTCGAGGACGAACGGATCGGGCTGCGGGTCGAGCCGTGGGTCGAGAGAGCCGCGAACCAGCAGGTCGTGGGGGTGCAGAGGCTGGGCGTGAGCCTGCACGGAGACTGGTCGGACCTGACCCCGGTCGAGGTCGACGGCGCCGATCCCTCGGCGGTCACCGATGACCGTACCGCGGCCGCGGCGGCGGCCACCCACGTGGAGCTGCGGGCGTGGTTGGTCCACCGGGCGGAGACCAACCCGCGCCCAGGATGGGGGCCGGAGACCGTCCCGGAGTGGGAGCCCGACGCCGCCGCTCCTGCCGGTCGTGCGTGCGCTGAAGCGGTCGAGGCGCTCGCCGACCTCGTCGAGTGGGCGGTCCGTCGCACCCGCGCGAGACACACGGCCCGCGCTTGACCGAACCTGGCAGTAGGAGTCACCGTTGTGGGGTGGCTTTAGTGGTTGGATGTCCACGCTGCGCGACGCCGGTGGCGAACATCGGCGCCGGCGGCAGCCGGTCCTGCCCCGAGCACGGCGTGGTGTCCCCGGTGTGGCGTACGGACAAGGCCTCCTACGAGGATCTGGTGCAGGTTCTGGCCCTGGCCGGTGAGGTGCCCACCTACGTTCCCTGGCCGGTCGAGACGGGTTGGTCGATCGCCGACCTCGCCGTGGTCGGCGACGAGGCCAAGGGATCGGGGACACTGCTCACCTGGACCGGGGTGACCCCAGACGACGGGCCGTTCGAGCTGAGCGTCGTCACCGAGGAGGCCGGCGTCGGGCTGGGCGCTCGGTGCGCGCGTACGGAAGGCCCCGATCCCGGTGTCGACGCCTGCGCCGGGCCGCCCACCACGAAGGTCCGCGTCGGCGGGCAGATGGTCCCGCTGTGGCCGATCACCCAGTGGACCAACGGGGCCGAGGAGTGGGAGCGGTCGGTGCTGGTCGGAGAGGCCGCAGGCCGCTGGCTGTGGCTGGTCTTCCGGCCGGCCACGGCGATGCTGATGCTCCAGGACGGCTGGCACTTGCGCCAGGTCGGCGATCTCGGTATCCAGATGGTCGAGCTGCCCTTCGGCGGGACCAGCGGCTCCTGGTGGGACCACTAGTATGGCCGAGTGCGCATCGACCTCCATACTCACTCGCGGGTGAGTGACGGGACCGATTCGCCCACCGAGCTGGTCCAGGCGGCCAAGGCCGCTGGGCTCGACGTCGTCGCGATCACCGACCACGACACCGCCGGCAGCTGGGACGAGGCGGCCGCGGCGGCCGCGGACGTGGGCATCGGGCTGGTGCGGGGCATGGAGATCAGCACCGACCACCTCGGCCACAGCGTGCACCTGCTGGCCTACCTGCCCGACCGGACCCACCCGCCGCTGGTCGCAGAGCTCGCCCGTGTTCTCGCGGGCCGCGACGGACGGCTGCCACTGATGCTGGCCAGGCTGGCGCGTCTCGGCATCGAGGTGTCGCTCGAGGACGTCGCGGCCGTCTCCGGTCATGCCGCCGCCTCTGGGCGCCCGCACCTGGCCGACGCGCTCGTCGCCAAGGGATACGTGCACAGTCGCGACGAGGCGTTCAACCGCTACCTCGGGGCCGGGAAACCTGCCAACGTCAGCCGCTACGCCGCCCCGCTCGAGCCCATGATCCGCACCGTCGCCGCCGCCGGCGGAGTGACCGTGATCGCCCATCCGTGGGGGCGCTCCGGACACCAGCAGCCGGACGAGGCGGCCATCTCCTCGCTGGTCGACACGGGCCTGTCCGGGCTGGAGGTCGACCACCAGGACCACACCCCGGAAACGCGCGAGAAGCTGCGGGTGATCGCCCGCAATCTCGACCTCGTGGTGACCGGTTCCAGCGATTACCACGGCACCGGGAAGGTGGGTCACCATCTGGGAGTGAACACCACTGCACCAGCCGAGTACGAGCGGCTCCTGGAGCGCGCCGCCGCCGCCTCGGCAGCCTCCGGACGAGTCACTCCCGAGGTCGTACGGTGACCGAGATCTTCGTCTCCACGTTCGTGACGCTCTTCGTGATCATGGACCCGGTCGGCACGATCCCGATCTTCTTGTCGCTGACCGCGGGGCAGTCACCGGCCAAGCAGCGCCGCGCGGCGCTGCTCGCGGTCGCGGTCTCGTTCCTGGTGATCACGATCTTCGCGCTGTTCGGACAGGCGATCCTGCACTTCCTGCACATCTCCCTCGAGGCGCTGCAGTGCGCCGGCGGCCTGCTCCTGCTGCTGGTCGCCCTCGAGCTGCTCACCGACAACTTCGACGACCCTGTCGCCGCCGCCGGAGCCAACGTCGCCCTGGTGCCGCTCGGCACCCCGCTCCTGGCCGGCCCCGGCGCGATCGTCGCGACCATGGTCTTCACCCAAGAGGTCGACTCGGTCGGGACCGCCTTCGGGCTCGGCCTCGGACTCATCGTCGTCCACCTCGCTCTACTGGTCGCGATGGTCTTCTCCATCCCGATCCTGAAGGTCCTCAAGGAGTCCGGCGTCCTGCTCATCACCCGGATCGCCGGACTGCTGCTCTCGGCGATCGCCGTCCAGATGGTCGCAGACGCGGTCACGACCTTCGTCGCGAACGCTTGAGACCGGCTCGGCTACCTGCGGCCCAGGGACTGGAATTTCTGGAGCACGCCGGTCGGGACCGCTCGCGCGAGGGTGGCCAGGGCCTTGTAGCGCTTGCTCGGGATCGAGAAGATCTTGTCGCTCTCGTAGTCCTCGAGCGCCTCACGGACCAGGTCGTCGACGTCGAGCCACATCCACGCCGGGGCGGAGTCGTAGCCGGAGCCGAGGCGCTCGTGGAACTCGGTCTTGGTGAAGCCCGGCAACAGGGCCATCACCTTGATCCCCTTGCCGGCGTACTCGTTGTGGGCCCACTCGGTGAAGGAGTTGATCCACGCCTTGGCGGCCGAGTAGGTGCCGCGGGGGAGGTAGGAGGCGACGGAGCCGACGTTGATGATGCCGCCGTGGCCGCGGGCCACCTGGGCGCCCAGCGCGGCGTGGGACAGGCGCAGCGGCGCGATGACGAGCACCTGCGCCATGGCGGTCTCCTCGTCGGCGGTGTTGTCGAGGAAACGGTGCTTGAGGCCGTGCCCGGCGTTGTTGACCAGCAGGTCGACCGGATGCTCGGCGTCGGCCAGGCGCGCCTCGACCCGGGCCAGGTCGGCGCTGTCGATCAGGTCGGCGCGGAGCACCTCGACGCCGATGCCGTGAGCGTCGGTCAGGTCCTTCGCGACGCCGTTGAGACGCTCCTCGTCACGGGCCACGAGGACGAGGTCGTGACCGCGGGCGGCGAGCTGCTGGGCGAAGGCCAGTCCGATGCCGGCGGTCGCGCCGGTGATCAGGGAGGTGGGTGTCGACATGGGGCAATCCTGCCACCACGAGGTGCGCGGGGGACCCGGGTGTCAGACCGGCCGTCCACCAGCGGAACCGAGGTTTCTGTCTGTCGTGTGACAGTTGACTTGCGGTCACCGGAGTTTGGATGATGTTCGACGTGGATTTCGCAGGCGTACTCGGACGCGCGGTGGAGAAGTGAGCCGCGGCGGGCGGCATCGGACGAGACCTCGGCCTCTCAGGCGCGCCAAGATGCTCTTCGCCGCATCCTTGCTGACCGCAGCCGGTCTGTATGGCGGGATCGAGGTGGTCGCCGAGCCTCCGGCCGACGGTCGGCCCAGCATGACCGCCGGCGGTGTGAAGATGGGCGCGGGCGAGGAGGTTCGCGCTCCGGCCCTGCCGCCCGACACCCTGCGCGAGGGGGACACCACGCGCCACGTCGCCGCCTGGATCGCCACTGCGGAGAAGATGCTGCCGGCCGACTCCGGCGACGGACGCCGGGCGGTCTTCTCGATCAGCCGTCAGCGGGTCTGGATCGTCTCCGCGGCCGATCGGCCGCTGCGTACCTATCCGGTCTCGGGCAGCGTCTACGACAATCTGAAGCCCGGCACCTTCCGCGTCTTCTCCCGTTCCAAGCACGCCAGGGGCATCAACGACTCGGGCAGGATGAAGTGGTTCGTACGCTTCACCAAGGGCCCCAACGCCGCGATCGGGTTCCACAACATCCCGGTCGACAAGGGCAAGCGCGTGCAGTCCCGCGCCCAGCTCGGCACCCCGCTGTCGCACGGGTGCATCCGCCAGGCGGAGCCGGACGCGAAGGCGATGTGGCGCTTCGCGCGGCTCGGCACCAAGGTGGTCGTCACGGACTAGCGCGGTCCTTCGTCAAGGCGATGTCCTGAGCTTGTCGAAGGGTATGCAGCCGAAAGAACACATCCCCAGCGGAGCTCCGCTGGGGATGTGTTTCTTCACCTGCATGCCTTGACGAAGGAACCGCCTCGGCGAGCTCAGTCCGTCTTCGTCGCCGAGCTGCTCGAGGAGCGGCGGCGACGGCGGCGCCGGGGCGCGGAGCCCTCGGTCTCGCCGTCGGCCGGCTTCGTCGCAGACTCGCCGGACTCGGCGGCAGCCGGAGCAGCGGCCTTGTCGACGGCCTGGCCGCCGCGGGAGCGCGTACGCTGACGGTCGCGGTTGCGCGGAGCGCGCTCACGCTTCTCGCCGTCCTTCTCGGAGTCCTTCTCCTTGGGCTTGACGGGCGCGGCAGCCTTGATCCGGCCCTTGGTGCCCTTCGGGATGCCCATGTCGTGGAGGAAGTGCTCCGAGGAGGAGTAGGTCTCCTGCGGCTCGTCGAACGGAAGGTCGAGAGCCTTGTTGATCATCTTCCACTTGTGCAGGTCGGCCCAGTCGACGAACGTGACCGCGACGCCGGAGGCGCCGGCGCGGCCGGTGCGGCCGATGCGGTGGACGTAGGTCTTCTCGTCGTCCGGGGTGGTGTAGTTGACCACGTGGGAGACGCCGGTGACGTCGATGCCACGAGCGGCGACGTCGGTGGCCACCAGGACCTCGACCTTGCCGTCACGGAACTTCTGCATCACGCGCTCGCGGGCGGCCTGCTGCATGTCCCCGTGCAGAGGAGAGGCCGGGAAGCCGCGCTCGGCGAGGTCGTCGGCGACCCGCTGAGCCTGTCGCTTGGTGCGGGAGAAGACGACGATCTTGTCGTGGTCCTCGCACTGCAGCAGGCGACCGATCATCTCGGTCTTGTCGAGGTCGTGGGCCTGGTAGACGAACTGTGCGGTGGCGGGCACCGTCTCGCGCTCGCTCGCGGACTCGGCGCGGATGTTCATCGGGTGGCGCATGTAGGAGCGGGCCAGCGCCACGATCGCACCCGGCATGGTGGCCGAGAAGAGCAGCGTCTGGCGGGTCTCCGGGGTGAGGGTGACCAGCTTCTCCACGTCGGGAAGGAACCCGAGGTCGAGCATCTCGTCGGCCTCGTCGAGGACGAGGGCGTGCACGTGGGAGAGGTCGAGGACCTTGCGGTTGGCCAGGTCGATCAGGCGGCCCGGGGTGCCGACCACGATGTCGACGCCCTTCTCCAGCGCGTCGAGCTGGGGGTCGTAGCCCGCGCCGCCGTAGACGGTCAGCACGCGCAGACCGCGGTCCACGGAGATCATCGAGATCTCGGCCGAGACCTGCATGGCCAGCTCGCGGGTCGGGGCCACGATCAGCGCCTGCGGCTTGCCCTGGGGCAGGTCGATGTAGTCGGGGTCCTTGGGAGAGACGCTGCGCTGCACGACCGGGATGCCGAAGGCCAGCGTCTTGCCGGAGCCGGTGCGGGCCTGGCCGATCAGGTCGGTGCCCTGGAGGGCGACCGAGAGCGTCATCTCTTGGATGGCGAAGGGAACAGTGATGCCTTTGCGCTCGAGCGGAGCGCAGATCTCGGGGTGAACACCGAGGTCCTTGAACGTCGTCATGATTTCGTCGCTACTCGCTTGTCTCATCGAATGCGGCGAGCGACTCACGGGTGTCTCGAGCTTCTCAAGCGAGTGCCACGCCGCGCACATACGGGATCCAGACCGCCGCGATACAGAGCTGAGTATCAGCGGTGCTGGGTCGGTCAAAATCCATTCTATCGGTAGGGTTCTCCCGTGGTTGCATCGTCAGAGTTCACGGGTCCTCAGGATCCCTTCGAGGATCCCGTCTACAAGGCCGCTGTCATCGACCTGCTGGGAGCTGTCGCCTATGGCGAGGTCTCGGCCGTCGAGCGGCTGACCGACGACGCCAAGATGGCGCCGTCGCTGGAGGACAAGACGGCTCTGCTTGCGATGGCGGCCGCCCAGCACGCCAAGATCCAGCCGGTGCTCGACCGGCTGGAGGAGCTCGGCGCCGACTCCTACGCGGCGATGGAGTCGCTGCGCGCGGGGTTCGACGAGTTCCACATCCACACGAGTCCGGCGGACTGGTGGGAGTCGCTGGTCAAGGCGTACGTCGGTGACGGGCTCGCCAACGACTTCTACCGTGAGATCGCCGGTTTCCTCGACGAGGAGACCCACAAGCTCGTGGTGACCACCCTCGAGGACGCCGGACGGGCCGACTTCGTCGTGGACCGGGTCCGGGCCGGCATCGAGGCCGATCATCTCATCGGCGGACGGCTGGCTCTGTGGGGTCGTCGCCTCATGGGTGAGGCCCTCACCCAGGCGCAGCAGGTGGCAGCCACCCGTGAGGGGCTCAGCGAGCTGATCACCGGCGATCATCTTCCTGGTCTCGACCTCGGCTCGATCGGCGAGATGCTCACCCGCCTCACCCAGCGTCACATCGAGCGCATGGGCAAGCTCGGACTTGAACACTGAGAGCCCTGAGATCCTCTGGACCGGTTGGCAGGGAGAGCAGATCGCTCCCGATGCCACCGGTGTGTGGACGTCGCCCGAGGTCAGCCCCGGGTTCTCCTTCGGCGAGCTGATCGCCTCCTGGAACGTGGTGACACCTCCCGGGACGTGGGTGGAGGTCGCGGCCCGGGTGGTTGCGGAGTCGGGGGAGCGGAGCGGCTGGCTGATGCTGGCCCGCTGGTCCTCGGACCAGGCATTCACCTCCACCTCCGTCGCCGGCCAGGACGACGCGATCGCGGCCGCTGCCGACGACACGATCCTGGGCCGGGACGGGCGCAGGCTCACGGCGTTCTCGCTGCGGCTGACCCTGCACGGTCCTGCTGGGAGGCTGCCGCGGGCCAGCCTGCTCGGAGCGGTGGTCTCGGCGAACGCCCGGGACTCGGCGCCCGGGGCGGGGCCGGTGGCTCCCGGGACGGTGATGAGGGGCGTACCCGCCTATTCGCAGCAGCTCCATCGTGACCGCTATCCGCACTGGGACGGTGGCGGCCAGTCCTGGTGCAGTGCCGCCTCGACGGCGATGATCGCCGACTTCTGGGGCGTCGGCCCGACGGTCGAAGAGACGTCCTGGGTGGACTACGAGACCCCCGACCCGCAGGTTCCGTTCACCGTTCGGGAGGTCTACGACGAGTCCTTCGGCGGTGCCGGCAACTGGGCCTTCAACACCGCCTATGCGGGCGCGCGTGGGCTGGTCGCGTACGTCACCAGGCTGCGTTCCTTCGCCGAGGCCGCGCGGTTCGTCGAGGCGGGGATCCCGCTCGTGCTCGCCGTCTCGCACCAGGAGGGCGAGCTGACCGGCGCGGGGTATGTCACCAACGGCCATCTGCTGGTGCTGGTCGGCTTCGGTGACAACGGCGATCCGATCGTCCACGACCCTGCCTCCCACAAGATCGCCAGCGACGCCGAGGTGCGGACGACGTACGACATCGGCGAGCTCGATCGAGCCTGGGCCCGCTCCGGGCGCGTCGTCTACGTCGTCCGGCCGCGGGAGGTGGCTTCGCCGGAGCCGCCCGCGCAACCGAACTGGTGACGCGCTCGGCTCACATGCAGCACGGATGACGGAAGCGGTCCCACCCCAAGGGGCGGGACCGCTTCGCTATGACCTGGATGAGGCTCAGGCCTTGGTCCTTCCGGTGACACCTGCGGCCACGACGACCGCGATGGCGGCGACGACGACCTGCCAGAGGTGACGCCACCAGTCGATTCCCTTGGACGTGTTCCACATGTCGTAGTCCGGGTTGCCCGCGACGTTGCCGGCCACGCCGAAGATGGCGTAGTAGATCCAGCCACCGACGAGCATGCCGACGATTCCGCAGACGACGACGAGCCAGAACGGAATGTTGTCCCGACTGCCGGGGGCGAGGAACTTGCCGAGGAGCCCGATGATGACCCCACCGACAAGCACGGTGATGATGGTCCCGATCATGCCCTATCCCTTCAGGTTGTAAGCGACGCGAAGGATGCGCCGATCACTCGATACTGCACCTGTTGGTACCCGAATGCACGGGCAACATGGCTCAAAACCGGAAGTTCGCCGCCGGAATCAGGGTCATCCCGTAGTGGTTGAGCCCGCGAACCCGACCTTGCCGACCTTGGCCGGGCCGATTTCGATGTAGGCGAGCTTGTCGGTCGGGACGATGACCTTGCGGCCCTTGCTGTCGGTCAATGCGAGCACAGCACCGCCGCCGAGGGCGTCGGCGATGAGCTTCTCCACCGACTCGCTGGACTCCTCGGTCTCTACGACGAGCTCACGGGCGGCCTGCTGGACGCCGATCTTGACCTCCACGGGTCCTCCTTGCGATGGGTCGATCAATGCTTCGGAATCCTCTCACACGGAAGGTGAGGAACCCCGTCGTTGCGCTGTGGGCGAACGATGTCGGGCGACAGCGCTCAGTCGGTCACCGCGCTGCGCGCGGACGCTCCCTCGCTCGGCGCAAGCGGACGAGCAAGCTCGCCGCTTGACCTCGCTCGGGTCGTCTCGCCGCTTGACCTCGCTCAGTCGGTCTTCGGGTAGCCGCCGATGCCGCGCCAGGAGAGCCCGGCGACCAGGCGGGCCGCGTCGGCCTGCGACAGGTTGCCGTTGTCGTGGAGCCAGTAGCGCGCGCTGACCTGGATCTGGCCGACCAGGCCGACCGCGAGGAGGTGAGAGGCGGCGGGGGCGAAACCGGTGTCCTCGGCGATGATCTCGGCGATCACCTCGGCGCACTCGTTGGTGACCCGGTCGACCTGCTCGCGCACGGCGGGGTCGTTGGTCAGGTCGGACTCGAAGACGAGCCGGAAGGCACCGGACTCCGATGCCACGTAGTCGTAGAAGACCTCGACGGTGCGTGCCACGCGCTCCTTGTTCTCGTCGGTCGAAGCCAGCGCCTCCCGGGTGCGATCGATGATCTCGTTCGCGGACTTCTCCAACAGCGCGAGATAGAGGTCGAGCTTGCCGGGGAAGTGCTGGTAGAGAACGGGCTTGGAGACCCCGGCCCTCTCGGCGATGTCGTCCATCGCGGCAGCGTGGAAGCCGTAGGCGACGAAGACCTCGAGAGCGGAATCGAGGAGCTGGGCTCGTCGCTCCGTTCGGGGCAGTCGCGCCCCTCGCGGTCGAGTGGGGTCGAGCTCGGATTGGTGCGTGGTCACCCGAGCAGCCTACCCGCTGGTACTCGGATCGCGGGACGCGTCGTCGGCTGCTCCACGGATGAGGGAACATGGAGATGTGCCCGCGGTGTTCAAGCAGGCATACGTACGTCCGAACTGAGGAGCCGTTGTGTCCCTAGCCCCGCTCGTGGAGCCCGCTGACGAGCTGACGATCGACGAGGTGCGCCGCTACAGCCGCCACCTCATCATCCCCGACGTCGGTATGGACGGGCAGAAGCGCCTGAAGAACGCCAAGGTGCTGGTCATCGGTGCCGGCGGTCTCGGCTCGCCCGCACTGCTCTACCTGGCCGCAGCCGGCGTCGGCACCCTCGGCATCGTCGAGTTCGACGAGGTCGACGAGTCCAACCTGCAGCGCCAGATCATCCACAAGCAGTCGACGGTCGGCCAGCCGAAGGCCGAATCGGCCGCGGCGGCGATCCGGGAGGTGAACCCGTACGTCGACATCGTGCTGCACGACGTGCGCCTCGACAACGACAACGTGCGCGAGATCTTCACCGGCTACGACCTGATCGTCGACGGCACCGACAACTTCGCGACCCGCTACATGGTCAACGACGCCGCCTACTTCCTGGGCATCCCCTACGTCTGGGGATCGATCTACCGCTTCGACGGCCAGGCCTCGGTCTTCGCGCCGACGATCGGTGAGGACGCGCCCTGCTACCGCTGCCTCTACCCGGAGCCCCCGCCCCCGGGCATGGTTCCCTCCTGCGCCGAGGGTGGCGTGCTGGGTGTGCTCTGCGCCTCCATCGGCTCCATCCAGGTCAACGAGGCCATCAAGATGCTGACCGGCATCGGTGAGCCGCTCGTCGGCAAGCTGATGATCTACGACGCACTCGAGATGGAGTACCGCAAGCTGAAGGTCCGCAAGGACCCCAACTGCGCGCTTTGCGGCGAGAACCCGACCGTCACCGACCTGATCGACTACGACGCGTTCTGCGGTGCGCTCTCGACCGAGGCGGCAGACGCCGCGGCCGGTTCCACGATCTCGGTCACCCAGCTCGCCGAGATGATCAAGGAGCGCGAGGAGAGCAGCCGCGACTTCGTGCTCGTCGACGTGCGTGAGCCGAACGAGTACGAGATCAACCAGATCCCCGGCGCCGTCCTCATCCCCAAGGGCGAGTTCCTCAACGGCAACGCGATCCCGCAGGTCGCCGAGCTCACCGGCGACGGTGCCAAGCCGCTGGTGTTCCACTGCAAGAGCGGCGTACGCAGCGCCGAGGTGCTCGCGATCGCCAAGGGCGCCGGCTACGCGGACGCGGTCCACGTCGGCGGCGGCGTGGTGGCGTGGGTCAACCAGATCGACCCGAGCCAGCCGTCGTACTGATCGGCGCTCCCGGCGGGTCCGGACGGGCCTGTGGACCGGGTTACTGAACTGTTGGCCAGCGGTGGCCCCTCTGGGGCCGCCGCTGGCTTTCTATGTGCGGGGCGTACCCGATAGTTTTGCCGCGCAGCTGCGGGGGGCGGAGTTGCACCAGTGCACGAACCCCGGAGGATCGACGTTGTCCACACGCGCTCGTCTCAGCGCGACGCTCGCCGGTGCCACTCTGGCCGGCGGACTGTTTCTCGGAGCCCCTGCCAACGCGAGCGACCAGGCCCCGGAGCCCGTCTCCGGAGTGGCTGTCGGTTCGGCGATCGACCCGGATCGGCTGGAGTCGAACGTCGCGGACCCGACCCGCGGCGTACCTCCGTCGTATGTCTTCGCCGGGGTCGGTGCGCTGCTGATGGGAGCGGGCGTCGGGCTGGCCGTCCGACGACGGCGGGCTGAGGCTGTGGCACGCTCGGCCGAGTGAGCCATGGCTACAACCCCCACGAGCCTCCCCGTCCTCGCAGGCGCCAACCGAGCCTGAGGACCTTCATCGGGGAGATCTTCGTCGTCGTCCTCGTGGTCGCGGTCGCGGTGCTCGGCTATGCCGCCTACGACTACTACACCAGGATCGACGAGGCGAAGAAGAGCACCTCGACCCCGCCGGGGACCACCTCCTCGATCCCGGCGGAGGCCCTGGCCGAGGTGCCGAAGAAGAAGGGCAAGGTACGCGGCGTCTCCATCCCCACGCTCAACGTGCACGCCGACGTGGTGCCGCTGGCGATGGAGCAAGGCACGCTCACCCCGCCCGCGGACGCCTCGCTCATGGGCTGGTGGAAGGGCGGCGCCAAACCCGGGGCCGAGGATGGCTCGGTGCTGATCGTCGGCCACACCCTGCACAACGGAGGCGGCATCCTCGACCGGCTGGGCGAGGTGAACGAGGGCGACGAGATCGTCGTGCGGACCAAGAACGGCGAGTTCAGCTACACCGTCCGGTCGGTGCGGGACCTCTCCAAGGAGGAGGTCGCCAAGCGGAGCGCGAAGCTCTTCGACCCCGATGGAAAGCCGAGGCTGGTCGTGGTGACGTGCGACGACTGGGACGGCACATCCTTCCAGGGCAACACCGTGGTCGTGGCGGTGCCGTAACCCGCGGCCACCAGGCGTCGTTACTTGTGAGTCACATCACCTACAGAACGAGGCCCCCACATGCTCCGTATCCGCCGTTCGACCCGCCGCGCCGCAGCCATCGCCGCCGGCGCTCTCGCCGCCGCCTTCGTCCCCGCGCTGATCCCGGCTCCCGCCCAGGCCTGGGCGCCGGCCGACACAGCCACCATCACCCCGGGCGTGCAGATGTACACCAAGGGTGCCCAGTGCACCGCCAACTTCGTCTTCGCCGACTCCGCGGCGAACGTCTACGTCGGCTACGCCGCTCACTGCGCGGGTCTCGGTGAGGCCACCGACACCAACGGCTGCGCCGCGGAGTCGCTCCCGCTGGGCACGCCGGTGACCTTCAACGAGGGCGGTTCGCTGCTGAGCGAGGGCACCGTCCTGGGGAAGGGGAAGCTGGCGTACTCCTCCTGGCTGACCATGAAGAAGCAGGGCACCAAGGACGCGGACACCTGCGCCTACAACGACTTCGCGCTGGTCAAGGTGGATGCCGCCGACGCGGGCAAGGTCAACCCGACCGTGCCGATCTGGGGCGGTCCCACGGGCATCGACACCGACGGCACCGTGGCCGGCGACAAGGTCTACTCCTACGGCAACTCCTCGATCCGCGCCGACATCGACCTGCTCTCGCCGAAGATCGGACTCTCCCTCGGGGACAGCGTCAACGGCACCCGGTGGTCGCACCCGCTCTACAACCTCACCCCGGGCATCCCCGGTGACTCCGGCTCCGGCTTCCTGAACGCCGAGGGCAAGGCCGTCGGCACCCTGTCGACGCTCGGTCTGCTCCCGCTGCCGGCGTCCAACAACATCGGTGACATGGACCTCGAGCTGAAGTACGCCCAGGCGAACTCGGGCATCTCCGGTCTGCGTCTGGTCAACGGCACCGAGCCGTTCAGCCCCATCCTGTGAGCACACTGCTGGTCGAGCCGTGAGGCCGCCTGCGGCCGAGCGTGTCGAGACCAACACGGTCCTGTCGAGTGCCGATGGGATCGTGTTGGTCTCGGCTCCCGCTCGCTAGCGCTCGCGGGGCTCGACCAGCGAAAGTAGGGGTATGACCGACCGGGAGGCGTACGTAGAGGCCGTACTGCGTCTTGTCGAGCAGATCCCGCGCGGGCAGGTGACGACCTACGGCGCGATCGCGGACGCCCTCTTCGACCAGTTCGGGGGCGGTCCGCGACAGGTCGGCTCGGTGATGGCCCGTGAGGGCGCCGGGATGCCGTGGTGGCGGGTGGTGCGGGCCGACGGCTCGCTCCCCGCCTCCCACGGCGAGGAGGCCAGACAGGCCTATCTCGAGGAGGGCACCCCGCGTCGTGTCTCGGGGGCGGTGGACCTGCGCGCGGCGATGTGGCTGCCACCTACGATGAGCGTGTGATGTATCGCGTCCTCCACGCCGTCGTGCCACCCCTTCTCCGGGCCGTCTGGCGACCCACGGTGACTGGGGCCGAGAACGTCCCACGTACCGGCGGGGTGATCCTGGCCAGCAACCACCTCAGCTTCGCCGACTCGATCGTGATCCCGTCGGTCTCGCCCCGGCCGGTGCACTTCCTGGCCAAGTCCGACTACTTCACCGGCACCGGTCTCAAGGGTGCGGCGCAGAAGGCGTGGTTCGAGGGGCTCGGGATGCTGCCGGTGGACCGCGACGACCCGCAGGCGGCGCTCGGCTCGCTGGAGGTGGCCCTGGAGGTCCTCGGCAGGGGCGAGGCGTTCGGGATCTATCCGGAGGGCACCCGCTCCCGCGACGGGCGGCTCTATCGCGGCCGTACGGGGGTGGCCCACCTGGCGCTGACCGCCGGCGTCCCCGTGGTGCCGGTGGGCCTGCGCGGGACCGCGGAGCTCCAGCCGGTGGGATCGAACCTGCCCCGCCTGGCGAAGGTCGCTGTCGCGTTCGGGCAGCCGATCCAGGTGGCTGGCCGCTTCGACGGCGTAGCTCTGGGCAAGGCCCGCCGGGTGATCACCGACGAGGTGATGGCGGCGATCGCGCTGCTGAGCGGCCAGGAAGCGGCCGGGGTCTACAACGAGCGTCCGGCCGACGTCTGATCGCCGGTTGCGTCGAGGCGAGAATAGGCGCATTCTGGAAGGTGGACCCCTAGCCGCCGAGGTGAGGCAGATGGCCACCACGACCGTGTTGCAGGACGAGCTGCGCCGCAAGCACGAAGAGCTCGCTGGGCGCCTGGCCCATGCTCGGAGCATCATCGCCAGGCCCGAGCAGACCCGTCGGGGCTGTCCACCGATCGACCAGTTCAACGCCGGCACGTCTCGACACCTGCACGCCGTGGACGAGGTGCTGCTGCCCGCGGTCTCCGCCAACTGCGAGGGCGGCGTCGGTCTGGTCCATGACTATCTCCCCGCCGCGCGGCACCTGGAGGTGCTGGTCTTCCACGTGAAGGCGCACGAGTACGGCTCCACCTGGGAGACCACCCACTCGTGGCCGACGCTGTGGGGCGAGGTCGAGAAGGCCCTCGACGCTCAGCAGAAGAAGGAGGACGAGCTGGTCTCGCACCTCGCGGAGGAGGCCTCCGACGACGTGCTCCTGCTCGTCGCCGAGCGGATCATGGCGGCCGAGCGCAGGGCTCCCTCCCGTCCACATCCTCGCCTCCGGCACACGGGCCTGCCCGGCAAGGTCGTACGCCGCGTGGCCCGTCCCGTCGACGCGATCTGCGACGCGCTCGAGAACCGTTCGGTCGGCGGTCCGAAGCCGCTGCCGCGCAAGAAGCCGGGCCTGTTCTGGCAGTACCTGCTCGGCGACCCGCGCTTCCCCGACGATCCGGCCAACGAGACCCGGCACAATGAGCCGGGTGACCGTTGACCCCATCACCTCCGCACTCGACCTCGCGCCCCATCCTGAGGGCGGCTCGTTCCGGCAGACGTGGGCTGCCGCCGAGACCGTCACCCTCCACGACGGGCGGGTTCGCCCGACCGCGACCCTGATCTACTTCCGGCTCCTGGCCGGGGAGTCGTCCGCGTGGCACCGGGTCACCTCCGACGAGATCTGGCTGGCACACACCGGTGTGGTGTCCCTGCAGCTCGGTGGCTCCGCCGAGGCCCCGGTCGAGGGCGAGACCCTCGACGTCGGGGTGGACGTCGCCGCCGGCCAGGTGCCGCAGGCTGTAGTACCGGCGGGGGTGTGGCAGCGTACGGTCCCCTCGGCCGAGGACGCGCTCGTCTCCTGCGTGGTCTCGCCGGGGTTCGACTTCGACGACTTCGAGCTCGCCTCAGAATCAGGGATTGGGGAGTAGGCCCGGTGGAGTACACCTTCGAAGGGGCCGTCATCGAGTGGCGCGGTCCGGCCCCGTTCTACTACGTGCCCATGCCCGTCGAGGGCGCCCAGGACGTCAAGGAGGACGCCCGTGGGCTGGAATACTGGGGCCAGGTCGCCGTCACCGCCACCATCGGTGCGACCACCTTCACCACCGCGCTGTTTCCGAAGGACGGCACCTACGTGCTCCCGCTGAAAGCCGTCGTACGGCGTGCCGAGGGGATCGATCTCGACGACGTCGTGGGGGTTCGGATGCGGCTGGGTCACGACGTCTGATCGGGCGTCTCGACGGGCCTCTGAAAACTGTCGGTGTCGTCTGATTAGGTAGGGCCCGTGAGTGTCGCCTACCGCCTAGCCCCGCCGCCGAGCGCAGCCGCCGTGCCGGTGCTCGACGAGCACCAGCGCTCGGTGGTGGAGCATCCCGGCGGGCCGCTCCTGGTGCTGGCCGGGCCCGGGACGGGCAAGACGACCACGCTGGTGGAGGCGGTCGTCGACCGGATCGAGAACCGCGGCGTACGGCCCGACCAGCTGCTGGCGCTGACCTTCTCCCGCAAGGCCGCCGAGCAGCTGCGTGACCGGGTCACGGCGCGGCTGGGGCGCACCCTCTCGGGGGCGGTCTCCTCGACGTTCCACTCCTTCGCCTACGGGCTGGTGCGGCGCTATGCGCCGGCCGAGCTCTACACGGCGCCGCTGACGCTGCTCTCCGCGCCCGAGGCCGACGTGGTCCTGCAGGAGCTGCTGTCCGAGCACCCGGAGTCGGTGCGATGGCCGGAGAGGTTCCGGATGGCGGTCGGCACCCGCGGGTTCGCGCGCGAGGTGCAGACCGTGATCGCGCGGGCACGCGAGCGCGGGCTCGATCCCGACCAGCTGGTGGCGCTCGGCCGTGACGAGGGGATCGAGGAGTTCGTCGCCGCCGGATGGTTCCTGGAGCAGTATCTCGACGTGCTCGGCGCCCAGTCGGCCATCGACTACCCCGACCTGATCATGCGCGGGGTGATCGAGGCCGAACGGCATGCGGCCGAGCTCCGGGCCGAGTTCACGTGCGTGTTCGTGGACGAATACCAAGACACCGACCCGAGCCAGGTCGCACTGCTGCAGGCGCTGGCCGGCGACGGCCGCGACCTGATCGTCGTCGGCGACCCGGACCAGTCCATCTACGGTTTCCGAGGCGCGGACGTCAACGGGATCCTCGACTTCCCGGCTCAGTTCCCGACCCGGGAACGGCGGCATGCGCCGGTGGTGGCTCTGGGGACGACCCGTCGGTTCGGGTCGCGGCTGCTGCGGACCTCGCGGTCGATCGCCGCAGGGATCTCGGTGCGGGGCTCGATCCCGGTCGCTGCCTACGACACCTTCCGCAACCCGCACCCGTTGGCCCAGGACCCGGGACGGGCCGAGGTGCTCACCTTCGACACCGACCGGGCCGAGACCGAGCACATCGCCGACCTGCTCCGCCGGGCTCACCTCGAGGACGGCATCGACTGGTCCGACATGGCCGTCCTGGTGCGCTCGGGCCGCACCTCGATCCCGCAGCTGCGCCGTTCGCTGACCGCAGCCGGTGTCCCGGTCGAGGTCGCCTCCGACGAGACCCCGTTGGTCCGCGAGCCGGCTGCCGCGGTCCTCCTCGACGCGCTCGGGATCGTCGTCGACGCCGCCGTCGAGTCGGAGCTCGATGAACGCTACGTACGCGCCGAGCGCTGCGAGGAGCTGCTCACCGGTCCGCTCGGCGGGCTCGACGCGACCGACGTCCGCGCGCTGACTCGCACGCTCAGGGCGAGGTTTTTCGACGTGTCTGCCAGCGAGCTCGTACGCCGCGCCGTGCTCGATCCTGGCTCGTTGGTCGAGGCCGCTGCCTCGCCGCTGGTCGAGCCCGAGGCCTTCCCGCTGGTCGAGCCCGGCGAGCGCCAGCGAGCCGGTGTCGAGACCAACACAATCCCATCGAGCGCGACAGATGACCGTGTTGGTCTCGACACGGATTCGTTCGTACCTCACGAATCCGGCTCGACCAGCGGGGGCGGCTCGAGCAGCGGGGGCGGCTCGACCAGCGGGGGCGAGGAACGGGTGCTGGGGCGCGTACGCCGGCTTGCGGACCTTCTCGCCGAGGCGCGCCGCGTGCTGGCGGGCGGTGCCGGCGCCGAGCAGGTGCTCTGGACCCTGTGGGAGGGCGCCGATTGGGGGCAGCGGCTGCGGGCGCAGGTCGAGTCGGGTGGCTCGGCGGCGCGGCTGGCCCATCGAGACCTGGATGCGGTCGTGGCGCTGTTCGACACCGCCGCCAAGATCGAGGGCCGGCAGGAGTTCACCTCGGTGGAGACCTTCCTGGCCACGCTCCGTGCCCAGGAGATCCCGGCCGACACCCTGGCCGACAAGGGCGTGCGGGGCTCGGCGGTGCGGCTGCTCACCGCCCATCGCTCCAAGGGGCTGGAGTGGGGTCTCGTGGTGGTCGCTCACGTCCAGGAGGGCGCCTGGCCCGACCTGCGCCGGCGCGACTCGCTCCTCGGGCCCGACCGGATCGCCCCGGCGCTGCCGGACGGTCGCCACGGCGGGCGCCTGCCGCCACTGACCCGCTCGGCGATGCTCGCCGAGGAGCGCCGGCTCTTCTACGTCGCCGCCACCCGAGCCCGGTCCCGGCTGGTAGTGACCGCGGTGAAGTCGCCCGACGACGACGGTGACCAGCCGTCGCGGTTCATCAACGAGCTCGGCCTGCGCGAGGACCAGATCCGTCATCGGATCGGCCGGCCGACGAGACCGCTGTCGCTGGCCGGTCTGGTCGCCGAGCTGCGCCGCACCGCGGCAGATCCGGCTCAGCCGGTCGCGCTGCGGGAGGCGGCCGCGAGAAGGCTGCAGAAGCTGGCCGCCACCGAGGTGCGCGGCAAGCGGATCGCGCTCGCCGCCGACCCGTCGACCTGGTGGGGGCTGCGGGCCCCGACGTACGCCTCTGCTCCGGTCCGGCCCGAGGACCGTCCGATCACGCTGAGCGCGTCGGCGCTGGAGGCGATCCTGACCTGCCCGGCGCAGTGGTTCCTGGCCCGTGAGGCGGGCGGTGCGGTCACCGACTCCTCCTCGCAGGGGTTCGGCAAGGTGGTGCACGCGATCGCCGAGCAGCTAGCCCGCGGCGTCCTCGACGCTGCCACGGTCGATGACCTGATGCCGTTCGTGGACGAGGTGTGGGGCCGCCTCGAGTTCCGTACGCCCTGGTCGGCTGCCCGCGAGCGCGAGGCGGTCCGCGAGGTGCTGGCCCGATTCCTGACCTGGCACCGGCGCCCCGGTGCGCGGACCGTGATCGGGTTCGAGGAGCAGCTGACCGCGAAGGTCTCCCTTCCCAGTGGGGAGACGGTGCGACTCAACGGCTACGCGGACCGGTTGGAGCTCGACGAGAGCGGAAGGATCGTGGTGGTCGACCTGAAGACCGGGAAATACCCGCCCACCGCGCAGGAGGTCAAGGAGCACGGCCAGCTCGGCCTCTACCAGCTGGCGGTCGAGCACGGCGCGGCCTCGTCGCTGGCACCGGACGCGACCTCCGGGGGAGCGGAGCTGATCCAGCTGCGCCATCCCGCGGGTTCGGGGAGCGAGCTGCCGAAGGTGCAGGTGCAGGCACCCGAGCCGCCCGAGATCATCACCCAGCTGGAGAAGGCGGTGGCGACGGTCCGGGCCGAGGAGTTCGTGGCACGGCCGGGCAAGCAGTGCGACCGGTGTCAGTTCGTCGCGCTCTGCCCGGCGCAGACCTCGGGGTCGGTGCTGTCGTGAACCCAGAGATGAACGCTGCGATGAACCCCGAGATGAACCCGGTGATGACGGTCGAGACCCCCGAAGAGCTCGCCAAGCTGATGGGTCACGACTGGCTCTACAGCGAGGAGCAGTTCCGCGCGATCACGGCTCCGCTGGAGCCCGCCGTGGTAATTGCCGGCGCCGGGTCCGGCAAGACCGCGGTGATGGCCGCCCGAGTCGTCTGGCTGGTCGCCACCGGTCGCGTGCTCCCCGGGGAGGTGCTCGGTCTGACCTTCACCACGAAGGCGACCGCCGAGCTGGCCACCCGGATCCGGGAGTCGCTGCAGAAGGCAGGACTGTGGCCCGAGCGACGCGAAGGTCCACCGCGGCCCGGGGAGGCTCTGTCGGAAGAGGGCGAGGAGCCCGCGGAGCCGACGGTGGCGACCTACCACTCCTACGCCTCCGGGCTGCTCTCCGAGCACGGCCTGCGGATCGGGCACGAGCCGGACACTCGGCTGATCGCCGATGCGACCCGCTACCAGCTCGCGGCTCGGGCCGTGGCCCGGCACACCAACCCGGTGGAGAAGCTGACCGACTACCCGAAGCTGGCCGTCCAGCAGCTGCTCGCGCTCGACTCCGAGCTGTCCGAGCACCTCGTCGAACCCGCCACACTGCGTGCCTACGACCGCAAAGAGCGAGCGTTGTTCGCCCTCGAGGTCGCTGATCTCAGGGCACAGCTCGCCGACGGGAAGCGGGTCAAGACGAAGCTGAACAAGGTCGAGAAGGCGATCGACGCGATCGACAAGCGCTACGAGCTGCTCGATCTGGTCGACGGCTACCGCCGCCTCAAGGACCGGCTCGGGCTGATGGACTTCTCCGACCAGATCGCTCTCGCGGCCCGGCTGGCCGAGGAGACCCCCGAGGTCGCGGAGATCGAGCGTGGGAAGTTCAAGGTGGTGCTGCTCGACGAATACCAGGACACCTCGGTGGCCCAGGCCAAGATGCTCGCTCGTCTCTTCGGCGACGGGCATCCGGTGACCGCCGTCGGTGACCCCAACCAGGCGATCTACGGCTGGCGGGGTGCGTCGGTGAGCAACATTCTCGAGTTCGGCAGGGACTTCCCTCCCAAGGGGGTCTCGACAAGCTCGACCACCGGGTACTCCCTGACCGTCAACCGCCGCTCGGACGCCCGCATCCTCGACACCGCCAACCATCTGGCCGCCCAGCTCTACGAGGGACGCGAGAAGGAGCGGCTGGTCGCTGCGGAGGGCGCGCGCGACGGTGAGGTGCGGGTGCATGTCCACGAGACGTACGACGAAGAGCTGCTCTGGCTCGCCGACAAGGTGATCGAGGCCCATGAGGCGGTCGGGGAGTGGAAGGAGATCGGCGTGCTGACCAGGGACAACTCGCAGGCGGCAGCGGTCTTTGACGCGCTCACCGCTCGCGAGATCCCGGTCGAGATCGTCGGTCTGAAGGGGCTGCTCCGACTGCCCGAGGTGGCCGAGGTCGTCGCCACCATGGAGCTGCTCCACGACGTCACCGCCAACTCCGCGCTGCTCACCCTCCTCGCCGGCCCGCGCTGGGCGATCGGGCCCCGTGACCTCGCCATCCTCGGCCGCAGATCGCGTGACCTGGCCGGGGTCGTCGGCGGCGCGGAGGAGTTCGCCGATGTCGAGCGGCAGCTGGAGGCGGCCGTCCAAGGCACCGACCCCACCGAGATCCCCTCGCTCAACGATGCACTGGAGGATCCCGGCGGCCCCTCCGACTACGACTACTCACCGCAGGCCAGGGAGCGCTTCAAGCTGCTCGCCGATGAGCTCCGCGGGCTGCGCCGAGCGGTCAACGAGCCGCTCCTCGACCTGGTCCGCCGGATCATCGACGTCACCGGCATCGACGTCGAGCTGGCCGCCTCGGTCTCCCCGGCGGCCTCTGCCCGGCGCGACAACCTCGACCTCTTCGTCCAGGCGGTCGCCGAGTTCGAAGGTCTCGACGGCCAGGTCACCCTGGCCGCGCTGCTGGCCTACCTGGAGGCGGAGGACGAATACGGCCAGGGACTCGACGTCGCCACCCCGTCGGAGGCCGACTCGGTCAAGCTGCTCACCGTCCACCGCGCCAAGGGCTTGGAGTGGGACGTCGTCTTCCTGGTCGGGGTGACCCACAAGAAGTTCCCCACCGGCCAGACGCGATCGTCGTGGCTGACCGTCCCCTCGGTCATGCCCGCCGCGCTCCGCGGAGACCGCGACGATCTGCCGCAGCTCCACGGCCACGACGCCGACTCGATCGACGAGCTTCTCGCCGAGCGCAAGGAGCACGAGCGCGTCGAGGAGCTCCGACTGGCGTACGTCGCCTGGACCCGAGCCCGCCACGTCCAGTTCGTCTCGTGCTGGCGCTGGTCGCCCTCCCTGAAGGAGGGCCGCGGCCCGTCGCTCTACGTGGAGAAGACCAGGGAGGCGCTGCTGCAGTGGGGGGCCAAGCCCGACCGCTGGGCGGACGTTGTAGTGAAAGGCGAGGAGGAGAGCCCCTACGCCGCGCAGGAGCCCGACCTGCCCTGGCCGATCAATCACCACACGGCCGAGGTGGAGCGCCGGCTGGAAGCGGCCAGGTTGGTCCGCGAGGTCAGCCCCGGGCCGGACGAGCTCGACGATCTCACCCTGCTCGAGACCGTGAACCAGTGGGACGAGGAGATCGAGCGGCTGCTCGCCGAGGCGGCCCGTGAGCGGGCCCCCGAGGTGATCGTTCCGCTGCCGTCGTCGTTGTCGGCCACCGCCATGTCCAAGCTGCGCGACGATCCCCTCGGCTTCGCCGCCGACCTGGTCCGTCCGATGCCCCGCAAGCCGTCCTCCCAGGCCCGCTTCGGCACCCGGTTCCACGCCTGGGTCGAGGCCCGCTTCGGCCAGCAGGACCTCTTCGACCCCGACGACCTGCCTGGTCGCGCCGACCACGGCATCGAGGACGAGTCCGGTCTCGAGGAGGTGATCGCCGCCTTCGAAAAGGGTCCGTTCGCCGACCGGCCACCGTTCCGGGTCGAGGCGGCCTTCGCGATCGTCCTGGCAGGTCAGGTCGTGCGTGGCCGGATCGACGCGGTCTATCAGGAGCCCGATGGGACGTACCTGATCATCGACTGGAAGACCAACCAGACCCAGAACGCCGACCCTCTTCAGCTGGCTCTCTACCGGCTCGGGTGGGCCGAGCTCATGGGGGTGCCGTTGTCGCGGGTTCGGGCGGCTTTCTACTACGTGCGTTCTGGGCGGCTCGTCGAGCCTTCCGGTCTTCCTGGGCGGGAGAAGTTGGAGAGGATCGTGGGTGGGGGCTGACGCCGGTTCTTCGGCGCGCGTCAGGGGCTGTGTTTTGTGGTTGGGGTTTGCCGCCGACCCTTTCGGGGAGGGTGTTCTCGGCGGCGTCCGGAGTAAAGGACGGCCTTCGGCCGCCGGCTGGCGCCGGTCGCCTGCGGCGATCCTTGACACCGGCCGTCGCCGAGAATTTTGGCTGGCTATCGGGTCGGCGGCAGGGGTTTGGCGCGGGGGTTTGGGTTGGGCGGGGGCTTGGGAGCGGCGGATCCGTCGCTCCTGGTTGGTGGGTTGGTCGGCTGGTGAAAGAAACTTTTCTTTCACCAGCGCGAGCCAATGCCCTGGGGGCGAACGAATTTTCGTTCGGGCGCCTGGGGGCGTTCTCGGCTGGGACTTGGCTCGTATGGGCGAACGAAAATTCGTTCGCCCAGAAGAGTGCGCCTTCTGTCAGCGGGTTCTTTGGGGTCGCGACATAACGGCTACCTGGCGTAGGTGATCTTCCCGCGGCCCCATCACCCCGAAAAACCAGCCCCCAACCAATGCCAGGCCGATCCACGCAACAGAGTCAGGAAGCCGAACTACTCAACCGTCCGAGCAACAGCAGGAAGCTCGCCTGACACGCGCAACGAGTCGAGCAGATCCCCCGGCATGATCCAGACAGTGGCCAGCGGGAAGGGACGCTCACGCAGCATCACCGCCCCGGTGACGAACGCCGGCTCGCCGGACGGGCAGGAGAAGACGATGTCGTCACCCCACTCCCACTCCCTCTCGACGACGGTGGGAAGCATCCACCACATCAGCCAGTTGCGCTCGGAGTTCATCGAAGGAGGCCTGCGGGGGCAGTTGTCGTCGTAGGAGACGACCGCGTCGGGATGCTCGGCGAGGATCGAGCGGAGGTCGTCGATGACCGGGGTGGCGTGATCGAAGCGGTCGTGGAACTCGTCGGAGGCCACATCGGCGACGGCGGAGGCGGTGGTGCCGAGCACCAGGATGAGCGCGGTCACGACCACCGAGCGCGCCCGGTCGCCCGTACAGGAGCTCAGCCGTGGGCTCAGGCGAGAGAGGGCCGCAAGGAGCGTCCAGATCGCCAGCGGCACCAAGGCACACAGCGTCGCGATCAGCCAGAAGCGGTTGTCGTTGGTGAACGACGGGATCGGGCCGGGCTGCGGGAACTGGCCGTCCGGAAGCGCCCACCAGAACGGGATCGCACCCGGGATGTGGGCCGGTGTGGTGTAGGCCCAGGTGGGAGCGTCGGGGGCGACGACGAGGATGGTCACCATCGAGATCCCGGCGGCGATCACCCACGTCCAGACGAGCACCACCCGGGAGCGGACGGCCTGGATCGCCGCGCACACCCCGGCCAGCACGAGAACCGCGAAGACCGGGTCGATGTAGCGGCCGTAGATCCAGTAGTCGAAACGCCGCCACTCCATGGTGAACAGCGAGTACTCGGTGCCCCAGTTCAGGCAGCTGAGGACGTACATCGACCCAGCTGCGATCAGCACGAACCCGGCCGGGCCGACCTGCCGTGAACGGAGCTCCTTCCAGAACATCGCGGTCACCACCACCAGACCGATGATCACGACGCCGAGGCTGCCGACCATCTGCGTCCAGGCCTCGCCGGCGAAGGTGTTGACCCAGAACCGAGGGCTGGCCTCCAGGACCTTGTCGACGAAGCCTTGTGCCTGGATGAACTTCCACGGCACGAGCTGCGCGTGGAACCAGAGCGCGGCCTTGTTGGCGACCACGGCGAGCAGGCCCGTGGCGACGAGCCCGACGAGGGCGATCAGGGCGACCTGTCGCTTGCGCACCAGGAGGCTGTGGACGAGAAGGCAGATCAACCACAGCGCGATCGCGGCGACGAAGACCTGCATCCGGGCGTGGGAGAAGAGCGAGAGACCGGCGAGCAGACTGAGCAGGAGTACGCCGCGGTAGGTGGGCTTCGCGTGGAGCCGGAACGCGACCAGGGTCGCCACGACGACGAGCAGCGTGATCAGCCGCTCGGAGAGGATGTAGTCGGCCTGGATCGCTCGCGGCGGCAAGGCCATCACGGTGGCGGCGGCGACCACGCCCTGCGCCGGTGTGACCCCACTGAGCCGCACCGCGACCCGGGCGAGCGGCCAGATGGTCAGCATGCTGATCACCAGGCCGACGACGATCGCCATCTTGTAGAACGTGAACACGTTCGAGGTGACCAGCCACAGCGGTGCCAGCAGGACGCCCCAGCCGGGGTAGTAGCCGGGGGTGTTCAGCTGCGGTGAGTCGAGCCCGAGGACGGTCCGTCCATGGATGACCGTGCCGATCTCGTCGTACATGAACGAGAGGCTGGAGTCCCAGGCGACGTAGACATTGACCGCCAGTGCGACCACGACGGAGACGACAGCGGCGATGCGCCAGAACCGATCCACGCGCGGAACATATACCCACCTCATAGGCTCTGTCGGGTGGACTCCCCGAAGCTGCCCATCCATCTGCGAATCACCCAGGACCCTCACGACCGCTCCGGCCATCTGCGCGCCGACGACGGCTGGGTCGAGAAGGCCTGGGCCGAGCAGACCACGAGAGTCCTCGTGGTCGCCGGCAACAGGGTCGAGCCGGCGGACGGGGCGCGAGTGCGGTGGCGTACGCCGGCTACTTCTCCGGACGGGATCCGGGTGCTCCTCGGCGACACCCCCGAAGGTGCCCGGTTCGCGGTGCTCACCGGTCGTGAGGAGGCCGGCGAGACTTGGCGGGACCTGCGGGGGCTCTTCCCAGCGATGCTCGCCGACACGACCGAGGCGAGCTTCCTGATGCACGCGATCGGCCTGGCCGAGTGGCACCGGGCGACCCGGTTCTGCGCGCGCTGTGGTGGGAGCCTTGAGCCGCGCGCGGCCGGTCACGAGCTGGCCTGCGCCGAGGGACACCTGATCTTTCCGCGCACCGACCCGGCGGTGATCATGCTGGTGACGACCGGCGAGCCCGGGTCGGACGGGGAGCGTTGCCTGCTCGGCAACCACACCCGCTGGCCTGCGCCCAACTTCTCCACGCTCGCCGGCTTCGTGGAGCCGGGGGAGTCGCTCGAGGATGCGGTCCGTCGCGAGGTCGCCGAGGAGGTCGGCGTACGCGTCGGGCAGGTCGACTACTTCGGCAACCAGCCCTGGCCGCTGCCGGCCAGCCTGATGCTCGGCTTCTTCGGGCGGGCGGAGTCGACCGACATCATGGTCGACCAGGATGAGATCCGGGAGGCGCGCTGGTTCACCCGCGCGGAGCTCGCCGCCGTCGCCGAGAGCGGCGAGATCAAGCTGCCCAGCGGCATCTCGATCAGCCGGTCGCTGGTCGAGGCGTGGTACGGCGGCGAGCTGCCCGGATCATGGTGATCGAGACCCGAAGGATCAGGCCAGCTCGGCGAGCTTCGCCTTGATCTGAGCGATCGACGGGTTGGTCATCGCGGTGCCGTCGGAGTAGACGAGGGTGGGGACGGTCTGGTTGCCGCCGTTGACCTTCTCGACGATCTGGGCGGCCTCGGGGACCTGCTCGATGTCCACCTCGTCGAAGGTGATGTCCTCGCGGCCGAGCTGCCCCTTGAGCCGCTGGCAGTATCCGCACCAGGGGGTGGTGTACATCGTGAAGCTGCTCATGGCTCTCCTCATCAAACGGGTCCTCATCGGTCTGTCGGTGCCGACCCATAGTGTTGGCAACAAGCCCCAACGTTCCCATGCCCAGGAGCCATTCCCAATTGAACCCTGTCGCTCCCATGAACCCTGTCGCTCCCACGACCCCCGAGTCCCTCCTCGCCGCGCTCGACCCCGAGCAACGCCAGGTGGCCGAGTCGCTACGGGGTCCGGTCCGGGTGCTGGCGGGTGCGGGGACCGGAAAGACCAGGGCGATCACCCACCGGATCGCCTACGGCGTCGCGACCGGGCTCTACGCGCCCCAGGAGGTCCTCGCGGTCACCTTCACCACCCGAGCCGCAGGGGAGATGCGGCAGCGACTGCGCGCGATGGGTGCCGGTGCGGTCCAGGCGCGCACCTTCCACTCCGCCGCCCTGCGCCAGCTGCGGTTCTTCTGGCCCAAGGTCTACGGCACCGAGCTGCCCAACCTGACCGAGTCGAAGATCCCGCTCATCCGAGCCGCCGCCCAGCGCCAGCGGATCAACGTCGACCAGGCCCAGGCGCGTGACCTGGCCTCGGAGATCGAGTGGTCGAAGGTGTCCAACGTCCACCCCGACGACTACCCGAAGTCCGCCGAGACGAGAGGCCGAGAGGTCGGCGGGCTGACCCCGTCGATGGTGGGGCACATCTACGCGGCGTACGAGGACGTGAAACGCACCCAGGCACGCATGGACATGGAGGACGTGCTGCTCTTGACCGCCGGACTCCTCGAGCACGACGAGCGGGTCGCCGCGCAGGTCAGGCGGCAGTACAAGTGGTTCACCGTCGACGAGTTCCAGGACGTCTCGCCGCTGCAGTCGGCGCTGCTCGACCTCTGGCTGGGTGGGCGCAACGAGATCTGTGTCGTCGGCGACCCGGCTCAGACGATCTACACCTTCGCCGGCGCCGACGCCGCCTACCTGCGTGACTTCCCGAAGAAGCACACCGGCACCACGTCGGTCGAGCTGGTCCGCAACTACCGCTCCTCCCCGCAGGTGGTGAAGGCCGCCAACAAGATCCTGGAGGGTACGCCGAGCGCCGGTGTCCAGCTGCAGGCCCAGCGCGACGCTGGGCCTGCCGTGGAGCACCTCGAGCAGCCCGACGAGGTGGCTGAGGCCGAGGGCGTCGCCGCCGAGATCCTGCGCCTGCACCAGGCCGGCAGGCCCTACCACGAGATGGCGATCCTGTTCCGGATCAACGCCCAGTCGGAGGCCTACGAGGACGCTCTCACCGCGCGCCGGATCCCCTATGTCCTTCGTGGCGCCGCGAGGTTCTTCGACCGGCCCGAGGTCCGCGAGGCGGTGACCCGCATCCGGGGTGCGGCGCGGAGCGGCCAGGGAGCCGTCTTCGGTGACGAGCTGCTGGAGTCGGTCCACGGCATCCTGGCCGGGATGGGCTGGACCTCTGAGCCGCCCGAGGGCCGCGGACAGACCCGCGACCGCTGGGAGTCCTGGCAGGCGCTGATCGACCAGGCGCGCACCTTCGCCGCGTCCGGCGGTGACATGGCCGGTCTCGTCGCCGAGCTCGACCGCAGGGCGGCCGAGCAGCACGCGCCGGTGCCGTCGGGAGTGACCCTGGCGACCTTCCACGCGGCCAAGGGGCTGGAGTGGGACTCGGTGTTCCTGGTCGGTCTCCAGGACGGCACGATGCCGTTCATCCTCCGCGGCGAGGAGCCGACCCCGGCCGAGATCGAGGAGGAGCGCCGGCTGCTCTACGTCGGGCTCACCCGGGCCCGGGTCGACCTGACCCTCTCCTGGGCGCTGGCCCGTCAGCCGGGCCAGGCAGCGCGACGTAGGCCGTCGCGGTTCCTCGACCCGCTGCGTCCGGCGCGGGCGACAGCACCCGCGCGGCGCCCCGGGTCCGGCAAGGCGCGGATGTGCAAGTCCTGCGGCGGACCGCTCGGCTCAGCGGCCGAGAAGCGGATGGGCCGCCACGAGGGCTGCGACGCGCCCTACGACGAGGAGCTCTACGGGCGGCTGAAGCAGTGGCGCAAGGAGACCGCCGAGGCGGCCCGCAAGCCGGCGTTCGTGATCTTCACCGACGCCACCTTGGAGCAGATCGCCGAGCGGAAGCCGGGCACGCTCCAGGATCTGCAGCGCATCGCCGGCATCGGCCGCAGCAAGGTGGAGACGTACGGCTCGGAAGTTCTTGATGTGATCGCCGCGAACAGCTGAAAAGGCTCCACGAAAATTGCTCGAAATCAACCGGTTTAATCGTTTGCGGCCGACCTGTCCGGCCGGTTACTGTTCTTTCATCAAGTAAAGCCGCGCGCCGTTGAGGCGCGCCCGACAGCCCCGAAGGAGGTGGCCCCAATGAAGATCGCAATCAACACGGCTGGGATCCAGACGCCGATCAATGGCATCGCCATGTCCGCGTGCGGCCACCCCGAGCTGTCCACCCCGGCTGCTGGTGCCTTTGCGGGCGCTGGCTACGGCATGCGCTTCGAGGGACTCGTGTCCCCGCAGGCGGATGCCATCAAGGTCAAGTCCCACGGGATTCGAGCCTGGAGCTGTCCGACTACGTAGAACGACGTAGTCACAGCAGCCTCCAGGCCGCGGAACCCGAAACCCGGGATCCGCGGCCTTTCTGTTTCTCAAAACCCGCGATCAGTCACAAAGGAGGTGTACATATGACCAGCATTCTCGAGCCCGAGGTCACCCTCGGCGTTCTCCACGACCGCGCCAACCGCTACGACGAGGACCAGCTGCCCTGCCGGGTCAACAACCCGGAGCTGTGGTTCGCCGAGTCTCCTGCCGACGTCGAGTTCGCCAAGGCACTCTGCGCGACCTGCCCCGTGCAGCCGCTCTGCCTCGCCAGCGCCCTCGACCGGCGTGAGCCTTGGGGCGTCTGGGGTGGCCAGCTGCTCCTGCAGGGGAAGGTGATCCCCCGCAAGCGGCCCCGTGGCCGGCCCCGCAAGGACGCCGCCTGAGCAGACGACGAACAACGCAAGCCGTTCAACGACGAAAGGCAACACCATGAACATGATCGAACCGACTACGGGCCTCGGAGCCCGCTGACCGCCAGGAGACCGACAGACATGAACACCAACCGAGTACGGAGCACTCAGATGAACTTGCTTTACGAAGACCTGGCGCGCGCGCAAATGTCCGCGCGCCTGGGAGAGGCGCGTGAACTGCGGCGAGGACATGCCCTCGTCAAGGCCGCTCGCCTGGGCCGAAAGGCCGAGCGAGCCGCCGTCCAGGCGAAGCTGGCACTTGCCCGCGCGCTGTAAGTCCCCGACGGGACACCGGACCTCACCCCTCTGATCGCGGGTGTGGAAGATGACCGGCCAGTCCGAGAAACCCTCGGACTGGCCGGTCCAGACATTTTGCCTCGGCTCGCTCAGAGGTCGGCGGCGATGATCCTCTCGATGTTGCGCTCGGCGAGGGCGGTGATCGTCACGAACGGGTTGACGCTCGTGTTGCCCGGGATGAGCGCGCCGTCGATGACGTAGAGACCGTCGTAACCGTGCAGCCGGCCGTAGTTGTCGGTCGCCTTGTTCAAGATGGCGCCGCCCAGCGGGTGATAGGTCAGGTGGTCGCCCCAGATCTTGTTGGTGCCGAACAGGTCGGTGCGGTAGATCGTCCCTTCCTTTCTGTTGATCTTGTCGAAGATCGTCTTTGCCATCGTGATGGAGTCCTGCTTCCAGGACGTCTGCCACGACAGGTCGACGTTGCCGCTGGCCGAGTTGTAGGTGAACGCCGCCCGGCGCGGGCTCTTGGTGATCGCGAGATAGAAGGACGCGAACGTCTCGAGCCCTGCAGGCAGGGGAGCGACCTCCGCGAAGGCACCGCCGGCGTCCCAGTTGTCGATGCCCGAGCACGGGATCGTGGACTGTACGTCGCCGGTGGCGTCCCACATGTGGTTGGCGCGTCCGACCATGATGTTGCCGTTGTCGCCCCACCCCTGGCCGACCTCGCCGTTCAGCGCGGGCAGCGCGCCGGTCGACTTCATCTTCACCAGCAGCTTGCTGGTGCCGACGCTGCCGGCCGCGAAGAAGATCTTGCCGGCGTTGACGGTCTTCGTGGCCACGACGTCGCCGGCCGTGTTGATCTGCTCGAGGACGACGTCGTAGCCACCGGCCGCGGTCGGCCTGACCGAGGTGGCCCGGTGCAGCGCGGAGATCGTGACCCGCCCGGTGGCGGTGGCCTGCGCGAGGTAGGTCTTCGGCAGGGTCTTCTTGCCGTGGTTGTTCCCGTAGAGGATCTCCTGACCGAGGGCCGACTTCGGGACGCTTCCGTTGTCCTCGGCCTTCATGTAGTCCCAGTCGTAGACGGCCGGGACGAACGTCCAGTCGAAGCCCGAGCGCTCGGCGTGCTTACGCCCCACCCGTGAGTACTGGTAGTACGACGTCCGTTCGAACCAGGCGGGATCGATCGTGCTGACGCCGAGGGCGGAGTTGGCGCGAGGGTAGTAGGTGCCGTACATCTCCTCAGCGCTCACCGAGGGCAGGATGTCGGCGAAGTTCTGGCGCTTCGGTGTGACCGCCATGCCCCCGTTGACGAGCGAGCCGCCGCCGACGCCGCGTCCCTGGTAGACGGAGATCCCGGCGAAGTCCTCGGCGTCCAGGATGCCGGCGTACTTCGGAACCGCCTTGTCGATGGGGAACCCCAGGAAGTTGCTGAGCGGCTGTTTGGTTCGGGTACGCATCCAGAAGGAGCGGTAGTCCGGGCTGGAGACCTTCGGGTGGATCTTGCCGTCCGGCCCCGGTGGGACCGTGGACCAGTCCTGGCCCATCTCGACCATGTGGACGTCGATGCCCGCCTGGGCCAGTCGTAGGGCCGCGACGGAGCCGCCGTACCCGGTGCCGATGACCAGCACCGGGACCCGTGCGCCGTTGCCGATCGACGACGTCGAGGCTGCCCATGCCGGGCCGGTTCCGAATGCTCCTCCCAGCATCCCGGCCCCTGCCAGCGAGCCTGCACCGAGCACGAATCCTCGGCGTGACAGACCTCGCGGCCTGTCCTCTCTTGGTGTGTTGCTCATGATGACCTCCCTTTTCCATCACTGATTGCTAGAACATGTTCTAGTATGCCGGTGGGGGTGTCAGGGGTTTCGCAACATTCACGCAGACCGACAAGGAGCTCGCATGGTCACCGCATGCGTTTGGGGCACAGGAAATATCGGTCGACTCGCCATCCGGGCGATCGACGCACACCCAGGTCTCGAGCTGACGAGCGTCCTCGTCCACGACCCTGGGAAGGTCGGCCGTGATGCGGGTGATCTCGGGGAGCTCGGCCGTGACCTCGGTGTCGCCGCGACCGACGACATCGACTCGGTGCTCGCGTCCCGTCCGCAGGCGGTGGTGTACGCCGCATCCGGCGACATCCGTCCTGACGAGGCGCTCGCCGACATCGTACGAGCGCTCGGGACCGGCGCGGTGGTCGTCACCCCGGCCCTCTACGCGCTCTACGACCAGCGCAACGCGCCGCCGGAGATGCGCGAGCCGGTGCTGGCCGCGATCGCCGAGGGCGGCGGGTCCCTCTTCGTCTCGGGCGTCGACCCGGGGTGGGCGAACGACGTGCTGCCGCTGCTCGTCAGCGGCCTGGGCAGCACCGTGGACGTCGTCCGGTGCCAGGAGATCTTCGACTACTCCACCTACGACCAGCCCGACTCGGTCCGCTACCTCGTGGGCATGGGCCAGCCGATGGACTACGACGCCCCGATGCTCGCCGCGACGGTGCCGACCATGGTGTGGGGCGGCCAGGTCCGGCTGCTAGCCAGGGCGCTCGAGGTCGAGCTCGACGAGGTCCGAGAGACCGTCGAGCGACTCCCGCTGGACGAGACCGTGACCACCGCGTCGATGGGAGACTTCGAGAAGGGCACTCAGGGCGCGGTGCGCTTCGAGGTCCAGGGCATCATCGACGGCGAGCCGCTCATCGTCGTCGAGCACGTCACCCGCATCCACCCCTCCTGTGCTCCGCACTGGCCCACGCCGCCCGACGGCGACGGCGCCCACCGCGTGATCATCGAGGGCGACCCTCGGATCGAGGTGACGGTCGAGGCGACCGACAAGACCGGAAACAGGGCGGCGGGCGGGAACGCCACCGCGGTCGGCCGGCTCGTCGGCGCGATCGAGTGGCTCATCGACGCAGACCCCGGTCTCTACGACGCGCTGGACGTGCCGCTGCGTCCGGCGGCAGGCAGGCTCGGTGCGGCCAAGACCGCCCAGGAAGGTGTGACCGCATGATCATCGACGTCCCCGACGGACGGGACCCGATCGAGTACGTCTGGGGCGAGATGGTCCCCGGCATCGGCTCGGCCGCCGCCGGCCTCTCGCTCGCGGTCTACGAGCACACCACGCTCGGGCTTCGCGAGTTCGAAGCCGCCCGGCTGCGGATCGCGCAGATCAACGGATGTGTCTTCTGCCTCGACTGGCGCACCGAACGAGACGGCGAGACGGTCGAGGAGTCGTTCGCCGAGGCGGTCGAGGAGTGGCGTACGACGGGCGCCTTCGACGACCGCACCCGGCTCGCGGCCGAGTTCGCGGAGCGCTACGCGAACGATCACCACGGCATCGACCAGGCCTTCTGGGACCGGATGTCGGCCCACTACACCGACGCCGAGATCGTCGAGCTGAGCATGTGCCTGGGGTCGTGGCTGGCGTTCGGTCGGCTCAACCACGTCCTGGGCCTCGACACCGCTTGCGTCCTGCCGTCCCACAGGTAACCCGGCTCTGACATCCAGGAGACGCAGAATTTCGGTGTTGTGTCCGTCGAACCGCAGGATCTCGACCTATCGTTGAGCCATGAAGACCTGCGATTTCTGCGGATGCTACGAGGCCGACCCCAACCGCCTCCTGGCATGGACCACCGCGGTCGAGCGTGGGCGTGCGAAGTCGTTCTGCGAGGCCTGCTCGCGTCGTCACGTGCGCTCCATGGAAGCCAAGCTCGACTCCGACTGGTGGGCCTAGGCCCACCGGTCGGAGCCGCTCACATCCGCCTCGGCGCCTCGATCCCGAGGAGCCTGAGTCCCTCTGACAGCACCTGCCGGGTCGCCTCGCACAACCCGAGCCGGGTCTGCCTGACCTCGCCCTCCGCCTTCAGCACCGGGCAGCTCTCGTAGAACGCCGTGAACGCGGTCGACAGGCCATAGAGGTACGCAGTCAGGTGATGCGGCTCCAAGGTGTCGGCGACCTTGGCGACCACCGGCGCGAAACCGCCCAGCTCCAGCGCTAGCCGCTGCTCGGCCGGGTGGTGCGGGGTGCCGGCGGCGTACGTCTGCTGCGGTGCCTGCCCGAGGATGCTGCACACCCGGGCGTGGGCGTACTGCAGATACGGGCCGGTCTCACCGGTGGTGGCCGACATCCTGGCGAGGTCGAAGACGTAGTCGCGGGCGAGATGGTTGGAGAGGTCGGCGTACTTCACTGCGGCGTTGGCCACCATGCGTACGACATCGGGGCCGGCATAGCTGGCCGCGGCGGCCTCCTCGGCGGCGTCCAGCAGCGCGGTCAGGGTCACCGTCTCGCCCGAGCGGGTCTTGAAGGGCCGACCGTCGGGGCCCAGCACGGTCCCGAAGCCGATGTGCTGGACCTCTACCGAGTCGGGCAGCCAGCCGGCGGCGCGGGCGACGGCGAAGACCATCTCGAAGTGCTGGCTCTGCCGGTGGTCGACGACGTAGACGGCCCGGTCGACGGCCAGGTCGTCGACGCGGTGCCGGATCGTGGCGAGGTCGGTGGCCGCGTAGCCGAACCCGCCGTCGGCCTTCCGCACGATCAGCGGCAGCGGCGTGCCGTCGCGGCCGGTGAAGCCGTCGGGGTAGACGACCTGCGCGCCGGCCGACTCGGTCAACAGTCCCAACGCGTCGAGGTCGTCGACGACGCGGGGGAGCTGGGGGTTGTAGCGGCTCTCGCCGTCGAAGTCGTCGTCGGTCAGGAGCACGCCGAGCCGGCTGTAGACGGCGTCGAACTCCGTCATCGAGGCATCGACCAGCGCCTGCCACAGCGCGAGCGTCGCCGGTTGGCCGGACTGCAGCGCCACCACCCGCCGCCTGGCGGAGCCGGCGAAAGCCGGATCCTCGTCGAAGCGCGCCTTGGCCCGCTGGTAGAGCGCGAGCAGCTCGGCCATGTCCAGGCCGGCCACCGCCTCCGGGTCGCGGAGACCCTCACCGAGCAGCTCCTCGACCAGCATGCCGAACTGCGTCCCCCAGTCACCGAGGTGGTTCTGCCGGATGACCTCGTGGCCGGCACAGGTCAGCACCCGGGCCAGGGAGTCGCCGATGACCGTGGAACGTAGGTGACCGACGTGCATCTGCTTGGCGACGTTGGGGGAGGAGTAGTCCACGACGACCCGCTTCGGGCTCTCGGGAGCGGATACGCCCAGATGCGGGTCGGTGAGCAGGTCCCGGACGACCGCGCCGAGGACATCGGGGGACCAGGTGAGGTTGATGAATCCGGCGCCGGCCAGCTCGAGGGTGGCCAGCCCGCCCAGGCGATGTATCGAGCTTGTCGAGATGTCGACGGCGTCGATGAGGCGGGCGCCGATGTCCCGCGGCGGCAGGCCGAGCGGGCCGGCCAGTCGCAGCGGGAGGTTGGACTGGAGGTGGCCGAACTCGGGCCGGGTGGCCGGCCGCAGCTCGGGGTCGATGCCGGCGTAGGCGTCACCGAAGCAGGCGAGGACAGCGTCCTGCAGGTGTGCGGACAGGGCGAGAGTGTGCTCGTGCACGAGTGGTCCTAGGAGGTGAAGAGGGCAGGCTGACGCGAAGGCGGGGTCAGAGACCCGAGCCTCGTCGTCGCAGCGCGCTCTTCGTGACCATGTCCGCAAGGGTGCCGGAGGCCCGGCGTCCGGTCAAGCCGGTTCGCCGTCCTCCGTCCTCGCTGCGGCGATCAGGTCCCAGGCGCAGCCGCAGTAGGGATGCCGAAGCCACGGTCGGATCGTGGGCGCGTCGTCACGGGTGAGGACCACCGACGTCGACCACGAGGCCGGTGTGCGTCCGGCGAGGTAGGTGCGGGCGTCGCGTACGGCCCAGGAGAGCGCTAGGGACCGCAGCAGCGCATCGCTCGGCACCTCGATGCCGACGAGCTGGCTCACGACCACTGCACGCCTGTCGTCCTCTTCGGCGAGGGCTGCGTCGACGCACCGCAGGCATGCGGTGACACCGGGCACGACCAGCGGGCCCACCGACCAGGTGTCGGGGCCGCTCTCGACGACGAGGTGTGCCCGTCCGCCACGCACCATCTCGTCGGCGCGCTCGCGATCCAGCGGTCCCTCGGAGAGAAGCACGACGATGCCCGGGTCGCTCGGCGACGGCGCCGGTCCGAGCAGTGCCCGAGCCGCCGAGACCATCGCGGGCGGCCCGTCGAAGCCGACCCGTGGCGGCGGCTCCTCGCCGTCCGCGTCGGCCAGCAGACCGGCGTTTCCGAGCTGCTGCATCGCGTGCCGCCCCGGCAGGTGGTCAGGCTCGACGGCCCTTCCGGCGGCGAGGTCGGTCAGCAGGCGGCGTACCTCCACGCCGTCCTGCACGATCGCCCGCCGTGGCGGGTCGATGCCGATCTGGAGTCGGGAATCATCACGTCGTACGGCCACATACCCCGGCCGAATCCGGTAGCGCGTGCTCATACCGGGAGTCTCACATCGGCTCAGAATTCTTGCAGCGCCAATCCACAGAGCCTGTGGATAACCTGCCGAGACGTCACGTACGTCGGCCGAGTTGGCACTCGGGTGACGCTTCGGCCGACGGGAGTGACGCTTCGGCAAAACGTGGCAGCGGCGCCGCCGGACATGCCGGGGACGCCGCCGCGTGGGCTCAGGATGAACTGAGTGATCAGGCTTTGCCCAAGATGCGGTTCAGGTTGGTGCTGCAGACGGGGCAGACGGCCTTGGCCATCTTGGTGCCCTTGTCGTTCACCCGAATCTCACCGGTCGCCTCGCGCTTCTCCTTGCACTTCACGCAGTAGAACTCGCCGCTCCAGGTCTCCGCCATGACGGCCTCCTTGCCTCTATGTAACTGGTCGTCGCGACGGGGTGGTCAGGGAAGCCCGCCGGAGGCTCGCCGTGGCGAGCCTCTTCGACCCTACGACACGCGACGCTCGCGGCGGCAACACGGGCTATCGAGCGAGTCTCGGCGTGTTGGCGTGATACCGGGGGATTCGGGGCTTTCGAGGGAGCATCGAAGGCGCTCGCGACGGCATTGCAGAAGTGCGTCGCGGAGACCGAGTGGCGGAGATCGAGTCGCGGAGATCGGTCGCTCGGAAATGTGGAGGGACCCCCGGTGCCTGGATCGTCCTTCGCCTTCCCCTTGCGAAGGCCGTCCGGCGGCGCCGGGGGTCCCACTGACATCGAACCTAAAGAGGATGGCGGAGCACGTCAACGTCCCACTCCGCGAGCCTTGTGGACAAGATGTGGAGAACCCGGCTTTGCTTGGGGACATCCGGTGGATGAAACGTCCGTTCCTGTGAGTAACCATGGTGTGCGGGTGGAGAATGTTTGGTGGAATCAAGACCTTGACCTGCGAAAAGCATTCTCGACCGGCTGTGGAGGGGAAAATAGTTGGAGGAAGATTTGGTAGGCGAGGCGTTGTCCCCCGTCGCGGCCCTGCGTCGGATCGCGTTCCTGCTCGAGCGCGGCCGCGAGGACACCTACAAGGTGAAGGCCTTCCGCGCCGCGGCGGCAGCGATCCTTTCCCTCTCCGACGACGACATCCGCCGCCGGGCGGACGAAGGCACCCTGACCGAGCTGAGCGGTGTCGGGGCGAGCACGGCCAAGGTCATCGCCGAGGCGGCGCGCGGCGAGGTTCCGCAGCGGCTGCAGGACACCGAGGGGGCGCACGGCGGGCCGCTGACCACCGATGGCGCAGGGGACGGGCTGCGGAGCCGGATCCGGGGCGACCTGCACAGTCACTCAGACTGGTCCGACGGTGGGTCGCCGATCGAGGAGATGGCCTTCACCGCGATCGAGCTCGGCCATGACTACCTCGTGCTCACCGACCACAGCCCGCGCCTGACCATCGCGAACGGTCTCAGCGTCTCCCGCCTGGAGCGCCAGCTCGGCGTGGTCGACGCGGTCAACGACCATCTCGCCGGACACGGGTTCACCCTGCTGAAGGGGATCGAGGTCGACATCCTCGACGACGGCAGCCTCGACCAGACCGACGAGATGCTCGACAAGCTCGAGCTCCGGGTCGCGAGCGTCCACTCCAAGCTCAAGATGGAGAAGGAGCAGATGACCAGGCGCATGGTCACGGCGGTCTCCACGACCCGGATGAACGTGCTCGGCCACTGCACCGGCCGATTGGTCACCGGAAACCGCGGCACCCGGCCGGGTAGTCAGTTCGACGCGCGCAAGGTCTTCGAGGCGTGCGCCGAGCACCAGGTCGCGGTCGAGATCAACTCGCGGCCCGAGCGGAGAGACCCGCCGACCAAGCTTCTCGAGCTCGCTCGCGACATCGGCTGCCTCTTCTCGATCGACTCGGACGCACACGCTCCGGGGCAGCTCGACTTCCTCGTCCTGGGCTGCGAACGAGCCGAAGCGGCGGGTATCGAAGAGGAACGGATCGTCAACACCTGGCCGCGTGACCGCCTGCTGGCCTGGGCGAACAGGTAGTTTCTGGTCCTATGGACGGCCCGGAGATCGAGGTGCGGCGCAGCAAGCGGCGTCGGCGTACGGTCTCTGCCTACCGTGACGGCGACCGCATCATCGTGATGATCCCGGCCGCGATGTCGCAGCGCGAGGAGTCCGAGTGGGTCGAGCAGATGGTCGCCCGGCTGGAGAAGGCCGAGCGGCGCCGCAAGCCCAGCGACGACGACCTGATGCGGCGCTCTGTCGCCCTGAGCGACCAGTACTTCGGCGGTCTGGCCAAGCCGGACTCCGTGCGCTGGGTCGACAACCAGAACAGCCGCTGGGGCTCCTGCACCCCGGGCGACCGCTCGATCCGGCTCAGCGACCGGCTGCGCGGCATGCCGGCCTGGGTCATCGACTACGTGCTCGTCCATGAGCTCGCCCACCTCTTCGAGGCCAAGCACAATGACGCCTTCTGGGCCTGGGTCGACCGCTACCCCCAGGCCGAGCGCGCCAAGGGCTACCTGGCCGGCTGGTCTGCGGCGGCCAGGCTCCCGGCCCCGCCAGGCTCCGAGGACGACGATGAGGACGACGACGAGATCGACTGAGTGACCGCGCAGGTAGCGGCCGCGTGTTGCGCCTGCGCGCTGTCTAGCTCACGGCGTACGTGAGCGCGACCGTGCCCAGGCTCGTCGACGTGACGTCCTGAAGGTGCAGCGAGCACGGCGACGGCAGCTCACCGAAGAGTCGCTTGCCGGTGCCGAGCAGCAACGGGTGCACGAACAGCCGCAGCTCGTCGACGAGCCCGGCGCTCATCAGCTGACGGACGAGGTCTCCGCTCCCGAGCGAGACGATGGTTCCGGACCCTTCGGCCTTGAGGCCGGCGACCGCCTCGATGACGTCTCCCTCGAGCACGCTTGCACCGCTCCAGGTCAGGTCGCCGAGAGTGCGGGTCGCGATGTACTTCGGAGTGGAGTTGAGACTGGCCGCCATCGGGTCCGTGTCGGGCTGGGTCGACCAGAAGGCCGCCATCTTCTCGTAGGTCCGCCGCCCCAGGACGTACGCCGAGGTCTGCGCTCCGACGTCGGGGGAGAGCACCTCCCCGACCGCCGCGCCGTACGGCATGCCCCAGCCGCCGTGCTCGAATCCGCCGTCCCGGTCCTCGTCGGGGGAGCCCAGCCCCTGCATCACTCCGTCGACGCTCAGGAACTCCACGATCGCAAGTCTTCGCATGGCGACAGTCTGCGCGTTTCTCGAATCGGCTGGCTTGAACGAAATCGACCGGCGATCATCGAGGTATGACGGGCGTGACCCGCGAGATCGTACGACTGCCGACCCACCCTGGTCTGCAGGGTCTGGTGGCGGGCATCGTCGGTTTCCGTGAGCGGTCGGCCGCGCCGCTCGAGCGGCGTCAGCCGGCGGGGACCCTGCTGCCGCTGATCGTCTCCTTCGGGGATCCGTTCGAGATAGTCGACGTCGCCGCGGGGGAGGGCGTCGGGACGTACGGGTCGTTCCTGTCGGGCTTCATGCCCGGGCCGGTCGCGACCCGGTCCGGGCGTAGCCACGCCTGCGTGCAGGTCTACCTGACGCCGATCGGCGTCTCCCGGCTGCTCGGTGTCCCGGGACGTGAGGTGGCCGGCCGGGTGGTGCCCGCCGCGGATCTGGTCCCGGAGCTCGGACCGTCCTTCGAGGAGCAGCTCGCGGAGGCAGTCACGTGGCGCGGAAGGTTCGACCTGGTCCAGTCGATCCTGCTGGCGCGAGCAGTCGGTCCGGTCGACCCGCTGGCGTCGTGGTTGTGGGAGCGGATCGCCGAGTCCGGAGGTCAGGTGCGCATCCGGGACCTGGTGGCAGAGACCGGATGGAGTCACCGCTATGTCACGACCTGCTTCCAACGCACCGTCGGGCTCACCCCGAAGGCGGCCGCGGGCGTCGTACGTTTCGAGCGCGCCGTAGCCGACCTCGGCCGGCTGACCGTGGCCGAGATCGCGGCCCGTCACGGCTATGCCGACCAGAGCCACCTGACCCGCGACGTCGTCCGGTACGCCGGTGAACCGCCCGCCGCGCTCGCCCTCACCCGTCGGCCGACCGCTCACACCGCACTCGGGAGAGCCCCGGGCTAGAGGCGAGCCTGGGCGAGCTTGGCCAGCTCGAGGAGGTCTTCGTCGGGGTCGGGAATGCTGTCGACGGGCCACCAACGCACGTCCAGCGACTCCTCGCTCACCTCCGGAGCCACACCCGCGGGGGCGACGGCCACGAAGCGTACGTCGAGGTGGTGGACGTCACCGGACGGAGCACAGAAGGGGACCGGGTGCTCGGAGAGCTGGACGATGCCAGGCAGTGGCTCCAGGTCTGGCACACCCGACTCCTCGCGCAGCTCGCGGGCAGCCGCGGCCCACAGCGTGGGGTCCCCCTGCTCGAGGTGACCACCGAACTGGAACCAGCGCCGGGCCTTGCGGTGGTGGGTCAGCAGGACCTGCGCGCCGTCCTGCGAGACCACCAGGCACGAGGCCGTCAGATGGTCGGGGACGCACGGCTTGAAGACACCCTCAGGGTTCGTCTCGAGGTGAGCGACATAGCGCTGCCGCAGAACCTCCTGCGAGTCGGACGGCGCTGCCCACGCTCGCAGCATCGCGAGCGCGTCGGCGTGCAGACTCACTCCTCCGAGTCTCCGCGAGTGTCGCTGTCGCCACCGAGCAGCTTCTTGAGCTCCTCGTCGAAGTCGATCGACTCGACGTCGGGAGCCTCGGCGCCCTCGCGGAAGCCGAGCGGGTCGTCCAGGTCGGCCGAGGTGGGCAGCAGCGCCGGGGACATCCAGACGCCGTCGCGGGCCTCGACGCCCTGCCGGGTGCGCAGCGAGCCCCACAGCGCGGCCGCGTCCCGCAGCCGCCGCGGTCGCAGCTCCAGGCCGACCAGGGTCGCGAAGGTCTGTTCGGCCGGACCGCCGGCAGCCCGGCGGCGGCGTACGGCCTCCTGCAGCTGGGCGGCAACCGGCATCTTGTCGGCGGTGGCCAGGGCGACGACCTCGTCGACCCAACCCTCGACGAGCGCCAGCACGATCTCGAGCCGCTCCAGCGCAGCCTTCTGCACCGGCGAGTCGGGCACCTCGAACATGCCTTCCTCGAACATGTTCTGCAGCTGCGTGGGGTCCTGCATCGCGGAGAGGTCGAGGCCGCGCATCTGCTCCTCGATCCGCTGCTGCATGGTCTCCATGTTGAGCTCTACGCCCTGCGCGTAGTCGGTGACGGCCGAGACGACATGGTCGCGCAGCCACGGCACTCCCGCGAAGAGCCGCTGATGGGCCGCCTCACGCAGGGCCAGGAAGAGCAGCACGTCGTCGGTGCTGACGCCCAGGCCCTCGGCGAAGGGCTCGACGTTGACCGGCAGCAGCGCGGCCTGACCGGACTCGGCGAGCGGGATGCCGATGTCGGAGACCGAGATGACCTCGCCAGCGAGATGGCCGAGGCCGGTGCCGGCCTGGTTCGCGTACAACGCGCCCATCGCCTTGCCGACGAACCCGATCATCGGACCCATCTGGGCCTTCATCTCCTCGGGGAGCTGCCCGCTCATCGCGCTCGCCGTGGAGGCCGCGACCGGCTCGATCAGCGGCTTCCACGCGTCCAGCGTGTTGACCAGCCACTCCGCCTTCGACCAGGCGGTGGCGGACTTCACACCGGCGGGGAAGGAGGTGGTCTCCTCCAGCCAGTGGTCGGCCAGCTGGATCGCGTCGGCGACCGCGTCCTTCTGTCGCTGAGAAGGCGTCGGGTCGGGTGTGGATGCGGCGACCTTGCGGGCAAGGTCCATCGCGACGTCCCAGTTCAGTGGGCCGTCATAGGGCTGTAGCAGCGACTGGATCTGACCGAAGATCTGGCTCAGGTCAGGCATGCCGCCGGGGCCGCCGCCGACTCCGCCGATCGGGAAACCACCGAAGAAAGCTTCAAAGGGCGTGCCCTTGAACGGGTTCTCCGGCTCCTCCGGCTCGTCGGGGCCACCTGGGGTCTGACTCATGTCTCCAGCCTACGCGGTTACGGAAGCCCACCGTCTGCAAGGACTAGTCTGTATCTCATGGCTGAACCTAAGAAGGGCGCCGTGAAGCTCCTCGACATCCGGGACACCCCGCTCGACGTCACCGAGGTGATGGACGCTCTCGACGACGACGCTTCCGGCGGGGTGACCCTCTTCGTCGGCCGCGTACGCGACCACGACGGCGGCAAGGGCGTGACCGGCCTCGACTATCAGGCCCACCCGACCGCCCTCGCGCGCTTGACGGAGGTCGCCGAGAAGGTGGCCGCCGACCACGGGGTCGCGGGCGTCGCCGCCGTCCACCGCACCGGTCACCTCGACATCGGTGACATCGCGGTCATCGTCGCCACCGCCTCCGGCCACCGCGGCGAGGCCTTCGCCGCGTCTCGCGACCTCATCGACACCCTCAAGGCCGAGGTCCCGATCTGGAAGCACCAGGTCTTCGCCGACGGCACGGACGAGTGGGTCGGCGCGCCCTGATGCGCGCTGTTGGCGACACCAAATACGATTAAGAGCATGTCCATGAACTCGGATCGCCGGCCAGGCGCCGCCCATCACGCGTCCTGGCGGCGTTGTCGTCGGTCGACGGCCAACCCCGGGCCGCCTCCCTCCTCCGCCTTGCCATGCCGCGCACTGGACAGCGCCTGGCTCGACGCCGAGTCCACGGGCAAGCTCTGATCGTGGACATCCTGCTCTGGCTCGTACCCTCTGCGGTCATCACCGTGCTGGCGATGGCCTGGGTCGCTTTCCTGGGACGTGAGGGGCGCGAGGAGGACCGGGAAGAGGTCGTACGCCGCCTCGGCATCGCGCTGGAGAAGACCAAGACCCGCGAGCGCTCGAAGAAGTACGCAGCGCCCCAGCCGCCGCCCGACAGGTCGACCGGGCTCGCGGTTCGTGTCAACCGCGATGCCTCCTAGGTTGCGGGGTCTGAACGAAGTGGCCCCGAGCTTGTCGAGACCCACCCTCGTTCACCTGTTTGTCTCGAATGAGAAGGTGACGCTATGACGCAGCGCACCCTGGCGGGTCTCATCGCCCTGCCGCTCGTCGTCGCCCTGATCGTGATCGCGTGGGTGGTTCCGCTGCCTTACACGATCTACAGCCCTGGGCCGACGGTGAACGTCCTGGGCGAGTTCGACGGCAAGGACATCGTCCAGGTCGAGGGTCACAAGACCTACGACGACGAGGGACAGCTGCGGATGACCACTGTCTCCGAGACCACCCGCGAGGCCAGGCTCGGGCTGTGGACCCTGCTGGGCGCGTGGATGAGCGACACCGAGGCGGTCTACCCGCGCGAGGTCGCCTACCCGGACCAGGGCACCGTCGAGGACGACCGTGAGGCCGGGCAGGTGCAGATGGCCAGCGCCCAGGACGCGGCGATCGCGGCGGCGCTGACCAAGCTCGGTGAGGACGTCGACGAGGTCTCGGTCGCCGAGGTGGCCAAGGACGCGCCGGCAGCCGGCAAGCTGAAGGCCGACGACGTGGTCACCAAGGTCGGCGACCAGGCGGTCGACACTCCTCAGGAGGTCGTCACCGAGGTGCAGAAGGTCGAGCCCGGAGACACGGTCGAGATGACCGTCGAGCGCGACGGCAAGAAGCGCACCGAGACCGTCAAGACCGGTGAGAAGGACGGCAAGGCCTACATCGGTGTCTCGCTGGGGGCGACCTACGAGTTCCCCTACGACATCAAGATCACCCTCGACCCGGCCATCGGCGGGCCGAGCGCGGGGCTGATGATGGCGCTCTCGGTCTACGACACCCTCACCGAGGACTCGCTGACCGACGAGCGGAAGATCGCCGGCACCGGCACCATCGACGGTGACGGCAACGTCGGCCCGATCGGCGGGATCCAGCAGAAGATCCCGGGTGCGGCCGAGGACGGAGCCGAGCTCTTCCTGGTGCCCGCCGGCAACTGCCAAGACGTCGAGGGCGCTGCGAACGGTGACATGCGCCTGACCCGTGTGGAGACTCTCGATGACGCCATCGAGGCCATCGATTCCTGGACCGAGGACCCCAATGCCAAGCTGCCGACCTGTGGGAGCACGAAGTGAACGACACCCCTGAGCCGACGCCTGAGCTCAGCCGCGGACTCGACCTGGAGACCGACCCCGCGCTGGCCACGGCGGTCCTCGAGATCGAGGCCCACGTCGCCGGCGAGGGCTGGGACGGACCGGCGAGGCTCTTCGCGCTCGTCGACACCGCCGCGCTGGTCGAGGCCGAGCCCGCGCTCGCCACGATGATGGGCCTGGACGCTCCCGACCAGGACGGGTCGCTGACCCCGATCGAGCAGGATCAGATCCCGGTCACGACCCAGCTGGAGGAGGTCCTCCAGACGACCGCCTGGCCGCAAGGCGTCACCGGCTGCGCCGCGGTCGTCGAGCGCTTGGTGCTGCCGCCCGACGCAGACGGGAAGATCCCTGAGGACGCCGAGGCGGCCGCCGAGTTCGCCAAGGCACACCCCGACCGGCAAGAGGTACGCATCGTGGCCGGTGCGACACGTGCTGGTGCGACGTACTGTGCGCTGAGGTTGAAGGCGCACGACGACGACCAGTCGGTCATCGGCGGCGTCGACCTGGTCCCGGAGCTGCTTGAACTGCTGCGTGTCACTCTGGAGGAGACTCCCCTCGAGGAGATCCCGGACAGCGAGGGCGACCGATGAGCTTGTTTGACGACGACGACCCGGCGCAGGCGCCGGCGCGCACCCAGAGCACCGGTCGCAACCGCTGGCTGGCGATCGCGGCCGTATCGGTGATCGTGCTCTTCTTCAGCATCAGCGCCTTCGCGGCGATCTACACCGACGCGCTGTGGTACGACGCGATCGACTTCAGCAGCGTCTTCGGCACGGTCTTCTGGACGCGGACGGCGCTCTTCGTCATCTTCGGTGTGCTGATGGCGATCTTGATCGGGTTGCCTGCGGCGCTCGCCTACCGCACCCGCCCCTACTTCCACCCGGCCGACGACATCGGCGGTATGGACCGCTACCGCGACGCGATCGCCCCGATCCGCACCTGGCTGCTGATCGGCATCGCCGGCGTCTCGGGGATCTTCGCCGGGTTCTCGGGCTCGGGCCAGTGGCGCACGTATCTGATGTGGCGCCACGGGCGTGACTTCGACAAGAAGGACCAGTTCTTCGGCAAGGACGTCGGCTTCTACATCTTCGATCTGCCGTGGTGGCACTACCTGGTCAACTTCGCCCTGACCGGGCTGATCCTCGGCACCATCGGAGCGATGATCGTCCACTACGTCTACGGCGGGATCCGGCTCACCGCTCAGCGCGACCGGTTCACTCGCTCGGCGCAGGTCCAGCTCAGTGCCATGTTCGGCCTGATCCTGCTGGTCAAGGGGCTCGACTACTGGGTCGACCGCTACGACCTGGTCAACGGTTCGGGGCCTCGCCTGGACGGGATGACCTACACCGACGAGCACGCGGTGCTCCCGGCCAACCAGATCCTGCTCGCGATCGCGGTGATCTGCGGGATCCTCTTCATCCTGAACATGTGGCGGCGCAGCTGGCAGCTGCCCTCGATCGCGATCTCGCTGTTCGCGATCTCGGTGCTGCTGATCGGCATGATCTGGCCCGCGGTCGTGCAGGGCTTCCAGGTCCGGCCGAGCGAGCAGGACAAGGAGAAGCCCTACCTGGCGGCCAACATCAAGGCCACCCAGGAGGCCTACGGCATCGCCAAGGACGACCTCGAGATAACCAAGTACGCCTCGCAGGCCGAGGCCGACGGCGCCTCGCCCGAAAAGCTCGACGAGACGGCCTCCTCGCTGCCGATCGTCGACTCCACCGTCGTCCACCGCGAGTTCGAGCAGGTCCAGCAGGGTCGCTCCTACTACTCGGTGCACGAGCCGCTCGACATCTCGACCTACGAGGTCGGCGGCAAGGAGCGGGCGGTCGTGCTCGGCGTACGCGAGCTCAACCAGGCCGGCATCTCCGACTCCGACCGCACCTGGACCAACCTGCACACGGTCTACACCCACTCCAACGGCGTGATCGCCTCCTACGCCAACATGCGTGGCGCCGACGACAAGACCGAGTCGAACCAGATGCAGTGGGCCGAGGGTGACCGCACCGGCCAGCACGACCTGACCTCCGGTCAGGGCGAGTTCCAGGACAAGGTCTACTTCGGCGAGGACTCCCCGGACTACTCGATCGTCGGCAAGGCCGGCAAGAGCAAGGCGGTCGAGCTCGACTACAACTCCGAGGATGGCGAGACCCGGACGACGTACGAAGGTGCCGGCGGGGTCCCGATCGGGTCCAACTTCCGCCAGCTGATGTACGCCATCCAGTTCGGTTCCACAAATTTCCTGCTCTCCTCAAGCGTCAACGAGAACTCCGAGATCCTCTACGACCGCTCTCCGAAGGAGCGGGTGCAGAAGGTCGCGCCGTGGCTGACCCTCGACGACGACGTCTATCCAGCGATCGTCGGCGGGCGGATCCAGTGGGTGGTCGACGGCTACACCACCACCGACCGTTATCCGCAGTCGGCGAGCGACTCGTTCGCCTCGATGACCGACGACGCCACCCAGACCTCGGCCGGAGTGCAGACGCTGCCGACCGACGAGATCAACTACATGCGCAACGCGGTGAAGGCCACCGTGGACGCCTACGACGGCACGGTCACCCTCTACGAGTGGGACGAGGAGGACCCGATCCTGCAGACCTGGCAGGCGGCCTTCCCCGGCACCGTGATGCCGAAGTCGTCGATCCCGAAGGAGCTGATGGAGCACCTTCGCTACCCCGAGGACCTCTACAAGGTGCAGCGCTACCAGCTGGCGCGCTACCACGTCTCCGACCCGGACGTCTTCTTCTCCGGTAACGAGCGCTGGGCCGTACCCGAGGACCCGAACGACGACAACCACCAGCAGACGCCCTACCGGATGTTCCTCGACGACGGCTCGGGCACGGCTCGCTGGTCGCTCACGTCGACCTTCGTGCCCTACAACCGCCCCAACCTGGCGGCCATGATGTCGGTCGACTCGGACGCCACCTCGAAGAACTACGGGAAGATCCGGATCACCACCGGCTTCCCCGAGGACACCCAGGGCCCGGGCATGGTCTCCAACGAGTTCCGAACGGACAAGGCGATCGCCGACGAGGTCGCCTCGTTCAACCGCTCCGGCTCGGCGCCGGTCTGGGGCCAGGTGATCACCTACCCGACGGCGAAGGACGGCATCCTGTACGTGGAGCCGATCTACGCCCGCCGGGCGACCGCCTCCACCTCCGGCTACGCCCAGCTCGCCTTCGTGCTGGTCTCCTACGACGGCAGGGTCGGTTACGGCTCGACGTTGAGCGAGGCCCTGGAGGTCGCGCTGACCGGCGTCGCACCGACGCCCCCATCCACCTCGGATCCCGAAGAAGAGGAGCCAGCTGAGACGAAGCCACCCTCCGGTGAATCGCCGGGCGAGGTCGGCCAGCTTCTCGAGGATGCGCGCACGCTGTTCGCCCAGGCGGACGAGGCCGGCAAGTCCGGCGACTACGCCGAGCGCGAGCGGCTCATCGCCGAGGCGCAGGACAAGGTCGATCAGGCCGCCGACCTCATCTCCGGCGGCTGACGCCGGCCGCCGGTGGTCGAGCCGATGGACATCCCCGATTTGGGATCCGTTTCCCCCGCAGGTAATGTTGTTCTTGCGACGCGGGGTGGAGCAGCTCGGTAGCTCGCTGGGCTCATAACCCAGAGGTCACAGGTTCAAATCCTGTCCCCGCTACTCCAAAGAAGAAGCCCGGACCATCTGGTCCGGGCTTCTTCGATTTCGAGGGCTCAGCTCAGTGCCGCGCGAAGGATGGCGCTGATGTGGTCGTGGTCCGGTGTCGGGTCGTCGTCGAGAAGGATCGCTGCGCAGAGACCGTCGGAGAGAGCCACGACGGCGGCCACGGCATCGCTGCTGCTCGTCTGGGTCCGCGCGAGCTCGGCGACGTTCTCGCGCCACCGCCGGGCCGCCGGCCGTAGCGCGGGCCGGCGGGCCGCCAACGTCGACAGCTCCCGCTCGGCAAGCGCGCGTTCCCGACCAGAGCCGGCGGACTCGGCGATCAGCTCAGCGAGGCCGACGACAGGGTCGGGATCCGCGTCGATGAGTTCGCGGATGCGTCGGGTGTACTCGTCGGTGACGCTGGTCAGGGCGGCGACGAGCAGGTCGTCCAGCGTCGCGAAGTAGTAGAGAGTCAGGCTGGTGGTGATGCCGGCCTCTTTGGCGACGGTGCGGTGCGTGACGCCGGCGGCCCCGTCGCGACGGACCACGGCGAGCGTCGCCTCGATGATCTGCGCCCGACGGCGCTGGCCGCGGAGCTTGCGTCCATCCGTCATGCCGTGCTCGTCCGCCATCTTCGCCACTCACCGCCGTCATCGTTCGCTGATCACCTCATCCATCGAGGTGCTGGTCTCCTGCCCGCCCTGGTCACCGAGAGGTCGCAGGCGTCGCAACGTGATGAAGCATGCCAGCGAAGCGACGGCGACGCCGATGCCCCCTGCCAGGGCGGCAGCATTGAGCCCGCTGACGAATGCGGCCTGTGCGTGGTCCGTTGCCCATGCCGGGAGCTCGCCTTCGAGGGAGAGTGCGCCTGAGATGTTGTCCTGGTACTTCGCGGCTGCTGCGGGGGACAGCCCCGGGGGAACCTCGACCCTGGCTCGGTAGACCGCCGCCGCGAGACTTCCCAGGAGCGCCACGCCTGTCGCCACGCCGAGCTCTTGGACGGTCTCCGACAGCGCGGCCGCGGCTCCGGACTTGTCGGCCGGTGCCGTGCCCACGGCGATGTCGGTTCCGAGTGCGGCGACGACCCCGAGCCCGAGGTAGACCAGTCCGAAGCCGATGACCACGCTCAGCTTGCTGCCTGGCCCGGCCAGGGCCAGCAGCGCGTACCCGGACAGCGAGACGGCCAAGGTGGCCGACATGACGATCCCGGGCGAGACGCGGCGGGCGACGAGCGGGGCGCCGATGGCGCCGACGAGCATGGCCAGCGCCGGCGGCCCCATCCACATGCCGGCCGCGGTGGGGGAGAGCCCCGCGACGAGCTGAAGGAACTGGGTGACGAGGAACATCGCCCCGCCGAATCCGATGAGGCCCAGCAGCAAGACCGCCAGAGCCGCGGAGAATGCGCCGCTCGTGACCAGGCTCAGATCCAGCAGCGGCTCTGTCAGGTGTCGCTGGCGTCGGATGAAGGCGACACCTCCGATGCCGCCGGCGATGATCGCGATGATCACCTGAAGGTCGATGCCTTCCGCGGCCAGGTGCTTGACCGCATAGATGGTCGGCAGCATCGCTGCCAGAGACAGCCCGACGCTCAGCAGGTCGGGCCGACCCGCTCTGGTGCGGAACTCTGGAAGCAGGACGGGCGCTCCGACGACGACGAGCACCGCCACCGGCACTGCGATGAGAAAGACGGCCCCCCACCAGAACGCTGCGACCAGTGCGCCACCCGCCACCGGTCCGGCTGCCATGCCCAAGGCGAACATCGTGGCCCATACGCCGATCGCCAACGCTCGCTGTCGTAGGTCGGGAAACATGTTGGTGATCAGCGACAACGTCGATGGCATCAACGTGGCCCCGGCGACACCGAGGAGGGCGCGCGCCACGATGAGCCACATCGCCGTCGGCGCGAAGGCGGCCATCACGGAGGCTGCGCCGAACGCGACCGTGCCGATCATCAGCAACCGGCGCCGCCCGAGCCGGTCCCCGAGCGTCCCCATCGTGATGAGGAACCCGGCGATGAAGAAGCCGTAGACGTCCATGATCCACAACGTCTCGGACGCGGTGGGATCAAGGTCCTCGGTCAGGTTCGGCACGACTAGATACAGCGCCGTCACGTCCAGTCCCAACAGCACGGTCGGCAAGGCCAACAAGGCAAGGCCGGCCCATTCGCGCCACCCTGCCCGCGCGGGAGTTCCCACTGCCATCCACAACACCTCGTTCAGATCGATAGTTGTACGAAAGTACTAGTTGTACGATCGTACAACTAAGTCAAAACAAGGAGAGCCGCGGCTCCGGGGTTGTCGAGGTCACAGGTCCCCAGATTGGGGTTCGGTTCAGTTCGCGGTAGTGTTCCTCTTGCGACGCGGGGTGGAGCAGCTCGGTAGCTCGCTGGGCTCATAACCCAGAGGTCACAGGTTCAAATCCTGTCCCCGCTACTCCAAGACGAAGGCCCGGACCGAGAGGTCCGGGCCTTCGTGGTTTTCTGGGCTATGTGGTCCGGTCGGTCACGAGCGGAAAGGCCCGCTGATCTCATAGGTGATGCCGCCGCTGGACGAACCGCTCGTACCTCGCTGGGAGGAGAAGTACATGCGGTTGCCGGCCGGGTTGAACGCCACGCCGCACAGCTCCGACGAGCTCTGCCCCGTGACCCGGAGGAACGGCGCCACGACGTCGTCGGGGGTGATGATGCAGATCTCCATGTTGCCGCCGTCCTCGGCGACGTAGAGGTCTCCTGCCCCGGCACCGGTGAGGTTGTCGACGCCGGTGAGTGGTGGGTTGCTGGTCAGGTTGTCGTCGTAGACCACGTCGAGGGTGTTGGCGGCGGCGTTGTAGGCCCACACCTTGTTGTCGCCCTTGGTGGTGAAGTAGCAGATGTCATTGCGGTAGTAGGCGCCTTCACCGCCGCTGAACAGCTTCATGTTCGACACCTGGTCGCGCGTGGGCGTGGGCGAGCCGTCCGGGTCGGGGACATCGGCCCAGGTGAGGTTCGTGGTGAGCACCTGCAGCTTCCCGGCGGACAGGTCTCCCCAGGTGGTCGGGACGAAGCGGTAGAAGCCGCCGTCGCTCTTGTCCTCGGTCTGATAGACGACCTTGCGGACCGGGTCGCAGGCTGCGGCCTCGTGCGTGAACCGGCCCATCGCCGCGCGTCGGACGGCGGTCTTGACGCCCCACGGGTCGGTCTCCCAGCTGTAGCCCGTGTCGTGCTCCTCGCACGAGATCCAGGTGTTCCACGGTGTCGGCCCGCCCGCGCAGTTCCGGGTGGTGTTGCCGAGGATGCGGTAGGCGTTGGTGATGTTGGCGTTGCCGTCGAACTTGAGCGCGCTCGCGCCTCCGGCGCCGCTGCTCATCTCCGAGTTGGAGACGTAGATCCAGCCGGTTCCGTCGGCGAAGCAGACCCCGCCGTCAGGGGCGCTGTGCCAGGTGTACCCGGTGTTCGCGACAGTCCTCGTCGAGCGGGCGACCACCCTGCTGGTGAACCCTTGGGGCAGCATGATGCCGTTGGCGTCGGCGCCGAGGAGATTCCCGTAGGGGCTCGGTCCGGTCTTGGCGGGATAGGCGATGGCGGGACGAGTGACGCTGAACCCGAAGGCGACGGTTCCAGCGCCGACAACGGCGGCACGTAGGAAGTTGCGACGATCCATGGTGGGGTCCTCTGGAGACTCGGCAGTGGGACGGATGCGCGACATACGCTAGAGATCGGTACCTCCGTCAAGGCGTCTTCAGGGCGAACAATGCTCGACGCATCCGGACCCACAGCCTTCCCGCCAAAGGCGTGGCCGGGCCCCACGATCGAGACCCGGCCAGCTGTGTCAGATCGTGGCGCAGGTGGACGTGGATGGCTCGCCGCGGAACCTCGCGTCCAGGAAGCTCAGGGCGTACGGGTGGAACCCGAAGGCGCCCCCGACGTGCCCCGGTGCCAGACCAGGGCGGAACGACACCGTCGCACCCTGGGCGCACCAGCGCTTCGCTGCGTCATAGCCGGCCGCGTAGGCCACCACGTCATCGGTCTGACTGTGGTAGACGAAGGCCGGGATCGTCGGTTTGCGCCCGTTGCCGATCCGCTGCTCGTCCAACATCGTCGCGTACTGCGGGTCGCGAAGCGTCTGCGGCAGGCTGCGACCGTCCTTCGTCAGGGTGCTCGACTGCACGAACGGGTGCTTCAGCACCGTCTCCACCACGCACTCTTCGCGTACGGCGTCCATCAGCGTGGAGCCGCGGGCATTGAGGAACGTGCTGACATCGATGCCATAGCTGGCCTCACCGACACCGAGCACCGCGTAGGCCAGGAAGCCGACGGCGAAGCTGCCGTCCAGCTTGTCCGCCACGGTGAGCAGGTCTCCGGGGATCCCGCCGGCGGCGACCCCGACCACATTCAGGTCGGGGGCGTAGCCGTGAGCGATCTCGGCTGCCGCTGCGGCCGCGCCACCGCCCTGGGAGTAGCCCATGAGTGCGACCGGGGTCGAGGAGGTGACCCCCGAGCCAGACACGTTGCGAGCAGCCCGTACCGAGTCGAGCACGGCCCGGGCCTGGACCTCACGGCTCATGTAGGTGTGCAGACCCGGCGTGCCCAGGCCTTGATAGTCGGTCACCACGACGGCGTAGCCCTTGGCGAGCAGGCCGGCGAGGAAGACGTTCTCGTATTCCAGGCCTCCGCCGTCGGAGAGCCGTGACGGCGCACACTCGTCGCCGAGACCCTGGGTGCCGACCGCGTAGGCGATCAGCGGCCGGGACCCGCTGCCGGACCATGCCTTGTTGGGCACCACGAGCTGGCCGGTGACCGCGATCGAGGTGTCGTTGCGGTCGGTCGAGGTGTACATCAACCGGGTTGCGGTGGCGTCGACCGGCGTGATCTTCAACGGGGTGACCCAGAACTGCGACGGCTCGGTGCGTACCAACGTGCCTCTGCCGGCAGGCAGCGTCGAGGGCGGGGTGTAGAACGCAGCGCCCGTGGCGTCGTTGCCGCACACCAGCCGGGCGTCGGCCCAGTCGGCGTGGTCGTAGTCGACCCCGTCGCCGGTGTCGTCGACCAGGAGGTCGAGCCGTCGTGCTCCTGCGGTCGTCGCGGAGATCGTCTTGGTGGCGGTGCCGTTGAGCATCTTGCCGGTGTCTGCCACCTCGACGCCATCCGCGAACACACGGAAGCGTGCCGAGCCGAGCCAGCCCTGGGAGTCGTCGACGCCGACCTTCGCGGTGAACGCAGAGCAGCCGCCGCCCAGGTGATAGCTCACCATCGAACCGGCGTGGACGCCCAGCCCCTTGGTGTAGGTGACGCCGTTGAGCTTGAGCGGGCCGCCGTCGCCGGCTGCTTCCTCGCCGTTCTCCTGGTTGCGCTCGACCGGCCCCCAGCCGTTGCTCGGGGTGCCGAGGAACGGCCAGTTGCCGGCGTAGACGGACGTCGTCGGAGCGGCCGGGGTCGTCGCCGCCGGTGCCGTACCGTCGCCGGAGCAGCGGAACTTCGCGCTGGCCCAGTCGGCGTGGTCGTACGCGGCGCCGCCCTCTGCCTGGGAGACGAGCAGGTCGACGGTCTGCGCGCCGTCGATGCCGGCGTAGATCGTGATCGGTTCCATCGAACCGGTCACGGTCTTGGTCTGCGCGACCTGGACGCCGTCGGCGACCACCGAGAAGACGACGCTGCCCTTGTCGCCGACCTCGTCATCGATTCCGACCTCGGACTGGAAGTACTCACAGCTGCCACCGACGTCGAAGCGCACCGCCGAGTCTGCGTGGACGCCCAGGCCCTTGCTGTGACTCTTGCCGCCGACCCAGATCGTACGGCCGTCGCCGGCCGCTTGAGTGCCGTTGGACTCGTCACGCTCGACGGGGCCGTTGCCGTTGACGGACGAGACGAACGGCAGGTCGGAGGCCCAGACCTGGCCGGTCAGCGTCGCTGCGGAGGCGGGTCCGGTCAGCAACGGGGCTGCCGGCGTCGCCAGGGCGACGGCCAGGGCGACGGCGAGGCCCGCGCGGCGGGACGCCCGGGGGCTCATCCGATCACCGCCCGGACAGCGGGTGCCATGGCCTGGGAGTAGCCGGCCCTCGTCGGGTGGTAGCCGTCCGCCATGCTCCATGACTTCCCGTTGACGTACGGCGTCACAGCGCACACGTCGTGCTTGGTGAAGGAGGCGATCGAGCTCTTGTAGCTGAAGCCGGCGGCTGCGGCCCGGTCCGCGGTCGTCGTGTCCAGCATGTCGCTGATCTCGTTGGCCCACACGGCCTCCTGCGCGGTGATGCCGTCAGCCGCGGCGCAGCTGAGGTCGTTGCCGAACAGACGCGGGTAGCCGAGGACGGCCACGGTCGCGCTCGGAGCCTTTGCCCGGATCGCCGCGTAGGCACGATCCAGCTTGGCCGGCAGCTCGTTGGTGATCTTCGCCTTGGTGTCGTTGGCCGCGTTCTCACAGTTGAACGAGAAGCTGCCGGCACAGTTGAAGATCAGGTTCGCGAAGCCCACGTCGTTGCCGCCGATCGTGATCGACACGTAGTCGGTGTCGGCGGAGAGCGAGTTGACCTGGGAGCTGACCACATCGTCGGTGACCGCGCTCTGACAGGCGACGAAGGTGAGGTGGGTGTTCGGCCGTGCCTGGGCGACCACGTAGGGGTAGGCGTAGGTATTGCGCCCGCAGCCCACGTCGAGATTGGAGCTGTAGGCACCGTTGCCGGCGGAGTAGGAGTCGCCGAGACCGGCGTACTCGTCGGGGGTGGCGGCCTGGGCCGCCGACAGTTGCGGTGTCGCCAGGGTGAACGCTGCCAGGGCGATCGCGGTACGGACGGGGAGCCTGAGCATGGCAAACCTCCAGGGCTGTCGGGGATGTGCGCTCACGCTAGGGACCGCCGCCGTCCAGCGGAATCGTCATGCTTCCCGAACTTCGTCGCGGTTGGCTGTGTCCGTTCACAACGACGCTTGCGGGGTGCTGGCCAGGTGGGTCACGATCCCGTCATGCCTTGCATGCCCTTCCGTTCGCGGCCGAACCTGCGGTCTCGCCTTGCCGCCCACCTCCCCGGGATGGTCGACACCACGATGGAGCGGCTCGCGTCCGATGTGCCCTTCTACCAGCAGCTCTCGCGTGACCAGCTGGAAAATGACATCGCCGAGGTGATCCGGCTCAACCTCGAGATGTTCAGGCGGTTGCTGCGCGAAGGGCGCACGCCCGAGAGGATCGATCTCGAGGCGATGCTGCGCTCCGCGCGTGTGCGGGCAGAGGAGCAGATCCCGCTCCCCGCGGTGCTGTCGGCGTACTACAACGGCTTCCGCATCTGCTGGGAGGAGACCGCCGCCCTGGTCGATGCCAACGACGTCGACGAGCTGATCGACATCGGGTCCCTGGTGCTGCGCTATCTGGAGCTCGTCACGACTGCTGTCACCGAGGTCTACGTCGAGACGGTCACGGCCATGACCGGCCGCGACCGCGCGGTGCGCGACCAGCTGCTCGCCCGGCTCGTCGTCGGCGAGGACTCCCCGGAGATGTGGCACGGTGCCGGCCTGGTCCCGTGGCTCCACCGGACGCTGGTGCATCTCTGGGTGCGCGCACCTCGTCATCCGCACGAGGTGACGGTGACGGTGGAGGCAAGGAGGAGGGCCCGGGCCGTGCGTGAGGCGCTCGTCGAGCTGAGCGGTCACGAGATCCTCGACTCCCTGACCCCGACCGGCGGCCTGATGGTGCTGCGCGGGAGCATCTCTGCCTCGGACGTACGCCGTGCCCTCGGCTCTGTGCTCCCGGGCCGTTGGCATGCCGGGCTCGCGCACGCCGAGGGTGCCGAGGCCACCGTTTCCGCCGTGACGGCGGCCAAGGACTGTGCGGAGGTTGCCCATCGCCTCCGACTCGCCACGGGTGTCCACCAGATGGCGGAGCTGGCGCTGGAGGTGCAGGTGACCCGTCCCGGGGCGGCCCGGGACGTACTCGCGGATCTCCTTCGGCCGCTCGACGACCAGCCGGACCTCCTGAACACACTGACCGCCTACGTCGCCGCGTCCGGGCGCCGCGCCGAGACGGCCGAGGCGCTGCACGTGCACCCGAACACGCTCGACTACCGTCTCCGGCGCATCCACAAGCTCACGGGCATCGATGCCACCGACCCTCAGGGCAGCCACCTGGCACGCGCCGGCCTGGTGGTGCGACGCTTCCTCGAGTGACGTCGGGTGCGCCTGTGGAACCACACATCGCTCGATGATGGGACCGTGGGCATGGATGTGCAGGCGGAGACGGCCGTCTTGCGGATGAGATCGCCCTAGGCGGTGATGCGTCCGGGTGCGTCTGGATCGTGTCGTTGACGCTGCGCGGGGGAGAGACCGCGGTGGCGGTCGCCATCGACTCGGTCTCCGAGGCGAAGGCTTCCTCCTACGGTGCCGGTCTGGCGCCGTTCTTCCTCGCCCTGGGTGCGTGGATCGGCGGGTACGTCCTGTTCCTGCTCGTCCGGCCGATCTCGACCCGCGCACTGGCCGCCAACCAGACTCCGCTGAGAGTGGCGCTGGGAGGCTGGCTCACCCGAGTGCGCCCGGAGATCGCCATCTGAGTCGACAGCGGACGGGAACCGGTGCGGCACGATGTCCTGATAAGGCGACCTTATGACGGTGTTGGTTGCGTACCGCCAAGCGCGACACGACGAGGAGGTCGCGCGGCTTCGGCGTGGGCTCGCGCTGCGTGCGATGGTGGCCTCGGGGATGAGTCAGCGGGAGATCGCCGCCGAGCTCGGCGTGAGTCAGCCTGCGGTCAGTCAGCAGTTGAAGGTGGCACGGGACCTGGCACGGCTTCACCCCGCAGATCTGGTCGAGGCGGCTGGGCCGGTCCTCCGGAGTGTCGCCGACGATGCGGGCTACCGCCGCCTCGCGGTCTTTGGATCGGTGGCTCGTGGTGTGGCGCGGTTCGACTCTGACATAGATCTGATCGTCGAGGCGCCCGAAGGAACGTCGTCCTTCGGGTTCATCCGGTTCAAGAGGGTGCTCGAGCAGATCCTCGGACGAGAGGTTGACCTGGTCGACTACGGCGGTCTGAAGCCGAGGCTTGATGATGACGTACGACGTGATGCGGTGTTGCTCTGATGGATCTCAAGGGAGCCAAGGAGGTGCTGCACATTAAGGCGTGGCTCGTGCGGACCGACGAGATCGTTCGTCGAGGCAGGGATGCATACCTCGCCGTGAGCTCACGTGGTTGACGCTCGCAAATGACCTACCTGCCTGGGAGGCCTCGCTACGTGGGCTCTTTGCCGAGGCCGGGACGATGCTCCCGGATGCCTAGGCACCGCTGGTGTCAGACATATCCGCGCCCTCTAGGTTTGGTGATGCGTCGTCAGACGTACTCCTCCCTGAACGGATCGGCAAACCCATGAACATGAACGAACCAGGTGTCGTTCTGAGCATCGATGGTGTGGTGGCGACTGTGCTGCTGGATCGTCCTGACGTACGCAACGCCCAGCATCCGGCGATGTGGGCGGCGATCGCGGGGTTCCTCGAGTCGCTTCCGGATGAGGTGCGGATCGTGGTGGTGCGCGGGGCCAGCGGCACTTTCTCCGCGGGGCTTGACCTGTCGCTGGTCGACCCGGGGGAGACCGAGGTGCCGGGAAGCCTGGTCGCGACGCTGGCGCGCAGCGATCAGGAGGTCATCGATCTGATCGGTGAGTATCAGCGCCCGTTTGCTGCCCTGGCCGACCCGAGGTTCATCTCGATCGCCGTCATCGACGGGTACGCGATCGGTGCCGGCTTCCAGATGGCGCTGGCCTGCGACCTGCGGATCATGGCCGAGGACGCGTGGGTCTGCATGAAGGAGCCTGCGCTGGGGCTGGTGCCCGACCTGGCCGGCACCAAGCCGCTGGTCGAGGCCGTGGGCTATGGCCGAGCGCTCGAGATCTGCGCCACCGCGCGCAAGGTGGGTGCTGCGGAGGCCGAGCGGATCGGTCTCGCGCAGAGCGTGGTGCCATCGGCCGAGCTGGACTCCACGCTCACCGACCTGGTCGGGTCGCTCGTCGCTCACGACGCGACCGCGGTGCGGCGTACGCACGAGCTCTTGGCGGCTGCGTCGAGCCGGAGCCTCGACGAGCAGCGCCTCGCCGAGCGCACCGCCCAGGTGGGACGGCTCCGCGCGGTGCTCGGGCGCTGAGCCGGCCTGCGTCGCTAGCGGGAGATGGCGGCGGCGAGGATCCCCGCGCCGGCTGCGATGTCGTGACCCAGGCGGAAGGCGGGCTCGGGAGCGTGGGCCTGCTGGGCGCCGCCGACGGCCACGACGAGATCGGGGCGGCGGTCGCACAGGGCGGTGATCACCTCGTCGGCGCAGGGGATGTCGGCCGTGGTGGGGATCGCGAGCACGACGGCGGCGAGATCGGGATCGTCGACGACGCCGAGCCAGTCGTCGAGGGGAAGGTCGGCACCCAGGTAGTCGGTGTCCATGCCGCGGCGTCGGGCGGCGACGGCGAAGGCGAAGAGCCCGATCTCGTGCCGGGTGTGGGGAGCCAGCCCGAGGGTGATACGAGGGCCGTGACCATGGGTGGCCGCCGCCTCGTAGGCGACGGCGAGACGCCGCATCACCGCGTTCGACGACAGATGCTCGCCGGCGACGCTGACCCGGCCGTCCGCCCAGGCATCGCCGAGCATCCCCAGGGCGGGAAAGACGTGGTCGGTCATCACCGTCTCGAAGCTGCCGAGAGCGAACACCTGGTCCAGGGCTGCGGCCAGGTCGGTGGTGTCGAGTGCTGATGCGGCGGCGGTCAGTCTCTCCGCGAGGGCGGGGAGCGGCTGGGCGGGACGACCGCTGTCCGGCGACCTCGGGGTCGTGTCGGGAGCCGGGTGTTCGCGATCGATCCGGACCGCCTCGGCCGCGGCCAGGCCGACCGACCAGCCCTGGTCGACGAGGTGCTTCATCGAGAGCAGCACGGCGACGTCGTGGTCGCCGTACAGGCGGTAGCCGCTCTCGGACCGGTGCGGCGTGATGACCCCGTACCTGCGTTCCCAGGCACGAAGCGTCGCGGTGGTGATGCCGACCCGCTGCGCCGCGTGCTTGATGGTGTACATGGGGTCGGCTACCGCGCCAGCTGGTCCAGGGTCGCGCGCATCTGCTCGGAAGCGGTGTCACCCAGGCGGGTGAATGCGGGAGCCAGCAACGGGGCCACGATCTTGGTCATGCCTTTCAGTTCGAACTCGGCCACGTAGCGCACAGATGTTCCGCCGTTGGCTGTCGGTACGAAGGTCATCGTGTCATGGGCGACGACCGTCTTGTTCTCGCCACGTAGCACGATCCGG